>CAZWMD010000009.1:25758-29363 GCA_964634815.1 uncultured Pseudomonadales bacterium | reverse complement strand
TCTTGCTGTACTTTTTCGCGCAGGATTCGCGCCTGTTCTTCGGCTCTTTGCTGCTCAGCGAGTCGTTGCTCGGCGAGTTGCTGCTCGGCAAGCCTGTTATCGGTATCAGTCAGAGTTTTTGTCGCCTGCTCAGCCACCGCAGGATTAACGTCTTCGTTGTAATCGTCCCAGCTCAACATGGGTGATATTCCTTTTTGTTTTTTTGCTTGTATGTGTGGTTAGCGTTTGATGATCTTGAATGCATCAGCTGTTTGTCTAAGCGATTTGCACGGCTACTGGCAGGCCTCGCAATCAGGATCATCCAACGAGCAGGCTAATGGCGCATCCTGAGGCGTTAACGCGCTTAGGTCAGGAGCTTGATTAGTCTGGGCCTGACTGGTCTGAGCTTGAACAGGCTGCTGTGCAGCGGTTGTTGTTTCAGGACCGGTCGTCTCTGGGTGAGCTTGTGTTCCGGAAGAAACCGCGTTGAGTGTTCCCCGGTCAAGCGTTGATTTCTCTGCGTGAGTAGCACCCAGGGCTCTTAGATAGTAAGTGGTTTTAAGACCACTGAGCCATGCCATGCGATAGGTTACATCCAGTTTTTTGCCTGATGCCTGGTTGATATACAAATTCAGAGATTGTGCTTGATCAATCCATTTCTGGCGCCGGCTTGCCGCATCAACAATCCAGCGTGGTTCCACTTCAAAGGCTGTGGAATACAGCGCCTTAATTTCTGCAGGCACTCGTTCGATCTTTTGCACACTGCCATCAAAATATTTCAGGTCATTTACCATCACCTTGTCCCACAGGCCAATAGCCTTAAGGTCTCTAACCATATAGGGGTTCACCACGGTGAACTCGCCAGACAGGTTCGATTTAACGTACAGGTTTTGATAGGTCGGCTCGATCGATTGACTTACACCAGTGATGTTCGCAATGGTTGCTGTTGGAGCGATCGCCATAACATTTGAATTTCGCATGCCGTTGGTCTGCACCTTGGCGCGGAGTTTGTTCCACTGAGATTCCCATCCCAGGGCGGAGTCAAGATTAGCTTGCAAGTATTCAGCGCCACGTTGACGTTGCAATTCGCGCAGCGAGTCCTGAGGTAGAATACCTTTGCTCCACAAAGACCCATCGAAGCTTGCATAGCTGCCGCGTTCCTTGGCCAGCTTCATGGACGATTCGATGGCGTAATAGCTCACCGCTTCCATGGATTCGTCGGCAAAGGTTACCGCTTCTTTTGAGCCGTAGGGCAGGCGCATTTTAAACAGCGCGTCCTGAAAGCCCATAATACCCAGTCCAACAGGTCGATGACGCATATTGGAAGTACGCGCCTGGGGTACCGAGTAGTAATTGATATCGATAACGTTATCGAGCATCCGTACCGCTGTGCGGATGGTGCGCTTCAGCTTTTTGACATTTAGCTCGCCATTTTCGATGTGCTGAACCAGATTTACTGAGCCCAGGTTACATACAGCAATTTCATCGTTAGACGTATTGAGGGTGATCTCTGTGCACAAGTTAGATGAGTGCACCACGCCAACATGCTGTTGAGGCGAGCGCACATTACATGCGTCTTTAAACGTGATCCATGGATGGCCTGTTTCGAACAGCATTGAAAGCATCTTGCGCCACAGATCACTTGCCGGCAGACGCCGATACAAACTGATCTCACCGGTCTCGGTCATTGCCTCGTATTGGGCGTAGCGTTCTTCAAATGCGGTACCGTAAAGATCATGCAGATCAGGTGTGTCGGCTGGCGAAAAGAGCGTCCAGTCAGCGCCCTCAGTCACACGTTTCATGAACAGATCGGGAATCCAGTTTGCCGTGTTCATGTCGTGAGTCCGACGACGGTCGTCGCCGGTGTTTTTGCGGAGCTCAAGGAACTCTTCGATATCAAGGTGCCAGGTTTCAAGATAAGCGCAAACCGCGCCTTTTCGCTTACCGCCCTGGTTAACGGCTACAGCGGTGTCATTGACTACTTTTAGAAAAGGTACAACACCCTGAGATTTGCCATTCGTGCCCTTGATGTAGGAGCCGAGAGCCCGCACGCGAGTCCAGTCGTTACCCAGGCCGCCGGCCCATTTGGAAAGCATGGCATTGTCGCGAATAGCGCCGTAAATGCCGTCTAGGTCATCAGGAACGGTGGTTAGAAAACAAGACGACAGTTGTGAGCGCAAAGTACCTGCATTGAACAACGTTGGCGTAGAGCTCATGTAGTCGAAAGAACTCAGCAGGTCATAGAACTCGATAGCGCGACCGGTGGGGTCATCCTCTTCAATGGCCAGACCCATCGCCACGCGCATGAAAAAGACCTGTGGCAGTTCAATGCGAACTTCATTGGAGTGAATAAAGTAGCGGTCATAGAGCGTTTGCAGTCCGAGATAGGTGAACAGCAGATCGCGCTCGGGTTTGATGGCGCTGCCCAGGCGCGCAAGATCAAATTCCAGAAGCTCTGGCGAAACAAGCTCTAGTTCTGATGCCCGTTGCAGAAAGCTCACCAGCGCTTGCGGGTAGAGGTCACGCATCTCGCTCTGCGTGGCTCGAAAGTCGCCTGCGGCTGCATCAGCTTTTTGGACGTTTAGAAACGTCAACGCCTCATGGCGCAGTTCATCAAGCAACAGACGAGATGTCACATAGGTGTAGTTAGGCTCATCCTCTACCATGGTGCGTGCGGTGATGAGCAGCGAAGTGGCAACGTCGGTGCTGCTGATGCCGTCGTACATGTTATTCAGTGCTTGCGTCATTATGTGCTCAGCGCTGACATCGTCGAGCCCCTGGCAAGCTTCAAATACGAGCGTATGAATGCGTTTGATATCAAGGAGTTCTCGCTCGCCCGCTTCATTGATCACGTGCAGATTTGCATGTTCTGGCGCAACGGTGACTCTGGCCTGCTCCTCTCGCAGGCGTGCGCGTTCTGCGCGATACAAAACATAGGATCGTGCGACCTGATGTTCGCCTGAGCGCATAAGCGCCAGTTCTACCTGATCCTGTACGTCTTCGATGTGCAGCGTGCCGCCGGATGGCAGGCGTCTTGAGAACGTACCACTCACTTGATCGACCAGTTCGGCAACCAATTCCCGGATTCGCGGGGATGCCGCAGCAGTGCCACCTTCGACAGCAAGAAATGCTTTAGTCATAGCAACCGCAATCTTGTCATCGGTGTAAGACACAACCGTTCCATTGCGTTTTATCACCTTTAATTGCCCGGGTGCTGTGGCGGTTAGAGAGGGTGCCAGGGTATCTGTTGGGGGTTGTGGGCGTGCTGTCTGGGTAGCAGTGGTTACAGCAGTATTGTCGAAAGTGTCTGTTTGCATTGAGCTTCGGGTCTCCTGACTGGCGGTGGTCTGACTCATTCGTATTTGTTGTTAGCTATTTGTTGCCCATAAGCCTGAGCTTATTTGCGCAGTGTTTTAGCTGTTTTTTTAAAAGCGTCTTTTTAGAAACGTCTTTTAAGAAGCGGTTTAACAAGAAACAGTTAACAAGAAACGGTTAACAAGACGCTCTGTGCCTGATTCGACCGACTGGGTCGGGGGAATTGCAGATCGATAGACTCTGCCCACAACAGTGCAATCTCGATGCGGTTTGCGACAGTTTTTCTTGCGGTGCTTCTTACTTGGCGGTGC
>CAZWMD010000009.1:0-25658 GCA_964634815.1 uncultured Pseudomonadales bacterium | reverse complement strand
CGTTCAGCAGAGCGTTCTTTGATGCTGGCGATCGATCAGGGCACGTCAAGCTCGCGCGCGGTTGTGGTTGACCACACTGGAGCAATTGTTGGTCAGGGCCAGCTCGATTTTGAATCCAGCTTTCCCCACGATGGCTGGGTTGAGCAGGACCCCGAAGTGCTCTGGGATACCACGGTTACAGCGGTGCGGCTCGCGCTTGCTGATGCGGGGGTAGGTGCCGCTGAGCTCTCAGGGCTAGGCATTACCAATCAGCGAGAAACCACCTTGCTGTGGGATCGTTCCTCTGGCCGTTGCCTTTACCCGGCAATCGTCTGGCAAGACGGCCGTACGGCGGATCGCTGTGCCCAGTTACGCGCCGAGGGACACGGTGAATTGATTCGACAAACCACGGGTCTGGTGATTGATCCGTACTTTAGCGCCACCAAGCTTTCCTGGTTGCTCGACAACGTGGCCGGGGCCCGGCAGCAGGCGGAAGCGGGAGATCTGTGTTTTGGTACGGTAGACAGCTTCCTGCTTTATCGGCTCACTGGTGGCCAGGTCCACCTTACGGACGCCACCAACGCCTCAAGAACCCAACTCTACGATCTGAAGGCCCAGGATTGGAGTGAGGCCATGCTTGAGCTGCATAACATTCCTCGGTCGTTGTTGCCGCAAGTAAGAGACTGTGTGAGCGATTTTGGTGCCACTGAAGCGAGTCTCTTTGGTGCCTCTATCCCCATCTATGGTGTAGCAGGTGACCAGCAAGCCGCACTGATCGGCCAAAACTGTCTAACCGATGGGATGACCAAAAGTACCTACGGTACCGGCTGTTTTCTGATCACAAACACCGGAGATCAGTTGCGCGAAAGTGGCTCCAGGTTGCTTGGCACCGTTGCGTATCGTCTTGACGGTAAATCAACCTTTGCTCTGGAAGGCAGTATTTTTGTTGCTGGTGTCGCTGTGAAGTGGTTGCGAGACCAGTTGGGCCTCATTCAGGATGCCAAAGACACCGAAACCTGCGCGCGCGCGACCAATGGCGACACCGGCGGGGTTTACGTGGTTCCGGCGTTCACTGGGCTGGGGGCGCCGCACTGGCAGCCTGCAGCGCGTGGCCTGGTGAGTGGCCTCACACTCGATAGTTCGCGGGAACAGATAGTCACCGCCACGCTGGCAAGCGTAGCCTATCAAACCGAGGCGCTGGCACAGGCGCTTGCTGGGGATGGTTGTGCGATTAGTGAATTGCGTGTGGATGGCGGCATGGTAGGGAACAGCTGGCTCTGCCAATTCCTTGCTGATGTGCTAGACGTGAACGTCGACCGGCCGAGGGTGATCGAAACCACTGCGCTTGGTGCCGCAATGCTGGCAGGCGTTGGGGCAGGCGTTTTTAGCTCCCTGGTCGAGGCCGGCGAGTGCTGTGTGCACAGTGATCAGCGCTTTGTGGCGTCGATGGCAGACGATGAACGAGGCCGCCTGCTTGCGGGTTGGGATGAGGCCGTAGCGCGGGTGCTTTATTCTCCACCGACCGAACCTTAAACCTCAAAGGGCATACCTCTTCGGCCACCTCTCGGGTACAACTGTTACACCCCGCTTACAATCGGCGTAACAAACCCGGAAGGGGCAGGACGCTCGCATCCCTATAATCGGTGCATGAGCGAGATCGCCAACAACAACACCGACTTCCTGATGCCGGGATCCGACCCGGAGGCTACTGTTCAGGCCAAGGATTTGCTCGGTCAAACGCCGGTCACTGGTTCGTTGGCAGCACCCCCCCGCCTGCTCGACGGCGGTCTGCGTTTTCGTCTTGCCTTTGGATTGCTCGGTGGTTATGCCCTGTTTTTCTTCTCGTTGTATCTCGCGGATCGGATTGAAGGCTCGGGATTTACAGCGTTTGCCGGCTTTGGTGGGTGGCTTGCGGGTTGCGCCGTGCTGCTGCGCAGCGCGCTGCATGCAAAGCCCTCCGCCCGACCGGTGATTCGGATCGATCTTTTGCTTGCGTTGTGGTGCAACGCAGGAATTGTTGCCTTTGCCACTTTTCTTGGTGGTGAGATGCGGCTGGAGATGTTGATCGGAGTGGTCTTTGGTCTGCTTTACAGCGGGCTGCAGTTCAGCGAGGGACGGGTTCGTAGCGTGATGTTGTTTACGCTGCTGGCTTACGCGTTTTGCGTGGGTTTGAAATCTACCCTCACACCTTTGTCCCTGGAATTTGAGTTGCTGTGCTTGCTTGGGCTTTGCGTTCTGCTGTTCTCGGCATCTTTGGTTTCCCGCGAGATCATTCGGCTTCGTGCTGAGGCCGGGGCGCGAAATCGACAGCTCACCCATGCGCTAAGACGCGTTGAAGAGCTTGCCTTGCGCGATGAGTTAACGGGCTTGTATAACCGGCGGCACCTGCTCGACTACGTTGAGCGTGCCATCGCAGCCAGAGAGCGAGGCGGCCCTGAGTTCGCCCTGGCGTATTGTGATCTTGATCACTTCAAGCGAGTGAATGACCGCTTTGGCCATGAATGTGGAGATCGGTTGCTGCAGTCCTTTGCCGACGCCGCCCTAAGCTCTGTGCGCACCAATGACCTGGTGGCACGATTGGGTGGCGAAGAGTTTGTGCTTGTGCTGGTGGATGCCGATGAATCTGAGGCTCGCGATATCGTTGAACGCCTGCGGATGCGCACTGCATCAATCCGTGTGTCTAACGCGGAGCCAACTTACCGTATTACTCTGAGCTCAGGGCTTACCAGTCATCGCGAAGATGACACGGTGGAGCGAATTTTGCGCCGCGCAGATACAGCGCTGTATGAGGCCAAGGACGAGGGGCGCGATCGTCTGGTCTGCGCCTGATCCCGCTGGGCGCCTCGAGGGCTAACCAGCACGCTAACCAACCGAGAACCAGCCCACAGAAGCGCGGCACCAGCGCGCACTTTGCGTGCGTGGCACTGCCAGTTACGGTACTCTCGAAGAGGTTTTTTAAAGAATTTTGGCTTTCGGTTGCAGCCCTTCTCGGGTCGCTTCGAAACCGGCCCTACAAGGATTTGGTCCGCGTTAATGGATGCAAATAGACGCCAACACCTGCGCCAGCCTATTTCGCTGAGCGCGCTTGTGCACCCGCCCGAGGGCCGGTCCTGGCTCTGTACGATTCGAGACTTCTGCCAGAGCGGAATGCTCCTCACAGGCTCGGGTGGCAGCAGCTCTCTGCTGGCCTCAGGCAGTGTCTATGATGCTGGTTCCGAAATTAGCTTGCACTTCTCGGTGGCGACACCCACGGGCCAATTACACTTCAGATTGCCCTGTGTTGTTGCGCGCGTACTCGATAACGGCGCTGGTCTGGGCATTCGCTATCCTGACGAGTTACCTGCCGATGCTTTTGATGCGTTGCTTGAGTATGCGGTTGCCTCGGGTACGGTGTCGCGCCGCGAGGTCACCGGCAAGGCCGGATCATCTGCCGCAGACGAACCGGGTGGGAGCGCAGCGAAAGCAACTCCCGGTCAGGTGCCAGACGAATTGCTGCGCGATCACCGTGTTAGCGAAGTGGATGCGGAGCGAATAAAGCGTCGTCTGCGACGAGTTATGGAGCGAGCGGTCGAACGCGTTAGCCGCAACTTTTTTGATTCGGCCAATAAAAATCTGTTAGCGAAGGCGCGCGACGCCGGCACAAACGCCATGCAGATGATGTACTTCGAGGGCCTTGATCAGCTGGAAAAAGGCGCTGATCAGGTGAAGACCACCTTTGCAGATCTGGTACTGAAACAGATCGATCAAGTCAGCGAGTTTGAAGAGGTTCTTGAAAAACGGCGTCGTCGAGATACCGGAAATACTCAAAAGCTGGAGCTGGTTGATACCGAAGAATTTGAAGACTGGCTTATTGTTGCTGAGGTCATTTCAAAGGCCGAAGGGCGTTTCAACGATGCACTCCTCGACCTGCGTACCTGGCTTGAACTGATCGCGAAACCCTGGGGGCACAAGGACGTTGTGCCCATTGGTCCGGCAGTACTCACCTGGGCATTTGCTGATGCAATAGAAAATCTGGAATTCCGGCGCAACGTCAAGCAGGAAGTATTTTCAGAGTTTCAAAACGTCCTGATACCGGTTCTGGAGAGTCTTTATACGGCGCTTTCGACAATGCTCGACGAAACCGGCGTATTTCCAAGCGTTGAGGAATTGCGCACCGCGCAACAACGAGCTGAACAGCCCGCCGCAGTGCAACAGCCTCAGGCTGAAGCCCAAGAGCCGACTGAACCTCCTGATGTACAAGATCCAGAGAACTATCAGGAGATGGATTCAGCGGTTCGAGAAGCAGCTATGGCTGTTGATGGAGTGTCTCAACCGCGAGCCATGGCGGGTCACGATCCGTTTTCGCCGTCTGTGCGCGGGGGTACGGCAGAGGTTTACAAGGCAGCGCGTGAACTTCTGTCTCTTGGGCGGCAAACCCGTGAACGGATGGGGCAACAGGTTGATGATTTGCTGGTGCCTGAAGATGCTCCCGCTGAGGCGCGTTTTGCACCCGATGACATCATGAATGCGTTTCAGCAGATTCAGAGCGAGCTGGGTGATGCGTCGCTTGGCGATGAACGTCTTAAGCCTCGCCTTGTTGAAGTCTTGCGCCAGCAACATGGCGATGCCAAAGGATTTGGCCCAGCGGAATACGACACCATCAACGTGATGGAAAATCTGGTCGACTCAATGCGCCAGGATGAGCTGGTAACAGAAGGTGTGCGCGACTGGATCAAACGCCTTGAGATCACCCTAAACAAGGTTGCGGCCACGGATGAGAAATTTCTGGAGCACACGGCAGAGGAGCCTCATTCTGCAGCCATGATGCTCAACCTGCTGGCGCGTCTTGGCAATACTAATGATGTCAGTCAGGGAATTGATCGCGAAGTGGGCAGGCGTGTTGATGCCGTACTCGAACGAGTGGTCAACGATTATGACGAGAACCCGCAGGTTATTCAGGAAGCTGTTGATGAGCTGAACCCGCTTATTGACCGGCAGACCAAAGCCTATCGCGGCAATGTTGAACGCACTGTCCGAGCCAGTGAAGGTCAGCAAAAGCTGGCGCGTGCGCGCCGTGCCGTTGTTGACGAGGTGGGCGATCGAATCGCAGATCAGGAAGTACCTGACTTACTGGTTGAACTGCTGAATCCCGGCTGGCGTAATTTGATGGTTCACACCTATCTAAGACACGGCATAGACAGCCCGGAATGGCGCGACGCGCTTGGCGTTGTTGACCAGGTTAAGCAGCACCTTGCTGGTGAAGTCCAGCCTGGAGACGAAGATTACGTTGATCCTGAAGACGTCTTAAAGCGTGTGGTTACGGGCCTTAACGATATTTCGTTTGACCCGTCCAAACGTACGCCGCTGGTGATGAAGTTATCTTCTGCCATGGTGGGGGACACAACTGGAGAGCGTTTATCTACTGAATCGATAGTCACGCCAAAAGACGATCTGGTTGAGACCTTGGGTCTTGACGGACTATTGCCCGAAACCGATCCCGCGATTGAAACAGAAGACGAAGATCTGCGGAGCAGTTGGACCACTGCTCTGGAGCGCGCCCGGCGCATTCAGGTGGGCGAGTGGCTTGCGATGAGCGACGACAACGGCCGGCCGCTTATCCTGACGATTGCCTTTGTCGGTGATCAGTACACGCTGTTTGTGTTGGTTAACCGCAAGGGTGTGAAAACCAAAGAACTTAGCCTCAAGCAACTCACTGACGGTCTGCACCGAGGTGAAATCACACTGCTTGATGACTACGATATGCCGCTCATGGAGCGTGCTTCGCAGCGCATGCTGCAGAACATGCACAACCAACTCGCCTACCAGGCATCTCACGATGAACTCACCTCTTTGCTAAATCGCAAGGAATTCGAGCGCTGCATCGAAAAAGCAATTAACCAGGCTAAGGCAGACCACAGCGAAAGTGCGCTGTTTCACCTGGATCTCGATCAGTTCAAGATCATCAACAACACCAGCGGGCACGCCGCTGGAGATGCGCTTCTGCAACATCTTGGTACGCTTCTGGCTGATTTTGCCGAACCCTACAACGCAAACGTTGCGCGCCTTGGTGGCGACGAATTTGGCCTGCATTTTGAAAACCTCTCAGCCGAAGACGTACGTCGAGCTGGAGAGGAGCTCCTGGAAACCATGCGTGCAGAGCGGTTTACCTGGGAAGACCGGGTTCACAGTTTGTCAGCAAGCCTTGGGCTTGTGTTTGTCGATGAGTCAAGTGACGTTCAGGAAACCCTGGTGTATGCCGAGGAAGCCTGTTACACCGCAAAAGAATCCGGCCGCAATCGGTTGCAGGAATTTGAGCTTGGCGATACCAGGATGAAGCAACGTCAGGGTGTTATGGAGTGGGTCACCGAACTCGACAAAGCACTAGACGATGAACGCCTGGTTTTGAATTGCCAGAAAATTGTGCCTATCAACCAACATTCTCAAGTGCAGCCGCACTATGAAATTCTGCTGACGATGAAGGATGAAGAGGGCAATATGATGCCGCCCGCGGAATTCATACTCGCCGCCGAAACCTATAACCGCATGGTTCAGGTTGACCGCTGGGTGATAAAGAACGTGTTCGAGTGGGTTTCTGAGCATCGCGATGAGCTGGATGATATCTCTGGATTTGCGATCAATATCTCCGGCCACTCGATGAACGATGAAGCCTTCGCAGATTTTGTGCTCGAGCAGTTTACCCAAACCCAAACGCCGACTGCGAAAGTGTGCTTTGAGGTTACAGAGACTGCCGCGATCTCAAACCTTGATAACGCCGTCGACTTCATGAACCGTATGAAGATTATTGGCTGTCGATTTTCTCTGGATGATTTTGGTACGGGTTTGTCGTCCTATTCCTACTTGCGCAATTTGCCCGTTGACTACGTTAAAATTGATGGTGTTTTTGTTCGTGATCTTGCAGACAGCCCGGGTGACTATGCCGTTGTGCGATCTATCAACGAGATCGGGCACTACATGGGCAAGAAGACCATTGCCGAGTTTGTTGAGAATGAAGAAATTCTTGCCCAGCTAAGGGAAATTGGCGTTGACTACGCACAAGGGTATGGCATCCACAGGCCGACGCCGCTTGCGGAGCTGCAGCTGAAACACAGCTAGAGCGGACAGACAGCTAGAGCGTACAAACAGCCTAAGCGGGGCGAGATGCTCCCAGAAGTAAAAATTCGAGCAGTGCTTTTTGGGTATGCAACCGGTTGCCGGCTTCTTCCCAGACGACGCTGCGAGGATCATCCATTACCTCATCGTCAACTTCTTCTCCGCGATGCGCCGGCAAACAATGCATTAATAAGGCATCTTTGCTTGCGAGATCTAACAGTTTGGTGTTGATCTGAAACGGTGCAAAATCAGCCTTGCGCTGGTCTGTTTCTTCTTCATGTCCCATAGATGACCAGACATCTGTAACTACAAGGTCTACCTGTTCTACGGCATCTGCAGCGGAGTCAAACAGTTGCACGTTGTTATTTGTTAGTCGGGATGCATCGGGTTCGTAGCCCTTGGGGCAAGCAATATTCAGTTTGAAGCCCAGTTGAGTCGCTGCGTTAATGTAGGAATTACACATATTGTAACCGTCGCCAACAAAGGCAACCGTTGCACCCTGAATTGAACCGCGATGTGCTGTGAAGGTTTGTACATCTGCAAGCAGTTGGCAGGGGTGCAGCAGCTCTGACATGGCATTGATCACAGGGATGCTGGCCATGCGAGCAAAGGTCTCCATGTCGGCCTGGGAGTCGCCGCGAATCATGACAATATCGACCATCTGAGACAGCACCCGGGCCGTGTCTTCCACGGGTTCTCCGCGACCGAGTTGGCTGTCTCTGGGACTCATGAAAATGGCGTGTCCGCCCAGTTGGTGCATGCCAGTCTCGAAGGCCACTCTGGTGCGGGTCGAGCTTAATCCAAAAATCATGGCGAGGGTTTTGCCGATCAACGGTTGCCACAGCTCCCCAGCTTCTTGCATGGCCTTCAGTGTGTGTGCTCTCTCAACAAGCTGATTGATCTCTTCTGGTGTCAGATCAAGTAGCGATAGAAAATCTCGCTTGCCGTTGTCTTTATTCCCGGTGGTTTGTTCCATCAGATTAGTGCCGCTACTCGATCAACCAACAAGTCTGCTTCTTCATCCGTCATGATGAGAGGTGGCAGGAGTCGAATGACTCGTTCTGCGGTTACGTTTAAAAGTACCTTTGCATCCAGCGCCTGAGTGACAATTTCGCCGCAAGGTTCGGTGAGTTCGACCGCGATCATCAAACCGGCACCGCGAATGTCTGCAACGCGATTATTGCCCTTAAGTGCAGACTCGAAGCGCTCGACAATCCGCTTACCCAAATGGGCCGCACGCTCAATTAGGCCTGCTTCCAGTTCGTCCATAACGGCGTTGGCCGCTGCGCAAGCCAGGGGGTTACCGCCAAAAGTGGAGCCATGGGTTCCGGGGATCAATACGGCTGAGGCTTTACCCCTAGCGAGACAAGCGCCAACAGGCACACCGTTACCCAGCCCTTTTGCGGTAGTAACCACATCTGGCAGGCAATCGCTGTGTTGGTAGGCAAAATATTTCCCGGTCCGTCCGTTACCGGTCTGCACTTCATCCAGCATCATGAGCCACTGGTTGGCA
The DNA here is from genome assembly GCA_964634815.1 of uncultured Pseudomonadales bacterium. Taxonomy (GTDB): domain Bacteria; phylum Pseudomonadota; class Gammaproteobacteria; order Pseudomonadales; family Azotimanducaceae; genus JALZVT01. Next base: position 17,077 of record CAZWMD010000009.1, on the reverse strand, counting down.
TCACACAGATTGCGCAGCTCACTTAGATAGGTGGGTGACGGAACAACAATGCCTCCTTCACCCAATACAGGTTCTGTGAGCACGGCAACAACATCTGGGTTGTTTGCTGCGATCGTTCGTACCGCCTCCACATCACCAAAGGGTGCTCGCACAAAACCGCCCAACAGCGGTTCAAAGCCGGCCTGCACTTTTCGATTTCCGGTGGCTGTGAGTGTTGCCATGGTACGGCCATGAAAGCTGCCATCCATAACTACAATGGTGGGTACTTTGATATCGCGTGAAGACCCATACAGTCGGGCAATCTTGATTGCAGCCTCGTTGGCCTCGGCACCAGAGTTGCCAAAGAACACGGTATCCATGCCCGACTGCTCAACGAGCCGCGTTGCGAGTTTTTCTTGTTGCGGGATTTTGTAGAGGTTGGAGGTGTGCAAAAGTTGGTCGGCCTGAGCCTTGATTGCTCCCGAGACGCCCGGATGAGCGTGACCCAGACCGGTAACGGCGATCCCGCTCAGTCCGTCGAGATAGGCATTTCCGTGTTCATCATACAAATACACGCCCTCGCCACGCTCGAACGCGACGGGCAAACGACTGTAGGTTTCCATTACTGCTGTCATAGCGGGTCTTCTTGCTTTACGAGTCTCTGTGCGTGGTGTCAGAGGGGGTTGGCAGCCTAAAATGGCTCTCAGAAACGCAAAAGGCAGCCGAGCTGCCTTGAATCAGCGACTATAATACTCGACCACGCTGCCCACAACCTCCTGAAGGCGCGGTAGAATGGGGCTAATTAAAGAGGTACCTCACCATGACAGATGCCGTACTCGACTCGATCCGCGAGCAGGTGACAAATAATCCGATCATTCTCTATATGAAAGGTTCGCCCCAGGCGCCCCAGTGTGGATTTTCCGCGCGCACCGTTCAGGCGCTAATGGCCTGCGGAGAACGCTTTGCTTACGTCGATATTTTGAGTAATCCGGAGATTCGGGCGAATCTGCCGCAGTTTTCCGATTGGCCGACGTTTCCGCAGCTGTTTGTTAACGGTGAGCTGGTAGGTGGCTGCGACATCATTACCGAGATGTTTGAAGCCGGGGAATTACAAGAGGTGATCAAGAGCGCAAGCCCCTCGGAGTCGGAGTAGCGTCGCTACTCGTCGTCGGGCTGCCAGGTTCCGCAACAGCTATCCCAGCGATTGACGCTCCAGCACAGCAATTCTGCTGTCCGTTCAGCATCGTAGAGCGCGCCGTGGGCTTGTTCAGTATCGAAGGGGATGTTGGCCCTGGTGCACGCCTCACGCAACACGGTGTGCCCAACGCTCAACGCTGCAATCGACGCCGTGTCGATGAAAGTGAAGGGGTGAAAGGGTGCGCGCTTAATGTTGTGGCGCGCAATAGCAGCGTTTAGAAAGCCCATATCAAATGCCGCGTTGTGCGCGACCATGATTGACCTCTGGCAGCCTGCGTCCCGCTGCAGGGTGCGAACGGCGGAGAATAACTCGGCCAGCGCCTGCTCTTCAGGCATTGCCGGCCGCGTGGGGTCAATGCCGGTGACTTTCAGCGAGGCTTCTTCGATGGCAGAGCCGGTCCGTGGGGCAACCGCCTGTTGCCAGCTACCAGCCAGCCGCAAACCATCTTCGTCGAGATCAAGAAAGACGGCGGCCATCTCTAGAATGGCATGGCGATCGGCATCAAACCCGCCGGTCTCGATATCGATGACCACAGGCATGAAACCGCGAAATCGGGAAGCGAGGCTCATGGCGCTACCCTAACAGTCCTTTGTACGAAAAAAATAGTCGTGCGTGTACGCAAAGCGCAGATAGGTTAGAAAAGCTATTTACATTGTAATTGCAATGAATGCGTTGTGCGCTTTACCTTTTTACCGGCGCTCCATACCCTACGCGTCCATTTATCGGGAAGTTCCATGAAAAAAATTGTGCTGTCCTATTCCGGGGGTCTGGATACCTCAGTGATCTGTCGCTGGCTGCAAGAGACCTATGAGGCGGAGGTTGTGACCTACACAGCCGATCTGGGCCAGGGTGAGGAAGTTGAACCGGCCCGAGACAAAGCCCAGCAAATGGGTGTCAAAGAGATATTCATCGAAGACGAGCGCGAAGAGTTTGTGCGCGATTTTGTCTATCCCATGTTTCGAGCCAATACGGTTTATGAAGGGGAGTATCTGCTGGGCACCTCAATCGCGCGCCCCTTGATTACCAAGCGGCTGGTAGAAATTGCTCGTCAGACCGGGGCTGATGCGATTGCCCATGGGGCCACGGGAAAGGGTAATGATCAGGTGCGCTTTGAACTCGGGGCCTATGCGCTGGACCCGGATATCAAGGTGATTGCGCCCTGGCGCGATTGGGATTTGAATTCACGAGAGGTGCTGATGGACTATTGCGAGAAGCACCAGATTCCTGTGGATTATCACAAGCAGGGCGAGAAATCGCCGTACTCCATGGATGCCAATCTTCTGCATATCTCTTATGAGGGGGGCGGTCTTGAAGATCCCTGGAAAGAAGCGGATGACGCCATGTGGCGATGGACCGTTGATCCACTAAAAGCGCCAGATACCCCGCTTGAGATCACGCTGACCTACGCCAGCGGCGATCCAGTGGCCCTGGATGGCAAAGAACTTTCCCCCGCCGAGATGCTGACTGAGCTGAATCGCCTGGGCGGGATGCATGGCGTGGGGCGTGACGATCTGGTGGAAAACCGGATGGTTGGCATGAAATCTCGCGGCTGCTACGAAACGCCTGGCGGCACTATTATGCTCAAGGGCCATCGGGCGATGGAGTCGATCACCCTTGATCGAGAGCTGGGTCACCTCAAGGATTCGCTGATGCCCAAATACGCTGAGATGATCTACAACGGCTACTGGTGGTCACCGGAACGCCTTGCGCTGCAAGCTTTGATAGATCAGTCACAGAAGTATGTAAATGGCGAGGTTAAGCTGCGGCTCTTCAAGGGAACTGTATCTGTTGTAGGACGCCGTTCGGATGACAGTCTGTATGACGCGGACGTGGTGACATTCGAGGACGACGGTGGCGCCTATAATCAGGCCGATGCGGGTGGTTTTATCAAGCTCAATGCCCTGCGATTGAGGTTGGCTGCCAAGCGCGGTAGAAATTTGCTCGAGTAGCACGCACAGGATATGCGTCTGCCTCAATGGAGGAACGCATGAGTAATTACCAGGTGTTATTTAACGGCGTTACTGTCGAAGACAGAGACGTGGAAGGTGTTGAGCGCGCCGTGGCTGGCGAATTGGGGATTCCCCATAGCAAAGCCAAGCGCCTCTTTAATGGCCGAACCGTAGTTCTTGCCAGTCAGTTGTCGCGCGACGAGGCGCTTGATTTACAGGCGCGCCTCGAACGGGTGGGCGCGGTTGCCCGGATCAAGGACCTGTCGCCTCGTGATGAGGTGCCGCTTGACTACGAACGCAACAAAAGCGATGGGACGCTGCGCGATCTGACCGCGGCGCACGTCGACTGCCCACGCTGTGGTCACATGCAACTTGAATCGACGCACTGCGCAAAATGCGGGGTAGATATCGAGGCTTTGTTTCGCAAACGCCGTAAGGAAGACCTCCTTATGGAAAAGAAGCTTAGGGATCACCGAGCAGCTGTTGCTAAAAATGCAGACAAACAGGTCGCGGCGCAACGTGGTGCTGACGGGGAAGGTTCCGATCTTGCGGCATCGGGAGCAGAGGCCAAACGCTCAGGCACCGCAAAGGCAGGTCTTTTTGCACGGTTATTCAAACGCTCAGCCTGAATCCATAAAGGCGAGTGCGATTTTTAGAGCGATAGTTCACTATTCCGGTTGAGCATTTCTATCGGAACCACTATCGATGCCTGAACTGCGCGTAGGCGTTTGCTACGACTTTCGTAATCCCCCAGATTCGGGGGTCTCCGATCAAGCGCTTTATCAAGAGGTTCTTGAGCAGGTTCAGTGGCTCGATCAAATTGGTGCCGATTTGGTTTGGTTCACCGAGCACCATTTTGTCGATGATGGCTATCTACCGAGTTGGGTCCCGGTGGCAGGCGCAATGGCGGCCCTCACCAAGCACGTTCGCTTTGGTACCGATATCTGTTTGATGCCGTTTAATCATCCCGTTCGGCTGGCCGAAGACCTGGCGGTTTTAGACAACCTGTCTGGTGGTCGGGTTGAGGTTGGAGTGGGGATGGGTTATGCCCCGCACGAGTTCAAAGGCTTTGGCTTTCCTGTGAGCCGCCGCGTGTCGCTGATGAATGAGGGCATCGAGGTTCTAAAGCTCTGTTTCTCTGGCGAGCGCTTTAGTTATGCCGGCAAGCGTTATCAGTTTAATGACGTGAAAATTACCCCGGGTTATGTGCAACCTGGTGGGCCGCCGCTGTGGATTGCGGCGATGTCAGAACAGGGCGCAGCTCGGGCAGCTCATTACAACACCAACTTTCTACCCCAGGGCGTGCGCAAGCGTTCTTTTGATCCCTGGGTTGAGGCGCTCACCACTAGCGGTCGTCATCCGTCTGACTACAGAGTGGGCATTATCAGAAGCATATTGGTTACCGATGATCTTGAGTCTGACTGGATTCCGGTGCGTGCGGCCGAACGCTACCGGATGGAACTCTATCGCCAGTTTTTCAAGGACAGCGGTGAAGGCTTTGGCGACGAGGGTGAGCAGGTTCCCCAGACCTGGATTGTTGGTAACGTAGACGAGTGCGTGGAGCAGCTGAAATCCTTCATCAAAGAGTTTGGTATCACAGACATTGTGTCTATGGCGGTGCCACCCGGCATGCGAGCAGATCAGATGGCAGGCAGTCTGGAGCGTTTGTTCACCCAGGTTGTGCCACGCCTGAAAGCGGAGTTGTCCGGGGGTGCTTCCCATGACAAATAATTCGGGGCTTGGCGCTGACATTGTAAATCGGGAATCCCCCATCGGCGTATTCGACTCAGGCATGGGTGGACTTACCGTTCTACGCGAGCTTGAGAAGGCATTACCGAATGATGCGTTTATCTACCTGGGTGACACCGCGCGATTGCCCTATGGTACCAAGAGTCCTGCAACTGTTCGTCGCTATGCCTTGCGGGCATCAAAGGCGCTGGTGGAGCGCGGCGTGAGTGCATTGGTAGTGGCATGCAACACAGCGTCGAGCGTTGCGCTTGATGCGTTGCGCACAGAGTATGCGCACATTCCGGTGTTTGGTGTGGTGCAACCCGGTGCAGTGGCGGCCGTGCGTGTGTCTCAGGCCAAACGTATCGCGGTGCTTGCAACGGAAAGCACCGTCCGCGGTGGTGCGTATCAGCGTGCCTTGCTTGACGAAGATGCATCGCTTGAGGTCAGAGCAAGGGCTTGTCAGTTGCTGGTTGCACTGGCCGAAGAAGGCTGGCTCACCGGCGATGTCCCGGAAAAGGCCTTGCGTGCCTACGTTGAACCCTGGCTGCGCTGGCAACCCGATGTGATCTTGCTGGGTTGCACTCACTTTCCGGTGTTTCGCTCGTTGCTGCAAAGCATTGTCGGAACACAGATCGAGCTAATCGATTCAGCCGCGACCACGGCAACAGAGGTGGCGCGCGAACTTGGCACGGGTGACGCCCGTCCGACCCCGGGTAGCCAACGGCTACTGTTGGCCACCGATGATGTAGCGCGCTTCACCAGGGTAGGGGAACATTTTCTCGGCGAGGCAATAAGTGGTGTTGAGTTGGTTGATCTCTGACTTGACCTGGCTTGCCGGACCAAAAGAAGTAACCAAAGAAAGTAACCAAAGAAAACGCGTGGAATCCCATTCGAATTCGTGCAGAATCATTTTGATGAGCATCACGCGGAAAAATAGCTGGAAACTAAAGCTGGGAATAGCTCTGTTCCTTGCCAGCCAGCTAGTTGCGTCTGCTCATGCGCTCGAATTTGGTGATGCACCTCATGAGCACCATGGCTATGCCTGTGTGGTATTGTCTGTTGATGATCAGGTAGACCTGGTAACCAACGGCTCCGCTCTGGTATCCAGAGTTATCCTCAAGAACGTTGTTGCCGTTACACCAAACTCGCCCGAGTCAACGAACGACGTTGCTCTGCCGCCTGCCATCGGTCCTCCGCTCTCAATCTAACGAACTCGTTTTAGCTTGTTTGCCGCGCCAACGCTCTCGTGTTTGCACGACTGCGTACGTTTTGCTTTAGAAATTTAGATTGAGACCAACGATGACCTTATCAACGTCGCGAGCCGCAGCGCTTGCAATGGCAGCCGCGCTCGCGTCTGCACCATCACTGCCGATCATGGCAGCAACCCCCAGCGTCGATGACAATAAGCTTGAAGAAGTGTTTGTTATCGGTAAACGTCGCGCCTATCAAGGCAACTTTGAAGATCTTGAAAACCCAACCACAATACAGCTCATTGATGAAGATCTGCTGCGCGAGGCAGGTGTGCTGAATTTGAACGACGCACTCGATCTGTCGGCGTCTGTTGCCAGACAAAACAACTTTGGCGGGCTGTGGAATGCCTTTTCAGTGCGCGGTTTCTCGGGTGACATCAACCTGCCCAGCGGCTTTCTTGTGAATGGCTTTAATGCGGGTCGTGGTTTTGGTGGCCCGAGAGATGTTGTCGGCATAGAGTCCGTTGAGGTATTGAAGGGGCCTCGCTCGGCACTGTTCGGCCGGGGTGAGCCTGGTGGCACCATTAACGTAGTGACCAAACGGCCCGAATTCGAAACCAAAGGCGACGTGCGTTTTACTGCTGGACGCTGGGATCTGCGACGCTTTGAAGGCGACGTACAAACCCTGCTGGGCAACGACGAAAATGTAGGCGTCCGGTTGGTTGGTTTTTACGAGGATGCTGAGAGCTTTCGCGAGACGGTTGAAACGGAGCGTTTTGGCTTCTATCCGTCGATCACCTGGGACGTGTCTGAGGACACTAGCCTCACCTACGAACTGGAATACACGAATCAAGAGATTCCCTTTGATCGCGGTGTTGCGTTCACTCCTGAATTTGGCTTTACGCCACGTCGAACCTTTACGGGCGAACCCGGTGACGGCCCCATCGAGACCGAAGTACTGGGGCATCAGCTGGAGATACAACACAACTTCTCAAACAACTGGAGTTTGCTGGCTGGTTTGGGTTACCGGGATACCTCCCTTGAAGGCAACGCCACTGAAACCAACTTTTTTGGCCGGCAGACACTGGGCGTTGATGGCAGAACCCTCTCACGGTTCTTCCGCGCAAGAGACTTCGATTCGGAGTATTTTGTTGTTCGTGCAGAAGTCGCTGGCGAGTTTGATACCGGTCCGGTTCGACATCGTTTGTTGATTGGTGGGGACTACGACAAGTTTGAAAACCAGACATTTATTGAGCGCTTCCGCGGCGGCTTCCTGGGAGCCTCCCCCGATATCAGTACACTGAACCCCGAAGACTTTCTGTTGCTGGATGTACTTGACCCGGTGTTTGGTCAGTTTGATACCCCAATACCCGGCCCCAACACAGATCGTGATGAAGAGCTTGATGGATTTGGTTTCTATATTCAGGATCAAATTGATCTTTCGGAACGCTTGCAGATTCGTGTTGGCCTGCGTTGGGACGACTTCACCCAAGACTTAACCAATCTGCGAGCAACGCCAGTAACCACTGCTACGTCAACAGATTCACGAGTATCACCCCAGTTTGGAGCGGTGTATCGAGTTAACCCGGGGCTTAGTCTTTATGCGTCTTACGGCGAGGGCTTTCGTCAGCAAACAGGCTCTACCCTGGAAGGCACACAGCCCGCACCAAACCTGACCGAGTCCGCGGAGATCGGCGTCAAGGTAGATCTGGCTGAGTTTTACGACGGCGTATCTGGCAACCTGACATTGACCGCATTTGAAGTCGATCAAGATAATTTTCTGGTAAATGACGATCGCCCGGAAGCAACGGCCGTTGGATTCTTCACAATCTCTGCAGGAGAAGCCCGTAGCAGAGGTATCGAGTTTGATGCCAATGTGGCCTTCGACAGCGGCACTAACATTTGGTTGTCTTATGCCTATACGGATGCAGAATTTCGGACTAGTTTCCTTGATGAAAACTTTGGCTCCCAAATTGAGGCTGGTGACCCGCTCATTAATTCCCCGGAGCATCAGGTCAGTCTGCAGATCAGCCAAGCTTTTGAGGTAGCAAATGTGCCAGCGCAGATCGGCGCCGGACTGCTGTACACCGATGCGCGCGCAGGCTTCACCGGATTTGATTTCACGCTGCCAAGCTACACCACGGTGCGTCTATTCGGAGAATTCGAGCCCGTTGCTGGTCTATCGATTCGGGCAGACATCGACAACCTGTTTAATGAGGTGTTCTACACTAACTCGTTTGCTGACGTTTGGGTGGAACCTGGTGCACCCCGACGCTGGCGCGTAACAGCGTCGTACGCCTTCTAAGCGGCTACGGGCGTGAGTGAGATCCGTCTTGCGACGAACAGAATTGCGTCGATCGACATCATGCGCGGAGTGGTTATTCTGCTCATGATGCTCGATCACGTCAGAGAACGGTTTTATATGCACGTTCGCACGGGCGATCCGATAGCGGATACAATTGAAGCTGACCTGTTCTTCACCCGGTATCTCACTCACTTCTGCGCGCCGATCTTTATTTTTCTGGCGGGTGTGTCTGCGTGGCTTTACGCCCACCCAACCGGTAGTACTTACCGGTCACCAAGCAGGTTTCTGTTCAAACGCGGCCTCGTCATTATTATGATCGAGCTTGTGCTTTATTATCTGGTTTGGGCAGACAGCTTCCCCTCGTTTTTGTTTCTGCAGGTGCTGTGGGCGATTGGTCTGTGCATGATTGGGCTGGCGGCGGTATGTCGCATGAACTACTGGTTACTGGGAGCGCTTGGGTTTCTCATCGTGCTCGGACAGGACGCTCTGGCGCCGATCTCGTTCATGCCGGATGAGGTGGGTTATGTTCTGTGGACAATTCTGCACGACCCTAATGAGCTTGGCCAGATTGGTGGGCTCACTATCAGGTTGTCGTACCCGGTATTGCCCTGGTTTGGCGTGATTCTTTTGGGCTACTTCATGGGGCCTGTTTACGCGCAGCAGGTGGCTGTAACGACTCGACGCAATGTACTTCTTGGTACGGGGGTTGTGTGTCTTGCGCTACTGTTGTTCTTGCGAGGGCTGAACCTCTACGGCGAAGCCTTGCCCTGGTCAGTTCAAGACTCTGGCCTGCGAACTCTTATGTCATTCCTGAACTTTACCAAGTACCCACCTTCCCTGAACTTTATGCTGATCACGCTGGGCGTTAGCTTGTTGCTGCTGGCTACTCTGGAGCAGAGACAGCATCTGCGCGAGACACAGAGGGAGAAACCAGTGTTGCTGTTTCAATACCTGCAAACTTTTGGCTCTGTACCTATGTTCATTTACATCGTGCATCTTTATGTGTTGCTTGTGGCCTACTGGCTTCTCTATGCAATCTTTGGCGCGACCCATGGCGAGCGCTTTGGGCTCGATGGTGTGGGTTGGATATGGCTCGGCGCCTCGCTTTTGATTGTTTTGCACTACCCAATTGCAAAGGCGTTTTCCAACTACAAGCACAAAAACAAGCATAACCAGCCCTGGCTTAGTTACCTATGAATACCCAATCTCCCCGCACGGTGTTGTCTGCGACCAACCTCACTGTCAATCGGGGTGGCCAGCAGGTACTCAATGAGGTGAACTTTGACGTTGCAAAAGGGGAGATCTTTGCGTTGCTTGGTGGCAACGGGGCCGGCAAATCAACGACCTTGTTGACGTTTCTGGGCTTTGTTAAACCGGCAAATGGATCTGCCCAGGTTAATGGGGTAAGTGTGCACAGCGACATCAAATCGGTGCACAAGCAGGTCGCCTATTTGCCAGAAGCAGCCAATCTCTACGCTCACCTGAACGCCTGGGAAAACCTCGATTACTTTTTATCACTTGCCCAGGTTGATAACGGCCGTGCGGCAATCGATGCTGCCCTTGATACGGTCGGCCTTGAGGCCGATGCTCGAGAGCGACGGCTTGAGACCTATTCCAAAGGCATGCGGCAAAAGGTGGGGATTGCGCTTGCTATTCTGCGAAAAGCGCCAATCCTGTTTTTGGATGAACCCACCTCCGGGCTAGATCCTGTAGCCATCGACGAATTCAATGCCATCATTGTGGGCCTTGCCGAACGCGGTACTACGGTGCTGATGGTTACCCATGATGTGTATGGTGCTTGTCGAGTGGCGCGCCACATTGGTTTGCTACAGAAAGGGCGTATGGTGGGACACTTTGTTGCCGCCAGCGACGAACAAATATCCGCCGACGAAGTTCACCAGATGTTTGCTGAGCATCACAGGGTATGACTAACCGCCGGGTCATAAGTGGAATCCGTCAGATTGGGCGCGAGGAATGGCGCTATTGGTTGCGCTCAAAAACCGCCACAGCACTTGGTGTTGCAACGCTGCTCCTGATTGCGACGTCGCTAACCACAAACTATGTGCGTATAAACTCTGAGCGCGAAGCACGCCTGCAACTGCAGGCTGTAGCCGAGGAGACCTTTCGCAACCAGCCGGCGCGCCACCCACATCGCATGATTCATTACGGTCATTATGTGTTCCGCACCCCCGCACCGCTGGCCATCGCCGACCCGGGTGTTGACCCTTATACCGGCACGGTTATGTTTCTGGAAGGGCACCGACAAAATACGGCCACCTTTGCACCGAGATACACCCAGGCATTGGCCGGGCCGTTGGCAACGTTATCTCCTGCCTTCACCTACCAACTGCTTGTGCCTCTGTTACTGATTGTCATGGGCTTTGCGTCATTGGCCAGAGAGCGAGAAGCACGAACAGACCAGCTGGTGTATACAATGAGTGTGAGCCCGACCACCTTGTGGCTGGGCAAATCGGTGGCTTTGGCGGGGCTCGCTCTGGTTCTGTCCTTACCTTTGGCGGGTATAGCCTTACTGGCTTGGCTGGGTGGTGAGAGCGCGTTAATGAGCTTTGTGTTCTGGTTGGGCTACGCGCTGTATTTGCTGTGTTGGGTGCTGATGATCACTGCAGGATCGGTTTGGCATCAAAGCGCTTCTTCGGCGCTACTTGTTCTACTCGCAAGCTGGCTGGTTTTGGCTGTATTACTGCCCCGGATAGCGAGCAGTACAGCAGAAACCTCAGCGCCACTGAACACCAATATCAGAAACAATCTCGAGATTGCTCAGGCACTGAGGGCTGCCGGCGATGGCCACAATACATCAGACCCTGCGTTCGCCAAACTACGCGCACAGTTATTGAGCCAATACGATGTAGAGCGGATCGAAGAGCTACCGTTGAATTATCGCGGCATTGTTGCCGAGGCAGCCGAAGAAAAGCAGACTGCTGCCATGAACAGGTTTGCCAGCCGGCGAATTGACCAGGAACTCGCACAGGCGAGTGCTGCAAATCGGTTTAACATCCTGTCGCCCTACCTGGCACTGAAGTCGTTCTCTATCACGATCGCTAACACCAACTTGCAGCAACATCATCATTTTCTGCGGGATGCTGAGGCCCTGCGGTTCTCCTTTGTGCAGCAGTTAAACAGACTGCACGCAAGCGAACTCACCTACGCTGACGATGCCAAGCGCAGCGTTGATGACCAATCAGAGCAGCGCACCCGTATTGACCCGCATCACTGGCGCGTACTCGATGACTTTGAGTCACAGCGAGCAAATGGTGCCGAACGATTAGCTGCCGCACTACCTAATCTCGCGATACTCTTGCTGTGGATATTCACTGCCGCCTTGGCAGGCCAACGCGGCGCGATGCGCACGGCACAACAAAACAATGCATAGCTTTGGTCTGGAAGTTCGCTATGCATTGGCCGAACGCGGCGTTTGGCTGTCGCTTGCGCTCACGCTACTCGTAACCTGCTGGGCTGTGATTGCCGGGACGCTCGAAACACACAAGCAACACGCCGAGATCAGTTGGATGTTGGCAGCAACCCAGGCAGACAAAGCAATCGTGCTTGCCCAACAGGGCGATGCCGGCGGGGCAGCGTATGGTGTGCATCACGTCACGTACCAGCCACCAACTCCACTTGCCTTTGCCGCCGTTGGTACTCGAGAAGAACTTCCCTGGCAACACTGGTTAACTATGCTGGCTCTGGAAGGCCAGATTTATGAGGCAGATATAGGTAACCCGGAACTGTCGCGTGTTGGCCGGCTAGACTACGCGTTTGTGGTCTCTGTGCTGCTACCTCTGGTACTCATACTGCTGTTGTACGATCTTGATTCTCGGGAGCGTCGCGAGGGCCGCTATGAGTTGCTGCTAGCAACCCATGCATCCGCAGTTAGCCCATTGCTGGTAAGAGCCAGTGCGCGCACGGGGCTGTTGTTCTTAGTCACGAGCCTACCCTTTGCAGTTACTGCAGTGGTTGAGAACGTGGCTGTCACCCTGTGGGTAGGCGTGATTGCTATTAGTGGCCTACATCTGCTGCTCTGGCTGTTTGTTTGTCGATTTGTAACGCATCGAACGGCCGAGGCACCGACAGCCGCAACCGCATTACTTGCATGCTGGCTGCTTTTCACCATCGCTGTACCCGCTACAGCACGCATGCTGGTCGAAGCAACGGTTGCACTACCTGCAGGTGGCGAGATTCTCTTACAGCAAAGAGAAAAAGTGAACGATGCCTGGGATCTGCCAAAGCCTGCGACCATGATACCTTTTGTTGCGTCTCATCCTGAATGGAAAACGCAAGCTAGCGTTACTCAGCCGTTTGACTGGAAGTGGTATTTTGCATTCCAGCAGGTTGGGGATGAGTTTATCGCGCCAAAATCAAACGCCCTGCAGGCTGGGCTTGCGCGTCGCGACAGCCTGATGGGATGGGCTTCGATATTGTCGCCACCCATGGCAACGGAACGCTGGCTAACGCATCTGGCTGGAACCGATCGCTCGCACCACCAGCACTATATGGCGTGTGTACGTGCTTTCCATGCATCGCTTCGTCATTTCCACTACCCGATGCTGTTTGGCCAGCAAGAGTTTAGCCTGGAGGTTATGGCTGGATTGCCCAGCTATCGACCTTGTTTAAGCGAAGATTAATCCTGGCTGGTTCATCGGTTATGCCAGCACCCAATTAGCCATCTCCTCTGCGTTTACAAACACATCCTCCATTCGGCAAATCAACCCGTCGACATAGTCTATGGTTTCGGTACCGATCAGCTCTAAATCAGGCTTTCCTGCTTTGGTGTATTTGAGCGCGTACTTGAGAGTGATAGTGTCACCTTGCTCGTCAATAGTGGGTTCTCCCATCAACTCTCGACTGTCACTTTGCCGCTCAAGTTTATTCACGCTGCCTTGCAGGGCTTGAATGACGCCGTCACGTCCACGGCCCTCGGTGCCATCGCCGGGCAGGTAGACAGAGTCATCCGCGAAGTACTGCTCTAGCCGTTGCCAGTTATCATCTATGAGTGTTTCTTCGAAGGCGGCAGCGTACTCGCCAAACTTGGGTAGGTTGCTCATCTTATTTTGCTCCATAGGGTGAATCGGGGAACTGTATTTTTGTCGGTGAGCCGTCCAGGGTTGTTGCTAAATGGAGTAAGAAACTCGCAACACCAGCGGCACCTTGCATATACCCTGTTTGGGCCTGTACATATTCAGGGCTTGTGCGATGCTCAGCCTGAGGCCATTTGCAGTGAGTGCCGTCATCAACAGCTCGACGCAAGACTTCTCGGGCAACACGATCTGCGAGCTCCAGATAGCGTTCATTCCCTGTGCAGTGAAACTGAGAGAGTGCATAGTCTCCTACACCAGCATCACAGCAGCACTGGCTGACATTATTCCAATAACCTTCTGAGCGTTCTTCCGGTGCCCCGGTGCTAAGCAAACCCAACTCAAACTCTTCCTTCCACGTACTCCACTGGCGCTCGCCTGTGATGCGATGTAGCACGTGAAACAGCCGGTTAGTGCCAACCGGCCCATGACATAAGCCCAAATAGAATCGGTGCGGTAGGCCATCATCCAGGATGTGTGGCACCAGGCAGCCGCCACCTTCCATGGATTGCGTAACGGCAGTCACATGGGCTGCCCCTTTTAACGCGGCATCAAGGTATTGGTCTTCGCCGGTTAACTCGTAGAGCAGGGCAAAAAAGTAGGCAACACCGGCAGTGCCATGCTCAAAGTTTGGTGAGTCAAAGGGCCATGGGATGTCTGGCATCATCTGCCAGCGCAGGCCTCCCTTTGCTGGTTCAGCCACCTCCAGCAATCGATCTGCCGCTTGCTTGGACCACTGCAGTGCCTGTTCATGGAGTCCTTGCTTGTGTGCGTATAAAAAGTAGATTCCAGCGCCTGCAGCACCTTCAGCAATATCAAAAATCTCTCGAATGCCGGTGTGCCCGGTGAGTCTTGCGTAGGGCATGTCCTGAACCCAACCGATTCCTCCGCCTACCGGCTGCGCAAGTTGATACTGCTTCTCGATCATTTGTCTGGCCGCAGCAGCAAACTCCGGTACTTCGAGCCTTGCTGCCAATTCAGAAAAGACAAAGGCATAGCCTGCAAAACCACCCATGGGTGCACAGGGTAGTGTGCTCAGGTCGCTCGTGTAGTCGAGTAATTCCTGCCCCGCTTTGAAGGCAAGTTCGCGATATCGCGCATCTTCTTTGGCTTGCAGTAGCTCAAGATAAAATAGCGCTATGCCCGCGGAGCCTGCATAGAGGGTTTTAAAGTGTTTGTCTGGCGCTTCATCAGCAAGGCCCCAAACCACACCATGCTCAGTGTCTTTGCGGTGGCTGTCTATCCATTGTTCAGTGCGCTGCACCACTGGAAACAAGTCTGTCGCTTTGAGCATCAAAATCCCTCTATCTCAAACAGGAGTTAGACGGAGCGGAAGACCTTCCCAAATCTTGTGAGTACTCCGCTTGGCCGATAGATCTCAAGAAGTTGCAGGCCGACGTAGCCACCGCCGATAGCCATCAGGCTGTAGAAAAGCGCGGCTATTGGACTCCAAAGCCACAACGAGATCAACATTAGCCCAATGCCAAGGATCGATAGAAAGAGTGTTCCTTTCACATAGAGTGGAACCCTGTTCTCTTGTGTGATGTGAGCATGTCCCTCTGATCCGATCGTCGTGCCGCTCTTTGGCGTCACCTCCCACACCTGGCCAGATCGAAACCCTTCTACCGTCGCCTGAGCCAGAATCCACATCAACCCCATCGCGTTTATGATGTAACTGAGTGGCAGGTAGGTAAGAAACCAGGGGAGCCGGTACGGCGGGCGAGGGTTGGGATATTCGGCCAGCATCCTGTCTTCATAATAGCGAGTCACTAGCGCTACCGCTAATAGCATCCAATAGGCCGCTGCGCCGTGCCAAAAATAGCCGAGATCCGAGACTGCTCTGAGAAACGGCAGAACGCCAAGCGTGATGATGAACCCGCTAATCGAGCCCCAGATAAGATTGATTCGAAGTAACAGGTCTACGCGCTGGCGAAGTGGTATGTCCGCGCACCAGACTTTCCCCGAAAATGCCAGCGCAATTCGAGACCAGCCACGTCGCCAACGCATCTGTTGCCGGGCAAAGCCAACCAGGGTCTCGGGCAGCTCGGATACAACTCGATAGCGATCGAGGTAACGCACCTCCCATTTCAAGATGGCGGCCTTTATCGTCAGCTCCACATCCTCTACTTCGCTTAGCGAGTCCCACCCTCCAGCGGCCATCAAGGCTTCTTTTCGCCAAATTCCGGCCGTCCCATGGAAAATCGGCGTTAATCCGGCTCGCGCTCGCCCCGACTGGTCCACCATCTGGTGCACGTCGAGCTTATTTGCCTGAAGCCGCAACAGTAGGCTGTCGTCGGCGTTTGTGTAGTCCCATCGGGCTTGCACTGCACCTACTTTGGGGTCTGTGAAGTACGGCATCAAATGGCGCAGGAAATCCGCTGGAATCTGAAAGTCTGCATCGAAGATCGCAAAGAACTCACCGGAAGCATGTTTGGTGCCATTCTCGAGTGCGCCAGCCTTGAATCCTTTTCGATCAGTACGCGCCAGCTGTTGGAAGGTGATGGCGGGATAGGCCAGCGCAAGCTCTTCGATGGTTTGCATAGCAATCATTGAAGTCTCTTGATCGTCGCTATCGTCTAGGTATTGGATCTCGAGTTTATCGTGCGGATAGTCAAGGGCTGCAGCACAACGCAAGATCTGCCCTGCGAGCTTTCCTTCGTTATAGACCGGGAGTTGAATGGTGACGCGTGGGAAGTCAGCTTCGGCAAAAGTAGATAGTGGTGCCGGATCGGGTCCGTTGTGGCGAAGGTATTGAAGGAGCAGATAGAGGTTGTAGAAGCTGCACAGCAGAACGAAGACCAGGTTTGCGCCAACGAATACAACAATAGCCAATGACATCAACGTACCCCAAGTCGAACTACAATCGAGACACGTCGACCAACGTGGCTATTAAGGGTACTACAAATAGAAGTCAAAATCGTAAACTGCGAATTGAGGTTAACAGTGTTCGAAGTCTAGGGATAACTGTGGAATCGTTGTTTGCGAATTTGTTGATAGCGCAGTAGCAAGGCGCGACGCCGATTTTATGTGTGGCTGCAAGCACGCGCTTGCGCGAGGACTGGTTGATAAAGTTGAAACGAGTGTAACGAGTGTAATGAAGCAGATGGTTTGTTCCTCATTGGGCAGCCAAGACTAGTTCTAACTGGTCTATGAACGGCTCAAACAGTTCTTCCAGCATGGCTGTGCCGATGTGATTTTCATCAAAGAACCAGGGCGTGAATTCTCCTGCCTGCGTTGGTTCTTGGGGATATACAGTGCAGACCCTGCCGGGACAGAGTGTTGGCATTGGGTTCCAAAGGAAAATCTTGGTCTGCTGCTCGGCGAGGGTTTCCATTTTACTAAACCCATGTCGTGGGCCGTGCCTAATGTGGTGGGCGGAGCGCCGTCGACCGTGTCAATCCGCCACGCGTGTGGCATTTCATTGATCCGTGCGCCAGGGAGAAACAGGATGTCTCCTGGCTTGCTTTTAGACAAAATATCTTGCACCGCCACCTGATGGAAAGGTATGCATTCAGAGACCGTGCGGTCCGGATAACCCTCTGATTTGCAGCTGGAAGTGAAAGTGAACACTGCGTGATGGGGAGAGATTTTTGGCTGATGCTCAGACAGCTTGTCGCCAAAAGCTGCGGTTTCGC
>CAZWMD010000008.1:105186-121134 GCA_964634815.1 uncultured Pseudomonadales bacterium | reverse complement strand
AACTCAACCCGGGCGACCAGGGCGAAGTGGCGAAGGCCCTTCGTAACAAGGCAGTTGCCTCTTCCAGCTTGCCCGCCTGCAACAGGGTGACGCCAAAATTAGCCTGGAACTCCGGATTGTCGGGGGCCAGCTGCAAGGCCCGGGCATAGCTCTTCTGCGCCAGAGGAATGAGGCGCTCGCAGTCCAGGGTCTTAAGGTCGACGTCGGGTCGCGCAGCCCTCTGACAGGCAATACTCACGGTGTCTGCAAACTCGAAGTTGGTGTAGGCGTCATCCGGTGCGCGCTCAAGGGACGCACTAACGTAGTCAACGGCCTCGATGTAGTGCCCGGCAAATCTCTGGGTCACTCCCATACCAATAAGGGGTTGTGGGGAGTCCGGGAAGGTATCAATTGCCCAGCTAAACATCTCTCGGGCCCGGGCGGAGCTGAGCGGTGCAGCCAGCAGCCCCAGTCGATAGGTTAACTCCTGGGTGTCCAGGGGCTTACGCTCATAGCGCGGGTCATAGTCGAACTGGCCCAGTGGAATCGACAGCCGCGGAATCTGGCTCTGACGGTTGATATAGCGGCGCAAGTCAGACTCAAGCCCCTGGTATTTACCCGCAAAGTGATGGCCAAGCGCTTCCTGGGGTTGCTCGCCGTTCTGAATATCAAGCACGTAATCTGCAAGCAGGTGATCACGCCGATCAAGTCCGGCGTAGTGGCCCAACAACATCATATGAATCATCGACCAGGACTGGGCATAGAACATTGGTGATCTGGGCAGTCGACGGCGGCGGCGCTCCTCTCGCGCAAGGTGTCGTCTGGTCGTCGTTGCATCTTTTGTCTGGGGTATATCTTCCAGTGTTGGCAAAAGCCGTGGTGCTCCGGCCTGGAAGACATCCGCCAATGGATAACGGCGCTGAAACTTCAGGTTTTGCAATCGCAGCTGCGGCACGTCACCAATCACAAGGGCATCTCGAGTGATTGTGGTGGAGGCAAAGAACTCAGCCAGTCCTTCCTCGTACCACAGCGGAAAGTGACTGCCACCCAGAGTTCTTAGCAGGAAATGAACGTACTCATGAAACGCCGCGGCATTGGGCGAACTGGATTCATGATCCGGCGCCATAACCATCAGGCTCTTGCGCAAGCCGGGCTGCATGAACGCGTAGATATCGCGATTATTAAACAGCCGTACAAGATGGGCCCGGCGACTAAACAGATACACATCCACCCGGTCGTGTTCGGCCACGGGTATCGAATCGAGCAGGCGTCGCTTCTGCGGATCGGTGCGGGCGCTCAGACGCAGCCGGTTTGATTCCTGATCAAGGGTGGCAAGCACATAGGTACGAAACAGCTCCAGATCGTGAATCTGCCGGCTGACCTCGGTCTCTTTCTGATCACTGAAAACCCGGAAATACTTGCTCTCGTAGACGTACCAGTCGCGCTTGAGAACATCTACATAACCACTAAGAGGGGCCGCTGAAACCGGCGTGCTGATCAGCACAACGGCCAAAAAAAACGATGCAGCGCGCAAGGTCACCCGCCGCAGCCGATGTATGGCGCGCTCACACTCCTTTTGTGCCCTCCTGGAAGCATTCAATGCGCGCACCTACCCCTCATAGCCTTCCCCCGAAACCTAGCCCCTGACATTATCACCTCTTCGCCCCTGTACTCAGCACCATTTGGCGCGGTGTTTGACGAACCGAGCGTCTGGAGCTTGACCCGTCGCGTTGCACCACTCCCCACACAATGAGATGCTGCAAAGAAACTCAATTCCTGGGGTAGTTCGATGGATTGGCGGGGCAGAAGACGCAGCAGCAATATAGAAGACCGACGGGGCCAATCGGGCCGTCGCGTTGGGTCTGGCGGGGTGAAAATGGGCGGCGGCATTGGCGGCCTGGGCATCATTTTGCTCATTGTTGTGTTTCTCACTGGCGGCAACCCCTTAAGCCTGCTCGGCGACATGCTGGGCGGCCAGCAACAGGTCAGTTACCCCCAGACTCAATCCAGTCCACGCAGCGCGGCCGAGAACGAACAGGCCGACTTTGTGTCTGTGGTGCTGGCAGATACCGAAGATACCTGGACCAGCATCTTCCGCCAGGCTGGAGGTCGCTACCAGCCGCCAACACTTGTGATGTTCACAGACGCCGTGCAGTCAGCCTGCGGCATGAACACGGCCGCATCAGGGCCCTTCTATTGTCCCGGGGATAACAAGGTATACATCGACCTGAGCTTTTTCAGCCAGCTCGAGCGAATGGGCGCCAGTGGCGACTTTGCCCGGGCCTATGTCATTGGCCACGAGGTCGCTCACCATGTGCAAAATCAGCAAGGCATCTCGATGCAGGTGCAACAGGCCCAGCGGCGGGTGAGTAAAATTGAAGCCAATCAACTGAGCGTACTCACAGAGTTGCAGGCCGACTGTTATGCCGGCGTCTGGGCACATCATGCCGAGCAGCAACGGGATCTGCTTGAACACGGCGACATCGAAGAAGGCATGCGCGCTGCCGCAAGCATCGGCGACGACACCATACAAAGAAACGCAGGCGCCAGGGTGCGCCCCGAGAGCTTCACCCACGGCTCTTCGCAACAGCGTATGGACTGGTTTCGCCGTGGCATTACCACCGGTGATGCCAGCCAGTGCGATACCTTTGCTGCGGCACAACGAGGCTAGCTTTTGTGGCCAGGATTGAGGCCACCTACCTGGGCATAGAGCAACGCTTTCAGGCGTCTGTGAGCCTGGGCAAGATAGAAACAGACCCCTATCTGAGCGGAGAAATGGTTGATAACCGACGCGGCCTGACCTTAATCGCTCGCCCGGAAGACACCACCATCAACGCGCTACAGTCCTGCCTTGGTGACCTTGCCTCAGACCTTGGGGAACAGTACCTGCAACCAGCCGATGATTTGCATACCACCGTGCTGAGCATAATTCCCGGCACACCAGACTACCCACCGGCAACTGACGTCGTTGCCCGTTGCATTCGTTGCGTGGCAAAGGCCATCGCACAGTTCGGTGAGAGTTTTGAAATTGACTATCAGGGACTCATCGCATCAAGTGATGCGTTGCTGGTGAAGGGCTATCCGCGGGGTGAGGCACTTCAAAAGTTGCGCGCTGAAATTCTGCGTGAGCTCGCTGCCAGCGGCCTGGGTGACTACTTTGAGCGTCGTTATCCGATGGTTGCGGCCCACATCACAGTGGCACGTTTTACCCGGCAACCACAAAATCTGGCGGCGTTGGCCAAGCGTTTGGGCGCGCTAAAACAGCATCGCTTTGGCACAAGCCGCGTATCCGAGATGGACCTGGTCGAAAACGATTGGTACATGCGCACGCACAACCTGCAACTCGAAGCCCGATATACGCTTACCGCTACTGCGAAGACCTAGCCGGTTGGCTCGGTCCTGGTCAGGCTTTTAGCACCCGCAGCACGTCTTCTAGCTCGACAACCATCTGCTTGATGAGCAGCTTGTACTGGGTGACGTCTTGCTTGGCTTCTTCGCCCTGCAAACGCTTGCTGGCACCACTGATGGTGAAACCCTGATCGTACAGCAATGCACGAATCTGCCGGATGATAATCACATCCTGACGCTGATAATAACGACGGTTACCCCGCCGCTTCACTGGCTTCAACTGGGGGAATTCCTGCTCCCAGTAACGCAACACGTGTGGCTTGACGTCACACAGTGCAGACACTTCACCAATCGTGAAATAGCGCTTCCCCGGAATCGCGGGGAGTTCGTTATTCTGACTGACTTCCAGCATACGCTTCGACCCTGGCTTTAAGTTTTTGTCCCGGTCGAAAGGTTACGACACGTCGAGACGTAATGGGAATTTCTTCCCCCGTTTTCGGGTTTCGGCCTGGGCGCTGACCCTTATCGCGCAAATCAAAGTTACCAAAACCCGATAACTTCACCTGCTCGTTTCTTTCCAGCGCACCGCGAACTTCTTCGAAGAACATTTCTACAATCTCTTTCGCTTCGCGCTTATTGAGACCGAGTTCTTCAAACAACCTGTCCGCCATCTGCGCCTTAGTGAGCGCACCCATGTCCTTCTCCTCTGCTCCACACACCTGGCAAGAGGCAACCTATTCAGTGTTGCCGCCCGTCAGGGTGTTCTTGCGCGGTTACCAAATACTCAGTAACGCCCGCAATTTCCCGTTTGGGAACTCTGTTCGCGCCTCCCAGCGTACGAACGGTTCAGTCAATTCAAAATCACCGCCATATTAGCTTGAAATCAAATTAACTATAATAGCTAACCTATTGTATTTATTATGGTTAGTCTAAATCTCTGCTGAAAAGGGACATACACTGCACTGTGCACTGTCGGCGTGAGTTCGTTACCGACAGACTTTGAGGTCTGAGCGATACCGGAAAGCCGGTTCAGAAAAAGGCCTGGGCTGTTATTTCCCGGGCCTTTTCAACGCAATCGAGCACCAACTTCGCTGGCTAGCGCGTCGACAACGGTCTGCACGAAATGTCCTATTTCCGCGTCCGTTAGGGTCGCCGAAGGCGCTTGTAAGGTCAAGCCTATCGCCACACTTTTTTCATTAGAATCAATGCCTTTGCCGACGTAGACATCAAAGAACGTGAAGTCAACCAGCTTTTCATTAAGTGCCGACCGGCAAACCGCTTCAATTTTGCCCGCCGCCACGGTTTGATCGACCAGCAAAGCCAGGTCTCGGCGTACTCGTGGGTATCTGGACACCGGCGCATAACGCGGCGTCACGTGCTTAAGGAGAGCGCCCGCCTGCAATTCAAACGCATAAATTGCGCCGCCCCCGCCCAGGCGCTCTTCGATCTCGGGATGCAAGCGCCCTACTCGACCCACTACCGCTTGATCTGCGCTCTTAAGGTCGACTAACGATGCGTACTGACCCGGGTGATACACCGCATGCGTACCCTGAGCAAAGCCGATGCGTTGGGTCTGATTAGAGTTAACGCCCAGGGTTTCAAGCAGTTGCTCGAGATCGCCCTTGGCGTCAAAAAAATCAACCTCCGCCGATTTACCACTCCAGCCTTCGGGATTACGCGACCCCCACAACACGCCACCCAAAGTAAGTTCCTGGGTAAGCGAACCTTTGTCGTCTGCTTTAAAACACAAACCCACTTCAAACAGTCGCAAGCGCTGAGCTTGTCGTGCCGCATTGTTTTTCAACGCTTCAAGCAAGCCAGGCAGAAGCGTTGTACGCATCACCGACTGCTCGACAGACATTGGGTTTTCCAGTGTCATAACCGCCGCACCCGGATCCAAAAGGTCTTGCAGCGCTGGATCAACAAAGCTGTAAGTCACGGTCTCGAGGTAACCCATATCTGCAAGCAGCTCACGCAATCGTCGCTCGGACGTTTGCTCGAGTGCAACCTGGCCAAGAGCCAGCGCAGTAGTTGGGTGTTTTGCCGGAATGTTGTTGTAGCCGTAAACCCGACACACTTCTTCAACCAGATCAGCCTCGCGCTCGATATCAAACCGATGACTCGGCGCTTGAATGGTCCAGCGCACATCGGTGTCGTTCACTTCGCGGCCGAGCACAGGGAACCGCAGTTGTTCGAAGGCTCGATCAACTTCTGACTGGGCAATAGACACGCCCAGTAATTGCTCAAGACGACTGTGTGTCACACTCACTTCCTTGCGCACCGGCAGAGCATCACGATCTTCTGTCACCACAAGCGGTCCGGCAGATCCGCCGCAGATCTCCAGCAGTAGTTGAGTAGCGCGCTCTACCGCTTTTTCCTGCAGCTCAAAATCTACACCACGCTCATAGCGTTGCGATGCGTCTGTGTGCAACCCATAGCGTCGCGCGGTTCCAGCCAGTGCCAGGGGCGCAAAATAAGCGCACTCAAGAAACACATGCTGGGTTGTTGCGCTGATGCCACTGCGTTCTCCACCCATCACACCGGCCAGGGCAACGGGACCGGAGCCATCGGTAATCAGCAAGGTGTCGGGATCCAGTTCAACGGTACGCCCGTCAAGCAAAGTGAGGCGCTCGGAAGGTTGCGCTCGCCGCACATCAATACCGCCTTGCAGAACATCCAGATCAAAGGCGTGCATTGGTTGGCCCAGCTCAAGCAATACGTAATTTGTGATGTCGACGGTGGGGTCAATGGATCGAATTCCGCTGCGGCGCAACTTCTCAACCATCCACAGTGGCGTCCGCGCCGTTGGATCAATGCCTTCTATCACCCGACCAAGATAACGCGGGCACCCCTGTGGGTCGCTTAGCACAACAGGGAAGCTGCGATCACTTGTTGCCGGTACCACCGCAACGTCGGGTTCGTTCACTGATTTGTTATTCAGCAGGCCAACCTCGCGGGCGATGCCTCGAATACTCAGACAATCACCCCGGTTTGGGGTGAGGTCGATATCGATACAGTTGTCGTCGAGCTCCAGAGCGATACGCAAGTCTTCACCAACACTGCACTGCGACGGCAGCTCGATAATGCCGTCATGGTCTTCACCAAGCGCCAGCTCCTTGGCGCTGCACAGCATGCCAAACGACTCAACACCCCTGAGCTTTGCCTTACGAATCTTGAAATTTCCAGGCAGCCGGGCACCCACACGAGCAAAGGCAACACGAATGCCTTCCCGGGCATTTGGCGCACCACATACCACCTTGTGTGTCTGCTCACCGTCTGACACTGAACAAACCCTGAGTTTGTCCGCGTCTGGATGCTGCTCGGTAGCAACAACTTCGCCAACCACTACGCCGCTGAAATCGCCCGCTACACCTTCGAGCCCATCAACTTCCAGACCCGCCATGGTGAGCTGTTCAACCAAAGCCTCGGTCTCAAGATCTATCGCCACCCATTCACGCAACCAGCGTTCACTGAACTTCATCGGAACTGCTCCAAAAATCGCGCATCGTTATCAAAAAACAATCGCAGATCATCAACCTCATACAAGAGCATCGCCAAGCGATCCGCACCAAACCCAAACGCAAAGGCGCTGTAGGTTTCGGGATCGATATTGGACATTGTGAGCACATTGGGATGCACCAGCCCGCAGCCCATGACTTCAAGCCAGCCGGTATTACTGCAGACACGACATCCGTCGCCACGACAATGCACACACTGCACATCAACTTCGGCGGATGGCTCTGTGAAGGGAAAATAGGACGGACGAAAGCGCACGGCCAGCTCCGCCTCGAAGAAGCGCTGCAGAAAATCAATCACCGTACCTTTCAGATCTGCAAAACTGATGTTCTTGTCGACCACCAGACCCTCCACCTGATGGAACATCGGCGTGTGAGTGAGATCGGAGTCGCGGCGATAAACTCGACCCGGACAAATCAATCGGATGGGCGGCTCGGATTTCTCCATCACTCGCACCTGCATGGGCGAGGTATGGGTGCGCAAAAGCGAGCCATCACCAAAATAGAACGTGTCATGCATCGCCCGCGCTGGGTGATGGGCGGGAATATTTAGCGCTTCAAAGTTGTGGTAGTCGTCTTCGATCTCTGGGCCGGACGCCACGGAGTAACCGGCCTGGACAAAGATATCCGAGATTCGATGTATCACCTGGGTGACAGGATGCAGCCCACCGGCACTCTGGCGTCTACCCGGCAAAGTCACATCAACGGCCTCGCTGGCAAGTGCGGCGTTGAGCTGTGCTTGTTGCAAGGTGTGCAGCCGTGCATCAAGCGCTTCTTGTACCCGGGCTTTGCCCTTGTTAATCAGAGCGCCAGCGGCTGGACGCTCACTCGCATCCAGGGTGCCCAGAGATTTAAGCAACGCGGTCAACTCACCCTTCTTGCCGAGGTAGGCGACTCGTACGCTGTCCAGATCCTTAAGATCAGGCGCTTCTGAGATGTTCTGGATCGCGGCGTCTGCCAGTTGATCTACGGTTTGTTCAATACTCATGTGCTAAGTGTGCAGGGATTTAAGGAATGTAGAAACAAAAAAGCCGCCGTTGTTAGCGGCGGCTTTTTGCGGTTATCGGTTAGTGCAACCGAATCAGGCAGCGAGCGCCGTCTTGGCCGATTCGGCTAACGCTGCAAAAGCTTCGCGCTGATTAAGCGCCAGATCAGCAAGCACCCGTCGATCGATGTCGATCTCTGCCTTGTTAAGACCGTTAATCATGCGGCTGTACGACAGCCCATGTTCACGGGCCGCTGCGTTGATGCGCACGATCCAAAGCGACCGAAACTGGCGCTTCTTCTGGCGACGGTCACGATAGGCGTACTGGCCGGCCTTGATGACCGCCTGCTTCGCAACCTTGAATTGACGCGACCGGGCACCGTAATACCCTTTCGCCTGCTTTAGAACTTTTTTCCGACGTGCTCGAGAAGCAACGCCACGTTTTACTCTTGGCATCTGATTCTCCTATCGGGCCTTGCCGGGCAACATCCGCTTGAGCAACTTAACGTCACCCGGGGCAACCTCTTCCAGGCCGCGCAGCTGACGCTTTCGCTTCTTCGCCATCTTGGTCAGGATGTGGTTACGGTAAGCACAGCGGTGCTTGAAACCGTTTGAGGTACGGCGAAAGCGTTTAGCCGCACCGCGATTGGTCTTCATCTTGGGCATTTGAATGCTCCGAAATAACACGCCTTAAACGCCTGCCTATAAGGCAGCGCCTCAAGCGCTATGTTCAATTTAAGACCCGTTAGCACACTAAATGGTGCCGCTGGTATCCGATCGTTTTATGCCCTCAGGTCCTGGTCAGGTCTTAAAGCTAAGACATCTGCCGGACAGGAGGAGAGGCTTCTATGAGCTTCTTTTTAGTAAGCAGTAGTTTTAGCTACTACTTCTTCTTTCTGGGCGCCAGGACCATGATGACCTGTCGTCCTTCAAACTTTGGTGGCGATTCCACCGTGCCGTAATCGGCCAAATCGTCTTCGATGCGCTGCATCAGGTTCATGCCGATTTCCGGGTGAACCACTTCTCTGCCGCGAAACCGCAGGGAGACCTTAGCTTTGTCGCCTTCTTCAAGAAAGCGGATCAGGTTGCGAAGCTTAACCGCGTAGTCGCCTTCTTCGGTACCGGGGCGAAACTTCATCTCCTTAACCTGAGTCTGTTTCTGCTTCTTCTTCTGCGCCGCCTTCACCTTCTTCTGCTCGAAGACGTGTTTGCCGTAATCCATGATCTTGCACACGGGAGGTTCGGCATCTGGCGAAATAAGAACCAGATCCAGCGCGGCACGTCGTGCCTCAGCCAGAGCATCATCTCGCGCAACAATTCCTACCTGGGAACCGTCCGCACCAATCAAGCGTACGCTAGGTACCCGGATATCTTCATTGAGAACCGAGCGGTCAGCGCGCTTTGCACCTTTTTTAATAAGCAATCTCCAAAAATTTTTATAAACTTGCCCCGGTCGAGCCAATTGGCTCATAACCGTTTAAGCACCCAATCTACCTCCTCTCCAGGATTCTGACTGGCCACAGCAAAACGGCTGTGTATCACAGGACAAAAGCGGGCGGATTGTACTGCCGTGCACCATTGTACACAAGGGCGCTTTCGGGGCAGCACAGGCTGCATAAGCCCTTGTTAATACTACAGTAATCTCAAAAACTGAGGTACAGAGACTCAGACAGGGGCTCAGATTGCCGCCAAATAGGCTTCCAGCCTGTCTGTCAGGGTGGCTTTCAGGGCGGGTTCGGCCCAGCAAACGGCAAAGGCGTTGCGCGTCAGGGTCGCCAGCTCCAGCTCACTAAACCCCGCCTCATCAGCCAACGCCGCAAGATTTTCATTCATATAGCCCTGAAAATAGGCCGGATCATCCGAATTGACGGTCGCCAGCACCCCCGCCTCCATCAGGGCCCGAAGTTCTTGCCCGGTCAGCGTTTGCACCACAAAGCGGTTGGAGATCGGGCAAACCGTCAGGCCCAGGCCGCGCTTGCGGATCGCTTCAAGCAGTGCGGGGTCATCCAGGGCGTTGATGCCATGATCGATTCGGTCGACCTCAATGAGATCCAGGCACTCCCACATGTGATCGACAATGTCTTTCTGGTTCACATCGCAGTGCATGGTGAGCTTGAGGCCCAGCTGCCGAGCCCGGGCAAAGGTGTCTGCAAACTTTGCTGGCGGGTTGTCCTTTTCGTCGCTGTCGAGCCCCACGCCAACCAACCAGTCCAGGTAAGGCTCGGCCATCTGCAAGTGTTCCGCTGCCGATTCGGCGCTCATATCGCGCAAGAAGCACATAATGAGGTTAGAGGAAAGACCAAACTTCGCCTCGGCATCGACCTGAGCGCGATGTATGCCGGTAATCACGGTCTCAAAGCTCACACCGCGGCTGGTATGTGCCTGGGGATCAAAAAACGGCTCAGCGTAAATCACGTTTTGTGCCGCCGACTTCGAAAAATACGCCATGGCAAGCTCATAA
This sequence comes from uncultured Pseudomonadales bacterium, assembly GCA_964634815.1. GTDB lineage: Bacteria > Pseudomonadota > Gammaproteobacteria > Pseudomonadales > Azotimanducaceae > JALZVT01. Next base: position 110,846 of record CAZWMD010000008.1, on the reverse strand, counting down.
AAGTCTTGCTCCGTGCGAAGCACATCCATGGCAGCGTAATAGATGCCCAAAAACGACGGCAAATCATGGAAGTCGTAGGCGGCGACCACATCCGCCGGGGTGTCATACTGAAGCTCTATGCCGTTTCGTTTTGCACACTCAAACAGAAACTCGGGTTCAAGTGTCCCTTCCAGATGCACATGTAATTCTGCTTTGGGCAGGCCGGCTACAAAGTTGTGAGAGGCACCGGTCATTGTTGGCTCCTGCTGGGTTGATGGTTCAGATTACTGCACACTGTCAGGCAAGCGATCTTTGATGATCTGATAAATCTCGGGACGGTGCTCGGCCATCTCTGCCCGCGTTAAGCCCTCAAGAGACTGGGGGTACTTAAGCCAGCGCGCAGTTTCATGGACAAAATAGTGCGGTTCAAGATCGGTTTCGTTGCGCGTGGGCTTGTAATAGGGCACCGCGATGCGCGTGTCTTCCGGCATGTTTCTACGGAGTTTGCTGCGCAATTCACTGAGAATCGCTGCAATCGTGTGGCCGGTATCAAAGACGTCGTCGACAATCAGCAACTGATCTTCATACTTCAAATTCTTAACCAGATAGTTAAGTCCATGCACTGCCACCTTGCGCGAGCGCTGGTCGATACCAGGGAAGTAAGAACTGGTACGAATCGCAATGTGGTCGCTTTCCACCCCAAGATGGCTCATGAATTCCTGGACCGCGAGACCAATGGGCGCGCCACCTCGCCAAACCGCGATAATAAATGATGGCCGGAAGCCGCTGGCATAGATGTCTGCGGCAAGCCGAAAAGAATCGTCAAGCAATTCATCCGCATCGAGATAGAGCTTCTCCGGGGCAGAGTCTGGGGATGAGTCTGGCATAGGGCGGTTCTGAAGATTGGCTGGCAGCGGGTGCCAATGATGCCAAGGCGGCATCAATCAGGCTACCATCCGCTTATGGAAAAACACTTTGTTTCTGAGCAAGAGCACATTCTTGATGGCTTCCGCCTGGGTTGCCAAATTTTCGACAGTGAGTTTAGGCCGTCGTTTATTGTTGGTCTGTGGCGCGGTGGCAGCGCCGTTGGCATCGTGGTGCAGGAATGCCTTGCTACCCTGGGCGTGCAAACCGATCACATCGCGCTTAGAACCTCCTACACCGGGCGTGAGGCTTACGAGCGCAATTTCCTCAACAAGTCGGCCATCCGGGTGCATGGCAAACAGTATCTGCTGGATAACCTGAACGCTGACGACCAACTGCTGATTGTTGACGACGTCTATTCCAGCGGCCGCCATACCGCCGCTGTTATTGAGTCGCTCAGCGTACGCCTGAAACGCAACACCCCCAAAGAGATTCGCATCGCTTCTGTGTGGGTACGCAATCCCCCCCAGGACACTCTGGCTGATCGCGAGTACCCGGACTTCTATCTGCATGAAACCAGCGATTGGCTGGTTTTGCCTTACGAATTACACGGTTTAACCCATGCCGAGATTGCGCAGCACAAACCGTCGCTGGTTCCACATCTGCAACGTTGCGAGCAGACCTAGCCTGGTGTGGCCACCGGCGGCCGGTTCATTTCTTTGTAGTACAAATACCTTGAGTGCGTCTTGCCTGCGGCGACATACCACTGGGGGACATAGGGTCCCATCCAGATGCAATCGCCTGCCGTGACCGGATACCAGTGATCGCCGAGGCGATACACGCCCTGCCCCGCCAGCAGAAACAGCCCATGCTCCATGAAATGAGATTCCACATTGGGCAAGGTGCCGCCCGGCACAAAATCAAACAGGTTGATTCCCCAGTCGAAGCGCAGCGACTCCGGTAACAACACCTGCAACAGCGCACCTTCGTCACCTAGAAATGGCTCTGCAGGCACATCATCAAGGCGCTGCACCAGTAACTCAGGTAAGGCCTGACCGGGTAATTCAATGTAGGGCTTGGCAAATACCAAAAGCGTTGCCTCACCGGCAGATTCAATGCGCCAGTCGCCGCCGGGGGGCACATAGGCATAGCCGTCAGCCGCAAGTGTGTGGCTTGCGCCCTTGTGGGTCAGCGTGATCTCGCCCGTTTGCACCAGCACAAAGAGTTCATCCTGCTCGCGCAGCGGCTGAAGCCTGGCGCCAGCATGGCAAGAGACAATGTACTGCTCAAACTTGGCGCCCATTTCTGCGGAGATAACCACCACGGTTTCCGCGTTATCCCAACCCGGGAACAACACAGGAACGTGGGATTCGGGGGTAAACACCGCGTGGTCACGCCGGATGGCGGTACGACTGATACCGGTGTGAGGCGATGGTTCAACTGTCGACATAAAACTGTTCCGTATTCAATTAGCGTTGGACGAGTGCCGTTGGGCAAGCTTGTGGAGAAACGCGACCAGTGTCTGGTGGGCAAGAGCCACGTCTTCCATGATGACCGATTCCGCTGGATTGTGGCTGATGCCGCCCGGGCTGCGCACAAACAGCATAGCGACGTCACACAATTCTGCGATCGCCATGGCATCGTGCCCGGCTCCGCTGGGCAGCTTTTTTGGCTCAAGCTCAAGATCTATAAGTGCCGATTCGAGCACATCCTGCAGGTGAGCGGCACAGGGCGCAGCCGCGGCTGCGTGAGTATGCTCAATCTCAATCTCTAAACCACGTTGTTTGCAATCGGTTTGAGTATCAGCAATGAACACCTCAAGCGCAGCATCCCGCTGCGCATCATCGCCACTGCGAATATCAAGTGAAAACTCAGCGGCACCAGGAATAACGTTGACCCCGCCCGGCTCACAGCCCAGCTGTCCTACGGTTGCCACTACACCAAAGCGTTGCGCAATAGTTTCAGCCCGAGCCACGGCCCGGGCGGCGGCAACAAGCGCGTCTCGGCGCAATTCCATTGGCGTGGTACCCGCGTGGCCGGCCGCACCCTCGATACGAATGCGTAACCGTTTGGCACCCGCAATCGCGGTAACGACGCCAAGCGGCAGATCTTCAGCCTCAAGTACCGGTCCCTGCTCGATGTGTACTTCAACGTAACCAAGCACATCTGCCGCTGTCATGGCGGCACCAGGCACGGCGCTGGGATCAAGATCAAAGGCAGAAAAGGCCTCCTTAAGTGATACGCCGGTGTCATCAACCAGCGACCACCAACTGGCGTCCCAGGTACCCGCAAGTGCCCGACTGGTCATGAGCGTGGTGCCAAAGCGCACGCCTTCTTCTTCGCCAAAGCCGATAATTTCCACAGCAAATGGCAACCTCTGCGCCTTTGCGTTGAGTTCTGCAACGGCACTGATACCCAGCAAAACCCCAAGAATGCCGTCGTAGGCACCCGCGTCGGGAATGCTGTCGAGGTGCGAACCAATGAGCAGAACCGGCGCATCCTCAGAGCTTGCTGCATAGCGTCCGCGAACGTTACCCACCGCATCGATGTGAGTCGTCATGCCGGCCTCTTGCATCCATTGACTCACCTGGGTGTTCGCCCGCCTGTGTTCTTCGCTCAGATACACCCGGCAGATGCCGTTGGTCATCGAACTCATTGTTGCGAGCACAGCACATTGCTCAAGCACCTGTTCGGCAGCACGACTAGCAAGAGTCATGGGATTTTCCTTTCTCGAATTGCATGGCAATCAACTCCCAGAAAACACCAATGAGCACACCTGTGGCCACCGGAAAATTGAGCAACATAGACAGATAGGTGGGCAACGCAATACCAATGGGTGCCAGGACCGCTTCAATTTGAGTGCACAGAAACGCGCCAAGTGTACAGACCGCCGCCATCCTAAGCGTGCGTTTTCGATCGGGCAAGCCAGCCAGCATACGCACACCCACCAGCGCGATCATTGTGAACAGTATGCCGGTGGTGCCGTGCAAAACCCCGCCCGGCAGGCGTTGAAAAACAGCACCAAACGCCGGCAGCATGCCCAACAGCAACAACGCAATGGCCAGCAAAATGCCAACAAAACGACTGGCAACACCGGTGAGCTGGATAACCGCGTTGTTTTGGCTGAAGGTAGTGTTGGGAAAGGTTCCCAACAGGGCCGCCAACACCGAGTTCAGCCCATCAGCCATCACACCACCCCGAACCCGCCGCCAATAGCTTGCCCCCGTTGTCTTAAGGTTTGACAGCATCGAGGTGGCGGTCAAATCCCCCAAAGACTCTGTCATGGTGACAAAGAAGATCGGCAGCAGGATCAGGCATACCCCCAAATCAAAACCCAATGGAAAGGGTGTCGGTTGCAGTATCTGAAACAGGGGTAACTCCTGGGTGTCGACCACCACCAACGCCCCAGTCATCGCGCTGTACACAAGTCCCGCAAGCAGTCCCAGCGTAATACTGGACAGGCGTAACCAGGGGTTACCCTGCAGCGCACAGCCAAGCACCACAACAACCACAATAGCCACCTGAATCCAGACACCGGCCGCACTTCCCCCAGCCGCCTCAGCGGCTTGCAGGGCAAAGCCCAGATTGGTCCAGGCGGCGCTCATAAGACTTAGCCCCAGTAAAAATATGGCAATGCCCGTGACCGTTGGGGTGACTATTCTGGACAGGTGTTGAATGAAGAACCCCGCGACCACCGTTACACCCGCGCCTACGGCTGCGGACCCCAGAAGAACACCCACACGCTCAATATCACTTAACAGGCTCGCATCGAGTGACGATCCGGCAAACATCATCGCGCCAATAAACGCAAAGCTTGTGCCCTGCACAGATAACAGGCCAGAGCCAATGGGCCCAAAGGCCCCAATAGAAAATGTCTTTACCTGAATAAAGGTAGCGACTCCAGACACCATAAACGCCGCACCAATAATGTAGTTGGTAGTGGCCACATCAAGACCAAGACCGGTGGCGATTAACAGCGGAGCAGCGGCAATCCCTCCCACCACGGCCAGCAAGTGTGCCGCAGTGGCAAGCAGCGCCTGAGGCCAGGGTGGACGCTCATCGAGTTCGAACAGTAATCGGTTGGTTGATGGGCTGGGATTTGAGCTGGCGGTCACTAGGGGCTCCGATTCGGGGCACCGATGGTGCATCAATTTTAAGTGGACGTCAGTTCTGACCTGGCCTAAAGAGAATTTAGGGCGTAAATAGACAGATACAGCTGCCGTGCGGCGCAAAACCACGCATGCTTGCATCACCCACAATCAAGAGGACAAAACCTTGCAGACCTGGCTCGAACGCCGATTTGAACTGACCAAAAACGGCACCAGCGTGCGCCAGGAAGTTATCGCCGGTATCACAACCTTTCTTGCGATGGCCTACATCACGGTCGTCAACCCGGCGGTGCTTTCCGAAGCCGGCATGGATTTTGGTGCGGTGTTTGTCGCAACCTGTATCGCCGCCGCCATCGGCTCGCTATTGATGGGGCTGTTGGCAAACTACCCTATCGGTCTTGCACCCGGGATGGGGCAGAACGCGTTTTTTACCTACGCGGTGGTGATTACCAGCGGTTTTGCCTGGCAGACCGCCCTTGGGGCCGTGTTCATCTCTGGCGTGCTGTTTGTCATTCTAACGGTGCTGCCGGTTCGGGAGTGGTTAATAAATTCCATTCCCCGCGATCTGAAATTGGGCATGTCAGCAGGCATTGGTCTATTACTCGCCCTGATCGCAATGCAGAACGCGGGTCTGGTGATCGACAATCCGGCAACACTGGTTGGCTTTGGTGACCTGACGTCCTTTGGCCCTGCCGCTGCGATACTGGG
>CAZWMD010000008.1:92469-105086 GCA_964634815.1 uncultured Pseudomonadales bacterium | reverse complement strand
GGCAAACTGCCGCGCTTGCGAGCGGCCTTGTTCGCCGACTCTGGCGCCACATTGTTTGGCTCGCTGGCTGGCACATCTTCCACCACAAGCTTCATAGAGAGCACCGCGGGGGTTGAGAGTGGTGGTCGTACTGGCCTTACGGCAGTTGTGGTCGCGGCGGCGTTTCTTTGCTGTTTGTTGTTTGCACCGCTGGCACAAAGTGTGCCGACCTATGCCAGTGCCGCCGCACTTTTGTTTGTGGCAACCGTGATGGCTGGGAGCCTCGCAGAGATTAACTGGGGCGATGCCACCGAGGCCTCCCCCGCCGTCATCACCGCACTGGCAATGCCGCTGAGTTTTTCGATTGCCGATGGTATTGGGCTCGGCTTCATCACCTATGCCTTTATTAAGCTGCTGAGCGGTCGTTACTCTGAATGCCCTGCTGCGGTCTACGTCATCGCCTGCGTGTTTGGATTGAAGTTCGCCTTGCTGTGAGTCGGTCGGACACAGCGGCCAGGCTAGGTTGCCCTCGATGTGTGCGTTGCACCCAACCAGCCAACACCATAGAGTTAGGGCTTATCCAAGGAGTACCCCATGGCCGATCTCGCTCAATTCCGCTCTGAAATAGCCACCTGGCTTGAGGAGAACTGTCCCCCCGGTGCTCGAGGACCAGGACAAATAGCCAACGGGTCATCAAAGGTCGTCCTGGACGAGGATACTGGCCTGTGGCTGGAGCGAATGGCAGAACGCGGGTTCACCGTACCTACCTGGCCCAAAGAATATGGTGGCGCGGGCTTAACCAGCTCCGAAGCCGCGGTGCTGTACCAGGAGATGAGCAACATCAAGGCGCGCTCACCACTTATGGGCATGGGCACCGCCATGATTGGGCCTACTCTGCTGGAGTACGGTACCGAGGAACAAAAACAACGCCACCTGCCAAAGATCGCCCGCGGCGAAGTCCAGTGGTGCCAGGGATACTCAGAACCCAACGCAGGCTCTGATTTGGCGGCGCTGAAAACCAAGGCCGAAGACAACGGCGATCACTACCTTATCAACGGCCAGAAGATCTGGACCTCGGGTGCGGCCACCGCAGACTGGATGTTTATCCTGGTTCGCACCGATCAGGATGCCCCCAAGCACAACGGCATCAGCTTCATGCTGCTGCCCATGGATCAGGAGGGCGTGACAACAAAACCCATCCGCCTCATTTCAGGCTCGTCGCCCTTCTGCGAAACCTTCTTTGATGATGCGGTGGCGGCCAAAGAAGACCTGGTTGGCGAACTCAACAAAGGCTGGACCATTGGCAAACGCCTGCTGCAGTTTGAACGTTCCGGCATCGGCGGCTTAACCGGTGGCGCCAAGAGCAGCGATCCAGCAAAAGTACTGGTTAAGGTGGCCAAGAAATACATCGGCGAAACCGGCCAGGGCCAGATTGCCGATGAGGATATGCGCCAGCGCATACTCACAATGAATATGACGCGTGCTGCGTTTCAGTTAACGGCATCCCGGGTCAATGAAGAAAATCGCTCCGGCACACCCGGTGCCGCAACCAGTATTTTCAAACTGGTTGGGGCGACACTACAGCGCGACAACGCCGATTTAAAACGCGACCTTATGGGCTTTCGGGGCCTGGGCGCACCAGAGGCGGATACCTTCACAGACGAAGAACTGAAGGCCACCGAAGAGTTCTTGCACCTGCGCACCACCACCATCTATGGCGGCAGCAGCGAGATTCAGGCAAACATTGTCGCCAAACGCGTGTTGGGGTTGCCAGACTGACTCTGAGCCAGTGTCCGCAGGCATAAAAAGCACCACCCAGAACCTGGCCCCCGTCTCAAAGGCGGGTGCGGGCACCCCCAAACTCGACCCACCGCCCCTCGGCCCCATAGTCAAACTGACCTTTGGTATCGGCCAGATTGCCGAGGGCATAAAAACCTGCGCGTTCTCTACCTTTTTGCTGTTCTACTACAACCAGGTGCTTGGGCTGTCTGCTGACCTTGCGGGTAGCGCCATTGCCATTGCGCTCATTTTTGACGCGATCACTGATCCCGTGGCGGGCAGTGTCTCCGATCGCTGGCAGAGCCCAAGAGGACGACGCCATCCGTTTATGTTCGCTTCAGCCATTCCACTCGGTATCTGTTTTTGGATGTTGTTTGCGCCCTGGGTGAGCCTCGAGGCGGTAGGCCAGGCCGGTCTCTTTGCCTGGATGCTTATTCTCACCGTGCTCACCCGTGCATCCCTCACGCTGTATAGCGTGCCGCATATGGCATTGGGTGCAGAGCTGTCATCCGACTACGACGAACGCACGGTACTTGTTGCCATACGGCACTTCTTTGGGGCCGTGGGCTACATCATTGTGTTTGGTCTGGGCTTTGCCTACTACTTTAGCCCTACCGCTGAGTTTCCCAATGGGCAGCTCAACGGTGCCGCCTATCCACCTTTTGCGACAACCCTCGCGCTCATCATGGTCGCCAGCGTTTACATCACGGCCTATGGCACTCAAAGCAGGGTGCCCTACCTGCCCAAAGCAACTGCCACAGAGCAGCGGGTTCGTGCCGCAGACGTTCTACGAGAAACTATCGATGCGATGCGCAACGAGTCGTTTCGCTGGATGATGTACGGATTCATTGTGATCATTGTGGCGTTTGGCTTCGCGGCAGCCACCGGTCTGTACATGTCCACGTTCTTCTGGGAGCTCGGCCGATACCAGATTCTGCTGGTTCTTCTCATGGGGCCCGTAGGGAGCATGGTGGGTTATGCCTTCGCCCGACGCATCTATGTTTGGCTCGACAAGAGAAACGCCATGATTGCCGCCGCACTGGGATGGATGGTGCTCCATGCCGCCCCCGTGGGGCTCTATCTTCTAAACCTCACGCCCGATCCGGGCACCTGGTCTCTGACCGCGCTTTTAACCGTTTTTATAATTTTTGGGGGTGCCGCAATTGGCTTGCTGGTGGTTGGCATTGGCACCGCAATGGCAGATATCGCTGACGAAAATGAGCTGCTCACCGGTCGGCGACAAGAGGGGGTATTTTTTGGCGCCTCAGCGTTTGCCAACAAGTGCTCTGCCGCACTTGGGTCGATGCTTGCCGGGATCACCCTGGAATGGATCAATTGGCCAACCGACAAAGCGATCCGAAGTGCGGCGGATATACCCCCGGATACCATTGTCTCCCTGGCCATTATTTCTGGGCCAGTACTTTCGCTTATGGTGATTCCGGGCATCTTCTGCCTGTACGGTTACAAGCTTAACCGCGCAAAGTTAGTAGAGATTCAACACCAACTTCACGTTCACTCGGGCACTCTGGCCGACACCCCTGGCTGAGTGAGCACAGCGTTATGAGCGATTCGCAAGATGTTGACGTCGCCCTGTTTCCCATCCCCAACGTGGTTGCCTTTCCGGGCGTCGATCTGCCACTGCACGTGTTTGAACCCAGATACCGAAGCCTGGTAACCGATTGTGTTGCTGCACAACGAATGATTGGCGTCTGCCACACCATCAAGGCAATCCACAAACCTGGGGGCAAGAACCCGAACAAGCCGCAAAGCCTGGAAACGCTGCTCAATACCAACCAAACCACCTACAAAGCCCAGGCCATCTTCTCAGCAGGGCAATGCGAAATACTGGAAACCCTTTCCGATGGCCGGATTCTGGCCAACGTGAAGGTGGAACAGCGCTTGCGTCAGCTTGAAGAGCTCCAGTCTCTGCCTTACCGGATTGTTCGCTGCACACCGCTGCCCGATGAAGAGACAAACTGGGCTGAGGAATTGAACAACGCCAAAGAGCTTCAGCAATCTGTCCATCAGCGTTTTCAGGCGCTGGTGGCCAAGGAGAATAGCGAAATGGCTGCGCTGCTTAGCGATCCCCTTTGGTCTGAGTTGTCACCAGCAGACTACAGCTTTCGCATCTTTCAATGTCTGCGTTTTGACGCCGATCTGATGCAACAGATACTGGAGTCGCGCAGCGCCATCGAGCGCTTGCGCATCCTTGCGCAACTGTTACAGGGAAGTCCGGGCTAGGACATCTGCGAAACCTGCACACCACGCCAAAACGCATAACGGCCACGGATGTTCGCGGCTGCGTCTTTGGGGTCGCGATAAACCCAGGCGGCATCCTCGTTTTTCTTGCCATTCACGTTTAGAGAAACGTAACTTGCACTGCCTTTCCAGGGGCAAAACGTCTCTTTGCTTGAAGGCTCAAGCAAGGACTGATCCAGCGCTTCGGCGGGAAAATAGTGATTGCCTTCGACCACAACGGTGTCATCCGATTCAGCGATGACCTGCTCGTTCCACACGGCTTGCCAGCGGCCATTTGATTGCGACTCACTCATACCAGACTCCTGAATTAGGGGGATTAACCTAAGCCTAGGTGAGTGGGTGTGAAGTTCTTGTCAGAAGGCGCGACTGTCAGAAGGTGACATACAGGCTTCTAAGATTCTGAATCAAGCGCCAGCGTGACCGCCCGCTCCAGTTCCCTAAGACTAAACGGCTTCTTGAGTAGGGCTTTGACCCCAAGAGTTCGATCAACCGTGCTCTCTACGGAGAATCCGGTCATCAGAATCACCGGAGTGTCAGCTTGCTGGGCCTGAAGCCGAGCGACCATCTCAACCCCGCTGATGCGCGGCATTGTGATGTCACTGAGCACAAGTTGATAATCCTTTGGGTTACGCCGCAACTCATCCAGCGCTTCAATCCCACTGCTGCGCAAGGTCACCTTGTAACCCAGATGTTTGAGCATTGAGCTCACAGAAGACTGGGCGAGTTCGTTATCATCCACCAGCAAAATGTGCGCCAGGGATTCTGCATCAGACTCTAAAGACGTCGCCTCCAAGGTTTCAATCACGCTCTCAGACACGTCGAGCGTTTGGGTTTGTGCGTCGAGCGGCAGGTGCAGGGCAACAGCAAGCTGTCCCTGGGGTTGAGAACTGACATCAACATTCCCTCCCAGGGCCGTTACCCGGGCTCGCAACCCGCGCGGGATATGGTAAGCGCCAAATTTTTCATCCCGGTTTTGCTTGTCTGTTATCGCGTCAAAGAGAATCAGCACATAACGGCCAGCAGACAACCCCATATAACTTCGGGGCGGCAACTCACCCTGATTACTCGACGACGCCCTCAAGCGTATCTCACTGTCTGTGCGCATCACCGGGACAAGCGAGGCGAGTATCTCTGCCACAACGTTCTTGAACTGATCCGGCGGTGTCTGGGGCAAGCCGATCTCTGGATCTATGTACTCGCTTACGCGCAGGCCGTCAGACACTGAATCAGCAGACGTGGCGTGCCCGCGCTGCGCGTTTTGCACAGCCTCCTCAATAAGGTGACTGACATCGAGCTGATCTTTTCCCTGTCCGGCTGCTGCAGACGAACGACCCGGAAAGCGAATTATATCTCCCGACATGACACTGCACTCCTGCAAGTCCCCATTAGAGCCGAGCTAGTCGGAGCGAATCAAGCTCCGAGAGCCTCCATTTATCCCGGTTTTACAGTTCAGCTCACGGCTCAAGGCAAGCCAATGGTCATGCCGCCATCACAAACCATCTCGGCACCGGTAATATAGCGACTTTCGTCACTGGCGAGAAAAACCGCAAGGTTACCGATATCCTGAGCCGGATCACCCATAAAGCCCATGGGAAGCGAGGTTTCAATGCGCGTCCGCATGGCCTGAGCGTCGTCTGCCGCCGCAAACAGTGGATCAAGAATTGGCGTCTCAATCACTCCTGGATGCACCGAGTTACATCGAATACCCAAACCAGCGTTTTCAAGCGCAACCGATTTGGTCAGTAACCGCACTCCGCCTTTGCTGGCGCCATAGGCTGCACCACCCAGCTGGCCGCGCAAACCAACCACCGAGGACAGATTGATAATGGATCCACCGTTGGCGTTGCGCTTCATCTGCTGCACGCCATATTTGCAACCAAGAAATACCCCCGTAAGGTTAACGTCGAGCACGTTTTGCCACTCCTCAAGGGGCGTTTCATCGACAGGATGGCTACTAAAAATACCGGCGTTGTTAACCAGACTATCCAGGCGTCCATAGCGAGTGCTCACCTCCTCAACGACCTGTTCCCAACCTTCTTCCGAGCGCACGTCTTGCTCAAGAAACTGGGCTCCCAGTTGCTGCGCAACGCTTGCACCGTTGGACGAGATGTCTGTGATAACAACCTGCGCACCTTCTTCAACAAAACGTTTTGCCACACCCAGCCCCACGCCCGAGGCCCCGCCAGTGATCAGTGCTACCTTTTCTGCCAGTCGAGTCATCACGTCTCCTCCCCTTTTGTTCCTTATGTTAGACAAGCCCAGCTGTTTGCTAAGCCCATAATGCCTGTGCTGCTTTTTGATGTGCCGCCTGCAACGCCGCAAGGTCCACACCAACAGGCTGTGAGTCACAGACTCGAAACTCGCCGCTAACCAACAGCGTATGAACACGTTGCGCACCGCACAGCACCAGTGCTGCAAGCGGATCTTCGCTACCACTGAAGCGCGGTTCATCCAGTGAAAACAGGGCAATATCTGCGGCCGCTCCTTCGGCTATGCGCCCAAGTTCCGGCCGCTTTATCAGCTCAGCACTACCGCTGGTTGCCCAACGCAGGGCATCGACATGAGAAACGGGATTTGCGTCGCTGCCAGAAAGCTGGCTTGCCAGGCGTTGTATAAGAAACGCCTGTCGAACTTCCTGGATCATGTTGGAGCCGTCATTTGAGGCTGATCCATCAACGCCGAGCCCTACCCGAACACCGGCCTGCTCAAGCTCTGCTACCCGACAAACGCCCGAGGCCAACAACATGTTGGAACTCGGACAATGCGTAACCCCGCAACCCGCATCACCCAGGCGTTTGATCTCTGCATCACAGAAATGGATTCCATGGGCATACCACGCACGCTCATTGAGCCAGTCGCAACTCTCCATGTAATCGACCGGGCGCATGCCAAAGGTATCCAGGCAAAAATTGTTCTCGTCTTCCGTCTCTGCGAGGTGAGTGTGCAATAAAACCCCACGGCGACGGGCAAGCTCCGAGGTATCGCGCATAAGCTCGGTGGTCACAGAAAACGGCGAGCAGGGCGCCAGCACTATCTGGCACATCGCCTGGTCCTTCGGATCATGCCAGCGATCGATAAGACGCTCGCTGTCTCTTAGTATCGCGTTGTGCTCCTGCACCACACAATCAGGTGGCAGTCCACCGGCGGACTCCCCCAAGCTCATCGACCCGCGGGTCAGCACCGCCCGCATACCAATCTCGGTCATGGCCTGGGCCTGCAGATCAATGGCGTCCTCAAGACCGGGCGGAAACACGTAGTGATGATCAACGGCCGTGCTGCACCCCGACAGCATAAGTTCAACAGCCGCGAGTCGGGTAGACAGGTCAATCATTTCCGGCGTCAGACGCGACCAGACGGGATACAGTGACTGCAACCAGGGAAACAGGGGTTTGTTCAACGCAGTCCTGTGTGCCCGGGTAAGGGTCTGATAGAAGTGGTGATGGGTATTGATCAACCCGGGTACCAACACCAGAGAGCGTGCATCGAATGTCGACTGAATTGGGGTTACCGGGGTTGCCCCCAACGCCACCCGTTCCACAATGAGACCGTCTTTTACTACGACGCCAGCATCACGGGTTTCACCGTCAATCGGATCCCAGCTCACTAGAGGGTCGCGAATCCATACACCGCCTGATGGATCGTCTGTCTCACCCTTCACTGCCAATGCCCTGCTGCCAATGCCCTGCTGCCAATGCCATAGTGCTAGTTTCCTGTGGAGAGTTTCATCATTGGTTGCCCCGGCTGGCTTGCAGGCTCCAGGCCTACACCGCGCAACAGGGTGGTGGCCAAAAATTCACCCACCTCTTCAATCATCGCCGGGCTATAACGTTTTCGATTCAACAAAAGCAAGGTTTGCGCTTCAAAGTCAGCGTAGTGTTGGGTTGAAGACCAGACCAGAAAAATAAACTGCACGGGATCAACCTGATCCATTTTGCCGCTATCGATCCAGAGCTGAATAACCCGGGCCCGCTCTCTTACCCAGCGACGCATCGAAGTGGCGATGTAGTCTTCAAGATGAGGCGCGCCGCTGACAATTTCCATGGCAAACAGCCTCGATGCCTGGGGATGCGCAAAAGCCAGCCGAGTTTTTTCGCGAACAAAACGCTCCAATGCCTGGGCCGGATCATCGGACTCATTAATATCAGACAGACTGGTGTTCCACAGCTCAACGATGGAGTTGAGCACGCTCACATAGAGATTGGCCTTGCGCTTGAAGTAGTACTGCACATTGGATTTTGGTAACCCTGCACGATCCGCAATGGCCTGCATGCTGGCGCCGTTATACCCCTTCAGCGCAAATTCCTGCTGCGCGGCCTGAAGAACCTGCGCAAGCACCTTGTCGCGCTTCTTGCCGGCTCGATAGGTACCCGTTGGTGTGGCGGTGGGATCAAACATATTCAAATCTTGACCGATTGGACAACTTTTTGCATCCTTAGCATGAAAATTTTTTACGCATGCCCGGCGCGGGCAATCAGACCGGGGCGTCATGTCGAAATTCCTGCTCAATACATCTGTGGTCGACGTCGTCACAGCGCCGGCTCACCAGAGCCTGCTCGACTACCTGCGCAATGACGCAGAGCTAAGAGGCACCAAAGAAGGCTGCGCCTCAGGCGATTGTGGTGCCTGTACGGTCATAGTGCGCGAGCTCGACGGCGGCAAGCCACGCACCGTTAACAGCTGCATCACGCCACTTTGTGCTGCTCTGGGCAAACAGGTCATTACTGTTGAAGGTGTGGGCACACCAGAGCAACCCCATCCGGTGCAGCAAGCCATGGTGGAGGAGCACGGATCGCAGTGCGGGTTTTGTACCCCGGGGTTTGTGATGTCGCTTGTGGCCGCCCAACTTCGGGAAACAGGCAACGCACCCAGCGACACCGATCCATCAAAGCCAGACCGGAACCAGGCGGTTGAATCCATCAGCGGCAACCTTTGTCGCTGTACCGGCTATCGACCAATTGTTGACGCCGCGTTGAGCGCTGCGTGCCAGGCAATTCCTGTCGCCAACTCAGCCACCGACATTGAGCCTTCGTCACAGATTGCCAAAGCCCAAAGCTACCAGCGCCCGAAAAACCTCGCGCTGCTGCTTGAGTCTCTGCACGCCAGTGGCCACACCCGCACGCTTGAGAATCCCGAGGCAGCGGGCGAGGCATCAAAAGCATGGCTGCTCGCCGGTGCCACAGACGGCTTTCTGGAAGTCACCCAACGCTATCTGGACCCAACCCAGATTGTCGATCTCACCGAGGTTGATGAACTTAAGGAAATCACTTCAAATCAGGATGGCTCACTCACCATCGGCGCTGCGGTAACCCATGAAGAAGCGCTGCAGTACTTCTCGCAGGGCAACAACGAAAGTCCAGCCATTGTGGATGTGCTCAAACGTTTTGGTTCTCCCCAGATAAGAGCCCGCGGCACCCTGGGCGGAAATATTGCGAACGCCTCACCCATCGCCGACTGGCCGCCCATGCTGATGGCTCTGAACGCAGACTTGATTCTTGTCAACACCAGGGGCATTGAGCGCGAGCTGCCAATTGACCAATTTTATCTGGGTTACAAGTCCACGGTATTGCGCAGCGATGAACTCATCAAGGCCATACAAATCCCTGCGTCGATCAATGCAAAACGGCTGCACGCACGGAAGATCAGCAAACGCTTCGAGGACGATATTAGCTCCACCCTGGGCGCGATCTACCTGGTGCAAGAAAACCTCATCATCACCGAAGCAAGGATCGCCTACGGCGGTGTGGCGGCAACGCCACTGCGGTGTCGCACCACAGAATCTGTACTCCTGGGCAAAGACCTGACCCCGGCGCTGATTGAGCAGGCTATTGCTGCACTGGCCGAAGAAATCAGCCCCATAACTGATGTCCGCGCAAGCGCCAGCTATCGCCGCCATGCAAGCAAGGCTATTCTGCAAGACGCGCTGGAGACTCTTGACGTTGAAATGGACCAGCATACCCAGGGCGCGCACTCATGACCCTCACCGCCCTTCCCCACGAATCTGCTCTGGGTCACGTTACGGGCACAGCTCAATACGTTGACGACATCCCCTTGCCCAAAAACCTGGTACATGTCGCCCTGGGCGTATCACCGGTGGCTTGCGGCACATTGTCGGCATCAATCAATCTTGATGCCGCACGTAGTGCGCCCGGCGTACTCGATGTGTTCTCCGCCGCGGATGTGCCCGGGCACAACGAGATCGGTGCTGTCTTTCCTGGAGATCCGTTGTTTGCAGAAAAAAACCTGGAATACAGTGGCCAACCTGTCTTTGCCGTCGTGGCAAATACGCATCGTGAGGCGTTACAGGCAGTCCGGCGAGTGTCTTTGGACATTACTGCGGGTGAACCCCTTCTCGACGTCAAGCAGGCGTTGGCTCGCGGTGAGTTTGTGTTGCCCTCCAAAACCTGGGTGCACAATGATCCAAACAACGCTGAAGCCACACATTCGTTAGTCAGCCAGCAGTACATCCGGGGTCAGGAACACTTTTATCTGGAAGGACAGGTCGCCGCCGCCGTACCGGATGATCGTGGCGGTCTGGTGGTGCAGTCTTCTACGCAACATCCCGACGAGATTCAGCATCATGTTGCCTCGGTGCTGGGGCTGTCGATGCATCAGGTCCGGGTGGTCTCACCGCGAATGGGCGGCGCGTTCGGCGGCAAGGAATCTCAGGCCGCCGGCCCCGCCTGCATTGCAGCACTCGCCGCAACAAGACTCAATCGTCCGGCCAAACTGCGATTACCGCGTGCGGACGACATGCGCAGTACCGGCAAGCGCCACGACTTCAGCACTCGCTACGAAGTAGGCTTTGACGATAATGGAGTGTTGCAAAGCGCAGATATCGAGCTCGCTGCAATGTGCGGCTATTCCCCGGATTTGTCGGACGGCATTACCGAACGGGCCATGTTCCATGCATTAAACGCCTATCACGCTCCAAACGCCCAAATCACGGGGCATCGCTGCAAAACAAACACAGTATCCAACACCGCATTTCGCGGCTTTGGCGGACCCCAAGGCCTTCTGGGCATCGAGTCGACAATGGATGCCATCGCCTGGCATCTGCAACTCGATCCCCTGCTGGTGCGCAAACGCAATCTGCTTCGACCCGGCGCAGACGAACTGCCTTATGGCCAGCGACTCAGACAGTTTGTGCTGAGTGATTTGATTGAAGAACTGGAAGAACGCTGCGAATACACCAGGCGCCACCAGCAGGTGCAAGCCTTCAACGCGATCAGTCATCAGGTGAAGCGTGGCCTTGCACTCACGCCGGTACAGTTTGGTATCTCTTTCACAGCAACGCATCTGAACCAGGCCGGCGCGTTGCTGCAAATCTATCGCGACGGCACCGTAGATATCAGCCACGCCGGAACAGAAATGGGCCAGGGCTTACACACCAAGGTACGACAGATCGTGGCAAACGCCTTTGGTCTGGATCATTCCCAGGTCCTGCACAGCCCCACGCAAACCGACAAAGTACCCAATGGCTCACCCACGGCCGCGTCGTCCGGCTCAGACATGAACGGCATGGCTGCATTGCTCGCCTGTCAGAAGATCATTAAACGTCTACAGGGTTTTGTTGTTGCTGAACTCGGCTGGCCGGCCGAAGAACTCAAATTCAGTTCCGGCAGCGTCAGCGCCGGTTCGCATGCAATGGACTTTGCCGCTCTGATTGATGCCGCGTATCGCGCTCGTATCTCACTGTCTGCCACCGGATTTTATCGCACACCGGACATTCACTTCGATAAGGACGCAGGCAAAGGGCATCCGTTTTACTACTTCGCCAACGGCGCCGCGGCAAGCGAAGTGGAGATTGATACCCGCACGGGAGAATACCGGGTGCTCAGAGTCGACATACTGCAGGATGTGGGTAACTCGCTAAACCCCGCCATAGATCTGGGACAGATCGAAGGCGCGTTTATTCAGGGCCTGGGCTGGCTAACAACAGAAGAGCTGAAATGGAACGATGCAGGCCAGTTGATTTCGGATGGTCCAGCAAACTACAAAATACCCACTGCCCACGATTGCCCTGAAGTATTCAACGTCGACTTTTTCTCAGCACCCAACGCTGAACCTACTATTCATCGCTCAAAAGCCGTGGGCGAACCGCCTTTGATGCTGGCCATCTCCGCCTGGTGTGCCCTGCGACAGGCCTGCGCCGCGGCAGGACATCGGCTGCCAAAGCTTGCCGCTCCTGCCACACCCGAGGCTGTTTTAGACGCGGTAAAGGATGCGCAACGCTAATGCACTGGCACAAGGCTGTTCATCAAGAGGCGTCACGGGGCCAGCCCTACGTTATTGCTACTGTGATCGCCACCAAGGGGTCTGCACCCCGCCCTGCCGGGACCAAGATGGTTATCACCCCAACCGCTGAACACGACACGCTGGGAGGCGGCCAGCTCGAACACCTGGTAATCGCAAGAGCCAGAGAGCTTCTGGAAAAGTCCACCAGCGGCCAACACATAGAACATTTTCCGCTCGCCGCAGCGGCACTCCAGTGTTGCGGCGGCAGTGTCACAGTACTGCTTGAGTGTTTTACACACCCCGCTCTGCGCATCGCGGTGTTTGGTGGCGGACACATTGGTGAGCGCGTAGTGATGCTGACTGAA
>CAZWMD010000008.1:75330-92369 GCA_964634815.1 uncultured Pseudomonadales bacterium | reverse complement strand
ACAAAGTGGCAGCGCTTTCGCAAGCGCTTGATAGATGCAGGATTTGATGCCCAAGAGGTGACTCAGATCCGCTGCCCTCTCGGCATGGGTGCGGCTACCGACAAACAACCCATGGCCATTGCCATTGCCATCGTTAACGAGCTGTTGAACCTGGCCGGACAGCGCCAGCAGGCAACAACGGATCAAGCACTCCCCGCACTAAGCTGGCGGCAGATAAAATCGGCCCTGGTGCAAGAACCATGAGCGACATTGACGGCAATAGCACTGCGCCATTAGAAGACTTCAACAATGCCGGGGTTGAACTGGCCGAGACACTGATCCTCAGTTGGTGCGCGGCACCAGACTGGGCAGCAAGACTTTGCCAGGCCCGGCCTTTTCAGAGCCTGGATGCGCTGGTTGATACTGCCAGCAAGCTATGGAGCGATTGCAGTGAGGCCGATAACCTCGCGGCGTTTGCCTCCCATCCTTTAATCGGCGACGTTGCGTTACTGCGCAAAAAATACGCAACCCGGGCCAACGCTGAACAGGGACAGGTGCTTGAGGCTAACGAACAAATTTTGCAACAACTGGCGATTCAAAACGCCGCCTACAGCAAACGTCACGGCTTCACCTTTATCGTTTTTGCAACCGGTAAAAGCGCCGCTGAAATGCTCGATCTGTTGAACGCACGAATTGACAATAGCCGAGCGGAAGAACTCGCAAACGCCCATGCTGAACAGGAAAAAATCATGCTGCTGCGCTTGCGCCAAACCTTTTCTGGCACGCCCACCTCTAACTAACTGGATCACAGGTAACCCCATGGCAATAGCCGCCTCACTGAGCACCCATGTTCTGAATCTCGACGCCGGTGCCCCCGCTGAAAATCTGAGCATTGATCTGCACCGGACGGACTTAGAGGGCAACAATAGCGAGGCAATGGGTAGCTACACGACCGACCAGGACGGCCGTGTGAGCAGCTGGCCGGCACTCGACTCAGGATCCTATGCCCTGTGCTTTCAGGTCGGCGACTGGTATCAAAGCATGGGCATTGAGTGTTTCTACCCGCGCATCCGAATTGAGTTCAACGTCGATACGCAGCGCCATTACCACGTGCCGCTGCTACTCAACCGGTTCGGTTTTTCAAGTTACCGGGGCAGCTAGTGGCAACTTCTGACACAACTGCCGCAAACAAGACTGAAGACGTGCGCCTGCGCGGTGAAATGCTGAGCTTCAGCCAAGAACCCTCAAACAGCTCGGATGATGCCCTGGTGCACAACCGCGATGCCGTGATCCACCTTAGTCAGGGCAAAATACTGAGTATCGACTCTGCCGCAACGCTGCTTAAGGCCGGAGATAACCTTGAAGACTGCGTCGATCTGCGCGATGCGTTGATTTTGCCAGGCTTTATCGACACCCACATACACTACCCGCAAATGGACATCATCGGTGGCTACGGGGCGCATCTGCTTGAGTGGCTGGACCGTTATGCGTTTCCCGCAGAAATAGCCTACGCGGACGAGCCGTTCGCAGCCGCCCAAGCCGAGCAATTTATGCGCCGCCTGTTTCAGCACGGTACAACAACCGCCCTCACCTTCACTACTGTGCATAGCCACACGACGGATGCGTTGTTTACCGCAGCGGAACGTCACAACGCCCGAATGATTGCCGGCAAAGTACTGATGAACCGCAACGCACCGGCCGAACTTACCGATCAAACCGACGGAATAAAAGAAAGTGATGAGTTAATCCAGCGCTGGCATCAACGAAGCCGCCTGGCTTATGCCGTCACCCCCCGATTTGCCATCACATGCACTGACGCGCAACTGGGCGGGGCAGCAGAACTTCTAGAGCAGCACAACGGTGTCTATCTGCACACCCATCTGGCAGAAGATCATGGCGAGATAAAAGAAACTATGAAGCTGTTCCCGCAAGCCAAAGACTACGTTGACGTTTACGACCGGTTTAATTTGCTCGGCGAACGCAGCGTCTTTGCTCACGGCATCCATCTGGCTGAGAACGAACTGGATCGACTGGCCGAAACCAATTCAGGCATTGCTTTTTGCCCCACATCAAACCTGTTCCTGGGTTCGGGTTTGCTCAACCGCAAACGCTTGCGTGCTCACAACGTGCGCATGAGTGTTGCAACCGACGTAGGCGGCGGCACCAGCTTTTCACTACTGCGTACCCTGGGTGACGGCTACAAAGTTGGCCAGCTGAACGACGAGTCCTGGCACCCCTATAACGCGCTGCACGCAATCACTCGTGGCAACGCCATAGCACTTGGTTTGGGTGACAAGATTGGTCAGATCAAATCAGGCTTTGAGGCTGATCTTACGGTGGTGAAGCCACCACCGCAGTCAATGCTGGGTACTCGACTCAAGAGCGTGGAAGATCCTGCAGAACGACTTTTTGCAGCCTATTTCCTGGCAGGTGACGACGCAATCGCACGAACCTATGTCAACGGTGAACTTGCCTATCGCCGTGCAGGAGAGACTGACTAACATGCTGAATGCCGAATTGCTTGATTGGCTCAATCTTGTTGTGCGCTGGGCTCACGTAATCACTGCGATTGCCTGGATTGGTGCGTCTTTCTATTTCATTTGGCTGGATCTGAGTCTGGAGCAGCCCAGTGATGAAAAACTGCAGAAGGGTTTCGCCGGCGAACTCTGGTCAATACACGGTGGCGGAATCTACGAGGTTGCAAAATACCAGCCTGGTGCTCACCCGGACCCTATGCCAACGACCCTGCACTGGTTCAAGTGGGAGGCATACAGTACCTGGCTCACCGGCAGCGCATTACTCGTATTGCTCTACTATCTGCGAGCAGACACTTATCTGGTGGGTGTGGACAAACTGATCAGCTCACCACAGCTCGCCATTGCCGCCAGCATCGGCTATCTGGTGACCGGCCTTGCACTGTATGAGTTGATTATGCGCACGACCATTGGCGGGACGGTGTTACGTCAGGCCATCGCGCTGGTTGCACTGATTATTGTGGCAAGTGCTTTGGCTTTCGAACTCTTTGCCCCGCGTGCCGCCATGCTGCATGTCGGCGCAATGATCGCAACGCTGATGGCGGCAAACGTGTTTTTTGGGATTATTCCCTCACAAAAAGCAATGATCCGCGCCATTGATGCGGGCCAGTCGCCAGACCCGCAGCTTGCCTTGTTCGCGAAGCATCGATCAACACACAACAACTATCTCACTCTGCCGGTGTTGTTTTGCATGCTGTCGAATCATTCGGCCTTTGTATTCAACCACCCCTATGCCTGGCTGCTGGTACCGGTTATCAGCGCTGTCGCTGCCTATGCACGCCACTATTTCAATCTGAAGCACCGGGGCCAAAAAAAGCCCCAGGTGTTAATAGTGGCGGCCATTGCCTTTGTCGCTATCGCTTTAGTGGCCTCACAAACCAACACAAGATCAACGGCCACAAACATCGACGCCCAGCAGATTTCCCGGGCCGACATCCAGAGCATCCTCGACAAGCACTGCAGTAACTGTCACGCGCCGATGCCAAAATTTCCAGGCTATGCAAGCCCTCCGGGGGGACTTGTTTTCACATCGCCAGAGCATCTTCTGGCCGAGGCCGATCGGGTGAGTGCATCAATTGCAAGCAACTACATGCCGCTGGCCAATATGACAAAAATCACACAGGCGGAGCGTGATCTGCTAATCGGCTGGGCGGCCTCGTCGATCACAGTGGGGAAACCCGAGCCTTAAGGTTGATGGTGCTGATGGTAGTGTCGGGCGATATCAATTCGCCGGCACACCCAGATGTCATCAAACTGGGCGATATGATCCAGGAAACGCGCTACTGCGTGCGCCCTGCCCGGGTGCCCTGCTATGCGGCAGTGCAGTCCAACACTCATCATCTTGGGCGCCTCTGCCCCTTCTGCGTAAAGATAATCAAAGGTATCTCTGAGGTAGCCATAAAACTGTTCGCCCGTGTTAAAGCCCTGGGGCGTGGCAAAGCGCATGTCATTGACGTTGAGCGTGTAGGGAATAATCAAATGCGGCTTGCCTTGAGTGTTTTTAACTACCTCACTGTGTGATCGATGCCAATAAGGCAGGTCGTCGGCATAAGAATCAGAGTCGTAGAGAAAGCCACCCTCCTCAAGCACCAGGTCCCGCGTGTTTGGACTGTCTCTGCCCGTGTACCAACCCAGGGGACGCTCACCCGTGACCTGCGTATGAATCTCAATCGCCTTGCGCATCTGACGCCGCTCCTCGTCAGGCGCCATAAACTGATGATCGATCCAGCGATACCCGTGCGACGCGATCTCCCAGTCTGCCTCGCGCATCGCCGCAACGGCTTCCGGGTTACGCTGCAGTGCCATCGCCACCCCGTAGACGGTGACCGGTCGGTCATATCGCTGGAACAGCCGGTGCAGACGCCAGAAGCCGGCTCGCGTCCCGTACTCATACATCGACTCCATGCTCATGTGTCGAGCCGGGTAAGCCGTGGCGCCGATAATTTCAGACAGAAACGTCTCGGACGCCTCATCCCCATGGAGCAGGTTGTTCTCAGCCCCTTCCTCAAAATTGATGACGATCTGAATCGCGAGGCGTGCGCCGTTCGGCCAGCGTGGATTCGGCGGATACTGCCCATAGCCACGCAGATCTCTGGGGTAGTCGTCTGCCGGGGATTCGGTCCGTGATTGCGCCATGTGAATCCTGTTCTCCTAAGCCAACTAAATCCGGTTCTCAGGCGCTGTTTTACAGGATGGCGTAGCCTGTGGCACCCGGCTAAGGTAAGTTTCACCCCGTTAACGCCATCCGCTTGCCATGCCCGTTACCCCCAACAGACCAGCACACCCGGCCGACGACGCTATGCGGCACGCTATTACCCCGGTGGTGATTGACCTCACCGACGGCAGCGATCCCGTTCCCGCGTTGCATGCTGCGCTGCGTACCCAGGGGTTTGTTGCCATTCGCAACAGCCAGGTGAGCGCCGCCCTCGGGCAACGGGCCCTGGCAAGTGCCCGGGCCTACTTTGCGCAATCCACGCCGGTTAAAACCGCTGATGCCTACAGCGACACCAATCTGAACTTTGGTTTTCAAGGCCTTGAGACCGAGGCTCTGGATCCAAAGCAAGCTCTGGATGAGGCGGATCGCAAAGAAGCATTTACGATGCGCAGCCTGAACAATCGCACCCAACTACCAGAAATTACTGATAAAGCTGTTAAACAATCTCATCCCAATCACCCTCCGTTTGGCACTACCGCTGCTGAGCTTTTTGAGGCGTGCAGCGATACCGCGCTAGAGTTACTGACTCTTATTGCCCAGGCGCTTAAGTCAGAGCCCGACACCTTTGCTGCGTTTCACACGGGTGAGAACATGACGCTGCGCTACCTGCACTATCCCGCCGGCGCGCACGCCTTTGATGCGAAAAATAGAGGAAATCAGAAAAAAATGCCCCAACTGGGTGCCGGTGCGCACACAGATTATGGCACCATTACACTATTGTTCAGCGATGGCGTGGCCGGGCTGCAACTTTACGACGTGAGTGACAACACGCAAGACCCTGCGGATCGTCTGGATGACCTGGACTTTCTGTCTGCAAGCGCCAACAAGAGCGCCATCGCAGGCACAAAACGCACAACAAAGGGGGAAGGCCGTTGGCGCAATGTTGTGGTTGCACCAGGTGACGTACTGGTAAACACCGGAGACCTGATGACGTTGTGGAGTAACGGCCTGTACCCGTCAACCCTGCACCGCGTCTTGCCCCGGACAGAACAGCCAGATCGCTATTCAATTGCTTTTTTTGTTGATCCGGACAGTAAAACAAAAGTAAGTCCTTTGCCTTCCTGTATTGAGCAAAGAGCTGGCTCGGAAAAAAACTCAGAAAACAGCATGGTAGAGAGGACAGCGACAAATTCCGTGATTGCCGGAGAGCACATACAGGCAAGGATTGAGGCGAGCCAGAGAGCGCTGGCTTGAATATTGCTTATATGAGCTAATACCTCACTGATACCACGGAGGGGTTTGCGGTGGTTTGCCGCCATTTGTATGTGTGGCAAACCGGGTAAGAAACCGGGTAAGAAAAACAAGACCTAACATAACCAATTCACAGGCGCGCATTGTGTGCGCCTTCATTCAATGATCGGGGGATCAGAGACTAATGAGAACCAGAAACCGCGGGCCTGAGGGCCGGCACCACCTAAGCAAGTGGCAACTATGCACCCTTGCTGCCGCAGCAGCCTCGCTGTTTGTCGGCCCAGTAAACGCCCAGGATGCGGATGACGACAACACCACGATTGAGGAAATCGTTGTCGTTGGCGAACTCCGAAGTCTTCCTGGCGAAAGTGTGGAGTCGGTGTTCGGCTTCGACAAATCGCTGCTGGAAACACCACGATCGGCCTCAACGGTATCTTTTGAACAAATCGAGCGCTTCAACATCAAGGATATTGATGGCCTGGTTGCCCTGGCACCAGGAACCTTTACCCAATCGTTCTTTGGGGTCGCAGGCTCTCTCGACGTGCGCGGTACACCGGGTGAAACCTACTTTCGGGGTGTCCGACGTCTCGACAATCCGGGTAACTTCCCCACGCCCATTGGCGCAGCAGATCGCATCGATATCGTACGCGGCCCCTCCTCGCCCATCTCAGGTCCTTCAAAAATTGGCGGTTTCCTGAACTTCGAACCAAAGTCTGCCCGCGCCTCTGGCGGCCAGTATCTTGAAGAAAACGAAGGCGCTATCAGTTTCACCACCGGTCGTTGGGACCAGCGGGTGCTAACCGCAGAGGTTGGCGGCCCGGCAAAGGTGGCCGGTCGTGATTTTGGCTACTACCTTTATGCCGAGGTCGAAGACTCTGGCAGCTTCTACGACAACACCAGCACCGATCAGACGATTATCCAGGCGTCTTTTGATATGGACGTGAACGATCGGCTGCGCCTGCAGTGGGGCGGCATGTACCACGACTTCGACGGCAACCAGGTTGCGGGCTGGAACCGGCTAACTCAGGATCTGATTGACGACAGCATCTATACCACGGGTTCCCCCCAGGGTCTGGATACCAACGGTGATGGTTCGATTTCGCACCAGGAGTACTTTGCACTCAACAACCCCTTTATCTTTGGTTTGATACCAGGCCAGGGCACAACACTGGAAGAGCTTGCGCCAGATCCACTGCTTGCCTTGCAAAACCCGGGTACAACCGAACTTAGTCGAAGCAACGTGCTTGTTGCCCCAGATGACACGCTGGAAAACGAAGATATTGTTCTCTACTTCGATGTCATCTACGACATTGCAGAGAACATAAGCATCAAGAACCAGCTCTACTTTGAGACCTACGACAACCTGAACGAAAACGCCTACGGCTTTTCCCAGTTCGCAGATACCTACGTCATCGAAGACAAGCTCGTAATCTCGGGCAATCACGATCTGGGCAATCTGGACGCCGCGTGGCAGGTATCTCCCTCGCTGCGATATACCGACTTCGAACACGGTGATGATTTCATCAACGAGTACTTCGACCGCAGAGATCTCACTGGTCCCTCCACTGCACTTGATCGGCGGCTGCTAGCTACCCGAATCAACGATGACTTCTCCACCTATTCAATCGGTGATTACCTCAACTTCGGCATCGCCGGGCTTGTTGATCTGGATTGGGACTTTGGACTGAACATCACCGGTGGCGTGCGCTGGGATACTATTGATATCGATTCCCGAACACCGGTTGATCTGCTGTTGTTCGCACCTGGTCCTGATGATGCTATCGATGAAAGCGATACGGTTGATGGCTGGTCCTGGAGTATTAGCGTGAGCTACGAAACTCCCTGGGGTATTCGGCCTTACTTCACCGCAGCTGAGCAGTCCACAATTGTTGCCGGTCAGGGCGCACAGATCGACCCGCAGACCCTTGCAGACGGCGGTGCGTTTGATACCTCTGAGCTTTTCGAAGCCGGTGTCAAAGGCAGCTTCCTGGACGACAAACTCTATATGGCGCTGTCTGTCTATCGACAGGAACGGTCTGACTTCTCTGCCCAGTCCATTGTGACAAACCAGAGTACAGAAACTGAAGGCATCGAGTTTGAACTTCGCTGGGCGGTGACTGATCGTCTGCTGATTACTGGCGGCTGGTCTAACATCGAAGTCGTTAACCTGCAGACCCTCGAGGACGGCGGTCGCTTTAGCTTCATTGGTTCAGATGACCTGCCAAACATTCCAGGTTCGGCACTCTTTGGTGGTGCACCCATTGGTGTTGTATTCCGAGAAGGCGAAGAAGGAGCCCGGCGAGCAGGTACACCGGAGAACATTTTCTCTTTGACTGGTACCTTTAACTTCACCGAGCAAATCGCAGGCCACTTCAGCGTTGTAGACGTTGAGGCCGTCGACTCTGGATTCTCAGGCTCAGTTCGATTGCCTTCCTACACTCTGCTGAATGTAGGCGGTGTGTTCGAAAACGAGAGATTTCAACTCGGCGTTAACGTGAAGAACGTAACCAATGAACGGTACTTCCGGGCTAACTTCCCGAACCTGTTTGGTACCACCATTGTGTTACCTGAGCTGCCGCGGCACTACACCGCAACATTGACGTATAACTTCTAACTCAATGGCAGTAACTGGCCCGAAGCAGGCAGCGATTTTCGCTGCCTGCGCTTTCTTTTCACTCCTTTTCTCTCAATTCTCGATTGCCGCCAGCAAAACCGCTGAACCCATACCCATAAAAGTGGTCGTGGTGAGCATGTTCGAACACGGCGATGTGGTCGGAGATGAACCCGGCGAGTTTCAGTTTTGGATCGAGCGCTTTCCACTGCCCACCAAACACGACTTCCCCGCAGGGCCCTACCCGCTCTACAGCAATGACCGCGGCGTTCTCGGAATTTGCCTGGGCGGAGGTATTGCCAACGCCACCGCGTCCATCATGGCCCTGGGTCTGGATGGTCGATTTGACCTGTCGAACGCCTATTTTCTGATTGCCGGGATCGCCGGTGGTGATCCGCAGGACACCACGCTCGGCAGCGCCGTGTGGGCAAACCACATTGTTGACGGCGACTTACTCTACGAGATCGACGCTCGTGAAATACCTGAGAACTGGCCGTATGGGCTTATCCCTCTCGGTGGCAGTGAACCCGCTGACGAGCCCGAAGATCTGTCTACCGGCTGGTCCCTTGACACCATTCATTTCCCTTTGGATGAACGTCTGACAACCTGGGCTTACGAGCTGACCCGCTCCATGACGCTCAAGGACACCCCCGAAATGGCGAGTTTCCGAGCCCGCTACAAGAACCACCCAAACGCCCAGAAACCCCCTGTTGTGAGCATGGGCGCGACACTCTCAGCCAGCACCTATTGGCATGGCGAGCGCATGAATCGTTGGGCCAATGACTGGACCAAGCTGTATGCCGGAAGCAACGCTAACTTTGTCACTTCAAACATGGAGGACAGTGGTACGCTCACTGCTCTCACCAGGCTGGGCAGACTTGGCAAGGTAAAGCCGGAACGCACACTGGTCCTGCGAACGGTAAGCAATTTCACCACACCGCCGGCGCAACAGCTTGCCAGTTCAAGCGCCACCCAGCCCTATGCCAATGGCGGCCGGCCATCACTGATTGCAGCGTTTGAAGTTGGGCGCACCGTTGTGGAGGCCCTGCTTGCTGACAAATATGACAAATACATCGAAGTAAAAAATGACACATCCAATAGCACTGCGGATAACTAAAGTCCTGCTGCTTGTTCTGCTTGCAACAAACGCGCAAGCAAAAGCAGCCGACTGGTTTGAAGCCCTCAAGGACAACGCGAGTCCTGCCGAGTTACACCGGTTCCTGTACGCCATGCCCAAAGGTGGCGATCTGCACCACCATCTTACCGGCGCCATTCACCCGGAGTGGTTCCACGAAATTGCACTGGACCAAGACAAGCGCGGTTACCGTTATCTGGTAAAGACGCAAATCAATAATTGCCAGATCGGCGGCAATCAGTTTGGACCAAATAACTACCTGCTGTTATTCAGAACCATCCAGGAGTCAACCTACAACGCCCTGGATGACTGCGAAAAATCAGAATACAAAGCACTCGCAGAATTGACTGAGGAGGAACTCGAGGGCTGGAAGAAGTCACAATATCTCGATAAACCTTACGAAGGGCGATCGGAGTTTTTCGAGGCTCACTGGTCGCGTATCGATGGCATGGTGACTAACCCCTATCTTGTCGCCGAGGCTATCTACTACAACATGCGCTCCTTTGGCGCTGAAGGCATGCTGTATCTGGAAGCTCAGGTACCGGTTACCAATTATGTTAAAGCCGATGGCAGCCCCTTTGATCCAGATGAGGTGATGTCCATCTTTCGCAAACGCATCGCCCAGCCTGATGCAAGATCTACCGGCGTTACCGTGAGATTTCAATGGGCAATCCTGCGCTTTGCACCCAATGCAGAAGAGACCCTGCGAGCAGGTTACGAGTTTGTTGCCAGAACCCCGGAATACGTCGGCGTAAACATGGTGGGACGAGAAGACAACGACAAGGGCTACCCTCTGCGATTTCTGAGTACCTTGCGCGAGTTACGACACAGCTATTCCAATGTGCGCCTTGCGATTCACGCTGGAGAAGTTGACGAACCCAACGGGCATGTTCGCGAAACCCTGTTATTGGGCGCTGATCGTATTGGTCACGGCGTCAATCTGATCACTGACCCCGATACCATGTTGCTCATGCGCCACGGCCCGTACATGGTAGAGATCAATCTGATATCCAATCTGTTGCTTGAGTACGTCTCAGATTACTCCCAGCATCCTTTCCCCGAATATCTGCGAACCGGCATTCCTGTTGCACTGTCTACCGATGACCGTGGCATGTGGGATTCCACCCTCACCGACGAATTTTTTGTTGCGGTCCGGGAGTTTGATTTGAGCTGGAGCGAAATCCGCGAGCTGTCCAATAATTCCATCGCCTATAGTTTTGTCGAAGACGACGTGAAGGATCAGCTACTCAATAAACTCAACAAGCGGCTGGATGCGTTCGAAAAACGATTCCGGCCGCCAGTCACGCCAAAACAAGGCTTTAATCGGCTTAATGTGAACCCCGAGTACCGAGGCTTCTTATGTCGTCGTTACAGCGTATGTGAGCCCGGTCAATGAGCATTACGAATAAACTGTGTATCGCTTCCTTGCTGCTGGGGAGCCTTTTAATGCTGGGCTGCGATGCACCAAAACCGGAGGCCACCGGCAGTTTCCGAGATTGCGCTCCAGGCCAGCCGTGCTCCACACCTTTTGAAGTAAAGGTTGTGATCGTTGCGATGTTTGAGATCGGCGAAGACGAAGGCGACACGGCTGGCGAGTTTCAGCTGTGGAAAGCACGCGAAAATCTTACCGAACGAATCGCTTTTCCTCATGGCCACCACGATCTGTTTCTTAATCCTGAAACTGGTGTACTCGGCACCGTTACCGGCATTGGTACTATGAACTCGGCGGCAACCACCATGGCGCTCGGTCTCGATCAACGCTTCGATTTATCCAACGCCTACTGGCTTGTCGCCGGCATCGCGGGGATTGATCCGGAAGACGCCTCTATCGGCTCTGCCGTCTGGTCAACCTGGCTGGTAGACGGCGATCTGGGGCACGAAATTGATGCGCGAGAAATTCCCGAAGACTGGCCCTTTGGTTACTTTGCACGCCATACCCAGTATCCCTTTGATCCAAACCGCCCAGAGAACAAAGGTGAGGTATTCAAAACCAATGGCGCCTTACGGGACTGGGCCTACACCCTCACCAAAGACGTTGACCTGGGGGACTCGCCCGAACTTGCTGAGGCCCGGGCAGCGTACACTGACCACCCCAATGCCCAGCGACCTCCGTTTGTCACTCGCGGCGGCCACATTGCCGCCATGACGTTCTGGCACGGCAAACTTATGAACGACTGGGCCAATCAGTGGGTGCGTTACTGGTCGAACGGCGCAACCGACTTTGTCACCTCGGCCATGGAAGAAACCGGCACCTTCCGTTCGATAAGTTACCTCGACAATATCAATAGGGTAGATAAAGACCGGTTTCTGGTACTTCGAACTGGCAGCAACTACAGCATGCAACCTCCCGGAGTGAGCGCCGCCGAAAACCTGCTGCGTGAAAATGACGGCTACGCCGGGCTCAGTGCCGCGGTAGAATCTTTGCATCGAGTGGGCGCCCCGGTAGTTCACGAATTGCTCGATAACTGGTCGACCTACAAAACAACGTTGCCTGCGAGTGACCAATGAACACCGACAATAGCCCCAATTCCAGTTTCACCGACGGCCTTCCCAAGGCCGAACTGCACCTGCATATCGAAGGCAGCATCACGCCCGAGCGACTGATGAATCTGGCTGACGCCAACCGGGTTGAGCTGCCCTACAAAGATGAAGCTGCGTTACTGGAAGCCTACAACTTTGTAGATCTGCAGAGTTTTCTTGACCTGTACTACCTCGGCGCAAGCGTGCTGCAAACCGAGCAGGACTTCTACGCAATGACCCGCGACTACCTGGAAGTCTGTCGCGCAGAGAACATTCTGCACACCGAGATCGGTTTCGACCCACAAGCGCATACCGAACGTGGCATCCCGTTTGAGGTGGTGATGTCCGGGATTACCCAGGCCATTGCAGATGCCCGCGCCGAATGGGGTCAAAGCGCTTTATTGCTAATGAACATTGTTCGCCACTTGCCTGTGGAGTCTGCATTAGAGGTACTGGATCAGGCAGAACCTTTTGGTGAAGCCATCGCGGCCGTGGGGCTCGACAGTTCTGAACTGGCGTTCCCTCCCGAACCGTTTGCACCGGCGTTTGAACGAGCGAGAGCACTGGGCTGGCGCTGTGTTGCCCATGCTGGTGAAGAAGGGCCACCGGAGTACGTATGGGGAGCAATCAACGCCCTGAAAGTGGATCGTATCGATCACGGCGTTCGCAGCAGTGAAGATCCAAAACTGATGCAGTATTTGAAAGATCAGCAGATCCCTCTGACGGTCTGCCCATTATCCAACGTTCGCCTGTGTGTGGTAGACCACATGAAGGATCACAATATTCTGCAATTGCTTGAGGCTGGTATTGCCGTGACGGTGAATTCAGATGACCCGACGTACTTCGGTGGTTTTCTGAACGCAAACTACGCCGCCATGGCCGAGGATCTCGCCATGACCAACCACCAGGCAGTGACCCTTGCCCGCAACAGTTTTGAGGCAAGTTTCCTGAATCAGGCGCAGAAGTCGATTTTCCTGCAACGCATAGACGACTATACGCAATCACACGCGGAGTGAGCCATGCACATCGAATCCGTCTGGATACTGCCCTTTCCGCCTGCAACGGTTTTTGCAGCCTGGGTATCCAACGATACGGTGATCCCTCCGGCAACCCGCATGGACATTAAGCCGGAAGTCGGCGGACACTACCGGCTGTATGCAGCGGGCGATGGCTTCACCGCTTTCAACGAGGGTGCCTTCATTGCCGTAGAGCAAAACCGACATCTGCGCTACAGCTGGCATTGGGAGGGGGATGAAGAGACCACCGAGGTTGACGTGCTGTTCAGCGACCACGCAGACGGCACAGAGCTGCAACTGCATCATGGCATGTTCTTAAGTGAAGACTCTCGCAGCAGACACTGCGACGGTTGGGACAGCTATGTTGCGGGTCTTGGCGAATACTTAGCTCGTGCACAGCACTAACGCCTCGCCAATGCCCCTATCTCCCCCACGCATATCCAGTACTGACTTAGAACCTTCGCTTAAGCCAAGCCCCTTGCAACCGGATTTTCTCGGTTACACAGCGCGCTCCTGGCAGACCGTCATCGACAAACTCGGCCCGGTTCTTCTGGCCGAGATTAACGGTGAAGAGCAACTGATTCTATGCAACCACGAAACCGATCGGCGGGCCTGGAAAGCACCTGAGGACTGGCTGTACGGGCCCCCAACCAGCAGCGGCAAGTTTTTCTTGCGTGAGATGGGCAGTACCCACATCACCCAGCAAGACGGTGATACCCACAGACGCAGCCGCAAACTCTTACTGCCCGGTTTTGGGATTAACGCAATCAGTCGCGACATCAACACTATTGCGCAAACCCTGGTCACCGATATGGCAGGTTTCAGTGAACAGCCGGTCGATCTGCACGCCGAACTTTGCATCAGCTATGCTCGCGCTTTGTCCAGATCCCAGGTAAAGGAAGAACTAAGCGAGTCCCAACTGCGAGATCTGACGGCGTTCGAGGAGTGGTTTATCGCCGGCTTGCAGCTCCCTCACAATCAACAGCTTCAGTGGCATCAGCATCCAGACTACCTGGGCCTGAAAACCAGGGCGTTCCAAACCTTTGACGACATCGCACAGGCAAGACTCACGCCTTCGGACAACCAGCAGTTACCGCAAGATACCTTGCAGGAAATGCTCGATCGAGATCTGCAGGAAGAACTCACACCGCTTCGAGCTAACGAGCTGCGAAACGTGGTGTATCTGCTGATGCTCGCGGGTGTCGGCAACATCGCCAATCTTGCCTGTTGCATGGTGTGGGCCCTAGACAAAGCCCCCCAATGGCAGGCTGAACTTGATAACGAACTCGCGAGGATTTCCCTGCCAGAACTGCCCGACCTGCTGCAGCGCGGCCTAAAGCAATTCCCAATGCTTCAAGCGACCATTTTTGAAACCGAACGTTGCTTCCTGCCAGCTCCGGTTGTCCCAAAAACCAGCACCCGGGATCTGGATGTGCTGGGTTACCACGTGCCCGCGGGCACTCATGTGCAACAGATGATTGGGCTTTCGCACTTCGACGATCAGCGCTACCCAAACGCGCAAGAGTTTGAGCCCAAGCGCTGGCTCAACAACGCCACCCCGCGGGCCAATGCCTATGGGGGCGGAACGCATCTTTGTCTTGGCATGGGGGTCTCAAGAGTATTGCTGCCACTCACCGCAGCCGTCCTGAGCAAGAAGTACATCGCCAAAGATCCAACCGGCTCACCTGAGCTCAACGAACCAAGAAGCGTGAAAATTCGGCCGGAAATAGATTTTTCTCCTCGGGCGACACAGATGCATCTGGCGCTCCAGCCTAGATGAGTACAGAGCACGCGAGCGCTTCCAGCGGAATTCAGCGTGGCGATCTCGATGCCTTTTTTGGCCTGTTCCTGAACAATCTGATAGACATCCTGTTGCTCACCAATCTGTGCCTGTTTGCGCTGGATTTTTCGACCGAGCTGGTTTTTCAAAAGGTACTTCCCGGTCTCGCTCTTGGCGTACTGGTTGGCAACGTCTGGTTTTTTGTTGAAGCTAAAAAACTGTCCAAAAGCCATCCGGGCCAGAGAGTATGCGCACTACCGTACGGGGTTAATCTGCTACCCATCTTCTTGTTCACCTTCTATGTCATGTATCCCGCAAAGCAGTTTGCGCTCAGTCAGGGGTTAAGTGCCGAAGAGGCCAACCAGATGGCTTGGCTTGCAGGCATCGCCGGGTGCATTCTGAGTGGTGTTTTTGAGTTGCTGGTGGCGGGCATAGCTCCCTGGTTGCGCAAGAATTTGCCACCGGCAGCCATGTTGACTGCCCTTGCCGCTATCGGCCTGTTGTTTATTGGCGCCGATTACTTTTCTCGCAGCTATCACTACCCAATCGTGGGTTTACCCGTACTGTTTCTGATGATCTACCTCTACGCGGGGCGCATAAAACTGCGCTTCGGGTTGCCTGCCGGCCTAATCATCCTGGTTGTCGGCGTGAGTCTTGCCTGGCTGTGCCATTGGTTCGGATTCAATGGCCCTATTGCGCAGATGACGGAAGTTACATTCGCTGGCGGCCTGTTCCTGCCGCAGTTCGCAGCACTCGAAGCCTGGCCACTCCTCGAACAAGCCTGGTCGCGGATGGACGTGCTTATTCCCATCGCGCTGTTTAGCACTCTGGGTTCGCTCGTAGTGGTCGAGGCCGCTCGGGCAACCGGTGATCCGGTATCCATGAAGGGCGCGCTTACGGTCAATGGCGTCGGATCAATTACCGCAGGTCTGTTCGGCTCTCCTTACCCCACAACGATCTATGTTGGCCACATTGCATGGAAAGCAGTTGGTGCTGGACATGCCTACTCCCTGATGTCGGGTGTGGCTGTGGCGCTTCTGTGCTTTACCGGCAGTTTTGCACTGGTCACCCGGCTTGTGCCCATTGAAGCGGGCATGGCCATTCTGGTTTGGGTTGGGGTTTCGGTATGTGGACAGGCGATGGCAGATGTCGACAAGCGTTACGCACCGGCCGTGGCCCTGGGTCTGATGCCCGGCGTAGCGGCGTTTGCAGCCACCTTGATGCTGCGCTCACTCACTGGCGCGGGTATGGGCGATACAGATAATCCAATCACACCAGAATTCCTCACTACGCTGCAGGCCAACAATATTTTTGCATCAGGTGTATTTGCGCTTGAGAAAGGCTGGATGATGACCTCGCTGTTGGTTACCGCGATCGGCGTGGCCTGCATCGATGGTAATTTCCGCGCGCTGATGGTGTGGCTGGCGGGCGCAGCCCTGTTTGCCCTGCTGGGCATCAGCCATCGCTTTGAGGTTCTGGAAAACGATGTGGTGAGCAGACTCGGCCCGGCCTGGGAATGGGTTGCTGGCTACGCGCTTGCAGCTACCGCGATTCTGGCCGTCCATCTGGGATTACGCACAAAGCTGTCTGTGTCAGAACCCTTGCAGGTCAAGCCTGAGTCACATCAGACGGAACCCCAAAACTCTCACCAATAAAGTGCGCTACGCGCGCACCATCGACACCAATACAGATCTCAACCGTCGGCCGGTCGTGCCAGGCTTTGATGTCATAGTAAGGCTCCGGGTCGGCGTGGATGGTTTGACCAATGGCAATCCCGTCGGTTGCCACCCGCACCACCGCGGTTTGCGTGGTAAATAATTCGGGCCGCAGCAAATAAGCGATGGCACTGGCGTCATGCACAGGACATTCATAGACGCCACTCTTGCTGTGATGAAACGCTAGATAGAACTGGTTGCTGTCATGAATCAGCTTGCCAACATCGCCACCATGATCACGCACGGCCTCGAACCAGGCGTTATCGACAATGGTTTCCATGGTCACATCAAGACCCACCACTACAGTTTTGGCGCCACACCCCAGCACAATGTCAGCCGCCAG
>CAZWMD010000008.1:60120-75230 GCA_964634815.1 uncultured Pseudomonadales bacterium | reverse complement strand
TTCCCCGGTGACCGTTGTAGCCAAACACGCCGCCCATAATCACAATTTCTTTCAAAAGCCCCGGCAGCTCCGGGCAGGACTGCAACGCGCGGGCAACATTGGTCATCCGTCCTACAGCCACCAGAGAAATTTCCCCGGGATGGGCTTTGGCGAGACGAATGATGGCGTCTGATCCTGGCTCGGTTTCAGGAACCAGACTCGGTTCCCAAAGCTCTATATCACCCAACCCGTTCTTGCCGTGGACAAAGTCTGGTACCGCGTCACCCAATCGCTCGGCAAGTGCCTCAGCGGCCCCCCGGTGAACGGGCGCAGCAATATCAAATCGCTCTTTCATATATAGAGCGTTACGAGTGGTGGTATCAAGGCTTGCGTTGCCAAAGCCGGTGACAATGGCCAGAAGCTCCACCTCAGGACTTGCCTCAAGCAACAACAGCGCCACCGCATCGTCTATCCCAATGTCGGTATCAAAAATTACTTTCTTCAAGAATCAGACCTATTTGAGCGCCAATCGGCGCTACTCCGGTGATGAGGATTCAAATCTCAGGTGCTTCACAGACTCACCGGAGTTTGCGAGCTCAACAATGGCATCAATCCCAATATCGAGGTGCCGCTGAACAAAATCAGCACTTACGCGGGCGTCAGACTCTGCCGTTTTGATGCCATCGGGCTGCATGGGCAGATCTGACACCAACAACAACGCCCCATGAGGAATCTTGTTGACAAAGCCTACGGTGAAGATGGTTGCCGTCTCCATATCAATCGCACTGGCCCGCGCCCGGCGAAGATACTCTCGAAACTCACCATCGTGTTCCCAGACCCTGCGGTTGGTGGAGTAGACCGTACCGGTCCAGTAGTCCTGTTCATACTTACGGATGCTGTGACTTACCGCTGTCTGTAATCGGAACGACGGCAGCGCAGGGATTTCTTTGGGCAGATAATCACTGCTGGTACCTTCGCCGCGAATCGCCGCAATGGGCAGAATCAGATCGCCTACGGAAATTTTGTCTTTAAGCCCACCACACTTGCCCAGAAACAGGGCAGCCTTGGGGGACACCGCCGACAACAGATCCATCACGGTAGCGGCCTGAGGACTGCCCATGCCAAAGTTAATCATGGTGATATTGTCGGAGGTAGCGGTTTGCATCGGACCAGATGCGCCCTTAACTTCGACGTCAAAACGCTCGGCAAAGCGACGAACGTAATCGTGGAAGTTAGTGAGCAAAATGTACTCACCAAAGGCATCGAGCGGGGTTCCGGTGTAACGTGGCAGCCAGTCTTGAACTATGTCTGACTTAGTCTTCATATTAATTTTTCCATAACCAGTTCTATCACTTGCAGACAGGTCTGGGAAGTACAAAATTGTGACTCTTACTCACAATCGACGAGCATTGAAGATGCAAGCAGCCAAATCTCGATGAGCATTCTGGTCACCGGCAGTGCAGGCCATCTCGGCGAAGCGCTGATGCGCGCACTGCGTCAAGCCGGTGAGCGCCCGGTGGGGCTGGACATCAAGGCGTCTCCTTACACCACCATGATCGGTTCAATCACAAATCCAGAGACCACCACCAAAGCCATGCAAGGTATCAAGTGTGTCTATCACACCGCCACCCTGCACAAACCACATATTGTCACTCACAGTTCCGAGGACTTCATCCAGACCAATATCATCGGCACTCTGAATCTGCTCGAAGCCGCCGCCAAAGCCAAGGTTGATGCCTTTGTGTTCACCAGTACCACCAGTGTTTTTGGTGATGCACTCAACCCTGCGCCGGGTGAGCCCGCTGCGTGGATCGATGAGTCTGTAGTGCCTGCGGTCAAGAACATCTACGGGGCTACCAAACTCGCAGCAGAAGATCTGTGTCGATCAGCCCATCGCAACCAGGGCCTTAACTGCATTGTATTGCGAACCTCCAGATTCTTCCCGGAAGACGACGATGACAAACAAAAACAGGCAAGCTATAGCGCAGATAATCTGAAAGC
Organism: uncultured Pseudomonadales bacterium; assembly: GCA_964634815.1. Lineage (GTDB taxonomy): Bacteria > Pseudomonadota > Gammaproteobacteria > Pseudomonadales > Azotimanducaceae > JALZVT01. Next base: position 73,250 of record CAZWMD010000008.1, on the reverse strand, counting down.
CAACGAATTCCTGTATCGCCGTGTTGATCTGGAAGATGCGGTCAGTGCACACTTCCTCGCGGCTCAGTACGCTGCAAAACTCGGCCACGAACTGTTTGTTATCAGCGCGACAACGCCATTTAACCAGACCCAACTCGACGCCCTGGGGAAGAATGCGCCACCGGTCGTCGAGGCACTCTATCCGGGCCTGGCCGATCTCTACGCCCGGCGCAATTTGCAGCTACTGCCGGTGCTCGATCGCGTTTACAGCAACCGTAAGGCGCGTCAACTTCTGAACTGGCAACCCAAGTGGGATTTTGCCAAAGCGCTTGAATGTCTGTCTCAAGACAGGCCTGTTGCCAGTCAGCTAGCGCAAGAGGTGGGAGTGAAGGGCTACCACAACACCATCTTTACCGATGGTCCCTACCCGGTTGAAACTTCTTAAGATAGTCGTTGAGGAATACGCCACCCGGGTCAATGGCATCACGACGCTGCCACCAATCGAGGTAGCGCGGGTGAGCCGCTTCAAGCTGCTGGCTATTTAGATAGTGCACCTTGCCCCAGTGGGGACGACCACCGTAGGCAAGGAAGATGGCTTCGCAGTCTTGATAGTAAGCCGTTTCGTCCAGCGCCACATCCTGATGCACAGAGATCGTTGCCGTTTCCCGCTCATAAGCGGTGGAAAGCCAGACATCATCCGCCGCCAGGGTTCTGAATTCAACGGGCCAAACCACGTCAGAGTGTTTGGTTGCAAGCAACTGCGCAATCTCTCGCATGCAGTCGCTCGCACCCTCAAGCGGCACACTGTATTCCATTTCGGTATGTGGTGCCGGGCGATAGTTAGGCAACACTTCAAAGCTGTAACCACAGCGTTCGCCTTCCTTACCCAACGGATACCTCGGCGACTGCGTTGTGGGGTTGATGGTTTTAACTGACGCCAGGTCGTTTGCCGGGTACCAAAAGAATTCAAAGTGACGGTTGTTCGCAATAAGGTCATCAGCCTGATCCAAAGTCTCTGCGAGCGATTGTTTTTGCATAACTTCCTTGAACACTGTTGATGGCATCAAAGAAAGCTCCAGGCGGGTAACTATGCCAAAGGCCCCCAAATGCAAACGAGCAGCTGCAAATAACTCTGGGTTTTGTTGGGAATTAATGTGCAGAAGCTCGCCCTGCGCCGTGACAAGCTCCATGGCCAACACAGCACTCGACAAATTACCCAATGTCAGACCTGTGCCATGAGTGCCTGTCGCGGTGGCTCCGGCAATTGTTTGCTCATCGATGTCACCCTGGTTCTTCAACGCCAAGCCGCTCTCGTGGAGAGCCCGGCCTAAACTGAAGATTCTCGAACCCGCCCAGACCCAGGCAGACTGCGCGGTTTTGTTCACAGAGTGAACACCGCTGAGTCCGCGACAGTCCAGCAGTATCTCGTTGGGCTGGACCAGTTCACTATGACTGTGTCCAGCCCCAACGCAGCGAATTTCCTGACCCAGCTCAGTGGCCTGTTTGGCAAGTGCCTGGGCATCCGCCTCGTGGCGAACGAAATGAATCTGCGTGGGTGAAGCCTGTAATCGCCCGGACCAGTTGCGCCACTTCGGCATAGAGTTCCCCTGTTTAAACTGACCAAGCCATTGACCAAGTTTAATCTTGCAAAGCCAGAAAAGAGAGCTTTTACTGCGAATCAAGGAGGCGAGCTAACGTGACAAGTCCATATCGAACCTTCCGCGAGCAGTCGAGGCATTATTTTGCTCGTCCTCATCACGGCTTACCCACTCAACCCATTCAGTCTCCAGCGGCATGGCTCGGTGAACAACAGCGTAAGCAGACAGATCATTGGCTTATTGAGCTCAGCCAGCAAGACATCGACACCATCGATCGCGCCACAGAGTATGTAATGCAAAGTGGTACCCCGACGGAACGCATCACGCATGGTGATTTCCCTCTACCCGGACTTGCCCAAAAAATTGCCAACTGGCGCGCGACCCTCGCGGACGGGCGTGGCTTCTGCGTCGTTCGCGGTCTGCCTGTCGACGCCTGGGGAGAGACCAAGTCTGGCGTTGCTTTTTGGGGTATCGGCCATCACCTGGGCGCCCCTGGCGCGCAAAACCCTCAGGGTGATCTGCTGGGGCATGTCATCGATTACGGCGAGGAAAAATCTCAACCCAATGTTCGTCGCTATCGAACCACGGGCAACATCGATTTTCACTGCGACGCCGCTGACGTTGTTGGTCTGTTGTGCCTCAACGCCGCAAAGGTCGGTGGGCAAAGCCGGATTGCCAGTTCGGTATCGGTGTTCAATCAGGTGCTAATGTCGATGCCCGAGGCAGCAGGACGACTCTTTGAGCCTTTTGCACTGGATTTGCGCGACGAACAAGGCCCCAGACAGCGGGGATACATGCCGGTGCAACCCTGTTGTTTTGGCGCTGACGGAAAGTTGCGAACGTTCTATCACAGCGAGTATTTTCGCTCTGCCCAGCGGCTGGAGGGCGTGCAAATCGACCCAATCGCGATGCAGCTACTGGATGCCTATGATGAGTTCTGTGCAAGCGACAAGGTTTACCTGGATATGTGGCTTGCGCCGGGCGATATGCAATTTGTCTCCAATCACACCACGATGCACGCTCGCACGGGGTATGAAGACTGGCCGGAGCCCGAACGTCGTCGACACCTGCTTAGACTATGGCTCTCGCTGTAGCTGGGCGCCCCTGCTAGGCTCTCAGCGCATCCAATAACAACCATAGAGTGCCGTCATGAGCCATTTTCCAACTCAGGTTCTCCACCGTTTGATGGACAAACCCTGGCAAGCCGAGGCGCTTGATGAACCCATCAGTATTGAGGAATTACCAACGCCTGCGCTGGTACTGAACCGGCCAACCTTCGAGCGCAATCTGCAAACCATGGTTGAACATCTGGCCAGGCACAACAAAGCACAGCGGCCCCATGCCAAAACGCACAAGTGTCCAATCATTGCCCAGCAACAGATCGCGGCCGGAGCGGTTGGCGTCTGTGCCGCCAAGCTGGGCGAGGTTGCGGCGTTAGTCAGTGCTGGCATAAAGGATGTGCTGATCACGTCACCACTCACCAGCGCCAGCAAAATCGCTGTGCTAGATCAGCTACTCAGTGAGACCCAGGATTTAAAACTGGTGATCGACAGCACCACCGGCATGGATGTTCTGGACGCAGGAATCTCTGAAGAGAAACGACTGGGTTTGCTGGTCGATATAGACGTTGAGCTTGGTCGCACCGGTTTGCGCGACGATGATTTGCTCAAGCGGTTGGTGGAGCGCATCGAGTCTGATAAGCGCTTCTATTTTGCGGGCATTCAGCACTACGCCGGACACCTGATGCATCTGCAATCCTTTAGCGAACGCGAGAGCCGTTCGCGCGAGAGCTGGGAGAAAGCCATCGCGCGAGTTCGTCAATATCAACCCAACATCGTCACGGGCGGCGGCACGGGTACCTACGACATTGATGTGCACCAGCAAGAAATCACCGATCTGCAAGTCGGCAGCTACATCTTCATGGATCGAGAGTACCTCGAGATTGATGCACAGAATCAAAGCGCCGGGCACAGTTTCGAAGCGGCACTCAGCGTGGCCTGTACTTACGTCAGCGCCCCCAAACAAGGCATGGCCACCGTCGATGGCGGCTACAAGGCATTTGCCTCGGATTCCGTCACACCCCTGCCCACTAGTCTTGAGGGCAGTGAGTTCTTTTTCGGCGGAGACGAGCACGGCTTTGTGAAATTTCCCAGGGGGTACCAGGAACCGGTGCTGGGCACCGTGCACCAGTTTATGGTGCCGCACTGCGACCCCACCGTGAATCTGCACGACTATTACTGGGTGCAGGAAGCAGACGGGCTGATTCACAGCGCCTGGCCAATCACGGCACGAGGGGCATCCTGGTAAGGGTGTGATCCCCGGCGTTCGGGGTGCACCAGAGTGATGAAACAGATTATTTGAACAGGTTCATTAAATAATCTACCCTCTGTCTAACGAGCCAATCCGCCGCACGCCTGCCGGGAATCAGCATGACACTTTTGAATGACCCACGACCTATTTCCGCCGATTCCCATGCTCTTGAGGGACCTGCGGTGTTTGAGGGACTGCCCGAGCGGTTCGGCGATGATGCTCCTCGCATCGTCCACACTGAAGATAAGGGCGATTACATCGCCGTGCCAAATCAACCCAAGCGATCTCGCAATGTCGCGGTAATGGCACTGGCAGGCACCCGACTCGATTACAAAACCCCTCTACCCCGGGAGCACGCGTCCAAACCCGGCGCAGGCTCTATAAACGATCCGGAGATTCAGGCCTATTTCACAGGCGGTTTTGCGGCGATGCGACCCGGCCTCACTGATGGTGCACGGCGTCCGGATGACCAGGACATCGATGGCGTTGCCGCTGAGATTCTGTATCCAGGCTGGTTCCCCATGTTCAATCTGCCCAACCTCGATTTGATGGTGGCGTTGCAACAGAACTACAACAATTGGATGCACAACCAACAGGTGATTTCCCGGGGACGTTTGGTTGGCCTTGCGGCGCTGCCCGTGCAACAGCCCCAGCTTGCCGTCGAGGAACTCGAGCGTGTCATCAAACTTGGCTTTAAGGGGCTGGTGATCCCATCAAACGCGCCCAAGGGTCGCCGCTACAGTGACGAGGACTACGACCCCATGTGGGCTCGTGCTGAAGAAGCCGGTCTGCCCATTGCTTTCCATGTTGCCTGCTGGTCACACATTCCTGATTGGCAAAAAGCCATGGCAATGCGCGATCCGATTGTGCAATACGCAGGGTCTTCCACGTTGATTCACGACACCCTGGTTGAACTCATGGTTCGCGGTGTGTGCGCGAAGTACCCCTCGCTTAAGTTTGTACTGGCTGAGTTCAACGCAGGATGGCTCGCGCACTGGCTCGATAAAGTGCATCAGGGCTGGGCCCGAGAGCATGCAAAAGACCCCACGCACAGTACGCCAGTGGATGTGTTGGACATCTGGAAGCGACAGTTCTTTGCCACCATAGAAGATGATACCGCCGCTCTGGGCACCCGAGACCTGATCGGCGAAGACACCCTGCTGTGGGGGTCAGACTACCCACACACCGACTCTACCTGGCCTTGCTCCAGTGAAGTGCTTGATGAAATGTTTGAGAGCTACTCAAAAGAAAGCCGCGACAAGATTACTCGTACCAACGTAGCGAACCTGTATTCACTTTAGGGCAACTCGCTTTAAGACAACTCGTTCTAAGGCGACCCACTTTCTTTTCGGTGGCGCAGTGCCTTGGAAAGCGCGTACAGCGAGGCCAAACACCAGACGGCTTCCAATATCACAAAGGGCCAAAAGGGTATGAGCCAGGACGCATAACCCGCCAGGCCCGCTCCCAGTGCATTGAGTGCTGAGTACCACACCCCATCAAGACGCATCAGATCACTGATGTTCAACAGAAAAGCGATAAGCAGGATCGCGACACCCAGGGTGCCAATCCAGTCTGCAAGGGTAAGGCTAGCTAGCATTGACTGGGCATGTACTGGGCATTTGGGGGTTCAAGGAATTCTTGGTAGGCACACCCGGATTCGAACCGGGGACCTCTACCATGTCAAGGTAGCGCTCTAACCAACTGAGCTATGCGCCTAGAACGCGCGAACTTTATCAGTCCACAGGCAGCGCCGCTAGGGGCTGGGCCAGAACATAAATCGGGCATACAATTAGGGGTATGCCAAACCCTGATGCCATAACCAATCTGCTCAAGGCCCATGAGGCCGGCGTCTCTGCCGTAAAGGCAAACAAGGCGTTGCTTGCCATGGGCATCCTCGAACAGAAAGAGCGACCGAGCTCGAAGTACCCGGACAAAATCAAGAAATACAAGGCACTCACCGAAGAAGGCCTGAAGTACGGCGAAAATCGCGAGAGCATGACCAGCGACGAAACAACGCCTTACTATTTCAAAGACAGTTTTCCCGAGCTACTTGCCCGACTCCAGGAATATCTAAAAGACACCGGCTAACTCCCAGTATCCGAGCCCGGCGCGGGAATCACGGTGGTTGGCATAGACTCCGGTTCAAGGCCCAGCGCAACCAGCACTTTTGACAGGCCGAAAAACAGGCTCACTCCAAGGGCCAGCTCGGCAAGTTCACCGGCATCAAATTCTTCGCGCAACGCAGCACATTGGTCAGCGCTTAGAGAGCCTGGGTCACCAATCAAGGCATCGGTCAACGTGAGCGCCAGTGCTTCCCGCTCAGTAACGAGGGAGGCGTAGTTGTCCTGTATCTGATCTACCCGTTCTTCGGTTAGCCCTGCCTCACGGGCAGAGTCAAATCGTACGTTGCGTCAGAACCCGCAGTCTGTGACGCGCGCATTACGCAAGCGCGTCATTTCACGCAGATCCGGCGTAAGCGTGCCGGTTTGCCAGAGGGCGCCGTAGAGCTCACCGAAGCGACCAATCATCTGCGGGGCGTGTGCCAGCACATTGCCAAGGTCTGCCGGAGCATCGGGATTTGCAGGCCGCAGTCGGGGTGTTGTGGACATGCTTAAGCCTTCCCTGTTTTGGTTTGAGGTGAGCCAATAAGCGGTGTCAGCACCTGTTGCAGCCGAATCCTGGCATCATGCATCGAGACCGCGGTAAGCAGCGTGACGGTTGCCGCTTCACCCAACATAGCGTTGAGCTGTGAGACTTGCTCGTCAGTGACACCGTGGGCATCTATGGCCAAGGTTTCGGCAACGGTCAGGGCGAGCTGTTCGTGGGCGGCAAGTGAGGCAAAACTGCCACGAGCAATGAGTTCAGCGAGGGCTGGATCAAGGGTTGTCTCTGACTCAATACCATGCAGCACATCGATGCGTGCCCGGCATAACTCAAGCAAATGCGCATCGAGCAAACCCTCTTCGTGATACGCGTTCTGAAAATTCTGAAATTTATCCGCAAGATCTGCCCGCCCGGACAGCATGCCGCGCAACGCGTCTGGCACCCCGCGCAGAGCCGCCGCCTGCCGGGAGCCCTCGATTTCATTGCTCATGTCTGTCCTCACATTTTCCGTCAGATCTTCCCTCAGATCTGCGTTTTTTCTCGCGCCAATCCGCCGTACACTAAAAGCTACCCCCATTGCGCAGATAAATCTAACCCGGTTATCTGCCAACCACCCTGGAACCCTTAAGGAATTCCTTTATATGAAAGACCGGACTGTCGCCCCTGAGACACTGGCCGCCCAGGCCACCGCCCCGGATGCAGCCACTGGTGCGGTGATTCCACCGGTACATTTCTCCACCACCTTTGCCAGAGACACAAACTATCAGCCAATAAACGAACATCATGTCTACATCAGAGACCAAAACCCAACTTTTGAGACAGCGGAAAATCTGCTGGCTGAACTTGAGGGCGGCAGCGACGCCCTGCTCTTCTCATCGGGTATGACCGCCGGCATGGCGGTGGCTCAAGCCCTGAAACCTGGCGATCACATCGTTATACCCGAGCTTATGTATTGGGCGCTGCGCAACTGGCTGATCAAGTTCTGTGACACCTGGGGTGTTGCGCTCACCAAGGTTGATCTTAGCCTGCCGGCCAACAACCCAAAAAATCTGCGTGAGGCGCTGGAGCCCAGGGCAAAGGATCCTGACTGTACTCAGGTATTGTGGTTGGAAACACCCGCCAATCCCATGTGGGACGTGATTGATCTGAAAGAGTCCTGTGAGATCGCCAAGGCGTATGGCGCTATCGTTTGTGCGGACTCAACCGTATCCAGTCCGGTACTCACCCGACCGATTGAACACGGTGTCGACATTGTGATGCACTCTGCCACCAAGTATCTGAACGGCCACAGTGATGTCATCGCTGGCGTATTGATTAGCGCCTCTGATTCAAAGCTGTGGCAGCGCATTAGAAAAATACGGAGCGAAAACGGTGCTATTTTGGGCGCCTTTGAGGCCTGGCTTCTGCAGCGCGGGCTACGAACGCTGTTTTTGCGCGTGCGCTGTGCTTCAGATTCAGCCCTGCAGTTTGCATCCCACTTTGAGCATCACCCAAAGATTGCAGAGGTCATCTACCCTGGGCTCAAAAGTCATCCGGGCCACGAGATCGCCGCTCGCCAGATGGACGGTGGATTCGGCGGCATGTTGTCGGTACGAGTGAAGGGCGGCAAAGAAGCAGCCCTTGCCGTGGTCGGACGAGTCAAACTGTTTGTCCGCGCCACCTCGCTCGGCGGCGTAGAGAGTCTTATCGAACATCGGCCATCGATCGAAGGCCCAACAAGCCCATTGCCTCCAGAACTTATTCGCCTGTCGATTGGTATCGAGAAGACCGAAGATCTGATTAACGATTTTGAACAGGCGCTGGCCTAAGACTTTTTCTTGTGTAGCTTGGTTGCTTGCTTCACCCAGTTGTCCCGCTCAATACGCCCTTTGAACTTGAGTCGATCGTCAACCCAGGCGATATCTTCATCTGTAAAAGCCGCGATCTGGCGGAATTGATAGATGCCCAGGGAGTTAAGGGTTTTCTGCAGAACTTTTCCAACGCCCTTGATTTCGCGCAGATCGTCGACATCCTTCGGTTTAGCATCAAGAAAACGTGATTCGCCTGAATTCTGATTCGCCTCGGCACCCTTAGGCGCGACAGGCACTACAGGCGCGCCCGATGCGACAGGCGCAGCCGATGCGACAGGCGTAGCTGATGTTACAGACGCGGCGGTTGCCAGAGCCGCACCTGATGCAGACAACGCAGTAGCAGAACCCGGTGTCGGTCGATCGTTCAGGGCTCGTAGCTGCGCTTCCAAACTGCGCAATCGCTCAGCGTCTCGCTGGGACTGGACCTCGGCTCTACGCCGGGCGGATTCAGCCACCCGCAAACGCGCTCGCCAGTCTCGATCATCAATCTGCTTCGGTGCTCCAGCGCCGAGCGTACTGGCAAATGCAACGCTTTGTGATTGCGCACCCGAACCAAACAAGCCCTGGGCCGATGAGGCGTTGGCGAGCTGATTAGTCTGACGCGTTGCCTCCCTGCCAGCCTGCGCCTCTTTCTGTGCCTCTTTTAACTGCAGTTCAAGACGTTGAATTTGTTCCTGACGCCGATACAAATCGGCCTGAACCTGTGTCTTGCCTGATTCTGCAATACGCAACCGATTGCGCCATTCACGTTCCGCATTTGCTGCCTTTTCTTTCGCGCGCTCAAGCGTCTCTTTTTGACCCGTTTCTGCAGTGCTTGCTTGAGTAAGCTGCGCCCTGGTGCTATTCAACTCTGCCTGCACGGAGTCAAACGATTGCGCTTTCTCGCGCAGTTCGCGATTAAGCTCGGCGTTTGCGGCCAGCTCATCGCGGAGGCTCTTTATTGCCGTATCCCGTGCTCGCAAATCGTTATTCAGACTTACAATGGTCATATCCTGCGAGTCTACCCGCGAAGCCACAGGACCCAGCGCTGTGAGCTGCTCGGCAAGCGATGCCCGTTCTGCTTCCTGGTTTTTCAGACTCAGGCGCAGCTCAGTCAGTGCCTGTTCACGCTCGCGCCGGTCATTGGCTTGTGCGTCACTCTGTACCTGCAACGCATCAAATTCTTGTTGTAGACCATCAAAGCGTCGTGAGGATTCATTCGAGGCCTCTGTGGCCGCAACAATCTGCGCCTGCAGACTTGCAAGCTCTTGTTTCTGCTCATCACTCTGTGCGGTCAAATTCGCCGCTTCTTCCGAAGCGCGTTTTTTGTGGGAAGCAAGCTCCTCGCGCAGTGCCTCGAGTTCGGCGTTTAACTGACTTGATTGCGCGGCGCTTTCTTGTAACTGCGAGTCGCGCTGTTCGAGGTCACGACCGAGTTGTTCCCGCGCGGCCATGGTCTCAGCCAGCTGCGACTCCAAACCCGGAACTTTCTGCTTCCAACCGTCCAAATCCATCGTCAGGCTCATCACCTGATCGTCGCGTTCAGCAAGGGTGGATTCCAGTCCGGGCAGTTTCTGCTGTATGCGAGTCAAATCCTGTCCCAACGAAAAGATCTTGTGCTCCCGCTCTCCCAGATCACCCTCGAGAGCGCCAACACGTTCGTCTCGCAGATCAATTTCGCCAGTTAACTCCGCTTCGCGCTCGATGGCCGAAAACCGACGCAACAACCACCCGACCACCAAACCGATCGCAAGCGCACCAAGCAAGCACAAGAACATTCGGGATGCGAGATAACTCATTATTCGGGCCTCTGTACACGAAATTCGATTCGGCGATTGGCCTGACGGCCGTTCACTGTATTGTTGTCAGCAATGGGGCGCTGGGAACCCAGTCCACGGGCGCTAATGCGCGTGCCATCGACTCCGTTATCAATCAGATAGCTGCGCACCCGATCGGCACGCGCCTGACTCAACTCTAAATTGGTCTCAACCGATCCGCGAGAATCGGTGTGCCCTTCTATCTCTATAGTCACCTTGCAATCCCGGGCCACCTCAACCAGCTTGTCCAGCAAACCCCGGCTGGCCGGACGAATATCGGCAAGGTTGGTTGTGAATTTGATTGAGTCGGCTGCCAGCAACTCATCAAAGGCCTGCTGACAACCGTCTAATTCAGGGGCTGGCTCAGGAATTGGGTCCGGCGAATCAATCGTCCAGCTCAGCTCCCGCGAGCCGGCGACATCAGAGGTTTTCAGAGTAGTGAGAAGCCCCTCCAAGGTTGATCGATCCGCGAAGGTCCCGTACTCGGCATCAACACGGATCTGCGTGTCGTCAATCTCCAACTGCGCTCGGTTCGCCCCCGCGAGTGCGGGCAAAATTTCTTTAACCGAAACATCAAACTCGGTCAGCACATTCGCAGCAGGCTCCAGATCGCTCGACAGCGTCCAATCAGGTAGCGCTGTTCCCACAATTTCAAGCAGCGCTTCCCGTCGCACAATGGACCCCGGTTCAGCCAGATCATCCTGAAGTGCCAGGCCAGCCACACGCAGCGTCTGTTCGTCGCCGTTGAGTTCAATAAGCAGGGATTCGACAACGGGCGGAGCCACCACAGGCGAGGGATTGGTTGGAGGCTCATTGGAGGCCTCAAATATTTCCCCACCAGCAGCTTCCCCGCCAGCTGATGTCTGCGACACCATCGGACTCGAATCCGGTCCGGGCAGCGGGACATCGGCCAGCAAGACAATTTGATTATCCACCGCTTCAACCCCGGGGACAGCCAGCACCGTTTGCTCAGCCGCCAGTCGCTGGGCCGGAGACTCGGCCGTACCTCGCAACACAATAGTCTGGCCGGCCGCGCTTACCTGGGCAAATTCATGCCCCCGGGTAACCAGGGCAGACCGCGCATTGTCGGCGATCTCCCTTTGAATCTCGCCCTGATGACCCAGGCAGACATACACCAGCAGGCCAAAAGCTAGTAGTCCAAAGAATATTGTTAGCGCTCGACCCATTACTCCCTCCTTAGTTTTCCAGGGCACAAGTTTCAAGGGCGCGGTACAGCCTGATGGTTTGCAGATTACCCGAGAACCATCCACGAACACCCCTGTTGCTCGTCGAAATTGTAAAGTTTAAAGCAAACAAAGTGACTGTTTACGGAAGATTTTCAATCCTCAATCGACACAGCGCCTGGGTGCACAGTTTTTGCGGGATTTTGGTGCCGAAAACCCTGAGCAACGCCAGCGAGATATTTGTAAAAAGGATGTGGCAAGAGAGCGCAGTGACTATTATTTCGTCAAACACCTGCATAGGGTAGCGCTCGCTACTCGACGGGCAAAAACCCGCTGTGGGGCGAGCAACTGTTACTAATGTGTAAAAGAAAACTATAGATAATTCCTGCGCTTGGAATACAAAGCCAGAATGAATGAAAATTCACAAATCAAACGGCGTCGCGCCTCAGCGTTTCTTCCGAATGATAAGTGAATACGAAATTAGATTTAGACAACGGATGAGACAGATTACCTCTTCGATCAAGATAGGAGCATCGAATATGTTACGACCGATCGCGACCACAGCACTGCTAATGGCAATGACTGCCTGCGGCACTACCGGCTCTGGCCAAAGCACCAGCAGCACTGCAACCAGTGGAAGTACCGCGGCCGATAGCCGTATTGCCGCACTGGAAGCGGAGCTTGCCAGCCGCAACTCACGGATTTCTGACCTCGAAGGCGAGCTGTCAGGCGCAGCCGATTCGGGTGCTTCCAGCATTGTCGCCGCCAACCCGGACGACCTCTTTCCGCCCAACGCCCGGGCCGGCGAATGCTATGCCCGCGTGCTCATTCCTGAGCAGTACACCTCAAAGGAAGAACGGGTATTGGTAAAAGAGGCCTCCGAGAGCGTCTCGGTTGTGCCTGCCACTTATGAGACCGTAACTGAGCGTGTTCTCATGAAGGAAGCAAGCACCCGCCTGGAAGTCATTCCAGCAACCTACGAAACAGTGACAGAACGCGTAATGGTGCGCCCTGCAGGCGAGAAAATCGTCAAGGTACCCGCTACCTACCGCACGGTTACCGAGCGAGTTCTCGACAAGCCAGCCTATACCGTCTGGAAAAGAGGCGCTGCCAACACCTTCGGTAATGGGACCAATGTGGTATCCCAGTCTGTGAATGGTACTGGCGAAGTCATGTGTCTGGTTGAGGTTCCAGCCTCGTACAAAACCATCAGCAAGCAGGTTGTTGATACGCCAGCAGGCACCCGTACGGTTGAAAGCCCTGCTGAATTCAAGACCATCGAGCGCCGCGTTCTGAAAAACCCGGCAAGCACTCGAGAAGTCACCATCCCTGCCGAGTACGGCACCGTAGAGGTTACCAAACTGGTTCGTCCTGCTAGTGAATCTCGCACGCCAGTCCCTGCTCAGTACAAAACGGTGACCAAAACCACCAAGGTCTCTGACGCTTCACTGGCCTGGCAGTCGGTCCTGTGTGACGTGAACTCTTCACCAGAGAACATTCGTGCACTGCAGAGCGCACTCAAGGAAAAGGGCTATACCGTTGCCGTTGATGGTCAGCTTGGACCCGGTACGATTACTGCGGTTAACCGCTATGCATCAAGCCTTGGCATCCCCCAGGGTGCAAACTATGTCCCGTTGGACGTCATCAAGAAGTTAGGGCTTAATTTCTAAAGCTGACTCTCCCCCGCCCTGCCTAAGCGGAGAAGGTCAAAAACCGCCCTCTGATGTTCAGAGGGCGGTTTTTTTGTGCCTATGCTTTGTGCCTATACGGGGGCCCCTGCCAGGCCTATGATCAGGCAATGGGAGTTAC
>CAZWMD010000008.1:45721-60020 GCA_964634815.1 uncultured Pseudomonadales bacterium | reverse complement strand
GGGCCCCTGCCAGGCCTATGATCAGGCAATGGGAGTTACGGCGGGGAGTAACCATTGGCAACGCAAACAGGCGGTAATACGGGCATCAACGTAGCGGAGCTCAACACCGCTGACTATGCCGAGATTGAAGACGCTGCGCACCACGGGATGCTGGTGGCATGGCATGCACAGCGCCTTGGCGATACACCAGCAATTCAGTCGAACTACGGCGAACGCAGCTGGCACGAACTCAACGCCCGGGTAAATCAGCTAGCCCGGCGGCTACGCGGGGCTGGCCTTGTCTCCGGCGACTCTATTGCCGTTGTCATGAAAAACCGTCCAGAGTTTATCGAAGCCTTCTGTGCGGCATATCGTTGCGGGTTGCGCTTTACGCCGATCAATTTTCATCTGAAAGGTGAAGAAATCGGTTACATCGTTGATAACTGCGAAGCCAAGGCCTTCATTGCAGATGCACAACTGGGCGGTCCACCGGTAGATGCAATAGCCAGCACACCCAATGAGCTGCTTAAACTGTCAGTAGGCGGTGACCTGGAAGGCTTTCAAACACTTGCAAGTTTCATTCAGGGTGCCTCTGAAGAAAATATCGAAGATCCGGTCATAGGCACTCGGATGCTTTACACCTCAGGCACCACGGGGCGACCCAAAGGCGTCTATAAAGCCCAGGAAGCCATAGAGCTGCCCGCATGGGACAACACTGCCCTGGGATACACGCCCGGTGTCGACAAAAATCTGTGCACAGGTCCGGCCTACCACGCCGCCCCATTGGCCTTCGACATCAACCGCCCCCTAACCTCAGGTGCGGGCATCGTCATGATGGATCGATGGGATGCATTGACCACTCTTGAAATGATCGAGCGTTATCAGATCACTCATACCCACATGGTCGCGACCATGTTTCATCGATTGCTTAAGCTGCCAGAAGCAACGCGCACGGCTCATGATCTGTCCAGTTTGAAACTGGTGATGCATGGCGCTGCACCCTGCCCGGTGCATATCAAGCAGGCGATCATCGAATGGTTTGGGCCCATTGTCTGGGAATACTACGCAGCAACCGAAGGTGGTGGCGGATTTTTGGTGGGCTCCGAGGAGTGGCTGGCAAAGCCAGGAACAGTCGGCAAGCCCGGACCTGAGTTTGATAACAAAATTCTCGACGACCAAGGCAAGCCGGTGGCCCCGGGCGAAACCGGTACAATCTATATGAGGGCTCCTGAGGTCGGCAGATTTGAATACTTCAAGGACGATGGCAAAACCAACAACAGTTATCGTGGCGAATACTTCACTCTCGGCGACATGGGCTACTTCGATGACGATGGCTATCTGTTTCTAACCGGCCGTAGCGCTGAACTGATTATCTCGGGCGGCGTGAATATCTACCCGCAGGAAATTGACAGCGCGATCATCGAACACCCTGCCGTGCTGGATCTGTGCACCGTTGGGATTCCCAATGACGAGTGGGGCGAAGAAGTTCTGACCGTTGTGCAGTTAAACGCTGGCTATACCCCAGGATCAAATCTGTCAGAAGAGTTAATCGCCTGGGCCAGAGAAAGACTGGCACACTACAAGTGCCCTAGACGAATTCTTTACACCGATGATCTGCCCAGACTACCCTCCGGAAAGATTCAGCGCCGACATGTGCGCGATGAGTACGCAGAGGCAAACTAGGGCGCCTTGATTTCCGGGTCTTTAAACCACCTCAATACCAAGAGCAGCCAACAGGCCAAGGGCCTGATCGGCGTCAACCTTTGCTCCAGAGAGATCAATCTCACGGGGATTGAGGTTATTAAACCGCGAACCGGTGAGGTTTGAGCCTGCGAGCACCAGTCGCGCGGCGTCCAGATTATCAAGCTCACAATCGGTGATCTCGGCCTCGGAGAGATCGCAGTTGTGCATCACGGCGTGCACCAGGCGTGTCGAGCGAAACACCGCGCCGGACAGATAGGTCGACGAAAAATCTGCGTACGCCAGATTAGAGCCTTCACAATGCAGGTCGATTAACGTCTGATTTCGGCCCAGGGTTAAGCCAAAATCGACGTTGGTAAAGTCTGCGCCCTGGGCCTGGCATCGAATCAGCTTAAGGCCGTAGGCATTGGATCGCTCAAAGTTACAGGTGGTCAGATCGCAGCCTTCAAAATGCACATCGCGCAACTCGCAATATCTTAAGTCACAGGTTTGCTCATCCACATAGAGCTTACTGGTAACAAAACGAGAATCACTGAGATCAGCGCCTCGAAAGGAGCATCCGATGAACTCACAGTCTTCAAACAGTGCCCCCGGCAAACCCGCTCCTGCGAGCGTGTTGTCTTCGAAGCGACAATTAGAAAAGCTTGCGTCGGTAAGCTCCTCTGGCCAGCTAAAGCCACCCTCGATTCGATAACCATGCAACTGGCGGGATTGCCTGAGTGCTTTCGTAAGCGCTTCGGCAGAGTCAACCGCGGGCGCATTATCTTCGAGGGTCACTCGTTGCCAACCAACAACAAGCCCTGCTCCCGCATCAGACTGAGTTCATCTCGAACCGCAGCAGCCTGCTCAAACTCGAGATTTTTAGCATGCTCCAGCATCTCGGCCTCTAACTGCTTCAGAAGTTTACCCATCGCTTTTGCCGTTGTTGGCATTTCTCGGGTCCGGGCAGCACCCTTGGCTCCTTTTGCCGCCTTCCTGGATTTGCCTGCGGGGCCTGGTGCCGCACGAGCGCCCTCCATCACATCTGCAATCACCTTTTTAATGGTGCGTGGTGTGATGCCGTTTTCCTTGTTATGAGCGATCTGTTTTTCTCGACGCCGCTCCACCTCACCAATGGCACGCTCCATTGAGCCCGTGGTTTTGTCGGCGTACAAAATTGCCCGGCCTGATGCGTTACGGGCTGCGCGCCCCATGGTCTGAATCAGCGAACGCTCTGCTCGCAGAAAACCCTCTTTATCCGCATCGAGAATAGCCACCAGCGACACCTCTGGCATATCCAGTCCTTCCCGCAGGAGGTTGATTCCAATCAGGACATCAAACTCGCCAAGCCGCAAATCCCGAATTATCTCCATGCGTTCTACCGTATCGATATCAGAATGCAGGTAGCGCACGCGAACCCCGTGCTCGTCGAGATACTCTGTCAGATCTTCCGCCATCCGTTTGGTAAGTGTGGTGACCAGCACCCGCTCCTCTTTGGACACTGTGAGGCGAATTTCGCCCAACAGATCATCCACCTGAGTTGAGGCGGGACGGATGTCAATCTGCGGATCAACAAGGCCCGTTGGGCGCACCACCTGCTCTATCACAGCGCCCTGCATTTCCGCTTCGTAGTTGCCTGGTGTTGCGGAGACAAAAATCGCCTGGGGCGCAAGCTCTTCCCACTCGTTGAACCGCAGTGGCCGATTGTCGAGCGCTGATGGCAAGCGAAATCCGTAGTTCACCAGGTTTTCTTTTCGCGATCGATCGCCCTTGTACATCCCGCCAACCTGCGGAACGGTGACATGACTCTCGTCGATAATCAGCAAGGCATCAGACGGGAGGTAATCAAAAAGGGTCGGGGGCGGCTCGCCGGCCTCCCTGCCAGAAAGGTATCTGGAGTAGTTCTCAATGCCGTTGCAGTATCCCAGCTCCTTGATCATCTCGAGGTCATAGCGCGTCCGCTGCTCCAGACGTTGTGCTTCCACCAGCTTGTCATTGTCTTTCAGCCACTTGAGCCGATCGACAAGCTCTTCCTTAATCACATCCAGCACAGACAACATCCGGTCGCGCGGCGTCACATAGTGCGACTTGGGGAAGATCGTGTAGCGAGCAACGCGCTGGGTGACCTCACCGGTCAGGGGATCAAACAGCGCAATGCTCTCAATTTCTTCATCAAAGAGTTCAATTCTCACGCCTTCCCGCTCGCTTTCCGCAGGAAACACATCAATAACGTCACCGCGTACCCGGTAGTTACCCCGGTCGAGTACCATGTCGTTGCGGGTGTATTGCAGCTCGGTTAATCGGCGCAGCAGCGTGCGCTGGTCGACCTTGTCTCCACGATCGAGGTGCAACACCATTTGCAGGTAGCTTTGAGGATCTCCCAGACCGTAGATAGAAGATACAGACGCAACGATGATGCAGTCCCGACGCTCGAGCAACGCCTTGGTCGCTGACAGCCGCATCTGTTCGATGTGGGCGTTTACCGAAGAATCTTTTTCGATATAGGTATCAGACGCCGCAACGTAGGCTTCGGGCTGATAGTAGTCATAGTAGGAGACAAAGTACTCCACCGCGTTGTTTGGGAAGAACTCCTTGAACTCACCATAGAGCTGGGCAGCAAGGGTTTTGTTGGGCGCCATTACAATGGCCGGTCGTTGCACCTGTTCGATCACATTGGCAATGGTAAATGTCTTGCCCGAGCCCGTGACACCAAGCAGGGTCTGATGGGTCAGGCCATTTTCCAGCCCGTCAACAAGCTCACGGATGGCATTGGGCTGATCGCCGGCTGGCGTATAGTCTGAAACTACGGTGAGACGCGAATTAGGCTTCGCCATATATACTTTCTGCCTGGACCTTGCTGGAACATCCATTTAACCCCCAAATCGCCCCAGAACGAAGAGCACAAACCATTGACAGACGAATCTGTAGCCACCGGTATGTCAGGAGAGACTGAGGACGCCGATTATCGCGGGCGTAACGCCGAGGCACCCTGGCATATACCCCTGCGCGGCTGGCGCGATGTTTTGATGCGGGTCTATCGCGAATCCAGCCGTGACAACCTGTCCCTGATCGCCGCGGGCATGGCGTTCTACGCCATGCTGTCGGTAGCCCCCGCCCTGGCGGTAGTTATTTCGGTGTACGGCCTGGTGAACTCCCCCGAAGAGCTGGAAGTACAGATGGTGTTGCTGAGCAGCTACTTGCCCACCGAAGCCCAGGGCTTGATTCAGGACCAGCTCGCGGAGCTTGTTAGCACTCAGGATACCAATCTGGGCTACAGCATTGTGGCCTCAGCGCTGGTGTCGCTGTGGTCCTCGGCCCGGGCGATGAAATCGCTGTTTGGCGGCCTCAACGCGGTCTACGACGAAGTCGAAACCCGCGGCTGGTTTTGGTTAACGCTGCAGTCTGTGAGCTTCACCCTTGCCGGCATACTGATCCTGGTGCTGACGCTTTCAAGCATCGCCCTGGTACCCGTTGTTCTAAGCTACCTGCCCATCAGCAGTTTTGACTACCTGTTGATACGGGGGCTGAACTGGCTACTGGTGTCTGCGGTCGTTTTGGGAGGGCTTGCCGTGCTGTATCGCTATGGCCCGTCCAGAACACGAGCCCAGTGGCGCTGGGTGTCTCTGGGTGCGCTGGTCGCCTGGATCACCTGGGTCGTCGCCTCCGGCGGATTTTCCTGGTACGTCACTCACTTCGACAGCTATCAGAAAACCTATGGCGCGCTGGGCGCCGTCGCTATTCTGCTCATGTGGTTCTACGTCTCAGCCTACGCTGTGTTGATAGGCGGCGAGCTAAACGCCGAACTGGAACACCAGACAACCATCGACAGCACCGTTGGCCCGGATCGGCCATTGGGCGAACGCGGCGCGGTTATGGCGGACCAGGTAGGTCCGGTTCAGTAGTGCCAGCGGTTGTCTTTTCGGATCTCTTTTGGAGATGCACTGTGACAAAGTACATGAGGGTGCCTAGCGCAAAAATGACGCCGCCATAAAACGCTTCTTGCGGCGCAGACTGGACAACGTAGTACAGCGTCCACAGGGTGATGGCCATATAAATCAGAGGCGGCAACGGATACAGCGGCACTTTGAACGGACGCGCCAGATCGGGTTCTCTTATACGCAGCAGAAACAAACAGGCAACAACAGCCAGTGTGTTTGCAGCCAATGTGAAACCGGCAAACACCAGGATGGCTTCAAACGACGCGGAAACGATAAAACCCAGCGTAAGCGCAGACTGCACCGCAATGGCCACTCGAGGCAGTCCATTAGTGGTGCTCCCCAGAACTTTAAAAAGGGGAAAGTCCTCGCCCACCATCTGCAACACCCGGGGTCCGGCAATCACCATGGCGCTTACCGTTGAAATCAACAACAGCGACAGCAACACACCCATCACCTTGGCGCCCACATTGCCAAACGCATAGGTTGCCGCCACATAGCCAACCTCTACCTGTCCCGCCATGGCATCCATAGGCGCCACCGCAAGAAAGGTGTAGTTGAGCATGAGATAGAGCCCAAGCACCGTGAGGGTACCCACCGTTAGAATCCAGGGTAAATCGCGCTGCGGGTTCACCAGCTCGCCGCTTAGGTAGGTGGCTGAGTTCCAACCGGTATAGGCGTAGCTGACATAGATCAGCGACACGGCGAAGGCGCCCCCGGTTAACAACTGGGTATCACCACGCTGAGGCAGCAAACTGACGCTTTGAGTTTCAGGAGCAAGGGACAGGGCCAGCACACAAAAACCAACAATGAGCGCCACTTTCAACCAGGTGAAGGCCCCCTGGGTGGTCGCACTGCTTCTGTGCGACACACAATGCAAGACGGTAAGGCTAACTACGAGCCCACAAGCGAGCAGAGTCTTGTCGAACTGGGGGAAAACGCTGGAGAAATACGCTCCAAAAGTGATCGCCGCGAGTGCCGAGGGGGCCGCAAAGCCAATAGTCGAAGACACCCAGCCTGCAACAAAACCCACGGCCGGGTGCAGCACCCGACTTAGAAAGTTGTACTCACCACCGGAGCGCGGCAGTGCCGCACCCAGTTCGGCATAGCAAAGCGCACCGCACAGCGCCGCCAACCCCCCAATAACCCAGAGTAAGAGCAGGACAAACACCGACCGAATATCGGCCAACTGAAAACCCAGACTGGTGAATACGCCCGTACCCACCATATTTGCCATAACTACGGCGATTGCCGTGGTTCGAGTGAAGCCTGGTTTTCCCGTTGAGGTCAACGGCGGCCCGTTTGTCATTCTCTAAACTTCACTCTCTGTTTGTCACTCTTTGTTGTTTGTCATTCTCTGAATTTAAACCAAGCCTTTGTGACGCGTTGGGCAAAGGGCGTGAACCGCGTTCGATTGTACGCGTCTCCAAGCCGTTTCACATACTCCGAGCGGGTCGGGTAAGCCAAAATAGTCTTGGCGGCAGCACTCAGGCCCAGTGAGTTGCTCATCATCAGGCAGATGGGCGACAACTGCTCACCGGCATCATGCCCTACTATAGACGCACCCAAAATCTTGTCGCTGCCCTTCTCACAGAATACCTGGGCAAAACTGGTGTCGTCGTTCTCAGCCCGGCCACGATCCAGCTCGTTAAACGCCACCTCATAGGTGTCATACGCTGTACCCGATTTATTTAGGCTGACCTCACTTTCGCCTACGGACGCCACCTCCGGCGTGGTGTAAGTACAGTGTGGCACAACAAACCCATCGACCTTGGCCGTGGCTGCAAAGAGTGAATTCTGCACCAGAGCACGGGCCTGGGCGTCAGCGTGATGGGTAAACTGCAGTTTTGCCGTGCAATCCCCGGCAGCAAAGATATCTTTGTTGCTGCTGCGCAGCTTGTCATCCACCTGGATGGACTTTCGCTCATCCAGGGTCACGCCTACCGCCTCCAGATTCAATCCTGCTGTATTGGGCGAACGGCCAAGCGCAACCAGCACTTGTTCGGTACGCACCTTGCCCTGGGAATTGGTGATCTCCACTTCTTTGCCATCTCGAACAACGCTCTCAACGCCGCTGCCAAGATGCAGGGTAACGCCGGATTCGATGAGCGCGGCGCCAACAATTTCGCTTGCCCGTTCAGATTCAATCGCAAGGACTCGATCTGCCATCTCGAACAGGTGGACTTCTACTCCCATTCGGGCAAACGCCTGGGCCAGTTCACAGCCAATGGGTCCACCGCCAAGAACGGCAATGCTCTTGGGCTTTTCCTGCAGATCAAACACGTTTTCGTTAGTTAAGGGGTCGCTCTCACGAAGACCAGGAATTGGCGGCACCGCTGCTGACGCACCGGTACACAGCGCGTACTTGCGGGCATTGATCTTCACGCCATCTACATCCAGCGTGCCATCGTCGGCAAACTTCGCATCACCAAGAAAAACATCAACACCAAGTTCGGTGTAGCGAGTTACCGAATCGTGGGGTGCAATGCCGGCACGAACTTCTCGCAACCAGGCAAATGCGCCATCAAAATCGTTTGGATGCTTCTTGGAATAATCCAGCAAACACTTGGAAGGAACACAGCCCACGTTCAGGCAATCGCCCCCCATGGTATGACGCTCAATCAGTGCCACGTTTGCGCCAAGACCCGCCGCACCAATAGCCGCAATCAAGCCCGCCGGTCCTGCACCAACAATGGCCAGATGGTAGCGCGATTGAGGGTTGGGGTTTTTATAGTCTGACGGTTGAAGCGCTGCGCGCCAGATCTCATCAAACTCTACACCTGGGTAGTTACTCACGAATTAGCCTCCAGTTCTGTATTTAGGGCTTGGGTTGCAAAGCGGGTGATCAGGATGGTTAGAACGAGTGTTGCTGCCAGTCCAACATAAAGCAGCACATTGGACCCACTGGCGGCCTCGCCACTAAATACTTCGGTCAGGTTTTGCGCGGCCGACCCCAGATACACATAAAGCAAAGTACCCGGCATCATCCCAAGCCAGCTACCCAGGGCGTAGTTGGGAAACCGTACAGCGGTGATACCCAAAGAATAGTTGAGCAGGCTGAACGGAAAGACCGGCGATAGTCGAGTAAGCAATACAATCACAAAGCCCTTGTCTCGCACCGCGTTATCAAGCGCTGAGAATTTGGCGTTGCCTTCAATCTTGTCCGCCACCCAATCGCGGGCAAAGTAGCGGCCCAACAAGAACGCAAGGCAGGCTCCGATCACGCTCGCCGCGGAGACCAGCACAAAACCAAAGCCAAGGCCAAAGAGAAACCCTGCAGACAGCGTGAGCACAGATCCCGGAAACAGCAGAACCGTGAATAAGATATAAACCAGCATGAAGACCAGCCAGGAGATGGAACGATTGGCATCAATCCATTCAATCAGCGAGGTAAGCCATTCGGTGACAGGCAAGGTGAAAGCCGCAACCGCCAGGAGGGCCAGCACAATGCCAAAGCCAATAAGTTTTGGGGTGTTGCTCGATGCTTGCGCATCCAGGGATTCGTCACCAGAGGTTAAGGTTTCTTCACCCGTTGTTTGATCGGAAGAGTTGGCCATTAGTTTTCTCTACTCCTTTCTCGGACCATATAGCACTTGTAACTGCACTCGTACTGCCAAATGGACAGTCAGATCAGCGTACTGCGCGCGTTGAGCAATGTCCGACCTAGGGACGGGCGAACAGTTCACCGCGTTTTTAAATTGCGACCGACAAACTCCGAGATCGACAGCGACGCATTTCTCGAAAATTCTTCGTAAGTCATTGATATATATGCCTTAACCTAGAATTCGATTCTCAATCATTTTGCTCGGCCAATTTTTTTTCCAAAAGCCCCCGGTGCATGCCCAGGAGCCGTCGATCTTCAGACCAGCGCTGTCTGATGGTTTTAATCTCTGGCGATTCATCAGCAAGACCGTTGTCGTGCCAATGGTCAAACCAGGTCTCGAGCATGCTCAACGCATCGAGCAACACTCGAATAGATGCGCCACTGGACAACTCTGCTGTAACCAGGCCTTCGACAAGTAGCAGAGCCTCTGCCGGCGGTGTATCCAACGGAGCTAACTGCGCAAAGTGCGCGGTCAGCGCAATGAGCAAGCAGCGAGCCTCGATCAATCCGAACAACCCGGCATGGGTGTGCTCGCCTGTTAATACAGCGGATGGCTCAATAACCACCTCGGCGAACTCCGCACGGCCCACGGCCAGCTCGGGCAAGAATCGACCACTGGGCTTGGGTACAACAGAGACACCGGCCTCGCTTACACTCACCAGCAGATCAGCGCGTGGCCCGGATTCACGGGTTGCATTCACCACCAGCCAGGAGAGATGCGTACTGGCAGCGATCCAGTTCTTGGTGCCATGCAGACGCAGGCCAGACGCATCATCGCGCAATAGGCAGGTTGCCGAGCCCGACTCATCCCGAGCCTCACTGACCAGGTAGCTTGCCCAGCCTGATCTACCTCTTAATTGCGGGAAACACTGCCGCAACGCCGCCTGATAGCCAGCGATAAAAACCCACGCGGGCCGGTCAGCAAGTCGGCCACCATAGTCAGCAAGACGGGTGGGTGGCAGTCCAGCTTCTGCTCCGAGATGCGCGCTGTAGCAGTCAAAATAAGCCTGTTGGTCGGCGCAGCTCGGCGGTGTCTGATATGGCGGCACCATCAAGGAGTGATGGCGCCAAAGTGCCCTTCGGCGTGCAACCGCTCCATGAAACTATCTTCATAGGCTGCCTCTGGATCTGCCCGAACATGGGCATCCAGTGCCTTGGCGTCTTCGCCAACCAGAATGCGCCAGCGATTGTTCCGTACGCCATCCAGAATCACCTCTGCTGCACTGGCCGCCGTCATCGGCGCCTGATCGCGAAACGCTTCCTGGCTTGCCTGCACCGCCGCTCGAATATGATCGTCGGGCTCGTTATCCACCGGCAAGCCACTAGCAACCATGCGCTCGCGAATTTCGGCAACCTCCTCAGCGGACATGTCTTGTGGCCCGTTGCGTCCGTGAACCAAACCGGAGTTGATCGCAATAGAGGTACCCACGTGGCCCGGCATGACCAGCGACACACCAACATGCGGCGCATTCACTCTGAGGTCATTAATTAGAGCTTCGGTAAATCCTTTCACTGCAAACTTGGCCGCCGCATAAGAGGTATGCGGGATGTTAGGACCAATGCTGGCCCAAAAGCCGTTAACGCTGCTGGTGTTGATAATGTGTGCCTCATCAGCCGCGACCAGATGGTCCATAAAGGCGCGAGCACCGTTATACACGCCATACCAACACACCCCAAAGGTGCGTTCCCATTCTTCACGTTCACCCGCCACAAAGCTGCCGCCCCCGGCAATACCTGCATTATTAAACAGCAGGTGAATCTGCTGGGTCTGGTGGTGTTCAAGCACTTCATCACGAAACCGGTTCATCGCCGCTTCATCGGCGACGTCACACAGATGCGTGCTGATCTGGCACTCGGGCAACTCCTTCCTGGCAAGCTGAAACGTTTGCGCCATGTTGTCTGCAGACACATCGCAGGTGGCAACGCTCGCACCAGCTCGTACCAGAGCCAGCACCAGCTCGCGCCCCATGCCCGTTCCACCACCGGTCACCACAGCAATCTTGTTGTTGAAATCTTTCACAGTGTTCTCGCGTGTTTTCTATTCTTGTTTCTGTCCAGTTGTTTCTGGTGGTGAGGCCACTAAGGGATTTGCCCAATCAAATCTCTGCCCAGACGTTCCAGATTGTCGTAACGCGTATCAAAATTCGGCAGCACCATCACCTGATGTAATCCAGCCTCCGACAATTGCGCCAGTGTATCAATCACCTGATCCCGCGTACCTATCAGCGAGCTACTGCTGAGCACCTTGGGGGTGAGAAACTTTTCTTCCTCTGGCAGCACCCAACAGTTGTGGCCTGCATGAATGCGCTGATGTAGCCGTTCTTTGGGTACCTTATCAAGCATCGCCGTGTAGTCTTCCCAGATTTCTGCCAGGGAATTGGGCGGCTGGTGCCCGAAGTTACGCCATTGATCATAGGCGTAGTGGATCGCTGCCATAGCCATGGCGCCACACTGGGATTTCACTCGCGCGGAATCAATCGCCTCTCCCTCATCCAGAATCGTTATCGCCGTCAATGCGGTGGTATGGAATTCATCGCGCACCAGGGTTCGATTTGCCTCGCGAGCACCTTCTTCCAGGGCATGCCAAACAAATTTCATGGAATCAGAATTCACCGCCAGCGCAATCACGGCGCCATCACCGTATTTGCCAGCCAGCGCCAGCGACTTTGGCCCAAATCCGGATACATACATCGGTATCGGCTCAGCAAAATTCACAAAACCCTTGTCAGGCATAATGTGACGGATCAGGCGGTCCTCGCCATGCGTTTCAAGCGACGCCTCTTCACCACGAAGCAGCGGTGCTATGGTCTCCAAATAGCGAGCAAAATCCTTAATGCGTTGTGGCGGTAACCCCATGACTCGCATGGCGGTGTTACCGGCACCCACCCCAAAGAAGGTGCGCCCCGGCGCCAGTGCGTTGATGGTCGCAATGCCCGCGGCGTTAACCGGTGCCGGGCGTGTGCCCGCAACCGCTACCCCGGTGCCAAGTTTGATCCGTGACGTGCGGGTAGCCGCAACAGCAAGCGTTGCATAACAATCTGACCAGAGCATCTGGCTATCAGCAAGCCACGCATGACTGAACCCAAGTTCTTCTGCTCGCACTACATAGTCAACGTCATTGATGTGCGACGCGACACATACCCCTAGCTCCATAGCTCCATAGCTCCCCCCGCCTGAAAGCGACTCAACCAAAAGGTTATGTACATTCTAACCCTAACCAGGCGCAGATCTGTGTGAGCTGTCAGACGGCGCCACCAAACAGCGAAGCACCGCTGGCCAGCAGCAATTCAACCAGCGTTTCGACCTGCGCTTGTGTAAGGTTGCCCCGCTCTACCTCAGAACAACAGAAATTCAGGGCGGCCGCAGGCTCTGATGCCCAATTAACATAGCGACGCAGCACCGACAAATCGCCCTCAAGCAGCGCCATCGCCAGAGGCGGGCTTAGTACCTGTGCCGACTCCAGCACGTCAAAACCCAGCACGTTGTGCAGATGGGTCAGAAACTTGGGACCGGCAAGCTGTGCGACTATCGGTTGAGTGGAGTGTTGTTGGTGATTGCTGATTAACCTTTGAGCCGCATAGGCGTAAAAATCAAGCACAGGGTCGTCGGTGCCAAACTGCATAAAGGCGTTGTGAATCTTCTTATAGCGTTTGAGCTTGGGAGCGGATTGCCGGGCCAGGTTGCCAGAGACTTCAGCCTGCAGCCAGATCTCGCGACCAAAGGCTGTGCCCTGGGCACTTAGAATTCCAGCATCCGGGTTCAGGATCAGAGTGTCAGCGTCACACCAGACCACACGTTTCGCGCCGTCCCTGAGCAATCGCTGACACCAACGCAATCGTGCCAGATCGGACGCAACGACGGGCTGGGATTGGCAGAGTTGCTGTTCTTCAGGAGTCAGCTCATCAAACAGTTCGTCATCGAGGAAACAGTACGCAAAGCCTGCGCGTGATGACCAGCCACGCACTGATTCCAACATGGGGTGAAGCCAGGGATAGGGCAGCGGCGAGCGATGGGATTGCACAACTACCGTGGCATCGCGTCGGAAGGATTTCATTGGATATAGTCTGTTTCTGGGCTGTGACGTAAACTCTCCTACAGTCTACTTTAAGCTCATCGCACCTGCTTACAGGACTCAAGCGCCACCACAACCACTTTCAGGAGCGTCGTCATCGCAATCATCAATCTCGGCTCACTGTGTGTCGATCATGTTTACCGCGTCTCTGAGCTTGCCGGTAGCGGTGAAACCGTGGCCGCCAAAACCTACGATATCTTTCCGGGCGGCAAAGGACTGAATCAGTCCCTGGCAGCAGCCAAAGCCGGCGGTGAGGTAACCCATGCTGGTGCTATAGGTAACGATGCAACCTGGCTTTTGGAACTGCTTCGTGATGCGGGTGTGAACACCGACCGCGTGCAGATTATGGATGCCGCAAGCGGCCACGCATTGATTCAGGTCAATGATCGCGGCGAAAACTCGATTGTCATAAACGGCGGTACCAATCGCGCCCTGAGCCGTGAGTACATCGACGTTGTTTTAGACACTATTCTCCCGGACGATTGGCTATTGCTGCAAAACGAGATCAATGAGCTCGACTACGTGCTGGCAGAAGCGCATCGACGGAAATTGCGGGTGGCATTCAACATTGCGCCGCCAGATGAACGCATTGCTGGCTACCCTATGGATGCGGTGCGGCTGTTTGTGCTGAACCTGCATGAAGCGTCGGCACTCACCGGGGCAACCAACGCAGAGGATGTAATGATTGCACTGGCTGAACGCTATCCTGAAGCGGCGTCGGTTCTCACGCTGGGTGACAAGGGATTGCACTACTTCGAGCCTGGCAGCTCAGGCTTCAAGTTTGTCGCAGCACACAGGGTAACGCCCGTCGACGAAACCGCTGCTGGCGACGCGTTCACAGGGTACCTGCTCGCGGCTCTGTCACAGAATCAGTCCTTTGCCGAGGCAACGGCGCTCGCAAGCGCTGCGGGCGCTCTGGCGGTCACTGCTGCTGGTGCTGCAAGCTCGATACCCGAGCGATCAGCAGTTGATGAGTTTATTAAGAGCCAGCACTAGCATTCAGGCATAATGGATTTCGATAGCAAATCA
>CAZWMD010000008.1:25376-45621 GCA_964634815.1 uncultured Pseudomonadales bacterium | reverse complement strand
GTTTATTAAGAGCCAGCACTAGCATTCAGGCATAATGGATTTCGATAGCAAATCAACAGCAAATCAGCCAAGGAACTCATGTGAGAGCACCGCTTGAAGACATTACCGTACTAGAGATCGACAACTGGATGGCTGCGCCGAGCGCGGGCGCACTGCTTGCAGACCTTGGAGCGACGGTTATCAAGATAGAACCACTGAGTGGCGATCCGATGCGCGACATGTCTCGGCCACTTAAGCTCGAATCCGAGCCAGCACACCCAGACCTTCTCACCTACGACTTTCATTTTGATGTCGACAATCGCGGCAAGAAATCTATCGCGGTTGCGCTCGACACGCCCGAAGGCGCAGCGCTGGTTCACCGACTCGTCAAAAATGCCGATATTTTCATGTGCAACCTGCTAAAGCGGCGTCAGGAAAAATTCAAGCTGGATCCTGAACATCTCTTCAAGTTCAATCCCAAACTGGTTCACGCAACGCTCACCGGTTACGGCACCAGTGGTCCGGAAGCCTGGCGCCCGGGCTACGATGTCACCGCATTTTTTGGCCGTAGCGGACTCTACGATTCCATGCGTGAGGGTGATGACGGAGTTGTTCCCATGGCGCGTCCTGCTCAGGGCGACCACACGGCCGGCCTGGCCATGGTCACCGGCATGCTTGCCGCCCTGCGCCAGGCAGAACGCACCGGTGAAGGACAGGCGGTAGAAACCTCGCTATTCGAAACCGCGGTATGGACCCAGGCCACCGACTTTTCAGTGACTGCGATGGATCGTGCTCCGGTGCGCAAACGCGCACGCAAAGACATGCTCACCCCAACCGCAAACCGTTACCCTTGCGGCGACGGCAAGTGGGTAGTTTTCAATATGCCAGAGCCCAAACACTGGCCTAAATTTGCAACGGCCATTGGCAGAGCAGACCTTCTCGACAACGCCGACTACGCCACCCCCAAGGACAGATACCGGCGCATGGCTGAAATCACTGAGATCGTGGACAACGCTCTGGCAGCCAAAAGTCGAGACGAATGGGGACCTATATTTGATGAAGCCGGAATTATCTGGGGCCCCGTGCTGGGCCTGCATGAAGTGGCTGCAGATCCACAGGCTCATGCGCTTGGTCTGTTCCCCATAATCAGTCACAGTGAGATGGGCGACTACCGCACCGTGAACATCCCGATGCGCTTTGCAAATACTGACGTTAAGCCGCGCGGTCCGTCACCGGTATTGGGTGAACACACACGCAGCGTGCTGCAAGGGGCAGGTCTTTCGGCAGAAGACGTGGAAGAGCTTCGCGCCAGGAATATTATCGGAGAATCATCGACAGAGTGAATGGACTTAGCTCGCCGTAAAGTTACCCGGCCGTCGTTCCGCAACAGCCTTCACACCCTCTTTATGGTCACTGGTTTTGGCCAGCCACGCCTGCTCTGCATTCTCATGATCGGTCTGTTGCTTCACCGCCTGTGCAAGATCGGCGCGTAGGGTTGCACGAACGGATTGCACCGCAAGCGGGGCATTTTCAGCAATCTCAGAGGCAAGCATGACGGCTTCGCTACGTAAGGCATCTGCCTCGGTAAGAACGTCTGCGATCCCCATGGCCAACGCCTGTTCGCCATTAATACGTCTGCCGGTTTGGAACAACAACGACGCCTTCTGAGCCCCAATCAAACGCGGCAACGTATGCGTGAGGCCAAAACCAGGGTGAAAACCAAGCTTGACAAAGTTAGCGGTGAACCTGGCTTCCGGCGCAACCACACGAAAGTCGGGCAGCAAGGCCAGGCCAAAACCGCCACCAACCGCAGCCCCTTGAATGGCGCCAACTATGGGTTTCTTGTTGCTAAACAGACGCACCGCGCCAGCGTACAGAGGACTGAACTCGCCGGCTAATTCCACAGCTCGGGGATGAGTTGCCTTTGCGGCAGCGGTGCCAAAGTTATTGCCGGCACAAAAGTGTTTTCCTCGACTCGCGAGTACAATAGCCCGGGCTTGGGGATCCTCATCAATTTCATCAAAAATATCAGCCAGCGTATGAATAAGGTCAATATCAAAAAAGTTGTTTGGAGGCCGCGCGATCTCAACAATTCTGACATGCCCCTCTTCCGTCAGCACAATGTCTTCTCTTGCAGCGCTCAGGGCGGGTTCGTGTTCGCTCATACAGATGCCAAAAATCAATGGGGTTACTGCTAGTATATTCGCATGAGTGAGTCCCCTACCACACAACCAGACGCTATGGCGCCGCGGCTTGTCCGTCACGAAAACAATCCCGTCAGTGACCATTTTCTAACCCATGCCCGATTACACAATCTGGCCATGGCAGATGGCACCTTGCTACGGACGGCCTACTGGTCCGCAGCCGATTCATGCAAACCATCACGTGGCACCGTGCTTCTGCTAGCGGGCTTTTCCGAGTTTATTGAAAAATATTATGAGACCGCGAGCGACCTGCACGCGCTGGGCTTCGCGGTTCTCGCTTTCGATTGGCGCGGTCAGGGGCTGTCAAGCCGGGCCCAAAAAGATCGGCGCGGCTGGGTTCAACACTACGGTCTAATGATGAGCGACGTCCTCGAAGTGGCCGCCTACAGCCGGGATATCGAGGTACCAACACCACTGCTGGCCCTGGGCCATTCCATGGGCGGCAATGTTTGCCTGCGGCTCCTGCAAAACGAACCCGAACTTTTCAAAGCGGCAGCCGTTACTGCCCCTATGCTGGGCATTAAAGGCATGCCGACCTGGTTCTTGGCCGGCGTCACCCAAACTGGATCGCGCGTTGGTCTGGATCAACGCTATACGCCGGGGGCAAAAGACAACGATCCTTTTGGCCCGCACATTCCTCTTTGTCACGACCAGCAACGCATAGATATCTGGCGTTCCTACTTACGCAAAGAGCCTCTACTCATTACCCATGGTGCAACATGGCGCTGGGCTAGGGAGGCGGCGACCAGCATGCGCGAGGCAAACAAACCGTCAAACATCGCTCGCATTAAGACACCAGTACTGATTGCAAACGCCCTGCAGGACAGCCTGGTAGATCCTGTGCCAACTCAGAAGTTCGCGGCGCTTTGCAGGACAGCAAAATTACTCGAACTGCCAACCTCACAACACGAGGTAATGCAGGAGACAGACACTATTCGCAAACGATTTTTTGCGGCATTTGATGCCTTCATGTGCGAACACGCCAGCGTTCTATAGGGTTTGCAAGAGCGCACTGAGCGTCGCAGCCAAAGCCAGTGGTTGATCAAGCATAAGATGATGGTGTGCACCTTCGATTGCAATAATCGGTGTACGGGAACCGGTTTGCTCGCGCATATAGTCTGCAATCTGCGGCTGAAACAGACTGCTAAGTGCACCATGAACAATGGCCTTCGGCGCATCAAGCTCGATGAACCGCGGCGCAAGACTCAACCACCACTCACTGTTCTTCAGACGATCCGGCTGCAACACTGCCGGATCAAACTTCCAGCAGAATCCACCATCGACAGGTTTCAGCGAGTGATACGCCATGTATTCGAGAAGAAAGTCATTTTCACAGGGTTGATCCGGGGCCAGTCGAAAACGTTTGAGGGCCTCACTAAGCGTTGGATAGATGCGATGCGCTGAGCGTGGCTTGGCAAATCCGGGCCCATCCTTTCTTGCCGCCATGAACGCATCCCCGTCTTCAGGTCGCAGCATGGTCATGTCACAAATCGTCAGGCTACGAAACGCAGCACGATAGGTTTCAATAGCGTGCAGCCCAACAGAACCCCCAAAACTGTGACAGACCAGATGAGGACGATCCATTTCCAGAGCATTGGCAGCCGCAAGAACTTCAGCGGCGCGTTGCTCATAGCTATAGCTTGGGTGCCAACTGGAGTCACCCATACCCGACGTATCAAACGCGGCCAGGTAAAAGTGACGAGCAAGCAATGGCGCAATAAATGCCCAGCAGCGCGAATGGGCCATCATGCCATGCGTCATCAGCACTGCGGGCCTGGATGGATCACCCCAACTAAATCCATGGATATGGCCTTTATCAACAACAATACTGTGCTCTCGGCGGGGAACAGCGAGCGCATCAAGGAACCATTGTGGGTGGGCGCACCGCAAACCTTCGAGATCAGCGATACCTGAGGACTGTTCTTCAACCAGTAGAGACATGCAAAAGCGCCTTGGAAACAACAGAGCATAGTACCTGCCTTGACGACCCTGAGCACCGATGGGAGCATGCCAAAGGGGATTAACAGGGGAAATTAGTGATCAAAACAACTTATGGCGCCGCACTGCTAATAGTCGGGCTGCTGCTCAGCCACAGCGCACTGGGGGCAAAACCCTACAAGGCCCCGCGTGGACCCGATGGCAAACACCCTGACCTAAACGGCATTTGGCAAGCCATGAACGAAGCCAACTGGGATATCGAGCGGCACCTGGCAAAACCCTCACTGCAGGTGAGAGACGGACCACTTGGCCCGGTGCCGGCTGTTAAAACCATGCCTTTAGGCGCGGTTGCGGCCGTCCCGCCGGGCGCAGGAGTCATCGTCGGCGGTGAAGCCATCCCCTACACGCCCCAGGCACTCAAACAGAGAGACGAAAACGCAGCCAACTGGCTTGCAAGGGATCCCGAGGTTAAGTGCTATTTGCCAGGTATTCCCCGCGCCAACTATATGCCGCAACCGTTTCAGATTTTTCAGCACCGAGAGGCCCTGTTCATGGCCTACCAATACGCTGGCGCGGTGCGCGAGATTTACATGGACAACACCGATCCCGCACCCATCGACAGCTGGATGGGCCAATCGGACGGCCGCTGGGAGGGCGACACCCTGGTCATCGAAGTGACGGGGCAAAACGCTGAGACCTGGTTTGACCGCGCAGGCAACCATCACACCGATGCACTGAAAGTCACAGAGAGATTCACTCCAACGGGCCCTAATCATCTGCGCTACGAAGCAACCATAGAAGACGCAAATGTATTTACCAAGCCCTGGAAAATCGAAATGCCGCTGTACCGCCGCATGGAGAGCAACGCTCGCCTCAGAGAATTTCGCTGTGTCGAGTTTGTGGAAGAATTAATGTACGGCGAATGGCGACGCAAGCCGCTAGAGCGATAGGGACCGGGCAAACTATGAATAAGAAAAATATCAGCTACACAACAAGCTACACAATACGCTATAGCTTATTGGTCACGTCCCTGTTTCTCGTCACTTTTGCGGGTACCGTCGAGGCTAAAGATAGAGCGGGCTTTGTTGGCAAACATCCAGACCTGTCCGGCACCTATGACGTTGCCACCCTGACTCCGTTACAGCGACCAAAGGCCTTTGGTAACAATCTGCTGCTCACCAAGGAGCAGGCAGAAAAAATGATCTCTGCCGAGCAAGCATTGATTGCAGTGGGATCCCAATCCAGTGACCCCGATCGCAATGCACCACCAGATGGTGGTGATGGTTCTGAGGGTGCCGCCGGGAACGTTGGCGGTTACAACACCTTCTGGATAGATCGCGGTGATGAGGTGTTTACCATCGACGGTAAATTCCGCACATCAATCATCACCGATCCGGAAAATGGTCGGCGACCAGCGCTCACACCGGCAGCACGAGAAAAGTACAAGAAATTTGTCTCGTTCTTTCGCAAAAACAAAGGTGAGGCCTACTGGATGCCTGGACCTGGACCCTACGACAACATGGAACAGCGACCCAATGCTGAACGCTGCCTGCTGGGGTTTGGCTCAACATCAGGCCCGCCCATGTTCCCGGTTCTCTACAACAACCTGAAGCGCATTATCCAGACTGAAGACCACGTAATGATTTTGGTTGAAATGGTTCACGACGCCAGAATTATTCGCCTGAACTCAGAACATGCGCCAGAAGATGAACGCTACTGGATGGGCGACTCAATTGGTCATTGGGAGGGCGACACACTGGTCGTCGACACTACCAATTTTAAAGATCGGCCGGCGCTTTCCGGCGCCTCCAGAGACCTGCATGTGATAGAGCGATTCACGAAGAGTAAGGACGGTGGTCTGCTCTACAGCTTCACAGTAGACGACCCAACCACCTGGACTGCCTCCTGGAGCGGGGAATACCCCTGGCCGGTATCGCAAGACAAGGTGTTTGAATACGCCTGTCATGAAGGTAACTATGCGCTGGGTAATATCATGCGGGGTGCGAGGCGACTTGAGAACGATTACACCCAAACAGCCGGTAAAGAATAGTCGCGTTATACTGCGGCAATCTGACACTCTGATATCACTACTAACCACAACACGGGTCACAGCATGAGTCACAGCAAAAGAATTTCTCTAAGGCTAACCGCCCTTGTCTTATTCGCTTTGGTGGCGCCACAAAACAGCAGTGCTCATCATGCTTTTGGTGCGGAATTTGACCCCAATCGACCGCTGGTACTGCGCGGCCCAATCACTAAGGTGGAGTGGGTCAATCCACACGCCTGGATCCATCTTGAACACACCAACGAAGCAGGCGAAAAAGAAGCCTGGATGGTTGAGGGTGGTACTCCCAATACCCTTATCCGTCGCGGCTTTAACAAAAACTCGCTGAAGATAGGTACCGAGATTGTTGTCGATGGTTACCAAAGCAAGGATTTGTCTAACCGGGCCAATGGCAGAGACGTGACTTTTAGCGATGGCCGCAAGCTGTTTCTGGGTTCATCAGGCACCGGGGCGCCAAAAGATGGCAAGGACCCCACGGAACGTTAGGGATTACTCCATGCCAAAAATCAACTGTCTCCAAAAACGCTTGCACAAGAAATATGCGCGGCACGCCGTCAAAGATTTTTTTGCAAGAGGCCTGTTGTTCGGCTGCCTGTGCCTTCTGATCGCCGCTTGCGAGAGCGATCAGGCAGATACTCAGAGTGTATCCGGCTCAGAGGAAAAGCCTGAACCCGCCACCCTCGTTCTGAGTGGAGGAAAGATAGCGACAGTTGATGACAGTCTCGGCAATCAAAACGCCATCGCCCTGCGTGGCCATGAAATTGCTGCCGTGGGCAGCAATGAGGCGATCCAGGCTTATATTGGTGAACAGACAGAAGTTATCGACTTGAAAGGTCGGCTTGTTGTGCCTGGTTTCATCGAAGGTCATGGCCACTATCTTAGTCTTGGTCGAGCCCGACAGATTCTCGATCTGGCTGACGCCAAAAACTGGGGCGATATCCTCAGCAAGGTTGCTGTCGCCGTTGACAAGGCCCAGCCCGGCGAATGGATATTCGGTCGCGGCTGGCATCAGGACAAATGGGATGATGGTTTCGACAGCTCACAGGAAATTGTTGATGGCGTACCCGCCAACGATTCTATGAATGCCATCAGTTCCAACAACCCGGTATATCTCGGCCATGCCAGCGGTCACGCTGCCTATGCCAACGCCGCAGCCCTTGATGCCGCAGGTATTGGCAATGACACGGTTGATCCCGCGGGAGGCACAATTGTACGCAAGTCCAACGGCGAGGCGTCGGGCTTGCTTCGAGAGAACGCTCAGGATGCTGTCGAACGGGCCATCGCCATCTACGATCAACGCCTTTCCCCTGAAGAAGTCGAAGCAACACTCAGAGAACAGTCCGATCTGGCGGCAAAGGAAGCCCTGCAACATGGAGTCACGTCGTTTCATGACGCTGGTGTATCCTTTGAGGTTATTGATTTCTTTAAAAAGCTTGAGGCCGAAGGCGCCCTGCCCGTGCGCCTGTATGCCATGGTGCGGGGCGAATCAAACGAGGAGATGGCAGAACATCTGGCGCGCTATCGAATGGTTGCAGAAGGCAACGACTTCCTGACGGTACGCTCTATCAAACGACAGATTGACGGGGCGCTGGGTGCGCATGGCGCATGGCTACTGGAGCCCTATGTCGATATGCCCAGTACTCCAGGACTGGTTCTGGAGCCAGTGGCAGAAATAGAACGCACCGCAGAAATTGCCATCGCAAACGGCTATCAGGTCAATACCCATGCCATTGGTACCCGCGCGAACCGGGAAACTCTTGATCTGTATGAACGCAGCTGGAAGAGCGCTCAGATCGATGGGCGCGACTTGCGCTGGCGAATAGAGCATGCACAGCACATTCATCCCACCGATGTGCCTCGCTTCGGCGCACTGGGCGTTATCGCCGCCATGCAGGGTATTCACTGTGTGAGTGATGGTCCCTGGATCGCCTCACGACTCGGCGAGGAACGCACCAAGGTGACGTCCTACCCATGGCGTACCTTAATCGAGACTGGCGCAATCATTGGTAACGGCACCGACGTACCCGTCGAACCCATAAATGCCATCGCAAGCTATACCGCCAGTGTGACCCGCATAACCAATACCGGGGAAACCTTTCATCCCGAGCACGTTATGACACGCGAAGAGGCTCTAGCCAGCTACACAATTAACAACGCCTATGCCGCCTTTGAAGAAGATATCAAAGGCAGCCTTACACCAGGCAAACTTGCTGATCTTGTTGTGCTGTCGCAGGACATACTCACCGTTGATGACGATGAGTTAATGAACACACAAATCGACTACACCCTGGTGGGCGGTGAGATCAAGTACGCGCGCTCAGGCGCATTATAGAAGTTTGTGCAGCGCGCCTGCCTCACCAACCCAATGTACCTCACCACCCCTTGCTTCAAATTCATCCAGTAGCTTGAGCGCCTGAACAGGAAACTCTTCTGAGTTGGCCCGACTAGCGGAAGACATAGACAAAATAATCAGATCAAACTGGTGGAGCATGCTGGCATTGAAAACGGCTGTGTCAGCGCTTTCGTACATAAACCATCCCCGATCTACCATCATCTGCTCAAGGCGGCGACGGATGAGCTCTTCGGTTTCACCATCTTCGACGTACCACCAAAGCACATGGGGTTCGGTTCCAAACCGTTCGAAGAGTTTGCCGGATGGTCCGGCAGTATCACTGCCAGGCCTGCACCCTGCTAACGCAAGGATTAACAGCAATGCACAAAACCATCGTCCAAACTGCTCACCACTCATGTGGCACAGTAAATCGCATAAGGTGGCTACAAACCTACGGGAATAAACCCGATTCTATGTGCGCCCAAGCTCTCTCAACAGCTCCTGAGTGTGTTCACCTAAACGTGGTGCCGGGCGCTCAAGCACAAGGTCACGCTCTGCAAACTTCATGGGCGATCTGACGCCAGGTACCCCATCGATCTCGATCGCCATCTTGCGAAACCGGATTTGTTCATCAGCAAAGGCCTGAGCTACAGAATTTATCGGACCAGCAGGTACACCCGCCTCCCCCAGTGCTGCAATCAGATCATCGCGAAAAAATCGGTTGGTCTCGATCGCCAGTCGACCTGTGAGCAACTCCCGATTGGCTACTCGTAGCTCATTAGTTGAAAATTCTGGCGCCGATTGCAGTTCTGAACAGGAAAGCACCTCACACAGCTTTGCAAACTGGCGATCGTTGCCGCAGGCAATTATGAAGTAACCGTCTTTAACTGGCAGTGTCTGGTAAGGCGCAATGTTCGGATGGGCGTTACCCATGCGCCTGGGGCTTTCAGATGTAGTCAAATAGTTCTGCGCCTGGTTAGCAAGCACCCCCGTCATGCAGTCGAGCAACGCCATATCTATGTAATCACCCTGACCAGATTGCTCGCGTCGGCTCAACGCATCCTGGATCGCAACCACGCCGTACATAGCAGTGAACAAATCGGCAAACGCAACACCAATTTTCTGAGGCTCGCCTTCCGGTTCGCCGGTCAAATCCATGATGCCGGATAGGCCCTGAATCATGAAATCGTAGCCTGCGAGCTGCGAACGCGGACCGGTTTGCCCAAAGCCAGTGACGGAACAGTAAACAAGTCGCGGGTTCAGTTTTCTCAGAGAGTCCTGATCAAGGCCGTACTTTTCAAGCCCGCCAACCTTAAAGTTCTCAACGAACACGTCAGCAGAGGCTGCCAGATTCCGAACAAACTCTCGTCCCGCCTCGGTTGCAAGATCAGCGACCACCGAACGTTTACCGCGATTACAGGAGTGATAGTAAGCAGCAGATCGCTCGTAGGGCTCCTGTCGCTCAACATAGGGCGGCCCCCAAGAGCGGGTATCATCACCCCCAGGACTCTCCACCTTGATAACATCAGCACCCAGATCAGCAAATGTTTGGCCAATCCAGGGACCCGCGAGAATCCGCGCAAGCTCAATGACCCGCAACGGCTTTGGTTTGTTCATAGCTTTTAGGTAGCTAAACCACAGACGGCAGCTTTGTTTGAAATGCTGATGCCTCGCCGGGCTTGCCGAACCGCATGCGCATCGTGACCGTTGGTGACATAGCCCAGTGAAATACCTGTCTGGTGATCACCCCATGCAAGCTGACCGCCCGCACCATTGTGGCCTACTGCGCGGTTTGAATTGGTGTGGCCAAATCCGCGTCCATTTCTTTTTGCATCACCAGAAATAACAACGCCAAGCGCACGATTCGCGGGAATGCCAAGCATGTCGGGGAAGTTGTTGCGAACCTTAAACGCATAGTCCAGCGTATCCTGAGTCCACAGTTGTTCACCGTCAGGAGATTTCCCGCCATTGATCAGAGTTTGATAAAACAGCGCAATTTCACCAGCGCCCATATGCCCGCCACCCCCTGGTACTGGAATTTTCCTTACCTCGGAGGTATTAAACGCAAGCAATACTTCGGGCGTGACCTCGGTGTCGGGCGGAACAGGCATGCCAAGCGCTTCATAGTCTGCGGCCGTCATCGGCTCGCCAACGTGAGTAACGTCCTTGATACGCGTATGCACTTCTTCGGGCGCCCCAACATGCATATCCACAAGACCCAGAGGCTTTGCGATTCGCTCTTGGACAAATTCAGCAAAGTCCATATTACTGGCGCGCTCAATGAGTTCGGCAATCACCCACATCGACGACGTTGGATGGTATTCGTAGCGAGAACCGGGGGCCCAGTTCAACGTCCACTGCGCATAGCGTTCCAGCCGACGACTGTGATCGAGCCAATCGCTGGGACGAAAAGGTGCATAAGGCAGACCCGCGGTATGGGTGAAGAGCATCTCAACTGTGATGATCTCTTTGCCGTTGCTGGCGAACTCCGGGATCAGCTCCTTCACCAGCGTGTCGACATTGAGCTTTCCTTCCTGAATCAGCAACCAGGCAGCGGCACTGGTAATACCCTTGGTCGCGGAAAAAATACTGAACAGATTGTCATTGGTGGCATCACCAAAACTCTTACGCGCCGCAAGCTTCCCCTGTCGACCGATGGCCACCTGACACGCCGGCAGCAACCCTTCGTCAACCTCTTGTTGGACTCTTTGAAACAACGCTTCAAGCTTGGCGGAATCAACGCCCACCGCTTCTGGTTCACGGGCAAAAAACTGGCTATCGGGCATCAAAACTCTCCCTAAGAGTCACTTGAATAGCCTCGATCTTACGCCCTCAAGGTTTCTTCCGGTACCATCGAGGCCGGTTACCAAAGCTCCAGTGGACACGGCAGATGCATAACTCGCTCACATGCCCAACGCGCTCTCAATTTATGGCTTGTTTAAAAAGCCTTGTTGATCTCCGTCGGGCCACCGCAGCGCTAATCACCAGCATGCTTTGGGCTGCGCCCCTGTTGGCGGACACCGCCAAACCCGAGCGCTGCAGCACACCGATAGAAACGGGTCACGGCACAGCCTACCAGGTCGAGGTAGATGGCCACCCTATTGCGTTGTGGTCTAAATCCCCGGCCCAACCCAAGGCGACCTTATTGCTCATTCACGGTCGCACCTGGAGCGGCAAACCCGATTTTGATTTGGCGACTGCCTGTGAAGACCTGTCGTTAATGAATGGCCTTTTCGAACAGGGCATAGAAACCTTTGCCGCAGACATGCGCGGCTACGGCCAAACCCCGCGCGACGAGAGTGGCTGGTTAACGCCAAACCGCGCGGCCCAGGACATCGCCGGCGTGTTGCGCTGGCTGCAGACAAGAGCGCTTAAGCGTGGCGACGCTCAACCCATACCACATCTGTTTGGCTGGTCTTACGGCGCGACCATGGCACAACTCACGCTCCAACAGCACCCTGACCTCGCTCAAAGCCTGACACTTTTTGGCTACGCTGTTCGTAAGGGGTATCACAGGCTGCCCGCTAATCAGCCACAAGAGCCTGCGCGGGCGGCAAACAGCTATACCAATGCCATCTCTGACTTTATTGTGCCGGATGCGATAAGCGACGGTGCCATCCAGGCGTTTGCAAAATCAGCGCTAGACGCCGATCCCGTGCGCGTAGACTGGACAGCACAAGATCAGTGGCGAGTGCTTGACGGTAAAAAAGTGCAGCAACCCACCCTGTTACTTCAGGGAGAGTTTGATCCGCTGACGCGTAAACGGGTACACCGCAAACTATTTAGACGCCTCCCCAATCCACAAAAACAATGGATTGTGCTCGAAGGCGGTGATCACGCAGCCTTTATGGAAACACCCCGCAAAAAATTCATAGAACAACTCTCAGAGTTTGTACTGACAACCAACAAGGAATAGAAAATGATCGACGTACACTATTGGCCAACCCCCAACGGCTGGAAGGTGACCATTCTTTTGGAGGAATGTGGCCTGCCGTACACCATTGTGCCGGTGGATATCGGCGGTGGTGCGCAGTTCAACGCGGAATTTCTGAAGTTGTCGCCAAACAACAGAATGCCAGCCATTGTGGATCACGAGCCAATCGGAGGTGGTGAACCTCTGGCACTCTTCGAATCCGGCGCAATCATGGAATATATCGCAGACAAGACGGGAAAATTTCTGCCCAAAGAAGGGCCAGATCGTTACCGGGTGCTGCAATGG
Source organism: uncultured Pseudomonadales bacterium (assembly GCA_964634815.1). Lineage (GTDB taxonomy): Bacteria > Pseudomonadota > Gammaproteobacteria > Pseudomonadales > Azotimanducaceae > JALZVT01. The sequence continues at coordinate 32,884 of CAZWMD010000008.1, read as the reverse complement.
GTTCATTGGCAAATGGCTAATCTCGGCCCAATGATGGGCAATGCCAATCACTTCAAGAACTACGGTAAAAACATTGCCGATGACCCTGCGCAACTTGAATACGGTACAAAGCGCTTTGTCGGTGAGGTGGACCGACTACTTGGCGTGCTGGATGCCCAGCTAGGGGTCAACGAATACGTCGCAGGACCTCATTACAGCATTGCCGATATGATTATCTGGTCCTGGGCATTTCTGGCCGCACGGTTACTCGATGATTCGGTGTGGGAGACGTTTCCCCATGTGCGGCGCTGGGTAAATCAGGTTGCCGAGCGCCCGGCAGTGCAGAAAGGTCGCAAGGCAGGCGAAGAACTCGGTAAAGAGGAGCGCACGCCGGAGCAGGAAGAAGCCCGCCGCAAAATCCTCTTTAACCAAACCAACGACAAGGTTCGAGCCGCAAGAGAAGAAGCCGCACGCTCGGTATGAATCAGTCCAGCTGGGAGCAAGCCAATCCGGGATTTTTTGATCTAGTAGGTAATGTTCGCTCGATGCGACGCCTGAAAACAGACCCCGTTCCAGATGCCTTGTTAAGAAAAGTACTGGAGGCTGGAGTTCAGGCTTCATCAGGACAAAACACTCAGCCCTGGTCGTTTCTGGTTCTGGAGAATACTGACAATAAACGCTGGTTTGCCGAACGGTATACCCAGGCCATCGAAACGCGCTTTCCCGGCATGAATGTGTCTGCCGAAGAGCTCAGGAAACGGGAAAACAATGGCCTTAATCGCCAACTGCGGGCATTGCGCTACCAGATGGATCACATGCATGAATTCCCTGTTCTGCTGTTAGTGTGTGGTTTGCGGGATTGGCCATTCAAGGTTCCAGAAGCCGAACGCATTGGCCTGGCGCCGCCAAACTACGGCGCTATTTATCCCTGTGTGCAAAACATCCTGCTGGCCTGTCGCGCCTGCGGTCTTGGCGCAGCTCTGACCACCATGCACCAACTCTTTGAAGACCAGCTCATGGAGAAGTTTGGCATTCCTAAGGAGTACGGCGTTGTGGTCACTATTCCTATAGGTTGGCCCATGGGAAAATTTGGACCTGTGCGCAGGCGCCCGGCTTCGCAAGTCACCTATTTTGAACGCTGGAATGAATTTCGAGTCCGGGCTGAGTAACTCAGGAGCGAGCTAAGACTTTAGTTCATCTGACTCGGGTAAGCGTCCAGAGCTTCGCAAGGCCTGTCGACAGACGTACTCGATCTGCGCATTGAGACTGCGTAGCTCATCGTCTGCCAGACGCTGCATGGCAGCAAGAACTTCTTCGTCCATCCTCAATGGATATGCCTTCTTTTTGGCCAAGGCTAACTATCCAGCCTAGGTATACAGAGAGCCGGTGTTCACCACCGGTTGAGCTTCGTTGTCGGCACAGAGCACCACCAGAAGATTACTGACCATGGCGGCCTTACGCTCTTCATCAAGTTCCACCACGGAATCGCGTTCTAACTGATCGATCGCCATTTGCACCATCCCCACAGCGCCCGCAACGATCTGTTCACGGGCTGCGATAATCGCACTCGCTTGCTGACGACGCAGCATCGCACTGGCAATTTCCGGCGCGTAGGCGAGATGACTGATGCGCGCCTCAATCACTTCTACTCCGGCCTCTTGCAGTCGGGCCTGGATCTCTTCTTTCAACGCTTCAGCAACGTTCACAGGATCGCCGCGCAAAGACTTTTCACCCTCTCGGGCTGCTTCATAAGGATACGACGTTGCGAGGTTGCGCAGCGCCGACTCACTTTGGATCGTGACAAACTCTTCGTAGTCATCCACCTCGAACACCGCTTCCGCACTGTCGATCACCCGCCAAACAACTATGGTGGCAATCTCGATGGGACTGCCGGAGGAGTCGTTCACCTTCAGCTTGCCACTCTCAAAGTTACGTACTCGAAGAGACACGGCGCGTTTTGCATAAAGCGGGTTTGCCCAGCGCAAACCAGGTTCTTTTGCCGTGCCGACATAACGCCCGAACAATTGCAAAACTTGGGCTTCGTTAGGTTGTACCTTAAACAACCCAACGCCGGTAAAGACCGCCAAAGCGATGCAAATACCACCAAGAACGGGCGCAAAGCCCAAAAAATTGTAGACGCCAAAGGCCCCCAGCAGAACGGCAACCAATGCAGGCAGGTAGCCCGACATCGGGGTAACAGCGATTTCACGATGGGTCATGCGCGACTCCAGAGCAAACAAACGAGATCGAAAGCCTCTCACAATTTACAGCAAAATGATATCTTTTTGATATCTATTTACCGCCATTTAACTTCAGTGGGTCATCGACATAAACTTCGCCCTGAGCCCGGGCACAACGCCCACCTACCCATGACAGGAGATGATCTTGGCTAAGAAAGTTGATTGGTACTACTACCGCGGCGGCTGAACCAGCTGCACCAGAGCCACCAAGTTTTTGGAGGCAAGTTCGATAGACGTAAAAGAGCAGATTCCCGCAAGTAAAAAGCTGCAAGCAGCGGACGCCAAGGCGCTGTTGGCCGCCGCCAGCAAACTGGTTGTTGCCAAGGGCAAGAAGGTCACCGAATTCAAGGGTAAGGAGGCGAAGTCAGAGGACGCCATTGCCGCCATGCTCGGCCCAACCGGCAACCTGCGGGCACCCACTTTGAGGGTTGGCAAGACGCTGCTGGTTGGCTTCAACGACGAGGTGTACAGCGGCATCTTCGGCTAGATCAGATCAACCTGCCGTTGCGCAAATAATGGGGAGATCCGCAGCCGATGCTCAATCGGCGGCGGACTGCTTCTTGTTTTTGAATCTGCGTTTTTTTGCCTCTTTTTTTGCCTCTTTTTTCGCCTGTTTTTGAGCCTGCTTCTGGGCTTTTTCCGTCTCCTGGGTTTCCCTCGCGTGCTTCAGTTCGGGGAACACTCGTTCGATCAAAGGTCGCAGAAGAGGATCAAAGCTGGCAAACCCCAATGCCACCAGTAAAACGCCCCAGCCATCAAGATAGCTGATTAACAGACCGGGCCAAATGAAGGCAAAGATCATGTTTTTCAGGGTATCAACAAAGAAATCGACGATCAGGGTAAGCAGGGCGCTCAGTGCCAATCCCACCGTGCCGCCCCCAAACAGTGCATAGAGGTCGCGGAACAATTCCGGGATCTCAAGCACTTCGAGAGCGACAAAGGTCACCACATAGCCAAGTCCATAGAGCCCACCACCACGCGACTGCCAGAGTTGCACAGCCCCACCGCGCATCATCGGACCAATGCTGCGAGGCTCTCGGACTCCTCGCTCAATGTTCGCAAAAATCTGTCGTATGTGCTGTTTAATGGGCTTAACGCTTGCGCAATCAAAGCGAAATTTTATCCCACCCGCAGGCAACCAGGCACCTGGCCAAAGGCACTTAATCAAGAAATAAGCTTCGGAAACCTTCGGAAAGGTTATGGATTGGTGTTTTTTAGTGGCTATATGGTCATTCGATGAACCTAGCGGTTAAATTGGGTTCAAAATCAGCGACAACCCAGGGCTCAATCGAAGATGCAGCACGACCCCGAGCAGGCGGAACTAGGCGACTTTAAATTGGGCCCTTTTGAGGTCTACCCCTCACAATCGCTGCTGCGCCACATCGGCACCGCAAACGTCACGGAAGACACCAAAGAGCAGAACCCCGGCATTCATCTGGAACCTAAGGTTATGGCGGTTCTCGAGCGCCTGGCCAGGGAGCCACTACAGGTCGTCTCGCGACACAGCCTGCTCGACGATGTCTGGACCGGCACCGTTGTGACCGAAGAGGTTGTCACGCGCTGTATCTCGGAACTTCGCACAGCTCTGGGCGATAGCTCCAAAGCCCCCCGATTTATTCAAACCATTCCCAAGAAGGGCTATAAGCTGTTGCAGGCGCCGGCACCGCTTGAGGCAGCGCGATCCACTTCACCTGCACAGGCTCCAGAGCCTGGCTCTACAGACAACTCGCTTTTGGGGTCAGTGTCCCGTCCAGCCTCAACACCCGCTGGCCAGGGCCGACCGGGGCTCTACTGGGCTCTCGTAGGCAGCTTGATTATCGCTGCGATGGCTGTCGGCGCCGCGGCGATTATGTTCCTGCAAGAACGCGCGCCGGTCACTGCCGATCCGGTAGCAATCGCCGAACTGAGCCCCGAGCAGGCCACGCCGTCAATCGCGATCCTGCCGTTTGCAACGCTCGACAGTGGCGCAGAATCGAATTATTTCGGCGCCGGTTTAGCCGAGGAGCTACTCAATGCACTGGCCAACGTCCCCGGCTTGCGAGTGGTCTCAAGGCTCGCCGCCGCTGATGCACGACTCGCTGATACTCAGCTGGCCCAGCCGGTGAGTCCTATACCACCCGGAACCGATTCCAGGGCCTCCACTGTGGGTGGCGATGTCTCAGCGATTGGCAAAACACTCGGCGTCGACAACGTCCTGACCGGCTCTGTTCGACGCATGAATAACCAGGTTCGTGTCACGGCTCAACTCGTGCGCACCAGTGACGGTGTGCTCTTGTGGGCGGACCAGTTTGAGGGCGATCTAAGCGATGTGTTCCAAATTCAGGACGAGATTGCCGCAGCGATTGTGGGCGCCCTGCGCTTGCAGCTAACCGAACCCGTACGCGTGGCACGTATCTCTCAAGACATGGACGCGCTGGATTATTATCTACTGGGGCGACACCACTGGCATCAACGCACCGCCGACTCTCTGCGCCGAGCAATCGAGCTGTTTCAGCAAGCGGTTAGCGTCGATCCAGAAATGGCAATTGCCTACAGCGGCCTGGCAGATGCCTATTTGCTCCTTGCAGACTACGGCAACATGGCTCATGAGGAGGCTCAGGCGCTGGCCCGGCCAGCGATCGAAACCGCACTGAGGCTCGATGCCAACCTTGCAGAAGCCCACGCCTCTCAAGGCATGTTTTATCTCTCTACCGGCCAGGCGGAACCAGCGGAGCGAGCGCTGCGTAACGCTGTTCGGCTAAACCCGGGATATAACATGGCCCATATGTGGCTGGGCTCAACCATTGCGATGCGTGGCCAGGTCAAGGCTGCCCACAAATACTATCTGAAGGCCTATCGACTGGATCCGTTGCACCCCGTTATCAATCAGAACGTCGCCATGTCGTTTGCCACCATAGGCGACTACGACTCAGCGCAGACCATTTTGCAGAAACTGGATCCGCGCTTCGACAGCGGCCAACGATTGACGTTTCTAAAACTGCACCTGGCCCAGCAACTTGGAGATTTTGCCACTCTCAGAGACCTCGCAGACGCCGCAATCAAAAACGAAAGTCTGAAACTGAGACTGTCGGGTTACCACGCGCTCTGGCAAATGCACAGCCGACAGGGCCAATACGAGGCGGCAGCAGACTATCTCCGTCGTGCCCGCAGCGAGTCCGAACTCGACTTCGAATTCCGCCTCAATGTGGCGCGTAAACTGGCCAAGGAAGGCGCCGCAAAAGAGTTCAAGCTCCTGATGCAGGAAGCGCCAGACTATTTCCACGAGAAAGCAGCACCCCAGAAGCGCGCGCTTGAAGGTATGTTGCTCATTGCAACAGAGAACTATATCGAGGCCGCCACCCTGCTCGAATCGGCCATGACCGCGAGCGACAACCTGAACCACCCACACCCGGCAAGCGAACTGCTGACCATCTCTCACCTGCTCTACGTTTACGAGCAAACGGACAATATTGAGCGCAGAGACTACTGGCAGGAGCGAGGCAACAAGGTTATTGCCGCGGCTATCAAGGCCGGTTACGGGCAAATCGAATTCATTACCGAAGTTGGGTTTTTCCACGCAGCAGCCGGACAGGCCGAGGCCGCTTCCAAGGCATTCTGGCAAGCTCTCACGCTGGGCAAGATCGCTCCCTGGGAGATCACGGACGATATTCGAATCAACAGAATTCAGCGCTCAAAAGAGCTGGCGCCTGTGGTAGCACAGGCGGCACGTACCTGGACCGCCTGACTCCACAGCGCCAGCATTGGTTGTACAATAGGGTCTTCTAACAACGGACCCTGGCTTCTATGACTGATTCGACCGAGACGGATGTGAACAAAAAACTGGCAGAGTTGGGCATTAGCCTGCCCGACGCTCCGGCGCCTGCTGCTAACTACGTACCTTTTGTACGCACAGGCAATCTGGTCTATGTCTCTGGCCAGGTATCCATGGATGCCGACGGACTGGTGCGCGGCAAGCTGGGTGAAAACATGTCCGTTGAGGACGCCCAAAAAGCAGCCCGTCTGTGTGCCCTAAATCTGCTCGCGCAAGTCAACGCTGCCTGCGATGGCGATCTAAACAAGGTGGTCCAGGTGGTCAAGCTAACCGGTTTTGTTAACGCCACACCAGACTTCACCCAACATCCACAGGTAGTGAACGGCGCCTCCGACCTGATGGCAGAAGTTTTTGGGGATGCCGGGCGTCACTCACGAGCCGCTGTAGGCAGCTCTTCCCTGCCCTTGGGTGTGGCTGTAGAAGTTGAAGGCATCTTCCAAATAAGCTAGCTGCGTAGAGCAATTTTTAGCTCAAAAAAATGGATTAACACATGACTTATGAATGTTTTGACGTCGCGATCAACGATCAGGTCGCCCATATCACGCTGAGTAGGCCGGAAAAGCGCAACAGCATGGTGCCGGAATTCTGGAGCGAGCTGCCAGCGATAGTTCGTGATATCGACGACAACGCCAGGGCCCGGGTTATTGTGATCTCCTCCACCGGCCCACACTTTTCTGCAGGAATGGACCTTGCAGCCTTCTCACAGAATCCAGAACTTGCAGACAGCGACGGCGACTCAGCATCTACCGAGAAAAAAACTGAACGGATTCGACACGGTGCCACCTTCATCGACACCGCAAGCTATTTTCAGGAGAGCTTCTCGGTTCTGGAAGATGCGCGCATACCCGTGCTTGCAGCAATCCAGGGGGGATGTGTGGGCGGCGGCGTGGATATGGTGACCGCATGCGACATGCGTTATGCCACCGCAGACGCGTTCATCTGCATTCAGGAAATCAACATTGGCATGACCGCAGACGTGGGCACATTCCCTCGCCTGGTGAAGCTCATTCCCGAGGGCGTTGTCCGCGAACTTGCCTACACTGGCCGCCGCATGCCTGCCTCTGAGGCCAAAGACGCGGGGCTTGTTAACCGTGTCTTCGATAACCAGGAAGCCATGCTCACCGAAGTAATGGCTATCGCCAAAGAGATTGCCGCAAAACCGCCACTCGCGGTGTATGGCAGCAAGCGCATGATCAACTACGCGCGCGATCACAACACAAAAGACGGCTTGGATTACATCGCCGTGTGGAACGCCTCCATGCTGCAAGCGGCCGAGATGCAGGAAGCCATGCAGGCCAACATGGAGAAACGTCCCGGCAATTTTGTTGAGCTGCCTGCAAAGCGCAAACGCCGTAGTTAACAAGAGCGTTTTTTGCAAAACGCTTTAGCTGACAAGAGCGTTTTTTGCAAAACGCCTTAGCTGACAAGAGCGTTTTTTGCAAAACGCTTTAGCTGACAAGAGCGTTTTTTGCAAAACG
>CAZWMD010000008.1:0-25276 GCA_964634815.1 uncultured Pseudomonadales bacterium | reverse complement strand
TAAAGAGCGCCTGCAGATGTTTGGCATCAAGCGGTCGGGTTAGTTTGGATACCACATAGGTCACCGTTACTGACACAATTTCTCCCATAGCGGCACAGGAGTAAGGGTTTGGACCTTCGCGTTCAAGCCAGGCCACCAGATTGTACAAAAGCCCTGAGTCGCCAAACCATGCGGCATCGAGCACATTGGTATGCAATATCAGAAAGGCCACAAAGCCCGCGATTAAGCCGGCATAGGCGCCTTTTGCGGTGACACCACGCCACAGTGCACCCACAACCAATGGCCCTGCAAACGCAGCCATCATGCCGCCATTACCAATCCATACAATCAGGGCGACGTTCTTGTCGATGAGGGCCCACGCCATACCCATACAGACCAGCAACACCACAATGGTTGCTACCCGACTGATCATGAGTACCCGACGATCGAGCGCAGCTTCTGAAATGTCCGGATCAAAACGGGGAACAAAAGTGCGCCGGTACAGGTCATTGGCAATAATCTGCGACGACGAGACTACCAGCCCGTCCGCTGTGCTCATCACCGCTGCGAGCACCCCGACACCAATCAATGCAGCAAGCCAGGTGGGGAACAACTCAATAAATAGAAGTGGCAACGATTCGTTGGGGTTAGAACCTTCAGCGTAAAGCGAATCGCCCAGAACAGCTCTGGCCAGCAAGCCACCAACACCAAGCATCGCAAGCGTTAGACCAAACAAAAATGCCAGCTTCACAAACTGCATTTGCCCACCACTGTCTTTAAGCGCCCAGAGTTTGTTACCAAGATGAGGCAACAAGCCCAGGGGGACATGGGCAATAATAATGGCGCAGATCGCCCACCAGGAGTGGTACAGCGGTGTCTTCTCGTTAAGCGCTGTAACCAACGCCGGATCTTGCGCCTCAAGGTTATCGAGCATGCCCTGAAAGCCACCTTCAACACCGTAACCCAGGAAGAACAACACAATCACCACAATGGCCAGCAAGAGCATCATGAAGCCCTGGAAACCATCAGTGAGAATGTCAGCGTGCGCTCCGCCCATCACGACATAGATCAACAGTACTCCGGTAGTGATTATCAATGCCCACCCAGGCGAAAGCCCTAGCATGATTTCAAACATCACCAGACCGGATACCAACTGACCTGCCAGATAGAAAAACAGAATCAGCGACATCAGCGAAACCAGCACTCGAATCCCGTCGCTCTGATAACGATCGCCCAGATACTCAGGTATGGATCGATTACCAAACTTATGTCCCGATGAGGACACCAGGCGCATACAGATGAGCACGCCAATGTATAAGCCAAGGGGGTAGAGAAAGTTCCCCCAGTTCGCGGCAAGTCCCCACTCATAAGACAGCGCCGGACTGCCCAGGAAGGTCGCGCCACTGGCCGTGGAGGCTGCAAAAGCAAACGCCAGAAACACTGGCCCATAAGAGTTTCGCGCCGTGGCGAAGTCGTCGGCATGCTTAATCCGGCGTTGTGCCACAACCCCCAGCCCCAGCATCAAGGCAATGTAGACCACCAGGAACAGCCAGGACCATTGTGTAAGGCTCAATGTAAGACTCATCTCTTCTCTCTCTGAAAAGGGCTGTTGGTGCAGCCCGCCGCCAGGCAGCAATGTACACTATGTTTTATGAAGAATTACGATTACATCATCGTTGGCGCGGGGACTGCAGGCTGCGTGTTGGCCAATCGCCTAACGAAGGATTCCAACAATCAGGTCCTGCTTATCGAGGCCGGCGGCAAGGACAATTACTTCTGGATCGACATACCGGTTGGGTATCTCTATACCATTGGCAATCCCAGAACAGACTGGTGTTTCAAAACCGACCCCGACCCGGGTCTGAACAACCGGCAGATCGGTTACGCCCGCGGTAAAGTTCTGGGCGGCTGTTCCTCGATTAACGCCATGATCTACATGCGCGGCCAGGCCAGCGACTACGACCACTGGGCTCAGCTCGGTAATCGTGGCTGGGGCTGGGACGATGTCTTACCGATCTTCAAGGCCTCAGAAGACTATCAGCACGGCGCAGACGACTACCACGGCAGCGGCGGCGAGCTGCGCGTTGAAGAGCGCCGGGTGAACTGGGAAATTCTAGATGCATGGCGAGACGCCGCTGAACAGACAGGCATTCCAAAAATTGAAGAGTTCAATCGCGGCGACAACTTTGGCAACGCCTACTTTCAGATGAATCAAAAAAACGGTGGGCGATGGAGTGGTACCAGCGCCTTTCTGCGACCCGTGCTTTCCCGACCAAATTTGACGGTTCTGACAAAATGTCAGGTAGAACGGCTGGTATTTGACAGCGCTGCAAACGCAAACTCCGGCCGCAAGCCAAGAGCCACCGGCGTCGAACTCATTGATGCCAAACGTACTCGACAACAAATGCATGCACGCAAAGAGGTGATTCTGGCCGCAGGAGCAATCGCCAGCCCGCAGTTGTTGCAGCTCTCGGGCATCGGCGACCCGGAGATGCTGCAAAAACACGGCCTTGAAACTCTCACCGCCCTACCTGGCGTTGGCGCCAATCTGCAAGATCACTTACAGGTACGCAGCGTCTACAAGGTAAGCAACACCACAACACTCAACAAAAAAGCGGGTTCTTTGCTGGGCAAGGCACTGATGGGTATGGAGTATTTCCTGAAGAAAACCGGCCCGCTCACTATGCCGCCATCACAACTCGGTGCCTTTGCAAAAAGCGATGATCAGCAGAGCAGCGCCAATATTGAATGGCACGTGCAGCCGCTTTCGCTCGACAAGTTTGGCGATCCACTCCACAGCTTCAATGCCATCACCCCTTCCGTTTGTAATCTGCGCCCAACCAGCAGAGGCCAGATTGAGATCAGAAGCCCAAAGATCGAAGACGCACCATCAATCAAGCTCAACTATCTAAGCACTGAGTCAGATCAGGAGATTGCAGTACAAGGGCTCAAATTCACCCGCAAGATCATGCAGGCTGACGCGTTAAAACCCTATGCACCCCAGGAGTGGAAGCCAGGACCCACCCTTACCACCGACGAACAGCTGCTGGAAGCGGCGAGGAATCTGGGCACCACAATCTTTCACCCGGTAGGCACCTGCAAAATGGGCAGCGATACCATGGCGGTTGTGAATGACCGATTGCAGGTGCATGGGGTAGATGGTCTGCGGGTGATCGATGCCTCGATCATGCCAACCATCACCTCAGGAAACACCAACGCGCCAACGGTTATGATTGCTGAGCGCGGCTCAAAGTTCATTCTGGAAGATGCAGCACTCCGGGACTAGTCTCGGGCGCGCGCTCGAGCCAGGGACTCTCTGGCATAACACCGCTGTAACCAGGAGTGAACATGGCTCCAGGATGAGGTATCAAACTGCACCATTTCTAACAACAACATCACTCCAGCAACGTTCAGATCAGCAATGCTGAACTCATCACCCAGCAAGTAAGGCTGTTTCTCCAGTAGATCATTCAGTACATCAAGTGGCCGGGCCAACCCTTTCTCGGCCCGCGCAATCACAGCAGGGTCTCGCTTGTCTTCTTTGGTAAAGAGCTTCTGCACCACAATCTGCATTTGCAGCGGCTCTATTTCTGATATGCCCCAAAGACTCCACTGCCAGGCCAGCGCCTCGCCAGACGTCGTATTGGGGTAGAGGTCGCCACCATAATTCTTGGCGAGATAGAGATTGATCGCCATCGATTCGCACAACAGAAACTCACCGTCTGCCAAAGCAGGGATTCGGCCGTTCGGATTGATCTGCAAATACTCCTCAGCCTTGGAGTCTTTCACAAAGTGGGTGGCGACGTGCTCGTAGTCGACCCCTGTTTCTTCTGCGGCCCAGATCGAGCGAATTGCTCTTGATCCCGAAATGCCAAATAGCTTGATACCCATTAACCTTCCCCTAATCCATCGGTCATCTGATCGGTCCAATTCAACCGATGATACCATTGGCACAATCAACCTGCGTAGCCGGTTGGTTGCACTTTAGACGCCAAAAAACGCCAAAAAATTCAGGAGCGAGCCTGCCATGATTCGAGGAATTCATCACGTCGCGATCAGCACACCTAACCTTGCACGGCTCGTCGCTTTCTATCGCGATGTGATTGGCGCTGAAGTGGTTTACGAAGGCGGTTGGCAGAGCGGCAACCCGGCCATCGACTCAATCGTTGGCCTGAAAAAATCTGCTGCAAAACAGGCCATGCTCAAGCTGGGCAACGCCTACCTTGAATTTTTTGAATACGAAAGCCCAAAAGGCGCTGAAAAAAATCCAGAGTACGGCGTGAATGATCATGGCTACACACACTTCTGCCTGGATGTGCAGGATATCGAGGCCGAGTATCAACGCCTAAGCAGCCACGGCATGGTGTTCAACTGTGAGCCACCAGACCTCGGCGGCGCCATTCGCGCGACCTACGGCAGAGACCCGGATGGCAACGTCATCGAGATTCAGCAGATCAATGATCCAGAGCATGCCTTTGCTCTGGATCGCACAAAGACACAACTTGTGTAACGCCTGCCTGAGGCTCTAAAAACGCTGTTTGATCCACTCAGCCACTAGCTCCATGGCCTCAGGGCGATAGCCTTCGAAGTAGTGCGGTGCACCTTTGAGTTCATGGTAGGTCGCATCATCACTGCCTGATGCGGCGTGAATCGCCTTAGCCTGGTGCACTCGAATTTCAGTGTCTGCGGTGGCGTGGATCACCAGGGTCGGCACCCTGACTGCGGGCATCGTATCTGCAACCTTTGCGTGCGATGACAAACCTGACCAGGTCGACAACCAGCCCCGGGCTGTCATTGTTCGAGACAGCCCGCCGCGACCGTAGTTCGCCTCAAACGGATCAGGAAACGCAAACAACGACCCCATCGGTCGCTCATCCGCATCTATCGACAGATCAAGGTACGCCGGATCGGCGAGTGTTCTGTAGATCACCATGTACTTGGCGTGCACCGCACGCTGACGCCAGTAACGCCAGGCTTTTGCATCCCTGGCTTTATCAATCGATTTGGCCTGCCGTCTGGCTACTGCAGCATCCTCTATGGAGTCCCGTGCGATCGCATCAAGCCGGGCGATCCGCTCGAGCTGCGCCGCCCGGTAGTTCGCAAGCCAGGTACGGTCATAGACACAGGGTTCTGGCCAGGGGCGCCAGCCATTGTCCGGGTTGTACATATCAAGCTCAGGATTAACGGATGCCGGATCAGCCTCATCGGTGACGGACGGATCGATAACCTGGCACATGAAAACACCTTCACCGGGATGTGCAGCCAGTCCTACCCAGGCGTCACCGCAACCGGTTTCCTTCTGGGCTAAAGCCATCAATGAGCCGCCACCTGAATTCCCCAGCAAAACCACATTCTCAGCCCCACGGCGACGCATCTCCGCAACCGCAGTGGCTACATCAATCACGCAGTTTTCGTGCAGGCAGTCGGTATCATTGTTTAGGTAACGAGTAGAAAACCCCAGGACCGCAAAGCCAGCGGCAGCGAGTAAGGGGCAGGCGTAGTGTACGGAGAAGTCACCACGGGGATGCGACAACACCACAGCGGTGTGCCATTTCTGGGGTGCAGGCGGTGTCCACAGAACACCGCGCACCAGCGCGCCATCGGGCGAAACCAGGCGTATCGGTTCTCTTTGACAGTCAACACTTGGGGCGTCTTCAGCTAACGGCCAGTAGCCAAAACCAAACGGACGGGATTCCCCAAGAGATGCGGGCATAAGTCGTACTCTAAAGTGGTGTGTTAGTCACCACAGAGTAGCAAACCTGCCCGCATCCTTCTTTGGACCGTCTAGAACTGATTCATGGTGTTTGCGGCACCACCAGCCAGCAAGGCCTTCTCACCAAGGAAGTATTCCTTGTGGTCATCGCCAATGTTGGAGCCTGCGAGGTCCTGATGCTTAACCGACGCCTGGTCCCGACGAATTTCCTGACGCTGAATGTCTCGCACATAGGCAAGCATACCCAGATCGCCAAAGTAGCCTTCAGCCAGAATATCGGTACCCAATGCGGTCTCATGATAAGTCGGCAGGGTGATCAGGTGATGGAAGATGCCTGCTTCGCGAGCAGCATCCGCCTGGAAGCGTTGTACCAGCTCGTCCGCGGCAGCGGCCAACTCGGAGTTATCAAACTGGGCATCCATCAAACCTTTTGGCGCGGTCTCTGGATCAGGGTAGCCTGATACGTCTTTGCCCGCGTCCTTCCACTCACCATACACCTGCTCACGGAATGCCAGGGTCCAGTTGAATGAGGGTGAGTTGTTATACACCAGCTTGGCATCGGGACGCTTCTTGCGAATCTCGTTCACCATGCCAGCGATCTGCTCAACATTTGGCTTCTCGGTTTCGATCCACAAAAGATCTGCACCGTGCTCGAGGCTGGTTACACAATCCAGTACAACACGATCAAAGCCGGTGTTTTCACGGAACGCATAGAGACCGTTGTCTAACCGGGTTGGCTTGCAGACGACACCATTCTGATGAATGGTGATATCGCCTTCGGTGAGATCGCTGAGATCGCCAACCGGCGTTGTCTCAAGGAAATCACAGTACTGATTACCCAGATCACCAGGTGCGTTAGAGACGGGTATCTTCTGAGTAAGGCCAGCACCCAACGAATCTGTGCGGGCCACAATAATGCCGTTGTCGATACCCAACTCAAGGAAGGCATAACGTACAGCGTTGATCTTGGACACAAAATCTTCGTGCGGAACCGTTACCTTGCCGGCCTGGTGGCCACACTGCTTGGCATCAGAAACCTGGTTTTCAATCTGGATCGCGCAGGCGCCCGCCTCGATCATTTTCTTGGCAAGCAAATAGGTCGCTTCTTCGTTACCGAAGCCGGCGTCGATATCAGCAATGATGGGCACTACGTGCGTCTCATAGTTATCGATGCGGGAAATAATAGAATCAACATCACCGCCGCTGGCGCGGGCTTCATCGAGCTCAACAAAGATATGACGCAGTTCCCGGGCATCCGCCTGCTTCAGGAAGGTATAGATTTCTTCAATCAGATTGGGCACTGAGGTTTTTTCGTGCATCGACTGATCCGGCAGAGGACCAAACTGCGAGCGCAGCGCCGCAACCATCCAGCCAGACAGGTACACATAAGATTTGTTCATCGTGCCGCGATGGCGCTTTACTGCCATGGCCATTTGCTGGGCAGTGAAACCGTGCCAGCAACCTAGCGACTGGGTGTACTTCGACGTATCAGCGTCATACTCCGCCATGTCCTTGCGCATGATATCGGCCGTAAACTGGGCGATATCGAGTCCGGTTTTGAAGCGATTTTGCAGTTGCATACGCACGGCATACTCGGCTTTGATGGCAGACCAATCACTGTGGTTGCCAAGCATGGCGCTTGTCGCCTCAATTTTTTGCAAATAATCTGACATAATTGGTTGAATCCTATGGTGTTTTATATCCCGCCACCTTACCAATCCGGGGTACCTGTGAAAACGGAATATTTCACCACTAATATATTCCTTATTGTCATCTAAGATCTGATCATCGAGTCAGCCGCCGGACAGCACAAAATGTCTCACTACCCCCCTCAAACCAACCAACTACTGGAGCTTCTTGGCATCAGCCTGCCAATTATTCAGGCGCCCATGGCGGGGGTATCAAACCGGGTCCTTGCCAGCGCTGTCGCGGGCACCGGGGCGTTGGGCTCACTGGGGCTTGGCGGTGGAAGTCCTGCCGTTTTGGACGCGCTCCCTGACAAACTCTCCAGTGTGAGTCGTCCATCCATCAATCTGAATTTCTTTGTACACGACTCGCCAAACACAGATCCAGAGCGGGAAGCTGCCTGGCTTGACCGACTGACTCCGCATTTTGAGCGCCTGGGTGCAGCACCGCCTACCCGCATAAGCGCCCCCTACCCCAGCTTCGATGATAACCCTGCAACGCTAGAGTCACTGCTGGCGCTGGAACCCAGTGTGGTGAGTTTCCATTTTGGACTGCCCTCATCAAGCACGATGAAGGCACTAAGATCTGCGGGTACAAAAGTGCTGTCGAGCGCAACCAATGTCCGCGAAGCACGCGCCCTCGAAGATGGCGGTGCGGATGCCATCATCGCTCAAGGCTGGGAAGCAGGCGGCCATCGAGGTCACTTTTTGAATAGCCCTGCGCAACCCGATGAACAACTACCACTCGCCAACCTGCTAGACCAGGTATGCGAGGCGGTTGAGGTACCCGTCATCGCGGCCGGCGGTATCGGAACGGGCCAGGCTGCAGCAGCCGCATTGAGGTCCGGTGCAGCAGCCGTACAACTGGGCACGGCGTTTGTTAGCGCGGAGGAATCTTCCGCCAACCAGGCGTATAGAGAGGCGCTGATAAACCCAAATGCCAGCACAATTATGACCAGAGTATTTTCCGGCCGCGAAGCACGGGGCCTCAACAATCTGCTCACTACCCAGCTTGATGAATTTGCAGACGAAGCACCAGACTATCCCATCACCTACGATGCCGGAAAAGCCCTGAGCGCCGCCGCGGCCGCCACCAACAAGCAGGACTTACTGCAAGATTACAGCGCTATGTGGGCCGGCCAAAGCGTTCACAACAATCGCCCCATGCCCGCCGCCGAACTTGTGCGCACACTTGAACGCGAAATGCTCGAAGCATTACTCGCCAGCTAATTACCGGACTAATCCGGCAAGCCCAATACCCGCTTTGCAATAATATTGCGCTGCACTTCATTGCTGCCGCTGTAGATCGACGCCGCCCGGTAATATAGCCAACGGTTCACCGTTTCCCGATCAGCATCGCTGTGATGCAACTCATCTATCCCGTAGCCTGCACTGCCACGCATCGTAAGCAGCAAATCATAGTACTGCTGTTGTAACTCGCTACCGTACACCTTGAATATAGACGTGACCGGCCCAGGCGTACCCCCATCCGATTCCTGTACGGCTCGTCGCTGCGCAAGACGAAACACCGCACTGTTCATCTCATACTCAAGGACATCGCCACGCAAATCCGCATCCGCAATCTTTCCGTTTTGCTCCCCAAGAAGCTGTTTCGCCTCGCTCACCAATCCTGCTTCTTTGGAGGCAGCACTTCCTGCAACCAGAGATTCCATGCCGGAACGTTCGTGTTGCAGCAATCGCTTACCCACAGTCCAGCCTTTGTTGAGTTCACCCACCAGGTCTTCTTTCTTGGCAAGCGCATTATCAAAGAAAGTTTCATTAAACGGCGATTCACCACTAATGAGACGAATGGGTTTTATGGTGACTCCCGGCTGGTCCATGGGTAACAGCACAAAGCTGATGCCATTGTGTTTGGGCGCGTCAAAATCGGTACGCACCAGGCAAAACATCCAGTCTGCGTTGTGCGCCCCGGACGTCCAGATCTTCTGACCGTTGATAACAAAGTGATCGCCCTCCAGATCTGCCCTGGTTCGCAGCGACGCAAGATCGCTACCCGAGCCTGGTTCGCTGTAGCCCTGACACCACTCAACTTCAGCCCTGGCGATACGCGGCAAGTGAGTTTGTTTTTGCGCCTCAGACCCCATATCCAGCAAGGTTGGTCCAATCATCGAGGTACCAAAGCTGGACAGCGCCGGACGCGCCCTGATGTCACGCATCTCTTCCAGCAAGATAAGGTACTGATCCTTGTCGAGCCCGCCACCCCCATAGGCCGTGGGCCAGCTGGGCACGGTCCAGCCGCGTTCGATCATTCGATCAAGCCACAGCAAAGTATCTTTGTCGGTAATCTTGAGTTTGCTACTACCGGTCGAAACCGGTCCGGGTCCGCGTGCCCCCGGAGGGCAGTTTTCCGCCAACCAGGCCCGGGTATCCCGGCGAAACTCTGCAAGCTCTGCATCGTCCGATTGGGGTTGTTGTCTATCAGTCATATCAAGCCCTCCTTCCTGATGATCCCTGACCAACAATATAACGAATTTTCAAGCCACCGGTTTAGCGCGTCCAAAAGCCCTGTGGAACAGGTTAAACTGGCTGCCAACACAAACAGAAGCAGTGAACTCGTATGGATTACAAAGACGTCGCCAGCGCCCGCTCCGAAACTGGCTTGCGCTTAGTGCTCACCGCCGGTGTTCCCGGCCCCTGGAGCGAGGCGGCCAAGGCCGTATTCAAGCTGCGCGATGTCCCCTTCACTCCGGTTGCGCAAATGGGTGGCGGCACCAATCCGGAGCTGGTCGAATGGACGCGCCATCGGAACGCACCCGTGGCCCTGTACAACGACGAGGCCCCGCGGGTTCGCTGGCTTGAAATTGTCGAGCTGGCCGAACGTTTGGGCAGTGGTGATTCCCTCCTGCCCGAAACGATGGAGGAACGCATGCGGGTGGTTGGGATCGTCAACGAAATCGCTGGCGAATCAGGTTTCGCCTGGTTTGGTCGTCATCTCATGCTTGCCGGTGGCCACGAAGCTCAGGGTGACAAGGTGTTAAGTCAGCCCATGTATCAGGAATATGGCTACGGCGATGACACCCTCGAATACTCCATCGAACGAGTGAAGTTAGTGCTCGATATGCTCAGCGAGCAACTCGCCGGTCAACACGCTGTTGGCTCGAGCTACCTGGTGGGCCATGAGCTTAGTGCCGCTGATGTGTACTGGGCCTATTTCTCCCAGCTTCTGCGAGCGCTGCCAGAAGAGGACAACCCAATGCCCGGCGGTTTACGTAAAGCCTGGGGGCAGGTTGCCAGAGCACTGGATGACTACGATACAAAGCTCATTGACCAGCGCGACTTTGTGTTTGCAGAACACCTCGAACTGCCACTGAGCTTTTAACTGGCCCCGCAAAAAGAAATCGCGCGCCGGTGAATCCGGCGCAACATTGCGACTATTGTCATGCAGCCTTTAACTACCCCACAGATTGTCGAGCTGTTTCCTGGGTTAACTAACCGAGAACTGGCGCCTCCCAACGGCGAAGCGGTGGATTGGGGCGTGCTTGATTATCTGGGCTGGGTCCACCCCGGAGGACATCTCGCTTACGCAGTGGTGCCTCATGGCAATGAGTTAAAAACGCTTAGCTTAAGGCGTTCCGCGCAAACAGCAGGTCGGCCGCGCAGCCATATGTGTTCCTGGTGCCATTTTGTTCATCGGGCAAGGGGCGCCGCCATGTTCTGCGCAACCGTATCAGGCACCGATGGTCGTCGAATCATCGGCAACATGTTATGCAGCAACCTTGATTGCAGCGTTCGCATCCGCAACCTGACGGGTGATGTACCTGGTTTTATGCCGGAAACCGTCGACCTCGACCGGAAAATTCAGCGCCTCGAAAACGCGCTGCTTATGTTTCTTTCCAGGGCCGGCAAACTCTAGGGAGCGATCCGCTAACCGCTCTAGCCAGCACTGGTTTCAAGAACAACGTCGTCGGATACGTCCCGCACAAAGAGTGGCTCGATGCCGAGCGCCTCATGATCCGCCTGCATTTCTTCATCGCTTGGCAAGACAACAGTTTCGCTTGCGAACTTCAATATAGGTTCGAGAAGCGTTGCATCACTTGTAGAGTTGAGAAACAGATCCGGCTGACCCAACACATAGTGCACCGCCCGGCGCATCGCCTCGGGTTGCGTAATCGGCGCATACCAGCTAAATCGTTTGGCCTCATCGGTTTCTCGCCAACGGCGCAGCGCGATGGATTTTATTGTCTGAATGGCAATGCCACGCTCGTTACATAGTGCCCGCGTTGCTGCAAAATCTGCGGCGTACTGCGGGTTACTCATCATGGAGTAGTTATAGGGCATCAGTACAGACGCAACACTGAACTGCTCAATACTCTTCTTGTGCATCGCCGGAACATAGGTGCCGTGCCCTGTAACCCCGATATGCCTGACCAAACCTTCTTCTTGCGCTTCCAGCAGAGCCTGAAGGGCACCACCCTCGCCCATAGCAACTTCCCACTGATCGGCTTGCGCAAGATTGTGCATCTGAATCAGATTCAGATGATCGACACCAAGCCGCTCCAGAGATCGATGGAGTTGTTCACGCGCCTTGCTGTAAGTACGGTGGCCGGTTTTGCTGGCGAGAAAGAAATCGGCACGCCGTGTTTTCAAAAACGGCGCGAGACGCAATTCGGAGTCACCATAACTGGCAGCGGTGTCTATGTGATTCAGTCCGTACATATCCAGCAGCTCAAGTGTCCGATCGGCGCGCTCCTGCTTCATCCCACCAAGGGCGGCCGCCCCAAAAATAACCCGGGAACTGAAATGACCCGTCCGGCCAAACTCTATTCGATCAATCATGTTCTGCTCCCTCCGGGGGTATCGTTGTAGATTTGTACAACATCGATCTTGGCCAGGCCCTCGTTCAGCGCTCCTGAACGAAAGCCTTTCATATCCATAGCGACATAGCGGTAGCCCAACTGCACCAATGCTTCATTAATTTTGTCGTGATGCTCAAAGGCAAGCTGAAACTCTTCAGGCATAAGCTCAAGCCGGGCCACATCATCATGATGCCGCACCCTGAACTGGCTAAAACCAAGCTGCAGGAGAACATCTTCAGCCGCTTCTACCTGGGATAGTTTCTCTTCATCAATAGCAGTGCCGTAAGGGAACCGACTGGATAAACAGGCCGACTGTGGTTTCATCGCATTGGCAAGCCCAAGGTGTGAGGCAAGTGCCCTGATGTCTGCTTTGCTGAATCCAGCATCTACCAGAGGCGAGCGTACCGCAAAATCATTCGCGGCAATCAGACCCGGGCGATGATCGCCCAGATCATCCACGTTGGTACCGTTGTAAATCACCTCGATCTGCTCTCGGTGCGCAATGGTCGTCAGCGAATCATAGAGCGATGTTTTGCAATGAAAGCAGCGGTTAGTTGGATTAGAACGATAATCGGGTTTGCTTAGCTCGTCGGTATAGATGACTCGGTGTGACAGCCCCCACTGTTGCGCAAGCTGTTGCGCAAGCTCAAGATCGGTACGTTTCAGACTGCGCGAACCAGAGGTTACGGCGATCGCGTTTTCACCTAGCTCCTGGCCTGCAATGTAGGCAACAAGCGAACTGTCTACTCCTCCGGAAAACGCCACCACGCAACGCTTGTCCTTGCGCACCGCGGCCTGCACAGCGCGATATTTCGCCTGAAGCTCTTCATCCAGTGTCTGAACTGATATCTCAGTGGCCATAGCCTTCACCCTGGTTATTGGCTGTTTTTTTCATTCTTTTCAAACGATGCTACAACCGATTGATCATGCTCGCCATGTAGCCGGCGCCAAAGCCATTGTCGATATTCACCACCGAAACACCGGACGCACAGGTATTGAGCATGCCCAACAAGGCGGACAGGCCACCAAATGCAGCTCCGTAACCCACGCTTGTTGGTACCGCGATAACCGGCTTGTCGACAAGCCCGCCCAACACGCTTGGCAGCGCGCCTTCCATCCCCGCCACCACAATGATTACCCGGGCAGATCGAATCTCCTCTATTCGCGACAGCAGTCGGTGCAGGCCAGCGACACCAACGTCATTGATCCGCAACACCGGATTACCAAGAAATTCACAGGTCAGCGCGGCTTCTTCGGCAACGGGGCCATCCGAAGTGCCCGCCGAGACCACGGCCACGCTGGTGGTTACCTTTGTAGGAGTTGCAAAGGGTCGACAGACAACCGCGCGCGCGGCGTCATTATAGGAGACGCTGCTATCAAGCGATGCGGACAGCCCGGCAAGCCCCTCGAGCACAATCTCTGCCTTGTCTGCGTCAACGCGGGTGGCCAGTAAATTCTGTCCTGCATTCAACAAAGCCAGGCCAATCTCTACAATCTGCGCGGCCGTTTTGTTCTGCCCAAAAATAACCTCAGACGCACCCGTTCGGGTTTCACGCTCAAGATCAAGCGTGGTGTGCCCCAGATCAAGGCTGACCCCAGAGCCTGGTTGTGACGTTGATTCTTCTGTCATCAGGCCAACAGTTTATGCGTGGGCGCACAGAAACTCGCAATATCGATTCCATGCGGGCAGGCACCTGCACAAGGCTCACCACTGCAACTTAGACAGGGTGATGCATCTCCTGCAAGCATTCCATACTCCGCCCGGGCAAAGGCAACGTCCTTATAGTCGGTTGCGTACATACGGGTTCGCAGTACATCAGCAATGGGCACGCCAAACGGGCACGAGCCTTCACAGCTGTTGCAGGCGTGCTTGCAGTAAGACGCGCCATTGAGGTGCGCATACTGCTTGAGCAGCGCCATATCTTCGCTTGCAACACGCGTGGCGCCAGAGGCGCTCAGATATTCGTCAATCTGCTCAACGCCAGTCATAGATACAATCAAGGCGTCCACATGGGGATTGGATAACGTCCAGCGAAACGCAGCCTGGGCAAAGGTATTGCCTTCCGACTCGCGGTCACGCATGTCATTTAGGCGCGCGCCCATCAGGGTTTTCATGGCAATGACACCAATATCGTTGTCCTTCGCCTTTGCCAGTAAACGTGGCAGCTGGGGCTGCACCGCCACAAAGTCAAACCCTTTGGTGAGTCGTTCATAGAATGCCGGGTCTTGGCCAAAGTTATAGGCCGCAAGAATCACATCAACCAGCTTGTTATCAATCGCGTGATCCAACACCTCGGTGAGCCGCCCAGCATGACCAGAGATGCCGGTGAAGCTGATCTTGCCCTGCTCCTTTGCCTTGGCCACAAACTCGTACCATTCAGGATTATCAAGCCGGGCCTTGTTGTTCACCGCATGGTTGAAATAAACCTCGATGTGGTCGGTTTGCAGCCGCTTAAGCGATGCCTCCAGCTCATGCATCATCTCTGCACGAGATGTCGAGGTGCCGGCAAACTGTTTTGACGCCAGGATAACCTTGTCACGCTTGCCTTTAAGCGCTTTGCCAATCACGGTTTCGGATTGCCCGCCGGTGTAGCTTTCAGCGGTATCGATGTAATTCACACCGCGTTCGATCGCATGCTCCACCAGGCGCTCCTCGCCGCTGCGAAGACGGCTACTGCCAAAAGAAATATCCGAGATTTTCAGACCCGTCTTCCCCAGCGGGCGAAAGGTCTGTACAGCCGGGGGAGCCACGGCCAGACCCCTGGGATTCGGCTCCTGCTTTCCCGTCACATCCTTGTTCATGGCCGCTCCCGCAAGGGGCAAACCGCCAGCCGCAAGGGCGGAGGTTTTGAGAAACTGGCGCCGGGGATTTTTCTTGTCAGACATACCATTCACCTGCTGATGGGGCGTTTCCTCACACTCTACTCTACACCGGGAGTTACGCCACAGGCCCAAACGCTCATGCGAGCGGTTTAGCTATGGCTGGGTTTGGGTGGCCCGGCACTGGTATGGCGGGTGCCAGGTGGGTCCTGGGCCCATTGAGCCGGCGTATCCCACTGGTCGCCGAAGACCAACTCCGACATGGGGCGTCGGCGCACAGGGCCATGTCGCCCGGCCGGCTTACCCAGGGTCACAGTACAGGCGATAAACACCTCTTCAGGAATACCCAGCAGAGATTTGAGGTCCGCCTCCGCAGCCCGGTGAAAGCCCGTGATCACCCCGCCGTAGCCCAGGGCCCGCGCCGCAAGCAGCAGATTCTGCACGGCCGGATACACCGAGGCGCCTTCCATTGGATCTGGTGCTCGATAACGCACCAGACAGGGCAGAATCAGCACCGGGGCCTCATCAATGTCGTCCACATAGTTCTGCATCACCCGAGCCATCCTGGCCTTCGGAGAGTTGCTGCGGGCCCCGGAACCCTGGTCGTAGCCGTCCGCAGTACGCTTGGTTGACCACAGGTCTCGGGCGCAGGCGCCAATAAGGGCCTTTGCTTGCTTGGCCCGCGATCCGCTCTCGAGCACTACAAATCGAAAGGGCTGCCGGTTCGAGCCACTGGGCGCGCGGGTTGCGGCAAACAAAATATCGCGCAATACCGCCTCGGGCACCGGCTCCGGTGCATAACGCCGTATGGCGCGGGTACTACACAGGCCGTCTAGCAACCCAACGCTGCTGCTCGCCATTGGCGTCTCTTCGAGGGACCTGCTCATATCAATTAATCTCCCACAACATCCAAACTAAAAACCCACGCATCTAGTGATTCGAATCGGTATGATCTGCCACCGCTCCGCCGACGCACCGTTCGGTGCAAAATCAGCAAATCCAAAATGACAGAATCGAAAACTCCGACCGCACCAGCGGATCAGGATAGCTCTAATGCAGATCAAGATCAGGGGCCGAGGTTTAGCGACTTAACGCTGCCCAAGCCATTGCTTGATGCTGTCGCCAGCCTCGGCTACGAATCTCCCTCGCCCATCCAGGCTCAGGCGATTCCGCATCTCATCGAGGGCAGAGACGTTCTCGGTCATGCCCCAACCGGCACCGGCAAAACCGCAGCCTTTGCATTACCACTGCTTGCGCGTATCGACCCAAACGAAGGGGCCGTACAAATTCTGACGTTGACGCCCACCCGCGAGCTGGCGATTCAGGTGGCCGAGGCCTTTCAGAGCTACGCCACAAATCTTCCCAATTTCCATGTGCTGCCTGTGTACGGCGGACAGGAATACAGCGGCCAGATTCGCGCACTCAAACGTGGCGTGCAGGTCGTTGTGGGCACACCCGGTCGAATCACCGATCACATGCGTCGCGGAACCCTGAAAATTGACCAACTGCGCGCTCTGGTACTCGACGAAGCGGATGAAATGCTGCGAATGGGGTTTATCGACGAGGTTGAATGGATTCTGGAGCAAACCCCCTCCGAGCGGCAGACCGCGTTGTTTTCCGCCACCATGCCAAAGGAAATTGAACGCATCGCGCGCAAACACCTGCGCAATCCAACCGAAGTAGCGATCAAGAGCAAAACGGCAACGGCGGATACCATCCGCCAGCGAGCCTGGGTAGTTAGTGGGATCCATAAGCTGGATGCCCTGACTCGCATACTTGAAGTGGAAGACTTCGATGCGATCCTGATCTTCGTTCGTACCCGCTCCGCCACCTCTGAGCTTGCGGATCGACTGGCGGCTCGCGGTTATTCCACCGCAGCGCTCAATGGCGATATGCCACAAAAACAGCGCGAACAGACCATCAATCGACTCAAGTCAAAGTCGCTCGATATATTGGTTGCCACCGACGTTGCCGCACGCGGTCTGGATGTTGATCGCATTTCGCACGTTATCAACTTCGATATACCCCACGACACCGAATCGTACATCCACCGGATTGGCCGAACTGGCCGAGCCGGTCGAACTGGAGAAGCGATCCTTTTTGCCGCGCCTCGCGAACGGCGCATGCTTAATGCCATCGAACGCGCGACCCGTAAAGAGATCGAAAAACTCGAGTTGCCGACAATTGATCAGGTCAACGCAAAGCGCGTTGATGTGTTCAAACAACGAGTTATAAATCGACTGGCTGAAGGTAATCTCGAGTTTATGCGCGACATTATCGCGCAGCTGCAACAGGAACATGAAGTAAGCGCCCAAGACATTGCCGCTGCACTCGCCCATCTTTCACTTGGGGGACAGCCGCTCCTTCTTACTCAAACAAAGAAAACTCGCCGCGACCCAGACGATCAACCAGGACGCCAGGGTTCAGCTTCCGGACAAAAACCAAGACGCACCAAAGGGGAAAGAGAACCAAGAAGAGCAGGGCCCGAATCGCGGGAGAGAAAGCCGCGCAAACCCGCAGCCGACAATGAAATGTTTCGCATAGAAGTTGGTCATGATCACAGCGTCGAACCTGGCAACATCGTTGGCGCAATCGCCAATGAGGCTGGTATCGATGCCCAGCATATCGGTCACATTTCGATATTCGACACCCACAGCGAAGTTGAATTACCCAAAGGCATGCCTAGGGAAATCTTCGAAGACCTGAAGAAGGCCTGGGTTTGCGGCCAGAAACTCAACATCACCCGCGTGCAAAGTGGCAGCAACTCCAAACCCCGTCAGCCCAGCAAACGGCCAACTAAAAAGGCAGGATCTGGTGCACCCCGGCCCTCAACATCCGAGGCAAAAACCAAGTCAGGCAAAGGGCCTGGAAACAAAAAAGCCAAGAAGACCAAGCTCGACCACAAAGAACTCAAGAAGAATAAAAACAAGGTTCGAAAAAACAAAAAACGGGCAGATAAGGACAAGGGCAAGCCGAAGCGCTCGGCGGACTAGCCCCTGCCCTAGCGGGACTGGGTCATGTTATCTTTGTCATCGAAAGACTTGGTAACCCCAGACAGCGGAGCCCTGATATGCGCGAAAACAAAGCCCTTAGCGCGTGGCGAAACAATCAGCAAACCATCGGTTGCTGGCTCTCAATAGCCAACGCCTATACCGCCGAGGCAATCGCCAACCTGGATTTCGACTGGGTTTGTGTGGACTTGCAACACGGCATGATTGACTACACCGATCTAAGAAGCATGCTGCCCGCCATTTCGACCACCAATACCACTCCTATTGTCCGAGTGCCGTGGAATGAACCCTACGAAATAATGAAGGTTCTGGATGCCGGCGCGTACGGGGTTATCGTGCCAATGGTAAACAACCGGCAAGAAGCTCTTAAGGCGGTGCACGCCTGCCGCTATCCACCACAAGGTAATCGATCTTACGGGCCAATCCGCGGTGCTATCTATGGGGGCAAGGGTTATGCGCAAGAAGCAAACAGCCAGCTAGCATGCATCGCGATGATCGAGACCAAAGAAGGCACAGACAACCTCGAAGAGATTGTGACCACACCGGGACTCGATGGCATCTACATAGGCCCTGCGGATCTCGCCTTGTCGATGGGCCTGCCAGTGCGAGGGGATCAGCCCGAAGAAGAACACCTGGACATGGTGAAACACATTCTCGCCACCGCCAAGAAACATAACGTCGCGGCCGGAATACACACCTCGAGTCTAGAGTACACGCAAAAGTACCTGGCCTTGGGGTTTCATTTTGTAACTCTGGCTACCGATTCAACCCACATGGTAAAAAATGCCTCAAAGGAACTGGCACTTGCCAAAGGCTCTGCGCAGTCTGAACGAGAAAATACAGGTTACTAGTAATGCAGCAATCGCAAACATCTCCATTAAAAACACTACTCAAACCAGCCACAAAACAACCCGAAAAACAGGCAGGCGCAGTCCTGATTCCGATTCTTATCGTTGCGATCTTGATTGTTCTGTTCCTGATCTGGCAAAGCGGCATGCTGTCCGGCCAACCAACCGGGGATGCAACGCCACAGAGCCCCACAACACCCGCTGCCCAATCTCTTGATTCTGCGTCGCAAGCGAATGGCGCAGGAGAAACAGTACAGGAGGAATTATCTGAAAGAGATATGACTCCAGCAGGAATTGCATCCAGAAAAGCCAAAAATTTCAAACCGCAACTGCCATCCTCAGGTGATAGTACAGCCCTCGAGAGTGTGGGACCCACCCAGGAAGTAACCCGCCGAATCGCTGCAACAGATGCCGTCGACACCGCCGCGGCAGAACTGTTGGCACTGCATACGCCCGACTTCGCCAGCTGTCATGCCGAAGTCGATAAACAGAAGGCCCTGGATTGCGCCGCTGCGATGCAAACCCAGGCGTTGAACCAGGCCTTCGCCGCCCACAATGAGCTAAGGGCTCAGGGCGATGTTGTGTCTCTGGAAAGCGGCGGCGAAATCATGCAGCGGGTTATCGACAGCTTGCAAACCACGCTGGAACCCTTCGTTGAAGACGCAGCGCGCTAGCGTTGATCTGCAACACGCCATTCAAAATTCGGTAACCGCCACTCAATGACAACGATGCCCAAGACAATGCCCAAGTCTCACCGCTCTCCCGCAAGCAGCGGATTCGATACCTTGGCGTTGCATGCAGGCGCATCACCTGACCCAACCACCGGGGCTCGCGCCACGCCAATCTATCAGTCAGCAGCCTTTGTTTTCCCTGATACCGATACGGCTGTTGGGCTATTCAACATTGAGCGCGCCGGGCATGTTTATTCGCGCCTGTCTAACCCCACCAATGCCGTACTGGAAGAACGCATGGCAGCCCTGGATCTGGGGGTTGGCGCTATTGCTACAGCCAGCGGTCAGGCAGCCATGCATCTGGCCATCACTACACTGCTGGGCGCGGGCGATCACATCGTGGCATCGCGTTCGTTGTATGGCGGCACACACAACCTGCTCGAATACACCTTGCCAAGATTTGGAATCACTACAAGCTTTGTCGACCCAAGAGATCCGCAGGCATTTGCCGGGGCGATCACAGACAAGACTCGGCTGTGTTTTGGTGAAGTGCTGGGAAATCCCGGACTGGAAGTCCTTAACATTCCAGCCATTGCCGATGTGGCCCACCAGCACCAGATTCCGCTTCTGGTAGACGCGACATTCAGCACGCCCTACCTTTGCAAACCAATAGAACACGGCGCCGACATAGTGGTACACAGCGCCACAAAATTTCTGAGCGGACATGGGGTGGTTATTGGCGGCGTAGTCGTTGATGGCGGCACCTTCGATTGGCACGCAAGTGGCAAATTCCCAACACTCACTGAGCCCTATCCTGGTTTCCATAATCTGGTGTTTGCCGACGAATTTGGGCCCCAGGCATTTATCACCCGTGCACGCAAAGAAGGGATTAGAGACTTTGGTGCCTGCATGGCCCCCATGACGGCCTTTCAGGTTCTACAGGGCCTTGAGACTTTGCCTCTGCGCATGCAGCGGCATGTCGAGAACGCTGGTGTGATCGCAGAGTTTCTAAACACCGCTGACGGCGTGGTTTCAGTGAACTACCCGGGTCTGCCTGACCATCCCGACTACGAGCTTGCCCGGCGGCTACTGCCCAACGGTTGCGGCTCTGTATTCAGCTTTGAACTCGATGGCGGACGGGAGGCCGGCCAGGCGTTTATCGAGCGTCTGGAACTGTTCTCGCATTTGGCAAACGTGGGTGATGCCAAATCACTGGTTATTCATCCCGCCAGCACTACGCATCACAGGATGGACAGTGCCGCCCTGGCAGATGCGGGAATAAGCGAAGGGCTCATCCGGTTATCGGTAGGGCTCGAAGATCCAAAAGACTTGATAAGTGACTTGAAGCGAGGATTAAGAGCCGCGCAAAAACAC
The DNA here is from genome assembly GCA_964634815.1 of uncultured Pseudomonadales bacterium. Taxonomy (GTDB): domain Bacteria; phylum Pseudomonadota; class Gammaproteobacteria; order Pseudomonadales; family Azotimanducaceae; genus JALZVT01. Next base: position 4,358 of record CAZWMD010000008.1, on the reverse strand, counting down.
GTGACGCAGAGCAGTCACTCATGAAACTCAGGGTGCAGGGCACGTCGGTATTTGCCAGTACCGGTAGCAGTGAGCACAAACCAGGCTCCGCCAGCCTTATCTTCATACACGGCGCGGGTATGGATCATTCGGTTTGGGTAATGCCTGCCAGGTACTTCGCCCGCCACGGATACAATGTCCTCGCCCCTGATTTGCCCGGGCACGGCATGAGCGAGGGGCCGGCATTGCAATCTATCGAGGCCCTGAGTGACTGGTGTTTTGCGCTACAAGATGCACTGTCTGCACAACAAACCACCTACGTCGGTCATTCGATGGGCTCGCTGATTAGTTTTGCCAACGCAGCACGCCAACCCAAACGAGTGTCGCGAATCGCCTTACTGGGCACCTCATCGCCCATGCCGGTATCCGACGGATTGCTCGCTGCAGCCAAGGACAATGATCACGCGGCGATCGACATGGCAAACACCTGGAGCCATAGTGCCAAGGGTGCACTTGGCGCCAGCGGTCATCCAGGCAGTTACAACCTGCACACAGGCATGCGCCTGCTGGAGCGCTCTGCCGCAGGCGTATTGCACGCCGATCTCGCCGCCTGCAACGGGTTCAGTGCCGAACAGTTTGGACAGGTAGTGAACACACAAGCACTAGTAATCGCTGGCAGCGCGGATCAGATGACCCCCGTGAAATCGGGCTTGAAAGTGGCAGCAGCCATTCCAAACAGCCAACAAACTGTGCTGCAGGGGTCAGGTCACTCAATGCTGTCCGAGCAGCCTAACGAAGTGCTCGACGCGCTTAGCCAGTTTCTACTCCCCGCACCAGACGAAGGTTCTAGTTGATCTGTAACTCAAGAGGCAGCGTCTTCCCCAGCGGTTTGTTTCGCAGCTGTGTGCTGAATCGGCGGCCATCCCACTCATAATCCACCCGATAGCCGGTCACTGTGCTATTGGCATCGGTTGCACGACATCGTTCGCGCAAATCCCAACGCAATCGGGCGGCAAGTCCTGCCGAGCGAGGCGGAGCCTTCACATCACACACAAGGGCTGCGGGTGCAGTAATCGGTTGCACATCAAGGATCGGCGCGTCGACTCTGATCAACGACCCGTTGGTTGCGCTGCCATGAGCGCTGAACGTGACAGCCAGGACAGCAACCAGAACCTTAGCCAACATAATCATTCTCCAATATTCTTCTTCCGAGAGGCCCGACCCTTAGCCGGACCACCCCAAACTCTTAAGCAACGTGCGATCATCTGCACTCAATGACTGCGCAGAACTGGTCAACATGACGGCGTGCTTGCCAAATCTCGCGGGCTCAACCTGAAACCGGGCCGCTGGAATTTTGCGCTCCAGCAGTCCTCGATAACGTCGCGCCCGAATGCGTGAAGAAAAAGACGCAACCATCTGTTTAATATCGCTTTTTGCTCTTATTCCAGAATCAACTTTAGGCTTGAGAGTTGGTCTCGTGCCCTGCGAACCCAACTGCGATCCACGATGTCGGTTAACCGTTGCAATGTACTTTTGCGCCCCTTTGGGAAGCGTACCCTTGGCCTTGATACGTCCTGGTCCATAGTTATAAGCCGCAAGCGCTCGACGCTCGTTGTTTGCGTACTTATCAAGCAGCTCGCGCAGATAGCGAGCCCCCAGTTCGATGTTCTTGCAGGGGCTATAAAGCTCCGCGAGCCGCCGAACGCCCAGATGTTTTGCCGTCCCCGGCCACTGAATTTGCATAACCCCATGGGCGTTTGCATGGGATCGCGCATTTGGGTTGAAATTGCTCTCTGTTGCCGCCACGGCTTTCAGAAGATCAGGGGCAATGCGATGTGTTTTGCCCGAGCGCTCAAAACAGCTGCTGTAAGGTACCGCCGACTCCTTGACCAGCGCTTGCGCTGGACCACAGGCTGCACAGATAACCAGAAAGAGAATGGCCAATAAGCCCCATCGCTGGCTGTCCTCAACAACATCGCTAACTACATCTCTAACACCAATTGACCATAACCATTGCATGGCGGCTAAATCACACTGAAGCCCGTGAGGGCCTCAACCTGCTGACGCAACACTTCTCGTTGCTCATCAGAGCTGTAATCAAAAACTACCTGATAGGTTGCTGGTCCTTCGCGCAGAGCGCGAAACGGATACCCAAGTTGCACGCTCAAGCGTCGCGCAAAACCCTGGGCCGAGACTTCACTATGGAAGGGTTTCCACACCACAGCGGTCTCCTCACTGGGCGTCACGGCGAGGTCGGTCACAGCAACTTCAGTTTCTTCGACAACATCACGACCGGGAACGGCATCAAGACCAGGTAACGGCGTTAACGCGGGTTCTGGCTCGGCTGCGAGTGGTTCTATTGCGAGCGGTTCTGGCGCAAGAGGTTCTGTCACAAGCGGATCTACAGTGACACTGCGGATCACCTCTGGCTCAAGTGCAGAAATAGCCTCCCGCATCGTTGGTTCGGGTTCTTTGGGTTCAGGCTCTGTGGCAACAGACGTTGTCGCAACAGGTGCTTTCACAAAATCACTTCGGCTTGGCGGTTCCCAGGAATAGTCGGCCACGGTCACTGCCGCAAGAACGCCAATCGACCCGATAAGCAAACCAATAATAAATTTCATGGGCGTGACCCTCTATCTTGATGCCGTGGGGTGCGAGCAGTAATGGCAGGTCGGTCGTGGTTCGATGGCTCATAGAACGCCTGCCAATGAACCTTGCCTGGCGCATCGGTGGTGAGCTGATCGATAGCGTTGAGCCAGCCATCTGCTGCTCCACCACGGCCGCCGCAGTTCACCGCCTGCGCTGAGAGCAACTCGTGTAAGGTGCGGGCCACAACGGCGTCCTGGGTGGCCAGCGCATAAACACTAAGCTCCCCTCGACCCTGACCAGAACGGCCTTTCCTGACCCGATAGCGCCTGAGGCCATCGATTTTTCCTGCCCGCTTGCAACTGCCCAGGTGCAAAAGACCACCATCGTTACTCAACACCAATACATAGCCTGGCTGGGCCAGCTCAAACTCCACCTCCAGGCAATTGCCGCTGGGCCGATAACACGGATCCCCAGGACCTAACTCTGCGGCTCGCATATTGGTTATCAGATCGAGGTCTGCACCCCGTTGAAGGCTCTGTTCGGGGCCGACCGGTGTACTGCCAGCAGCGACTCGAGCCGGTTCCACGCCAGCGGCGCCACGAACATAAACGGCGGCAAGCCGTTGCACTGACGAACTATCCAACTCACCGTTTTCAATAGCGGTGAGGGTTGCAACAACGGACTGCCCCAGATCCTGGGTCAACGCCAGTTGAAGCTGCCAGTCTGCGGATTGATGATTTGCTGCAACGCTAACCTTGGCACTGTGCACCATTTGTTTGCGTAGCGAACTTGCAAGCTCGTTGAGCAGTACATCAGCATCGTCAGCCGCAACAATCTCTACCCGACCCTCGACGCTTAGGGCAAGGGTGCATTCGATGCCCTGAATCAATTGCTCAAGAATCGCCACCCGATCGCTTGCTGCCAGCGGCTTGTCAATCGAACCCGAAGCGCCATCTATGCTGGATGTGTTCTTCGCCCGGCGCTCTTCAGAGGTGAGTATGCCGCGCCACTGCAGGTGCGCCCCATTAACCCAGATTCCTTCGTTGACATCGACCATGGCAATACGAACAAGATGGCGATTACGGCCTTCCGCCTCGACCTCAACGCCAAGCAAGTAAGGGGTTTCCCGGGGCACGGCGCAGCCTGTGGTTGCCGCCCTCCAGGCCAGTTGCACGCCCTGCACCTTCGCAAGCCTGTGCGTAAGTTGCGAGCGTATCGCCTGAGTCAGTTCATCACTTTGGCTTGCTGGCAAGCCGTCACGCATGGCCACCACTGAAATGCGCTCGCCGCGAAACCGCGGATGGGCAGATAACAGTTTTGTGAGCTCGCTTTGGGCCTCACCACTGAGCCAGACACCCAGCGAACCGCCAAATATTTCCTGGCTATTTGCATAGCCGGTAAGCGGCAGTGCTATCAGCAACAGAGAAGCCAGCGTTTTCCTAAAACTCACAGCTACTAAATCAATAGCCACTACCTTAGCCTCCTGCCAGTTTTCCAGGTCGATGCTCGACCTCACCAAAACGATTAATCACCAGCTGGCCTGATCGTTCATCAGCAACCAGATTGCGAATCTTGGCTGCGATACGCGCAGGCATTGCAACGCCCCAGCGATAATCCAGATAGCCCAGTTGCGACTCGCTCGCTGCGTTCTTTATCGCCGAGGGAATGGTTTCGGGCATCAGCTCGTAGAGTTCCCCAGGCGCTTGTGACTGACTGAATCTGTAGTTTGCACCCAACCGATAAGCGTCGTGCTCATCGAACAGATAAACACCGACATCACCTTTGGCGAT
>CAZWMD010000007.1:116977-121897 GCA_964634815.1 uncultured Pseudomonadales bacterium | reverse complement strand
GGTGAGACTAAAACGCTTTGCCCTTCACCGTATCGAATGTCCAGTCTCTTGAGTGATAGTGCTGGAGACGAAAGGGCCGAACTGCTCGGCGTCACATAGTGAATCGAGGCTCGTTCGATGCGCCACTTGAACGGCCCGGACTTAATGGCCAGTTCGCTCTCGGTGACGGTGTAGTGAGTGCTAAAGAGTAACCAGACCGGGAGACCCAATCCAAGGGCACCAGTGAGTGCCATTACAATCATGCCCATACTTGAGCCTGTGCGAACAACAGGGATAGCGGCGACCAGGAAGAGCAGGACAGTTGTGACCACTACGGCATAAAACCACCAATCAACGGCAGATTTGAATACCACTATTTCCCCTCCCAAGCTTCCCTGCACATCAGTCGAAACTATACCAACCTGGTTCTGCTTTTGGCACACCGCTGAGGTATTGAGCTCAGGCTCGAACGTCTGCAGGGGCGCGATTGTCGGGGAGATATGATGACTTGTCAGTACACTTCACTGCATACTTTGCTGTAGGAAAATCAATGACGGGTTCCCTAGAAGGAATCTGGCATGAATGAGAAGGGCCTCCACCGCTTTTCTTTGCGACGCCGTTTTTGTTGTGAAATACAATCAGTTCCAGGGGTGATGATAGACGTGACGACAGGGACGATAGTGACTAAATGGTGACAGTGGATAAGTCAGAGCCAGAGAAGCTCACAATCATCCTGGCGGATGATCATTCTATGGTGCGCGAAGGCCTTATTAAAATAATTGGTGAGTTAAGCCATGCGCAAATTGTTGCGCAGGCAGAAAACGGACTTGAAGCTATTTCGCTCACCAAAGCGTTACGGCCCGACCTCCTTGTTTTGGATGCGGCCATGCCGCTCGCCAGCGGAATTGAAGTGCTTGCCGATTGTCGGCGCTGGAGCCCAAAAACTCGGATCGTGTTGATGACTGGCTTTACGTCAGGCGGCATTCTGAATGAGTGGTTACAGGCCAAAGTCGATGCGATATTGCTTAAATCCTGCTCCGCTGAAGAAACCCTTGAGGGGCTGCAGACCGTGATCGCGGGGGGGCGCTTTATCTGTGAGGCGGCGCAGAAAATTCTCAATGAGCGACCAGACACCCAGGCTCTCACATTGCGAGAAACCGAGGTGCTAAGCCTTATCGCCAAAGGGTTTGGCAATGAAGCTATTGGCGACCGATTGTGTATCAGTAAACGCACGGTCGAAAAACATCGGGCGAGCCTGATGCAAAAAGTCGAAGCCAATAGCGTGGCGGAGCTTTTGGTCTTCGCGCTAAAAGAAGGACTTCTGGATAGCTATAAACAGCTTTAGCTGCAGAAGGATTGGGGGTTAGTCCCCATAGACCCAAATTCGCAAACGATGCATAAGGGATTATGATCCGGTTGAAGACCATTTAGATGCCCCGCCTTTGTTCCAAATTGCGGCACTATTGTGCAGCCCTGCTGTTCTGCATGACGGCTTTGTTTGCATCAGCAATTGCCGCGCAAAGTCAGCAGGGCGAAACGGCGCTATCACCAATTCTTGTCGATAAAGTCTCCGAGTTTCACACACCTATCGCACCCTACACGGAATATTTCACTGATCCGAGCGGATCGGTGCCCCTGGAAGAGGCTCTGAAGCGCGAAGATTGGGCGCCATTGAAGACGACTGTCTTCTCGGATTTGTACCTGCCTGGGGGTTTTGCCGATCATAGTAATTTCGCAATCTGGGCGCGCTTTCGCGTCACAAACCAAAGCGAATCGCTTGGCATTTGGCGCATAGATACGAAAGCCTCTTCTCTTGGCAATTTCCAGGCTCATATTCAGCGCACCAATAGCGAGATCGAAACGGTCGCAAATCATTCCTATGGGGACCCTTTCAGTCAACGGGCTGTACGGTCCGGATATTATGCGGCGGATATTGCTCTCTCCAAAGGCGAAACGGCCGAAATTTACATCTATATCAAAGATTGGAATGTTGACTTAAACATTTGGCTAGTGAGTCCCGATGTGTTTTCCGAACAACACGATCAGCGCACTTTTTGGTATTCCAGTTTTTTCGGCGCCCTGTTCGTGATGTTTGTTCTTGCCGTGGTGATAGGCGGTTTCACAGGATGGAAGCCGACGGCCGCTTTTTGCGCCCTGCTACTGTGTGGCGGGTTATTGATCTTCAATCAACTAGATTGGATAAACCAAATTTTTCTGCCGAACCAGCTCCATATCGGTGGTGCTTTATACTATCCGCTCTCGGCTGCCATCTTATGTGTAGTACTTAATATGGGGTATACACTTTTTGATCTCGAGCGCTTCAGCCCGACCTATAAACGTGTGGTCGAGATATATCTGATCACATATTTTCTACTGTGCGTTTGTATCGTGACGCTCATTACTCTCTATATCGAAATGCAAGTGGGTGAGTCGATACCTATGAAGTTGGATTGGCAAATATACATGCTAGTTAATCGCGGCGGAATGCTGGCATGCATTCTTCACCTGGCGAATATTTGCATCGCGATCTATACAAGACAGAAAGGTGGTGTACCTTTTTTGATTAGCGGCCTAGCCATTCTGATCACTCTTTTCCTTTTCGCATATTTCCCGGATCTTTTTTCGAACTTTGACGCGGTCATTGGTCTTGAGTGCATCCTCGTGCTTCTTGAAAGTTTCGCTTTTGCCTCTGTTATGGTACTCCGTGCGTTAGGAATAAAAAGGGACCGCGATGCTGCGGTTCTGGCCGAGCTTGAACTGATGCGACAAAAACTTGAACTGACCGAGAATCTGCGCGCGCGTGAGCTAGATTACGAACAGGCGTTGAAAACCTCTGAACAACGCCGTAGTCAGCTTGCTTCTGTCAGTCATGATATTTTGCAGCCACTTCACGCGCTGCGCGCCAGTCTTCTGGAGGTGCGGCCGCGCGATGAGGATAGCATCCAGAAAATGCATGAAGCCTATGATTATCTGGAGGAGCTCGCCCGCGATAGTCTAAAGGACAGCCGTCCAGACATTGCGCTGGCTGGTAGCCGGGAAATTTTCCCCGTCTCGGCTGTGTTGGATAACGTAGTGCGTATGTTTGAACCGGAAGCCAAGGCCAAGGGCCTGGTTTTCCGCTATCGCCCCTCCGAGCAAAAGGTGAGCTCTGACCCGATCAAACTCATGCGTATCATCAGTAACCTTGTCTCGAATGCCATTAAATACACTGATGCGGGCGGCGTCCTGATCGCCACGCGTCGCCGCGCAGAAGGAATACATATCTGCGTGTGGGATACGGGTACGGGTATGACGGATGAACAACTCGACGCCTATAGCCAGGCCTATTCTAAATCTGATCACTCAGATGGTACCGGCCTCGGTCTGCATCTCGTTAAAACCATGTGTGATGAGTTAGGCCATGAGTTTGAAATTCGCTCTGTTGCCGGTAGGGGGGTGAAAGCCTGTGTTATTGTCCGCCATCCATCGCGAAATTAGCGGGGCGTAACCCGCCATTTAGCGCCGGCTGAAGTAGCGAGAGGAGCGGAAATGGAAGAATCAAACTGGTTTTTGGATATTCAAGAACTGCCTGATGTGCCTCATGACATACCGAAACAGTCGCTTGAAATTACAGAGGTAGCACCTGGTTCTCCCGCAGAGACATTGAATCTGGCGAAGGGAGACTGGTTTGTCAGCATCAACGACATTGCTGCAGCGTCTGCCGATATACCGGAAGTTCTAGTCTCTGAAAAGATTGTCGATTACGTATTTATCCTTGAGTCGGGCTCAAAGATGATCAAGGTATCAACGCCTGCTCTTCCGGTGGGTGTGCGAACTGAATTTGCTTCTGAGGACATCGTAAAAAACTACGAATCAAAGCCGTTGCATGATTTTGAAGGGCTAAAAACGCTATGGCAACGTCGCGATTACAAACATATTCGCAGCATTTGTAGTGCGGCCAAATCGTCTGGTTTTGCAAACAGAAGTGGTTTGTCCAAGAAAGTAACAAAGCAACTACACGACATTCTTGTTGCAATATGCAAGGTGGAAGAGGGTAAAACAGACATCACTGATGTCTATGAAAAATTCCAAACCTTTGTCAAAGAGAACTGGTATGGACTTACAACCGATCTGACAGGGGTGTTGGACTACTACATCGCTCTGGGTTGCCGTGCGGAAGACGATCTAAACGGCTATAGAAATGCGATGTCGAGAGCCATGGAGAGCTCCGGTAATAAGGAGTGCCCAAGGCTAAAAGCCGAAGCAAAGAAGGGCAATATTAGCTACGTGAAAGAAAGCCCGCCCACCGGTGGTCGGTTTGGCCCAATTAAGGGGGCAGAGGTTCTTGTAGGAGATAAATTGCCCAGATGGAAAGACTCACTGGTTGTACCTTATTGCTTAATGTTGACCTATAGAGGCAATGGTCCTTACGAAGACGCGCTAAAGGTTTACAGAAGCATCTATCCGTTTATGAAGCCTAAGATGGGCCCCATGATTGTGCTAACCACCGAGCGTGACAGGCCCAGAGATAATCCTGAGTATTTTTTGTCTGAAGATGCCATGGCTGCTGAAGATCTGCCCATCTCAGTGTTGTATAGCCAGAGTGTGGCCTGGACGGATGCGGTGATCGCTGGGGCACCAGAATTTTTGGTTGTAAGCAAAAAGGGCGCAAAAATTCTTTGGCGCGATGGACTGTACGATGATTTTTGTTATTGGAAGATGTTATCTGTTGTCGAAAACGAATTGGCTTAGGTCTTTATAGCCAGCTAGAACAAAAAGAAAAATTAGTTGTAAATCGCAGGGTGCTATTTAAACCTGACCTCGAATGAGGGTCATTTGAAGTGTGCTCCACCCTTCCTGGTGCTGCTCCAAGTTGAACACCCAGCTGTTTCTTGAAAACAGATAGCGATTGTTCAGGAACAAGATCTGAATTCTCTATTCGAATATCAAACGTATTCTCGG
>CAZWMD010000007.1:5328-116877 GCA_964634815.1 uncultured Pseudomonadales bacterium | reverse complement strand
CCGGAGGGCCCGAGCCGCGTTTTGAGCACCCCCTCCCAACCGCCGAGCTGACATATGCGCTGGCCTGTCCAGCAAACCAGTCGTTACGCCAACAGCCCCTCAACATTCGGCTTCAACATCTGCACCAACGCCTTAAACAACTTCGGATTCGCCGCAATCACATGGCCTTCCTCCAGAGAATTATCCCCCCCTCGAAAGTCCCCCACAAAACCACCAGCCTCACGCACCAACACAATGCCGGCCGCTATATCCCAGGGCTGCAACCCAGGTTGCCAATGGGCATCCAAACGACCGGCTGCGACGTAAGCAAGATCCAGTGCGGCGGAACCGGACCGACGCATCCCACCGCAGGCGGCCATACAGTCAGCGTGCATTGCAATATAAGGCTCAAGCCGGGTCTGGACCATTGCCGGCGGCAAACCTGAGGAAACAAAGGCACCTTCCAGGCGTGTGCGATTGCGCACCCGAATGCGTTTGCCATTGAGTTGCGCGCCTTTGCCGCGGCTGGCCACAAATTCTTCGTTGAGTAAGGGATTCACAATCACACCATGTTCGATGTGGTGCTTGTGCTTGAGCGCAATCGAAATCGAAAAGTGTGGAATGCCGTGCAGATAGTTGGAGGTGCCATCGAGGGGGTCGATGATCCAGTTGAATTCATCGGAAGAGTACGCCTGACCATGCTCCTCGCCGATAATCCCGTGATCCGGGTAAGCCTGATGCAGGGCATCAATAATGATCTCTTCGCATTCCTTATCGACGTTGCTGACGTAATCGTTCTTCGATTTTTCCTCAACCGCGAGCTCATCAAGCCGTTCGTGGGCTCGCACCATTACGTCCGCAGCTTTGCGCGCGGCGCGCAGGGCAATAGTGGCCATTGGTTCCATAAGTGACTCGACTGCTCAGTGGGGGAATTAGTAGGTAGAATCAGCGCCGCATCCTAGCGCAGTCGCTTCGCGGAGACACCCTGAAAGAGCTTAATCACATACGAATGGTGCTGGTTGAACCCAGCCATCCCGGCAACGTTGGCGGCTGTGCGAGGGCCCTCAAAAATATGGGGCTGGGCGATCTGTGGCTGGTGAACCCATCGCGCTATCCAAGCCCCCAGGCAGACTGGCGAGCCTCAAACGCACTGGATGTGCTTGATGCCACAACGGTGGTGAACAGCGTTGAGGATGCCATTGCCGACTGCGCCTTGGTGTTTGGAACCAGTACCCGCACCCGCCGGCTTCCCTGGCCTGTGTTAACGCCACGCCAGAGTGCTGAGCTGCTTGTCACGGGGCAAGATGAACTTGCGAAGGGTGAAACCGGCATGGGTAAGGTGGCGATTCTGTTCGGTCGGGAGACATCCGGGCTGACCAATGATGAGCTGCAGCGCTGCAATAAGCATCTGACGATTCCGGCAAACCCGGACTATGGGTCCCTGAACCTGGCCATGGCGGTGCAGGTAGTCAGTTATGAGCTGCATGCCCGGCTGAACATGCTGCAAGAGGGTGAAATTGGTGAAACCCAGAACTGGGATCGGCGCTGGGCCACCTCGGCGGAACTGGAGGGGTTTATGGAGCATCTGGATCGGGTGCTTTTGGACATCGACTTTTACACCCAGGCCAGTCGTGGCAAGCCATTTAGCCGACTCCGGCGCCTGTTTTCGCGCATCGGTATGGATGAGACCGAAGTGCAGATGCTGCGCGGGGTGCTAAAGCAGATGGAGCAGGCCGCCAAGCGCTGATATCCTGCGGGGATGCGACTTACCACCAAAGGCCGATACGCGGTTACCGCGATGCTTGATCTCGCGCTGCACTCCGGTGAAGCGGTGAGTTTGGCGGCCGTGGGCGCGCGCCAGGACATTTCCCGGGCCTATCTGGAACAGCTGTTTCGCGGCTTGCGCAGCGCGGGGCTGGTGGCGGCCAGCAAAGGACCTGGGGGCGGCTATCGGTTGGCTCGCGAGGCAGCCCTTGTGAGTGTTTCAGATATTGTGTCAGCTGTTGGCGAAGGGATTGATGCTACGCGCTGTGGCGGGGCAGGCGACTGCCAGGACGGACATCAGTGTTTAACCCATGGTTTATGGGTCGATTTGTCTGAACAGATTGACGAGTTTCTTGGCGCTATCACGCTTGCCTCACTGGTTGAACGGCGAGCAACCCGGCGTGTCGCGCAGCGCCAAGATCAGCAGAGCCAGGTAGATGATGATCTTATCGCCGCGCAGAATCTGGTCTAGTTTTTGACCCAGATTTTCAGACTGAATCACGCGTTTTACGGCTGCTGCTTGCTGGCCGATGTTTTCAGGAATCCAGGACCCGATGCTCGATTTGCCCATCTATTTTGACTACGCCGCCACCACGCCGGTTGACCCGCGAGTGGCCTCTGCAATGAGCGACAGCCTCACCGCCACGGGCAATTTTGGCAATCCGGCATCCACCTCTCATGGGTTTGGCTGGCAGGCCCAGGAGGCGGTGGAAGAGGCGCGAACCCAGGTGGCGGCAGTCTTGAATGCGGATCCTCGAGAGATTGTTTGGACCTCGGGCGCCAGTGAATCGGACAATCTGGCGCTGAAAGGCATTTGTGAGAACTTCAGCGATGGTCACATCATCACCAGCAGCATTGAACACAAGGCGGTGCTTGATACCTGTGAGTGGCTGGAACAGCAGGGTTTTGAGGTGACTTACCTGCCACCCGAGCAGGATGGCCGAACCTCAGCAGAGGCGGTGGCCGCGGCGGTGCGCCCAGACACGCGCATCGTCAGCATCATGCATGTGAACAACGAATTGGGTTGTATCAACGATATTGCGGCTATCGGTGCGGTTTGTCGTAAAGCAGGCGTGGTCTTTCACACGGACGCAGCCCAGAGCTTTGGCAAATTGCCGATTGATGTTCGTGAGCTTGAGATCGATATGCTCAGCATCTCAGCGCACAAGGTGTATGGACCAAAAGGTATGGGGGCGCTTTATGTTCGACGCGAACCGCCCCTTGGGCTGAAGGCCCAGATCCATGGCGGTGGCCATGAACGAGGTATGCGGTCGGGCACTCTGGCCACGCACCAAATCGTTGGGCTCGGCACGGCGGCTGAGGTGATGCAAGAACTGCAGCAAGAAGAAACAGCACGGCTGACAGAGCTGCGCGGAGTATTGCTGCGGCGAATCATGCAGCTGCCGGATGTCCGACTTAACGGCAGCGAAGAACAGGGCTGGCCGGGTATTGCCAATGTGGGTTTTGGCGGAGTAGATGGCGAAACGTTGGTCATGGCACTTGACGATTTGGCCATATCTACCGGTTCAGCCTGTAACTCAGAATCCGTTGAGCCCTCGTTTGTGTTGCAGGCCCTGGGCGTACCCAGGGATATTGCCCACGCCTCACTGCGGTTTTCGCTGGGACGTTTTACCACCCAGGCCGAGGTTGAACACGCTGGGCGTCGCGTCGTTGAGGTAGTAGAGCGGCTGCGTGGTCGTTGAGGTGGTCGTTGAGGTGGTCGTTGTGGTGATTGTCGAACGGCATAATGAGTACCTAAACGGCTCGACACATGGCACGGCTTTGGGCGTATAATGCGCGCCCGCTGAAAGGCTAGAAACCGTTTTATATCAATTAGATAAAGCGGCTTTCCACGGGCGGGATCAGCACCATGGCCGGGGTTGTTTGTACCGGGCCATGCCGAATATCAACGTCATGACATTTATCAGTTGGAGTTTTAACTAATGGCATTTGAGCGCACATTTTCGATAGTAAAGCCCGATGCGGTGCAGCGAAATCTGATTGGTCAGATCTATTCGCGGTTTGAGCAGGGTGGATTGCGCATTGTCGCCTCCAAGATGCTGCGTCTGAGCAAAGAGCAAGCTCAGGGGTTTTATGCCGAACACGCCGAGCGACCGTTCTTCAATGATCTGGTGGCTTATATGACTTCTGGTCCTGTGATGGTGCAGGTTCTTGAAGGCGAAGACGCCATCAAAACCAACCGTACCTTGATGGGGGCAACCAATCCCGCTGAGGCCGACGCTGGCACCATTCGCGCGGATTTTGCCGAGTCGGTGGAGGCCAATGCGGTTCACGGTTCGGATGCGCCGGAGTCAGCGGCTCGGGAAATTGCATTCTTCTTCGATGCAGCGGAACTTTGCGACCGCGATTGATATGAAAAATCTGCTCGACTTTGATCGTGCGGCGATGGAAGCCGAATTTGTGGCCGCAGGCCATCAGGCTTTTCGCGCGCGTCAGGTTATGAAGTGGATTTATCATTTAGGGGTAACCGACTTTGAGCAGATGACCAATCTGTCCAAGGCCCAGCGTGCCTGGCTTGCTGAAAATTACCAGGTCAAACTCCCTGAAGTTGCAGAGAGCCGCTTGTCGAAAGACGGTACCCGCAAGTGGAGTATTCGTCTTGAAAGTGGCGAGCTGGTAGAAACAGTGATGATCCCGGAAGGCGCGCGACGCACGCTGTGCGTGTCTTCGCAGGTCGGCTGCATGCTCGATTGCAGCTTCTGTGCCACGGGCAAACAGGGGTTCAACGGCAATCTTTCTACGGGTCAGATTGTTGGTCAGATCATTATTGCGAATGCCGAAATGGCCGCCGCAGGCGATGAACGTGGCGTCACCAATGTTGTACTCATGGGCATGGGCGAACCCTTGCTTAACTTTGATGCGGTACTGCGCGCAACCGACCTCATGATCGACGATTTGGCCTTTGGCCTTGCAAAACGCAGGGTGACGGTGAGTACGGCGGGCCTTGTACCCGGTATCCGCAAGCTCACCCAGCACTCTGAGGTGGCACTCGCGATAAGCTTGCACGCTCCCAATGATGAATTGCGTGATGAATTGGTACCCATTAATCGCAAGTATCCAATTGAGTCCTTGCTTGATGCCTGTCGTGATTACCTTGAAGTATTGGGGGAGCGGCGCTCGATCACTGTGGAGTACACGCTGATCAAGGACGTGAACGATTCGCTCAAGCATGCTCGGGAACTGGCGAGGCTCATGCGCTCGTTGCGCTGTAAAATTAATTTGATTCCGTTTAATCCGTTCCCCGGATCGGGTTATGAACGTCCCAGCGATGTTGCCGTGCGCGATTTTCAGACCTATCTGATTAATCATGGGCATCCAGCGATGCTGCGGACTACCCGGGGCGAAGATATTGAGGCGGCCTGTGGCCAGCTGGTTGGCCAGGTTGCAGACCGTACCAAGCGTCAGGCGCGTTATCGTGCCCGGCCGGTGCCGGTTGGTTTGCCGCAGCGAATTGCCGTAACCGAAATGGCTGAAGTTGGCGAGGCCGAGATAGCTCAACTAGACAGGGTTCGTCAGGACAACACTGGAGTTTGAACATGACGTCCATTCACAGTCTTCTGGAAAGTGCACTGGCGAGCGGTTTTCGCTTCGTTGCGGTTGGCCTGGTGATTGCCATGCTCGGTGGTTGCGTAACAACAGTCACCGGTAACGGTATCGAGGAGGCCTCCGAAGAAGCCCGGGTGAAGGCGCAGATAGATCTTGCCCGAGGGTATCTGGCTGAAAACAATTTCCAGCGTGCCCGACGACCGCTGGAACGAGCACTTGAGATCGATAGCCGCTCGGTGGAGGCGCACGTATTAAAAGCGATTATTCATCAACGTGAAGACGAAGTTGCGCTCGCTGAGAAACACTACAAGCTGGCCCTTCGGTTTGATCCTAACGATGCCCAGGCACTAAACAACTACGGTGGTTTTTTGTATTCCCAGGGGCGGGTAAAAGCGGCTCTTGTGCCGTTGCGCAAGTCAGTGAAAGACACCGCGTATTCCGCGCGGGCCCAGGCGTTTGTAAATCTGGGGCTGGTGGAAGCCTCACTGGAAAACATCGATGGGGCGCGTAGCGCCTTTGAGCGCTCCCTGATGCTAAATTCTCAGCAACCTCGTCCACACCTTGAGCTTGCTGACATCTACTTTACCCAGGGGAATGTTCTGCGTGCCGCAGATCACTACGGTCAGTTTCGCATCAGCGCCAGACAGACAGCGCGGAGTTTGTGCCTGGGTGTGCGTATTGCCACCGCACTGGAGCTTCCTGATGAACAATCCAGTCTTCGACTGGCGCTAAAGAACCTATACCCCGGCTCAGAAGAAGCCCGCACTTGTGAGGCGCAATCTGGTGTCTAACGGCAATTCAGATCGAGGACCGGGCGATGTTCCGGCGACCGGGGCAGCTCGGCAGACCTCTGGCCAGCAAAGCCCGGGGGCGCTGCTTGCTGCGGGGCGGCAGGCAAAAGAGCTGACGCTTGATGAAGTGGGGGATGCGCTGAATCTGTCGCCGCAAACCGTTACCTGGCTTGAAACGGATGACTTTGACGCGCTGCCAGCGCCCGCGTTTACGCAAGGCTATATCCGCAACTACGCCAAGTACGTAGATATTGATCCAGACCTGGTAGTGTCGGCTTATCAGGGATTGGCAGGAAAACCTGACGTTTCCTGGGAATCGCCGCGGGGCAATGCCGGATTTACCGAACTGATTCAGCGTCATCCTGGCATGTTGATTTCGCTGGTTGTTGCGGCAGTTGTTCTGCTTATTGTCATTGTTCTGGCTGTGGTGTGGCCCGATGATGACGAGGCGGTTGAACCTGATCCTGAAATCGGCCTGGAGGTTGCCCCCAACCGCGGGGATCAAACCGAGGTTGGTGAGACGGTGCGCGGCGGCGATCCACAGGAATCGACTCAGGACAGTCCCGCAGAGACATCCTCAGACACAACCTCAGACACAACTTCCGAGCGCACGGCTCCCCAGCGCGCCGACATTGAGTCGCGCGGTGATAGCCTCATTTCGGGTTCTGCCCGCTTTGATGATCCAAATCGAAGTCTCGACCGAGACGCAATCGATCCCAACGATCCTTTGGCGCATTTACCGGTAGCCAAAACCTATCCGGTGGGTACATTCACTGAATCGTCCAGTGAAGACGCATCATCCAGTGACGAATCATCCAGTGAGGAGACATCCGTCCCACAACCGCGAGCCCGTCGGCAGGAAGTGGATCCGTCACCGGCGTTTTCGCCAGTCACTGAGGCAAGAGATCCCACAGGTAAGACGATTAATCGTCGTTTGACCGCCGCAGGCAACAACGTTATTCGGGTAGAGGTTGTGGAAGACTGCTGGATCGCCATCAAGAATGTGGATGATAAAGAACTGTATTCAACCCTCGCGCGGGAAGGCCAGACGCTGAATCTCACAGGCCAGGGTCCGTTCCAGGTGCTGCTCGGTTATGCCCCAGGCGCCTCGCTGTACCTGGATGATCGACAGATTCTGCTGGATCCCTACACCCGCAATAACGTAGCTAAGCTCGTGATTGGGCAATAGGCAGGCCGCCATGAGTAAGCACAGTTTTCAGGGGCTACGCGGTATGCGAGACATACTGCCGGTGGATACCCCGCGTTGGCAGGCCGTTGAAGATCCTGTTCGCGATACCTTTGAAGGTTATGGTTTTGAAGAGCTGCGACTGCCGTTGCTTGAAGATACCCGGTTGTTCAAACGCGGTGTTGGTGAGGCCACGGACATTGTCGAGAAAGAAATGTTCAGCTTTCCGGCTCGTGATGATGGGGAAAAAAGCCCAGCTTCCGGCAAAGAGCAATCCAGCTTAACGCTGCGGCCCGAAGGTACCGCAAGCTGTGTGCGTGCCCTGCAACAGCATGGTCTGCTGTACAACCAGGTTCAGCGCGTCTGGTACCGCGGTCCCATGTTTCGCTACGAACGACCGCAGAAAGGACGGTATCGTCAGTTTGAGCAAATTGGCGCTGAGGTGTTTGGGGTACCCGGGCCAGCCGTCGAGGCTGAGTTGATTGCGATGACGGCCGATGCGTTTGCACGACTGGGGGTTCTGGATCAGGTTGAATTGCAGCTCAATACCCTGGGTTCCGGATCGGCCAGAGTGGCTTATCGAGAAGCTCTTATCGACTACCTGCAGCCATTTGCCGCGGAACTGGATCCGGACAGCCAACGACGACTTGCAACCAATCCCCTCAGGATTCTCGACAGTAAGAGCGAGACGACGCAGAAAATTATTCAGAATGCTCCCCAACTTCCTGATTTTGTTGATGATGAAGCCAAGGAGCATTTCTCTGAGCTGCAAGAATTGCTGTCCCAGCTAGGCATAGCCTACCAACTCAATAGCGGACTGGTGCGGGGGCTCGACTATTACACGCACACGGTTTTTGAATGGGTGACTAGTGAATTAGGAGCGCAAGGCACGGTCTGTGCCGGCGGTCGTTATGACGGACTGGTTGAATTATTGGGCGGTAAACCCACACCGGGCGCTGGTTTTGCCATGGGTGTTGACCGGCTGGTGTTGTTGCATGAGGCCGTTCACCAGGGCGATGAGGCGGCGTTTCCAGCGGCAGATGTGTACGTTGTTGTGGCGCAACCAGAACTTACCGGGCAAGCGCTTGCTTTAGCCCGGCAGTTGCGGATGCAGCTACCAGGTGTACGGATACGCAGTCACATCAGCGGTGGTAAATTGAAGGCACAGATGAAGAAGGCTGATGCCAGCGGCGCGGGTTTTGCACTCATTCTGGGCAGTGACGAATTGGCCAGTCAGACGGTGACCTGCAAGGCATTGCGCGATGAATCTGGCCCAGGCCAGACAACGATAGCGCTTGGCGAGCTGGCAGAACATTTGCGGGCAAGGCTGTAGCTGCCGCGCAGTACCGCCGACAGGCTTGAAAGGCAGGCGCATGGCCCGTAGGCTGCGCGGCGGGCTGATCCGGCCGTATTTCCCGGACCAGGACAGACAGAGCATCAGTATCGCGAGGGGCATGTGGCCGAATATTTGAGCGAAGAAGAGCAGTTGGCGCAGCTGAAAGGTTGGTGGCGGCAATACGGCTGGTGGATTGTGGCAGGTGCCGTGCTTGGGCTGGGTGGATACTTTTATCTCCAGCACCGAGAAAGTACCAATGCCAGTCTCAATGCCGCGGCGTCCGAGGTATTTGAGCGCTATCAGGAGAATCCATCTGACGAGGCTGCTGCCGGCCCGCTTTTGCAGCGCCTCGATGGCGAGTTTGCGGGCACGGCGTATCAGATCATGTCGTTGATGACGCGCGCACAACTGGCAACCCAGGCGTCGGACATCGAAGCGGCGGTAGGGTTTTACACCCGTGCCACCTCTGCTGCTGAAGTTGAACATCTGACCGATGTGGCCCGCTTGCGGCTCGCTCGTGCATTGCAACAACAAAACCGCGGTGATGAGGCGATCAATGCCCTGGCGGCCGTCAAAGGGGAGGGTTATCGCAGCCTGGTGGCAGAATTGAAGGGCGATATTTTGCAGGCGAAGGGCGACACCTCTGGTGCCCGTGATGCCTATGCGGCTGCGGTAGCGGCCCAGGGCGACAATCCGCGCACACTGTTGTCGATGAAGTTGGCTAACCTGTCTGCACCGGACGGCCTGCCCGCAGCGGACGAACCCGTTGTGGAAGAAGAGCCGGTTGTAGAAGAAGAGCCTGCTGCGGAAGAACAGAGCGATGCAGACGTGGGGAACGATATAAAAGAGGCAATGTCTGAGGCTACTGAAGAACTCTCGAGCGAAGCCACAACGGAGCTGCAATCCAACTAATGCCTTCAGATAGCGTCACTCACACTCCAAGCGTCCTGCAAAATTTGCTGAGATCAATCGTGGGTCCGCTTGCTACAGCGGTGCTGGCCGCAGCACTTATCTCTGCCTCCGGTTGTTCCTGGTTTGGCCAGAAGAACGCCAACTCAACGAAGAAAGAAAAGCCAAAACCCAGCAAGCTGGTGAAGATTGATCGCGAGGTAAAGATCAAACGGTTGTGGCGCGCCAAGGTCGGTAGCGGCTTGGGGCGCAAATTCATCCGCACGCGACCCGCAATACTCGCAGATCAAGTTTTTGCAGCCGACGCCTATGGCACCGTGGTCAGCCACGACCGCTTTAACGGCAAACGGTTGTGGAAAGTGCAAATTGGCAAGCCTGTGGGAAAAGGCCTTAAGTTCTGGGATCGACGAGACCCAGGCTTTGTTACCGGCGGTGTAGGCGCAGGTGGCGGGCAGGTGTATGTGGGTACCACGACCGGAGATGTTGTCGCTCTGTCGGCATCAGATGGTACCGAGCAGTGGCGTATAGATATTGGCACCGAGAGTGTTGTCCCGCCGGTCTACGATGATGGGCGGGTCTACATTCAAACGATAGACGGCCGACTGTTGGCCCGTGATTCCAGCAACGGCGATGGCATTTGGGCATTTGATTCCCAGGTGCCCGTGCTAACCCTGCGCGGTACGGCGACGCCCACCGTCAACGATGGCATTGTCTACTCGGGGTTTGCAGATGGCATGTTGATGGCCTTGAACGGGGCTACTGGGGAAAGGCTTTGGGGGCATCGGGTTATGTTGCCCCAGGGGCGCTCTGAGCTCGATCGGATGGTTGATGTTGATTCTTCGCCTCTGGTAGTCGGTCCGCTGATTTATGCCGTGAGCTTTCAAGGCCGGTTGAAGGCCGTGCGCCTTTCTGATGGTCGACCGTTGTGGGAGAGAGAGAGTTCCAGCTTTCTGGATCTCGCCACGGGCTATGGTCAGCTCTATGTCATCGACGAAGAAGACAAAATATTGGCTATCGATCAGGAAAGTGCTGAGGAAGCCTGGTCGAATACCGCGCTCGCGCGGCGCTCGCTAAGTTCTCCGGTCGCCTATAACAACTATCTGCTGGTTGGCGACGACGAAGGCTATCTGCACGTGGTTGCTCAGAGTGATGGTCGATTCCTTGGCCGGACGCGTCTCGACGGCGCAGGTCTGCGTTCACCGTTCACGGTGGCGGACGGCACAGTCTATGCGTTTGGCACCGGTGGTTCTCTTACCGCGTTTGAGATCGAAGCGCTCAACTAGCGCTGGCTTGCGATGTTACCCACCGTTGCTCTTGTTGGCCGCCCTAATGTCGGCAAGTCGACGTTATTCAATCGCCTGACCGGCGCGCGCGATGCGCTGGTGGCAAATGTGCCTGGTCTTACACGGGATCGAAAATACGGGCGCGCTGTGCTCGACGACTCTCCCCTGATGTTGATAGACACCGGTGGATTGCTGGGCGATGACGACTCCGGTGTTGCCGATCTTATGGCCGACCAGGTGGATCTGGCGCTGCAAGAGTGCGACCTGGTTTTGTTTATGGTGGATGCCCGGGACGGACTGTTGCCGGATGATGAGCGCATTGCGGTTGATCTGCGGCGTCGCGGGCTTGAAGTATTGCTGGTGATCAACAAGATCGATGGCACTAACCCGGATTTGATTGATGCCGAGTTTGCCAGTCTTGGTTTTGCGGTTAGCGCGTCTATCAGTGCGAGCCACGGTAAAGGATTGGCAGCGCTCTCAGAACGACTTAAGGAAAACCTGCCGGGATTTGGTGATGTACCTGACCCAGATGCTGATGGTGGCGCGTCTGACGACCGATTGCGTGTCGCGATCATTGGGCGCCCCAATGTGGGTAAATCTACTCTGGTAAACCGCCTGGTTGGAGAGGAGCGCCAGGTCGTTTTTGATATGCCTGGCACCACGCGCGATTCGGTTGATGTACCGTTCCATCTCAATGGCAAAGACTATGTGCTCGTTGATACGGCTGGTGTTCGCAAGCGGGGCAAGGTCACTGATGTGGTTGAAAAGTTCTCGGTTATCAAAACCCTGCAGGCGCTGGAACATGCTCAGGTAGCGATCATTGTGATTGATGCCAGTGAAGGTCTGGTTGATCAGGATCTCCATCTGATCAGTTTTGCTGCAGAGGCAGGGACCGGTTTGATCCTCGCCATCAATAAATGGGACGGGTTGAGTTCAGATCAGCGCCGCAAGACAGAAATGCAGCTCGATCGAAAACTGGTTTTTGCTCCCTGGATGCCACGCCGCACGATCTCTGCGCTGCATGGTACCGGTGTTGGCCACCTGCTTGGCGATGTGAACAAGGTTTATCGTGCCGGTTCATTTGATGTCAGCACGTCGGTACTGACTCGAATTTTAACCGAGGCAGTGCAACAGCATCAGCCACCGGCGCCGCGGGGTCGAATGATCAAATTGCGGTTTGCCCATCCTGCCGGGTCGCACCCACCAACGATCCGAATTCACGGCAATCAAACCGATAGTTTGCCCAGCAGCTATGTGAAGTACCTGGAAAATGTATACCGCGATACCCTGAGATTGATCGGCACACCGGTGAAGATTGAATTCAAGCGAACCGACAATCCGTACAAGGATCAAAAAAATTCTCTGACACCCCGTCAGGAGAAGCGCCGGGAAAAGATGATCAAGTCATCTCGTGAGGCGCGGACGCGACGCTCCCGGGAACGACGAAAAAAATAGCGTGCTGTACGCCTACTTTTGCTGAGCGTCTGGATCTGTCAGGGCGGCCATGGCTTGCTGCGGATCGACGCGCACACCGTTTAGGCTGACGTTCCAATGCAGATGCGGGCCAGTTACCCGACCGGTTGCACCGACCAGACCCAAAAGATCTCCTCGCTGAACAACATCGCCCTCGGCAACTTTGATTTCGCTCATGTGGCAGGTCATGGTGATCAACCCGTTGCCGTGATCTACGAACACGGTGTTGCCATTGAAAAACAGATCACCAGTGAGTGTCACGGTACCGGGAGCGGGCGCAACAATTGGTGTCCCCGTTGGTGCGGCGATATCCAGACCGCTATGCGGGTTGCGCGGCTGGCCGTTGAGTACCCGTCGGCGGCCAAACGGGCTTGAGACCACACCTTCTGTTGGTTGCAGGAAGGGCCGCAATGGGCCGAGTGGCGTGGTGCGCCTGGCGTACTGCTCTTTTTGGGCCCTGGATTCTCGGGCGATACGGTCCAGGTCCTGCTCGTAGGGGTTTACCTTCCTGTCGTTCTTGATGGTGAGGTGTTGCTCTGGGTATTGCTTGAACACCACCTTAAACTCGAGCTCGTAGTCAAACCCCTGGGGTGAGGTGATGGTCAGGCTGTAGTTGCCAGGCTTTGTGGCAAGCCCGAGTCCCAGGACCGCAACATTGTCCTCTACCAGAACATCAGATTTGCCGAATTTGACGGTGGAGCCGGGTTCCACGGGAATGGCGAGAACGCCGCCTGGAACCCCAACAGGCTCCGCCGAAGCAAATACCGAGCCGCTATGCATCACAGCGAAGAAAACGAAAAGACGCGAAATGCGTCGCCACGCTGGGTGTCTGAAAATCATTGCGAGCTTTGTTCCTTGTGAGTTGAGGTCTTAAGGTCGACAGGATGTGGTCGCACCGACTTGACCTCGCAGGCGATAGTGCCGTCGCTTATGTGAGCAAGCAACTCATCACCGGCTTTCACATCATGTGCATGGTTTAGTGTGCTGCCCCAGGGTGAGGCTTCGCTTGCCGGACCAGCGGTGACATAAGCCAGACCACGATCCAGAGACGCAAGCGGATTCAGGGCGTTAAAAGCTCGAACCACTGAGCTGAAGCGCTGCTCGGCGGTTTGGAGCTGTAGTTTGCCTGCTCGTTGTAGCCGGGCTGTGAGAGCTGCAAGCGTGTCTGTCTTGCGGGCAAGGGTGTGGTTGGGGGTAACCTGATCGATGCGTCGTCTGAGACCCTGCAAGCGTTCATTGTTGGTATCGAGCCTGTGCCGGGTTTGACGTCGCAACTGGGTATCCAGTTGATCTGCGCGTTGCATTAGTTGCTGCAGCACGCGCTGGGGTGGTATCAGTCGACGGCTGGTGCGCTCCAAAGCGCTTTGGTGCTCGGTGAGCCGGCGCTGCATGATCCGGTGCAAGGTTTGTCCGGTAGACTCAAGCGCGCGTAGCAAATCCATTGCATCCGGTGTGGCCAGTTCGGCGGCAACCGATGGGGTGGGGGCTCTCAGGTCCGCTGCAAAGTCGGTCAGGGTGACGTCGGTTTCGTGGCCAATGGCTGAGATGAGCGGGATCGGGCAATCGACAACGGCCCGAACCACGCTTTCCAGATTGAACGTCCAGAGATCCTCAAGGGAGCCGCCACCGCGAGTGAGTATCAGTGTGTCTGCATCAATCTCGGCTGCAGCCTCCAGAGCGGCGACGACCTCTGCCTCGCTCCCCGGGCCCTGAACCAAAACGGGCAACAGCGATACCCGGGCAATGGGGTAACGTCGGCCGAGGACCGACAGCACGTCTTGCAGCGCTGCACCGGTTGCAGAGCTGATAATGGCGATATGCTCCGGATACTCCACAAAATCCTGTTTCAGATCTTCCCGAAACAATCCTTCGCTTTCGAGTTTGTTTTTTAGTGCCTCAAAAGCCACTCGCAATGCACCTTCGCCGGCCGCTTCCATGTGCTCTGCGATCATCTGGAAGTCGCCGCGGCCGGTATACAAACTCAGGTTGCCGCGCACAATAACTTGATCTCCATTCGCGGGTTTGAAGCGCAAGCGGCGGTTTTTGTTGGCAAACATTGCGCAGCGAAGCTGACTCTTGTTGTCTTTGAGTGTGAAATACCAATGCCCGGATGCCGGCCGGGCCAGATTGGAAATTTCTCCTGTAACCCAAACCAGTGGATAGGTTTTCTCGATAAGAGAACGCACGTTACCCGTGAGTTGGCTAACGCTTAGGATGCGGTCTGGTGAGCGGCTGCTGTTCATTTGCGCAGAGTACATCAAGTACATCCGTTTACAGCAAAAACCTACGTCGGTAGAATTACGGTTTTGGGGGTCCACAATGTTGCGTATTGCTCAAGACGCACTTACCTTCGACGACGTTTTGCTGCTGCCGGCCTACTCTCAGGTCTTGCCCTCAGAAGTAACCCTCGGCACTCGCCTCACTAAAGACATCACGCTGAACATTCCGCTGATATCTTCTGCGATGGACACCGTGACCGAGGCGCGCCTGGCCATTGCCCTGGCCCAGGAAGGCGGCATTGGTATCGTCCACAAGAACATGAGTATTGAAAAACAGGCCGGTGAAGTCCGGTCAGTCAAAAAATACGAAAGCGGTATTGTTCGTGACCCTATCACCGTCACCCCGGGAACTACGGTGGGGCAGCTTATTGAGTTGACCCTCACGCACAATATCTCTGGGGTGCCCGTGGTTGAGGGGGCCAAGCTGGTCGGCATAGTGACAAACCGCGATGTGCGGTTTCAGGTAGATACCAGCGTGCCTGTTTCGGCAGTAATGACTCCCCAGGACCGGCTGGTTACGGCCAAGGAAGATTCCGATCTGTCGGCGATCACAGAAATATTGCACAAGCATCGCATCGAAAAACTGCTGTTGGTGAATGATGACTTCGAGCTGCGCGGACTGGTTACCGTCAAAGACATAACAAAGGCCCAGGCGTACCCGGCCGCGTGCAAAGATGCCCTCGGGCAGCTGCGAGTTGGTGCAAGTGTAGGCACCAGCGAAGACACCGACGATCGAGTCGCTGCGCTGGTTGAGGCCGGCGTTGATGCGCTGGTTGTTGATACCGCGCATGGCCATTCACAAAAAGTTCTTGATCGGGTTAGCTGGATAAAGCAAACCTACCCAAAGCTGTCTGTGATTGGTGGCAACGTGGCCACTCGCGATGGCGCGCAAGCGCTTATAGATGCCGGAGTAGATTGCGTAAAGGTAGGGATTGGTCCGGGGTCGATCTGTACGACGCGAATTGTCAGTGGCATTGGTGTACCGCAAATTACGGCGGTGTCGGAAGCCTGTGAGGCAGCAAACCAGGCAGACGTACCCGTTATAGCCGATGGTGGCATCCGCTATTCGGGTGACATTGCTAAAGCCATAGTGGCTGGTGCCAGCGCAATCATGGTGGGTGGTTTGCTTGCCGGCACCGACGAGGCGCCAGGCGAGGTTGAGCTGTACCAGGGACGAACCTACAAATCTTACCGGGGCATGGGCTCCGTTGGCGCCATGGCCGGCACCAATGGTTCTTCCGACCGCTATTTTCAGGAAGTCGAGGGGGATGCTCGAAAACTGGTTCCCGAGGGCATCGAAGGTCGAGTGCCGTACCGGGGGCCTATAGGCCCCATCGTTCATCAGCTAATGGGCGGATTGAAGGCCAGTATGGGCTACACCGGCTGTGACAGCGTTGCCCGGATGCGTAGCGAGCCTCAGTTTGTCCGAGTGACCCATGCCTCCATGGCCGAAAGCCATGTACACGATGTGGCGATTACCAAAGAAGCGCCGAACTACCCGCTGAGTTAAACCATGACTGCGAAAAATCAAATCCAAAGCCAACGGCTGTTGATCGTTGACTTCGGTTCCCAGTACACCCAGCTTATTGCTCGTCGAGTACGAGAGGCCTCGGTGTATTGTGAGATCTTGCCGTTTGACGTTTCTGCGGAGGTGATTCGCGAGTTTGCACCACGCGGCGTCATACTCTCCGGGGGACCAGAATCTGTTACCGAAGGCATGGCGCCGCGCATAGATGACAGCATTTTTGAACTTGGTGTGCCCATTCTTGGCATCTGTTATGGCATGCATGCACTTGCCACGCAGCTGGGTGGTGAGGTCGTTACTTCCAGTGAACGGGAGTTTGGTCATGCTCAGGTAGAGACGGTGACCAGCTCTGCGTTACTGGGGGCGCCGGCTGCACGTAACGTTTGGATGAGTCATGGCGACAAGGTGGCCCGCCTGCCCGAAGGCTTCGAGCTGCTTGCCCGCACAGAGAATGCGCCGATTGCGGCGATGATGGATGAACAGCGTTCTATCTACGCCGTGCAATTTCATCCTGAGGTGACCCACAGCGAAGGCGGTAGCGAGCTCTATCAAACCTTTGCTCGAGACATTTGCGGCTGCGAGCCGTTGTGGACGGCCGAGAATATTGCAGATGAGGCCATCGAGTCCATGCGTGCACAGGTGGGCTCAGACCGGGTTTTGCTTGGGCTGTCTGGCGGCGTTGATTCAAGCGTAGTAGCTGCACTTCTGGCACGAGCCATTGGCGATCAACTGACCTGTGTGTTTGTGGACAATGGTTTGTTGCGCAAGAACGAGCGGCAGCAGGTGGAGGCCGCGTTTGCGCCATCTAACCATCTTGATCTCAATCTGGTAGTTGTTGACGCTGCCCAGGAGTTTCTTGGCGCGCTGGCGGGTGAGGACGATCCGGAAACCAAACGCAAAATTATTGGCAACAAGTTCATTGAGGTGTTTGAGCGCGAGTCGTCGAGACTTGAAGGCGTTAAGTGGCTAGCCCAGGGCACAATTTACCCTGATGTCATTGAGTCGGCCGCCAGCAAATATGGCAAGGCCCACGTCATCAAGAGCCACCACAATGTGGGAGGGCTGCCGGAGCGAATGGCGCTGAAGCTTCTGGAGCCTCTACGCGAATTGTTCAAGGATGAGGTGCGTGAAGTTGGTGTTGCTCTGGGGTTGCCAAGAGAACTGGTTTATCGACATCCGTTTCCGGGGCCAGGCCTTGGGGTTCGAATCCTTGGTGAAGTGCGTGAGAGCTACGCCGGTGTGCTGCGTGAAGCCGACGCCATATTTATCGAGGAGCTCAGAAACGCCGACCTCTATGATGCGGTGAGTCAGGCATTTGCGGTTTATTTGCCCGTCAAGTCGGTAGGCGTGGTGGGCGATGCTCGACGCTACGAGCATGTGATCGCCTTGCGCGCGGTTGTGACTACCGATTTTATGACGGCGACCTGGGCGGAGCTGCCTTATGCGCTCATCGGCAAAATATCCAATCGTATAATTAATGAGATAGAGGCCGTATCGCGGGTGGTCTACGATGTGTCCTCCAAGCCACCGGCGACCATTGAGTGGGAGTGAGCTTGCAAGCTGGCGAACCTTATCCCGAGCTCATGCAAGCGCATATGCGTGAGGCGTTGGGGTTGGCGGATCGGGCGGCCGCCATGGGCGAGGTTCCCGTGGGGGCGATTGTTGTCCTTGGAGATACGGTGATCGGCCGAGGACACAACCGGCAGATTATTGATAATGACCCTTCGGCTCATGCCGAGGTGGTGGCGCTGCGTGCAGCGTCCGCAAGTGTGGACAACTACCGTCTCTCCGGAGCAGTCCTGTATAGCACTATTGAGCCTTGTACGATGTGCCTGGGGGCAAGCATTCACGCGCGGGTCGCGCAGATTGTCTACGGTGCACCGGAACCCCGGGCGGGTGCTATTGCATTGCTTGATCAGCCCGACTTATCTGCCCAGCGCTTTAACCACATCCCCGCAGTGATCAGCGGGTGTCTGGCCACAGAATGTGCGGACCGTATTAAGGACTTTTTTCGGCAGCGCCGTTTGGCTGCTGAGGCTTCTTCAAATCAGGGGGATTCCTAGCTTGAGTCGAGAGCTTTGCCTGTTGCCAGGGCGCGCGGCGCGCTCGGCGTTTTCACTAAACAAAACACTGCAGTTGCTGAAGGCAAAGGACTCAAGAATCTCTGCCTGCTACGCCGAATACGTGCACCTTTTGGATTGCGAGCGACCTCTGGAGCCTGAGGAACACAGGCGGGCGGTGGCGCTTCTCGATTATGGCCCCACTCAAGATCTGCCGCAGCCACTGGGGTCTGTCGTGGTTACTGTGTTGCCACGCCCCGGTACTATTTCTCCCTGGTCCAGCAAGGCAAGCGACATCTTTGCTATTTGCGGCCTTACCTCGGTTCTGCGCGTAGAACGTGGTGTTCGCTGGTATCTGGAAGGCGATCAGGAGGCCATCAACAGGGCTGATGTTCACAGTCTGCTATTCGACCGTATGACCGAAGCCCCCTGTTCTGAACAACAGTTTGATTCCGTGTTTACAGCTGGGCCAGCCCGGCAACTGTCTCGCATAGCGCTTGATGATCTGCCTGCGGCGAATATTGAATTGGGCCTGGCGCTCTCTGATGGTGAGATCGACTACCTTGTGCGTTCCTTTGCGGCGCTTGGACGAGAACCTACTGATGTAGAGCTCATGATGTTTGCCCAGGCAAATTCGGAACACTGCAGGCACAAGGTGTTCAATGCGAGCTGGACAGTCGACGGCGCTGAGGCGGATCTGTCGCTGTTTCAGATGATTCGCAACACCCATAAACAGATTAACGGACGTGGTGTACTTAGTGCTTACTCCGACAATGCCGCGGTGATAGAAGGTCCGCAGCAGGATCGGTTACAGGTGAATCCGCAGAGTCGACGTTTCGAGTTTGTGAACGAAGACGCCAATGTGCTCATGAAAGTTGAGACCCACAATCACCCAACGGCCATTGCGCCCTTTGCCGGTGCCGCTACGGGCTCCGGTGGCGAGATTCGAGATGAGGGAGCGGTGGGGCGTGGATCAAAACCCAAGGCGGGTTTGGCCGGGTTTACAACGTCTCACTTGAATATCCCGGGTGATGCGCAGCCCTGGGAAACCGCTATTGGTAAACCGGAGCAGATCGCCAGCGCGTTGGAGATCATGCTTGAGGGCCCAATCGGAGCCGCGAGCTTCAACAACGAATTTGGCCGGCCTGCGTTGAGCGGTTACTTTCGAACCTTTGAAATGGCAGATGCCAATTCCGGCGAACACCACAGTGGGTATCACAAGCCTGTAATGATTGCAGGCGGACTAGGCAGTGTGCGCTCCGAACATGTACAGGCCGCACCGGTAGCACCAGGTGCAAGGCTGGTTGTGCTGGGTGGTCCGGGAATGCTGATCGGTCTGGGGGGTGGCGCGGCATCCAGTATGACCTCTGGCCAGAGTTCCAGTGATCTGGATTTTGCATCGGTACAGCGCGGCAACGCTGAGATGCAACGTCGGGCGCAAGAGGTAATCGATGCCTGTTGTGCTCTGGGTGAGGATAACCCCATAGAGTTGATTCACGATGTGGGTGCGGGTGGGCTGTCTAACGCCCTGCCAGAGCTTGCCAAAGATGCAGGCACAGGGGCCAACTTTGAATTGCGGCAGATTCCCAGCGCCGACCCCTCTATGGCACCGATGGAAATCTGGTGCAATGAATCACAAGAACGTTACGTCATGGCGGTAAACGCGGCGCGCATTGATGTGTTTGAGGCGATCTGTGCGCGCGAGCGCTGCCCCTGTGCGATTGTAGGCGACGCCATTGCCGAGCCTCACTTGCAGCTGACAGACGATCTGCATCCTGAGACACCGGTTGATTTGCCGATGGATCTTTTGTTTGGCAACACTCCCCAACAGCATCGAAGCTTTGCCCGAGTTGAGTTCGGGCAACAACAGCTGGCATTGAGCCGAACCGATATCGTCGTGGATTTGATGCAGGATCTGGAGCGGGTGTTGCGCTTTCCTAGTGTCGGTAGCAAGAAATTTCTCATCACCATTGGTGATCGCAGCGTTACCGGCCTGGTTGCACAAGAGCAACTGGTTGGGCCCTGGCAAGAACCGGTGGCTGATGTGGCAGTAACCGCGTCGGGATTCAACGGCTATACGGGCGAGGCAATGTGCATGGGCGAGCGCCCGGCGCTGGCGTTGGCCAATCCGGCTGCAAGCGCACGAATGGCTGTTGGCGAAGCCCTGACCAATCTCGCGGCGGCCCGGGTGAGCGAGCTGTCACGGGTTGTGTTGTCTGCCAACTGGATGGCCGCCGCTGATGCGGACAAACAAGATCAGGCTCTGTTTGATGCCGTGAAAGCGGTAGGTATGGACCTCTGTCCAGCACTTGGCATTGCTATTCCAGTAGGTAAAGACAGCCTTTCCATGCGTACTGCCTGGCCGGTTGACGGGCTTACGCGATCGGTCACCTCACCGCTTACGCTTAATATCACGGCGTTTGCGCCAGTTGCGGATATTCGGCAGACATTGACGCCGCAATTGCGACACGATGACGAAGACACCGTTTTGGTATTGGTTGATCTGGGGGCAGGCAGACTCGGCGGCAGTGCGCTCGCCCAGGTCTATGGCCAGCTAGGCCAGGAGATGCCGGATGTTGATGACCCGGAAGTATTAAAGGCGTTCTTTAACACCGTAATAGCGCAGAACGACGCAGGGCATTTGCTTGCCTACCACGATCGTAGTGATGGTGGCTTGATTGTCTGCGCACTTGAGATGGCGTTTGCGGGGCGCTGCGGCGTTGAGCTTGATTTGCAAAGTTTGCCTTTCACTCGAGGAGGAGATGCGCAAGACGCTGAGCCGATTGATCATGCTCGACGTCAGCTTTTCAATGAGGAACTTGGTGCACTTGTGCAGGTAAGGCGTGCGGATGCGGCCAAGGTTTGTGCGGCCTTTGCGAACGGCTTGGTGCGGGCACAGGTTGTTGGGGTGCCCCGGTTTGATGGAGCGATTCAAGTGCAGGTAGACGGCCAGCTGGTCCTCTCGTCGAATCGAGTTCAACTGCACAAGCTCTGGGCTAAAACCAGCTATCTGATGCAAAGGTTGCGCGACAATCCTCTGTGCGCAGATATGGAATATGCGGGGATCGAGAGTGATGATCCCGGGATGGCTGCGAAAGTGTCTTTCAATGTTGATGAAGACATCACGGCGCCCTTGGTTGCGCTTGCAAGACCAGAGGTTGCGGTGGTCCGCGAACAAGGTGTGAACGGCCAACTGGAGATGGCGGCGGCGTTTGAGCGAGCCGGATTTCAACCTGTAGATGTCCACATGAGTGATCTGCTGGCAAACCCGGCCCTGCTTGAACGGTTTTCTGCCCTCGCGGCCTGTGGCGGATTTTCCTACGGGGATGTCCTGGGGGGTGGTGGCGGCTGGGCCAAGTCGATTCTGTTTGATGAGGATCTGCGTCGGGCTTTTGAACGCTTTTTCGCCCGGGATTCTCTGGCGCTCGGTGTCTGTAATGGTGCGCAAATGTTTGCCCAGCTGAAATCGTTGGTGCCTGGGGCGCAGAATTGGCCGCGATTTGTTACCAATCAGAGCCAGCAGTATGAAGGGCGTACCTCGCTCATCAGGATTTCTGATGTTACCTCTCCCTGGCTGACAGATATGGCAGGCAGTGTATTGCCGGTGGCCGTGGCTCATGGCGAAGGTTATGCAGAGCTTGCTGGAGATGGAGAACCGCAGGCGGCATTCACCTACGTAGATAGTTTTCACCAGCCAACGATGACCTATCCTGCTAACCCCAATGGCTCGCCTGGGGGGCTCGCTGGAGTAACAGCGGCCGAGGGTCGGGTGTTGATCATGATGCCGCACCCGGAGCGGGTGTTCCGCGCGACGCAGAACGCCGTGTCAGATTCCAGCTGGAAAGAAGATGCTCCCTGGCTGAGATTATTTCGTAACGCGCGGGTTGCGCTTGCCTAGTCGGGCTGGATTCGGCGGCGAAAATTGACAACGCCGTCATGGACCGGGAAGTCGGCGTTGGACGCGACTTGCTGTCGATCAGCAAAGTAGTGCTTCAGTGTGTCGGTGATCACGGGAAATGCCAGGTTGTCCCAGGGAATTTCTGTTTCACAAAAGAGTGCCGTTTCGAGACTTTCGGTGCCAACCCCGTACTGGCCGTCAATCAACTCGCCTTTGTAAAACACGTAGATCTGGGAAATGTGCGGCAGACTGAAGACGGTGTATAGCTGGGAGTTTGTCACTTTGGCCTGTGCTTCTTCCCAGGTTTCGCGGTGCGCGCCATCTTCGATGGATTCTTTGTTTTCAAGGAACCCGGCGGGCAGGGTCCAGTAGCCTTTGCGCGGCTCAATGGCACGTTTGCACAACAGAACCTTGTCCTGCCACACGGGCAGGCAACCGGCGATGACCTTTGGATTAATGTAGTGGATGGTTCCACACTGGCTACATACCGCACGCTCGCGGTTGTCGTCTTGCGGAGTTTCAAACTGGATTGCGCCCGCACAATCGCTGCAAAACTTCATAGGTGTCTTACATCTTGGGTGTGCTGGTAAGTATAGCTGCTATTTATCAGCCTCGTTTCGATGCAGTTCGATTGGTTTTGGAAAGGGCACAATGGTTGCACCTACGTCCTGTAGCTCAATGACCTCTGCCTCGCCGTGCAGCTCTTCAGGTGCAACAATAGACAAATGGAGATCTGCAAGGGAACGGCACATCATTTCCGAAATCCGAATGGTAGCGCCCATGGGAGACGTCGACTTCCGGCGCTCCAGGTCGATGCGGAACTGCAAACCGGCCAGTCGTTGTTGTTGCTGCGGTGTACGTGCTTCGTCGATGACACCGCTGACTAGAGCGGCGCGGAGATCTTCAAGACCACTGGGGTCGTTACGGGCCAGATCAACCAGGACTTCAAACTCTGGTAGAGACATGCTTCGATTCCTGAAACTATTCCCACAACGGGGGTTTCTTTGATTAGTTTGCAAACTATGCGGGAGAGGCCTCCGTAGCTCTATGAGCGGGCTGTAAGCGGGTTGTGTTGGCATTCTCAGATCAATTTTTATGACGATTACAGGTAGACTTTACGCTGTTCGGTACACACAAGAGGGGACAGGATGATTTTTCAATTAGGAGACCGCCGCGTGGTCGCAGAGGGCGAGTACTTCGTTGCCGAAAGCGCAGATGTCATGGGCTCTGTGGTGCTAAAAAACAATGCTTCGGTTTGGTTCAATGCAGTGATTCGTGGCGACAACGACGTCATTACTGTGGGTGAAAACAGCAACGTGCAAGATGGCTCTGTGTTACACACGGACCCAGGATTTCCCCTTACGATTGGCGCCGATGTCACCATTGGCCACATGGTGATGTTGCACGGTTGTACGATAGGCGACGGTTCGCTGATTGGTATTGGCAGCACCGTTCTTAATGGTGCGAAGATTGGTAAGGGGTGCCTGGTAGGCGCTCATTCCCTGATTACCGAAAACAAAGAGTTTCCAGACTACTCGATGATTCTGGGTTCGCCAGCAAAGGTGGTTCGTACGTTTACCCCTGAAGAAGCGGGCAACATTTCCCTGGGTGCGAAGGCCTACGTAGCTAACGGGCAGCGCTTTGCACAAACGCTTAGCGTACAGAGCGAGCCAGACCGGAGCTGATATGTCGATAAGCGTTGACCGCATGCGTCCAGGAAATACGGGTATTGGCACTCCGGGTTCGAATTCAGCAACCCGGGTTATGCTGCTGGGCAGCGGTGAGCTGGGAAAAGAAGTTGTTATCGAGCTGCAGCGATTTGGCGTTGAGGTGATTGCTGTAGATCGTTACGCCGGTGCGCCAGCGATGCAAGTGGCGCATCGGTCACATGTGATCGATATGCGTGACGGCGCTGAACTGTCCCGGGTGATATCAGCCGAAGCGCCTGATCTGGTTGTGCCTGAGATCGAAGCTATTGCAACTGATGTTTTGGTGCAGCTTGAGTCGGAGGGGCTTTGTGTCGTTCCAACCGCCAAAGCCGCGCAGCTGACAATGAATCGTGAAGGCATTCGTCTGTTGGCGGCGCAGGAGTTAGGTGTTGCCACCTCGGCCTATCAATTTGCCGGAAACCAGGCCGACTACGAAGCGGCAGTACACGCGATTGGAATGCCCTGCATCGTTAAGCCCATTATGAGTTCATCCGGCAAAGGTCAATCAACAGTACGTCGTACCGATGATATTCTGGCCTCCTGGGAGTACGCACAGGCTGGTGCCCGGGGAGATGCCGGTCGCGTGATTGTTGAAGCCGTTGTTGATTTTGACTACGAAATTACCCTGCTTACGGTGTTGCATGCGGGGGGGGTGAGCTTTTGCGAACCCATTGGCCACCGACAGGAAGGTGGGGACTATCAGGAGTCCTGGCAACCTCAACCCATGACCGAGCAGGCATTGACGCAGTGCAAGCGCATCGCAGAACAGGTGACATCAGCACTGGGCGGTTATGGGCTGTTTGGTGTTGAGTTCTTCATCAAAGGGGATCAGGTGTATTTCAGCGAGGTGAGTCCTCGTCCGCACGACACGGGCCTGGTGACTCTGGTAAGCCAGGACCTGAGCGAGTTTGCGTTGCATGCAAGAGCCATTCTCGGATTGCCCATTCCCACGATCCGCAGCCGGGGGGCGGCGGCATCTGCAGTCGTGCTGGCACAAGGGACCTCAACCGACCTGAGTTATACCGGTGTGGACGAGGCGTTGAGCCAGGCGGATACCCAAATTCGATTGTTTGGCAAACCGGAGGTTGATGGTGAACGGCGCGTTGGCGTTGCATTGGCACTGGGTGCCAATATTGATGACGCCCGTGAAAAGGCACGACATGCCGCCGGTTGTATCAGCGTTCGATTTGGCTAGATCGCCTCACAACCCGTGGTAAAAGTAGCTGGGCTGTCCTATAGTCAGGAAACATTGTGTTCAGCACTTGATAACAGAAATCCATGAGCCCAGCTCGTTACACAGCCTGCAGCCCGGTTTTAAGCCCAGCGCTTCTTAATTGCAAAGTGCTTTGTCGCTGTGGTCAGCGTGTCTGTGATTTACGTGAGAACGGTCTGCTTGAAAATAGCCTGAGTGCTCTTCTTCTGCTGCCGGTGCATCCGGCAAACTAACTCTTACAGGGCCTCGCCCATTCATCCCCCACACTCGACGCACGTAGTTTACGATAACTAGGTCACGGCATTGCCGAGGCAGTATGCGAGCGGGTAACTTAGTCTCTGATAACGAGTTGAATTCAAAATGAGCACAGATAAAACAGATCGTGCTGCTGGCGTGGCCACCGGTACCCCAAAGGACGCAGGCAATGCTCCAGCGTCTATGCCTTTTCAAAAGTACTCAGCATTTAAACCTGTCGATCTGCCGGACCGCGAATGGCCCGGTAAGACGCTGACCCAGGCCCCGCGCTGGTGCAGTGTCGATCTGCGAGATGGCAACCAGGCGCTGGTTGACCCAATGAATGTGACAGAGAAGCTTGAGTTCTTTGATCTGCTCCTGGAGCTTGGATTCAAGGAGATCGAGGTCGGTTTTCCAGCAGCGTCTCAGCCAGATTTCGATTTTGTGCGGCGGATCATCGATGAAAACCGGATTCCCGACAACGTCGCAATCCAGGTGCTCTGTCAGGCGCGAGAGGAGCTCATTGTTCGTTCCGCTGAGTCCATTGCCGGGGCCAAGAACGCGATCTTCCACCTGTATAACTCAACCTCGACGCTGCAACGGCGGGTGGTGTTTGATATGGATCGGGCGGGGATCAAGGCGCTGGCAATAGACGGCACCAGAATGGTCAAGGCAGCCACTGCGAGTTTTGAAGGCAATTTGACGCTTGAGTACTCACCCGAGAGTTTCACGGGCACAGAGCTAGATTTTGCTGTTGAGGTTTGCGCGGCGGTTGCAGATGAGTGGGGGGCCAGTGCTGAGTCACCCATCATCATCAACCTGCCTGCCACGGTAGAAATGTCCACTCCCAATATCTACGCTGATCAGGTGGAGTGGTTCTTGAAGAACTTCCCGGGGCGGGAGCGTATTGTCCTTAGCCTGCATACCCACAATGATCGGGGGACTGGAATTGCGGCCACCGAACTCGGTGTTCTCGCTGGCGCCCAGCGTGTCGAGGGCACTTTGTTTGGTAACGGGGAGCGCACCGGCAATTGCGATCTGGTGACGGTAGGCATGAACCTGTTTTCCCAGGGCGTTGACCCTGAGCTGAACTTTTCTGAGATGAAACGCATAAAGAGTGTGGTGACCCGGTTAAACAAGTTGCCGGTACATGAGCGCCATCCGTATTCCGGCGAGTTGGTTTTCACCGCTTTCTCAGGCTCCCATCAGGATGCGATACGCAAAGGCATGAGCCAGGTTAGTGATGATCTTTGGGAAGTCCCTTATCTGCCGATTGATCCAGCAGATGTGGGGTCGTCCTACAAAGAAGCAATTCGGGTAAATAGCCAGTCTGGCAAAGGCGGCGTGGGCTTCATTCTTGAAGAACACTACGGGATTAACCTGCCACGAGAGATGCTGGTCGAATTTTCCGCCCTGGTGCAAGACGCCACTGAAAAGCTCGATCGTGAAGTGCAGCCAGACGAAATACTGTCCGAACTTGAGGCTCAATACGTGGTTGAGGACGGTCCTTACAAGCTGATCGATTATTCGCTTGAGAGCGGCGAAGGGGATACACAGATCTGTACGGCAGAAGTTATGGTTAGCGAACAAACCATGACCCTCACTGGTGAAGGTTCCGGTCCGATTGCCGCGTTTGCCAATGCCTTACTTAATACGCTCAATGAAAGCTTGCGAGTGATTGATTATCACGAGCACGCGATGTCGCGGGGCAAGGATGCCCAGGCGATCTGCCTGCTGGCGATAGATGATGAGCCAGAAGGCCGTTGTTATGGTGCGGGCATTAGTCGAAACACCGTGACGTCTTCGTTGCTTGCGATGGTATCTGCACTCAATCGCCGCTGGGCGCGACGTTCCTGAGCAGGCAAGGTTTACCGCCTAGTCTTCGGGATCATCGACTGCTTCGGTTTCTATCTGTTCTATACGCACGTTGTTGATGCGATTGTCGCTGATCGTCAGAGTTTCGATTCGGTAATTCTCTATCAGCAAGCAGACGTTGGCCTCGGGGATCACCCCGAGGTGCGCCGTGATAAGACCATTCAGCGTGCGTGGTCCGGCGGTTGGCAGCTCCCAGGACAGGGCACGGTTTATGTCACGTAACACTGCCATGCCTTCGATCTTGTAACTGCCGTCGGTCAAGGAGGTGATTTCTTCGGTACTGCCGGCAAAGTCAGTGGTGAATTCACCAACGATCTCTTCCAGGATATCTTCAAGGGTAACAATCCCTTGTACGTCGCCGTATTCATCAACCACCAGGGCAATCCGGCGTTTTTCCTTCTGAAAGTTAACAAGCTGGGTATTGAGCGCCGTCGCCTCAGGTACAAAGTAGGGTTCGCGGGTTTGGGCGATAACGTCTTCTACACTGACGTCCCGAGTGAGTTTTAGCAGCCGAACAGCGCGGCGCAAATGCATGATGCCAACGATGTTGTTTACATTTTCTCGATACACCGGCAGTCGAGTGTGTTCAGAACTTGCCATGAGCGAGAGTATTTCTTCGACCGGGTTTTCCAGGTCAATCCCAACAATTTCGCCCCTGGGTACCATGATGTCATTCACGGTTACTTTTTCCAGATCGAGCACATTTAGCAGCATGTTTTGCCGGCGGGTGGGTAGTGCCACGTTCTCATCAACCAGAGTGCGCATTTCATCCTGGGTTAGATGATCAGCGTTAGGTGCCTCGCCATCTGCTGCGAAGGGTTTGACGAGCAGATTGCTCAGGGCATTCACAAACCAGACCACTGGGTACATGAACTTAAGGAGTGGCTTGAGTATCGCGCTCGATGCAAAGGCGATACGTTCGGGGTGTTGGGCTGCGATGGTTTTTGGAGCAACCTCTGCGAACACCAGAAATATGAGTGTGAGTACCACCGGCGCAACCGCCACGCCGACATCACCCAGTAGTCTGATGCCAATAATGGTGGCAAGTGTTGCCGCTGAAAAGTTCACCAGGTTGTTGCCGATCAGAATCACGCTGAGCAGGCGATCTGGTCGGCGCAGCAGGTTATTGGTGCGTCTTGCACCCTTGTGACGCTCTTTGACAAGGTGCCGCAGTCGATAGCGATTGACTGCCATCATTGCGGTTTCAGAGCTTGAAAAGTAAGCCGATAGCAACAGCATGACCAGCATGCCAAGCAGGAGCAGCGATAACGGTGCCTCTGAAAGACTCATCGTTGCAACAGTACCTCTACGACAAATTTTGATCCCAGATAGCCAAGCAGTAACAACGCAAAACCGCCCAGTGTCCAGCGTGTGGCGGTGGCTCCACGCCAACCAAAACGTGCTCGGCCGATAAGCAGAGTGGTAAACGCAAGCCAGGAAGCAATGGAGAGCACCGTGTGGTGAACGGGTTGTCCAAACATATTATCGAGAAATAAAAATCCGCTGCCGATAGCAAGTGTAAGCAGCACAACACCTACAAATAGCCACTGAAACAGCATGTCCTCCATGGTCTGTAGCGGTGGCAGCATGCGCA
This sequence comes from uncultured Pseudomonadales bacterium, assembly GCA_964634815.1. GTDB lineage: Bacteria > Pseudomonadota > Gammaproteobacteria > Pseudomonadales > Azotimanducaceae > JALZVT01. The sequence continues at coordinate 88,202 of CAZWMD010000007.1, read as the reverse complement.
ATACCGAGATATCACGTTTGTCGCGGAGCGCCTTCTCCTGGGACCGCAGAACCAGGGACTGACAGGTGGCGAACAGCAAAACGGTATAGGCCAGAACCGACAACAGGATATGCGTTAGTAGCTCGGCGGAGACAATGCTGATGGGTGCAAAGCTGGTAGAAAAACTGATTCCAACCAGGACCCCCACGGCGCCCAGTGGGTAGACAAACAGATACAGGTTTTGCAGTGGGGCCCGGACAGAACCCACCAACACCAGAGCAGTCAGGATGAACGTAGTGAGACAAGCCGCACTATAGAGACCAAGGTTCAGGCCTTGCGGTGTGATTAACAGAGCCCAGGCAGTCAGGCCGTGCAGTATTGTTGCCGGCAAGGCGATGAACAACAGGCGCTGTCGATCGGGTGTACGACGCGCTCGATAGTCGCTGCCGTGGAAGACAAAACCGAGCAAATAGAAGAGTAGGGCTGCAATGCCGGGGTAGGCGGGATTCATTTGTGAATCGGGGTGTAAGTGTCGGTTCGGGGTGAATCGCGAGTGTGGCACAGATTGGCATCAGGCCGAAAGTCATTGGGCTATACTAGGGCGCCGCCGCACTATGCGGTTTCAGTCAAAATCACCATACAAGCCAAAAAAGACGCCTTATGTTCGAAAATCTCAGTGATCGCCTGACTCAGACCCTGCGGGGCATCCAGGGCAAAGCCAAACTTACTGAAGACAATATCGCTGGCACCCTGCGCGAGGTGCGTATGGCGCTGTTGGAGGCCGATGTGGCCCTGGGCGTCGTCAAGGACTTTGTCGAGCGAGTCAAGGTGGCAAGCATAGGTACCACGGTGAGTACCGCGCTGAATCCAGGCGAGCAGTTTGTAAAAATTGTGCACGCAGAGCTTGTGTCACTTATGGGCACTCACGAGCCGCTGAATCTCGCGGCAAAGCCACCGGTTGTCATTTTGATGGCCGGGCTGCAGGGCGCAGGTAAAACCACCACCGTTGCCAAGCTTGCCCGCTATCTGCGCGAGATCGAGAAGAAGAAGGTCGCCGTTGTCAGTGCCGACGTGTACCGACCGGCAGCAATAGAACAGCTGAAAACCCTTGCCTCAGAGGTCAACGCCCGGTTCATCCAGAGCACCGCACTGGAGAAACCATTGGCGATTGCAGAACGTGCCGTGACCGACGCCAAGCAGCAGTTTGACGATGTCTTGATTGTTGATACAGCCGGGCGTACGGCCATTGATGCTGACATGATGGCCGAGATACAGGCCTTGCAAATGAATCTGGGGCCCGCGGAGACCTTGTTTGTGGTCGACGCCATGACGGGTCAGGACGCTGCCAATACGGCCAAGGCGTTCAATGATGCGCTCATGCTAACGGGAGTGGTGTTGGCCAAAACCGATGGCGACGCCCGGGGTGGAGCGGCGCTATCCGTAAAAGCCATCACCGGCAAACCGATCAAGTTTCTGGGGGTTGGCGAGAAGACGGATGCCCTGGAGCCGTTCCATCCGGATCGAGTGGCATCCCGTATCCTCGGAATGGGCGATGTGCTGTCGCTTATCGAAGAAGCTGAACGCAAGGTTGATAAAAAGAAGGCCCAGAAACTTGCCCGCAAAATGGCCAAGGGCAAGAAGTTTGATCTCGAAGATTTTCGCGATCAGCTGCAGCAGATGTCAAACATGGGCGGCATCACGAGCATGCTCGATAAGATGCCCGGGATGAATCAGATACCTGCCGCAGCCAAGGATCAGCTTGATGACGGCATGTTCAAGCAGATGGAGGCCATCATTGGTTCCATGACCGTCCGTGAACGGCGCTTTCCAGATCTTTTGAACGGATCTCGCAAGCGACGTATTGCGGCCGGCAGCGGTACTCAGATTCCAGACATTAACCGTCTGCTCAAACAGCACAAGCAGATGCAGAAGATGATGCAAAAGATGAAGAAAAAAGGCGCCATGACCAACATGATGCGCGGTTTACAAGGGCAGATGGGGCAGCCCGGTCCTGGTGGTTTCCCGCCAAGGCGCCGCTAGCGCCGGTACCTGGCTGGCGCGTCGAACTGGTTGCGTGCAAAGGTGATTGCTATACAATACCGCGCTCGCTGAACCGGTGCCATTTTGCTGTGCATCAGCTCGCGCCAAATCCGTCTTATAAACGACTGACAGTCAGAAAAAAACTTATGGTAATCATTCGCTTAGCCCGCTCCGGTGCCAAGAAAAACCCGTTCTACCACATCACCGTTGCTGATCGAGCGGCAAAACGGGACGGTAAGTTCATTGAACGCCTTGGGTTTTTCAATCCGGTGGCGAAGGGTGCTGCTGAGGGATTGCGGCTGGATCTGGGCCGGGTAGACCACTGGATTGGTGTTGGCGCACAGCCCACCGACAAGGTTAAGAAGCTGATCTCCAAGGCCCGGATCGCGGCCGCTGCAGCACCTACTGAAACGGCAGAAGCCGCTGCCGAGTAGGTCGATTCCCCTGGGCCGCATAGTTCTTGGTGCAGCCCTGTCTCTCCCGATTCGGCAGTGAACGGGGGTGGCGAACTTCTCTTCTGCTGATGAAGTGATCATTGTCGGCCGCTTGGGCGCGCCGCATGGCGTGCGCGGTGAAGTACATATTCACTCCTACACAACTCCCGCCGAAAATCTTCTAACCTATCAGCCCTGGTTGTTCCGGCGCCGTCCCCTGGGCCGGAACGCTAACAAACGCAGCTACGTCTCTGCTGCTGACCAAGAGGGCGGTCAAAAGGGCGGCGACCAGTGGTACTCACTGGAAGTCAGTGAACTCCGCAGTCATCAGGATCACTATTTGGGGCGGATCAGTGGGTTCGCCGAACGAGAGCAGGTTGCCGAACTGAAAGGCCTGCAAATTGGGGTGCCCCGACGTCAGTTGCCGGATCCGGACGATGATGAGTTTTATTGGCGTGACCTGATTGGCGCGCAGGTGATTGACCAGGCTGACCGGGTTCTTGGTCAGGTTGCCGGCTTGCTTGAAACTGGCGTGCACGATGTACTCAGGGTCCGTCCTGAGGCAAGCGGCGCCGGTGAAATCCTGATTCCCTTTGTTAAGGCCTATGTTTTGTCGGTGTCCAGGGAGCAGATCAGAGTAGATTGGGACCCTCAGTGGCTAAGCTGATGGCAGGCGCTGCGCTGTCTAACTGTGGGTTGGTTTGCTGATGTGGATTGGCATCGTCACGCTGTTGCCTGAACTGTTTGAGAATTTCTCGAGCTTTGGCGTTACTCGTCGGGCTTACGAGGATGAGTCGAGTCTGGATTGTCATTTCTTTAATCCTCGCGATTACACAACGCGAAACCATGGCCAGGTAGACGATAAACCTTACGGTGGCGGACCCGGCATGGTCATGCAGGTTGAACCCCTGGAGGCGGCGCTTGATGAGGCGTGCCAACAGTCGCCAATGACTGGTCAGACGCCGTTGATTGTTCCTACTCCCCAGGGCCAACCGCTGACTCAGGCGATCGTGCAGCAGTTGGCCGAGCAACCTGCACTGATTTTCTTATGCGGTCGTTACGAAGGCATCGATGAGCGGGTGCTTGAGCGTCACAAGGCCCAGGACGCTGGTCCTGTCATAGAAGTGTCGCTCGGAGATTTTGTGTTAACCGGTGGCGAACTGCCGACCCAGGTCATGCTGGATGCCCTGTCGCGGTGGCTGCCTGGCATCCTGGGAAATTCGGAGTCTGCGCAACTCGACAGCTTTGCCAACGGACTTCTGGAAGCGCCGGTCTATACCCGGCCGGAACGCCTTGCGGATGGTCGAGAGGTGCCGCCCGTGCTGGTCAGCGGGGACCATAAGCGAATCGCACGGTATCGGCGCAAACAATCCTTGGCTCGCACCCTGGCGAGGCGCCCTGAAATGTTGCTGCAAGTCCCTCTCGATGAGCTTGACCGGGCGCTATTGCTGGAACTGTTCGCTGAGGGCGGGCCCAAAGGGCCAAAATAAGGTTTAGCTTCTCCCGCGTTCCCATGTACAATTCGCGCCTCAAATTTGAGCGTCATGCGATGAACAGCAACAAAATTATTCAGCAGCTAGAAAAAGAGCAGCTTCGAGAAAACACCCCCGAGTTCGGCCCAGGCGATACAGTGGTTGTGCAGGTAAGGGTGGTTGAGGGCTCACGCGAGCGTCTTCAGGCCTTTGAGGGTGTGGTTTTGGGCAAACGCAATCGGGGCCTGAATTCAGCGTTCACCGTGCGCAAAATTTCCCACGGCGTAGGCGTTGAGCGTACCTTTCAAACCCATAGCCCGATGGTTGCCGAAATTGAAGTGAAGCGCCGTGGCGATGTTCGCCAGGCCAAGCTTTACTATCTGCGCGAACTGTCCGGTCGAGCGGCACGGATCAAAGAAAAGGTCTAGCGCCTAGCAACAGCCCCGCTCAAGCTTGCAGCACTGACATGCTGCACGGACACGCAGGAAGCGCCTGATTTCGAAGAGAAATCGGGCGTTTTTTTTGGGTAATTGCTTTGACTGGTGTGGGAAGAAAAATACCAGCTTGTCGGGTGGTTGGGGACCAAGGGGAGGGGAGAACCGACCCGACAAGCTGGTGGGTACCGGATGTCGTGGAGAGAGACGAAATCCGGTCAGGTTTCAACGAACAGCGGGGACAGCTGATACTTCCGTTAAACCTGCTCGTACCAATGCAGAGTGCGTGCCAACTTTTTATGGTCGGGTCTAATATCAAATAAATTCAACGAGTTATCGGTCAACACCATCGATATCCGGAGAAAAAATGGCGCACCCCAAGCGCCGCTTTGAGTCATCATGCGGCACTAATGGTCCAAATAGGCGAGATGTGCATCACGTTCGGTCAGTAATCTTGCGCAATACTGGTGTTTTTGGTCCATCCGGGGCAGCAGGCGCAACAATTCCGGCGCGGCAAAAGAAATGACACGGGCGTTGATTGACAACGCAGCGTAGGCTTGTGGAATGTCCGGTTTATCGACTAAAAAGCGCCCCAAGCCTACCTCCCAGGGACGCTTACCCAAAATCGAGGAATCCGCCGTGCCCGAGGCATCGGCTGAGGCGATTCGAGGCTATCTGGAGGAAGTCTGGCTGGCCAAAGGATTGTCAGACAATACTCTCGCAGCCTATCGGCGTGATTTACTGGCATTGGCCGACTTCCTGGCGCCCAAGGGGTTGTTACAGGCCAGCAGCGAAGAATTATTCGCCTACCTGGGGGAGCGTTTTGAAGCAGGCTATGCCTCTCGGTCGGCGGCGCGAGCCCTGTCTTGTCTCAAAGGTTTTTTTCGTCATTCGCGTGCTCAGGGGCGTATCAATCAGGATCCCAGCAGTGGTCTGAGCCAGCCAAAGCTATCCAGGTCTCTGCCGAAAACGCTTACAGAACAGGATGTTGAGCGTTTGCTGCGAGCCCCGGATCTGGACAAACCCGCGGGACTGCGCGACCGGGCGATGCTGGAATTGCTCTACGCCACGGGGTTACGGATCTCTGAACTCGTTAACCTGACATCAAGCGCACTCAATCGTCGGCAAGGCGCTGTTCGAGTGGTTGGCAAGGGGGGCAAGGAGCGGTTGGTACCGGTTGGTGCGACGGCGCTCGATTGGTTAGCCCGTTACGAACGGGAGGCGTTACCGATGCTTGATCCTGAGGGTGTCAGCCAGGCGTTGTTTCCCAGTAACAGGCGTCGTGCAATGACCCGCCAGACGTTCTGGCACGCTATCAAGCGGTACGCAGGCGCTGCCTCGATTTCATCTGCCATTTCGCCACATACACTTCGGCATGCCTTCGCTACCCACCTGCTCAATCATGGGGCGGACCTGCGTGCGGTGCAGATGATGCTGGGGCATGCGGATCTCTCTACCACGCAAATTTATACGCATGTCGCCAAAGCTCGACTAAAATCAATGCATGCAGAGCATCATCCCAGAGGCTAAGTCTTTACCCGTCCTGGTACCCGTCGTTGTACCCGTGCTTGGCTGAAATTGGGAACGGTCATCTTTAATTCAGGTCTATTGCGTTAGAATGACACTCTAATGCGGCACAGGAGCCCAACACGTGAAACTCTCTCAACTGACTATTTCGCAAACACTGCCTTCTCTCGCGCTGGCCGGTGCGGTCCTGGTGTGGGCGTTGTCCAGTGCCACTGGTGTCATGGCAGAACCGGCGGCAACGGTTAGTGCGGCCGACAGCGGTAATCTGTTACTTGATCGATTAAAGCGAGTCCGCCCAGACATTCCTATCAATTCCGTCCAGCCTTCACCGGTACCAGGGATTCTCGAGATGGAACTCGATGGCGGTGCCATCCTTTATGGCACGGAAGACGGTAAGTTCATGTTTGCCGGCGACCTGTACTCTATTGGTGATCTGGAACTGGTGAATTTGGCGGAAGCCAAACGCGAAACTGTCCGTAAAGATTTGATGGCAGCGGTAGATTCAAAAGACGCCTGGGTGTTCAAACCCGCGGGCAAAACCAAGGCTGTTGTGAGTGTGTTTACCGATGTCGACTGTGGTTATTGCCGCAAGCTGCATGCTGAAGTACCCCGGTTGAATGAGTTGGGTGTTGAGGTGCGTTACCTTGCTTATCCCCGAGCCGGTATCGGATCTGCCTCCTATAACACCATTGTTTCTGCCTGGTGTGCAGACGATCGGGGTACTGCGCTTACTGATGCCAAAGCGGGTAAAACTATTGCCGCCAAAACCTGCGTGAATCCGGTGGCTGAACAATTCCAGCTTGGCCAGGAAGTGGGTGTTACCGGCACGCCGGCCATTGTTACTGATAGCGGAAAACTCTTGCCGGGCTACATGCCGGCTGATGTGCTGGCTCAAACCCTGGGCTTGCCCACGTCTTAAGTATCTGGCCGTAACAGCAATTCTAAATATCGATGGGTGAATACAGTTTCTAGTAACAATTCTGGCGCTGCTTCTGATAAGCGCGATTTACGGGTGGGTCTGTGTGGGCTCGGTACCGTAGGGCAGGCCCTTGTTGACCTTTTGCATGTGAATGCAGCGCAGATCGAAGCCCAGGCGGGACGGCCTGTACGACTGGTTCAGGTTGCCAGCCGTAGCGCAAAACCTGGCGTCGATTTGCACGGCGCAGGCTTTGCGACAGATATCGATGCGCTGGTTGATGATCCCGATGTCGATGTTGTTGTTGAGCTCATTGGTGGTGAAACCAAAGCTCTTGAGTTGTCCCGGAAAACGCTCGACGCTGGTAAATCGCTGGTCACGGGCAACAAAGCCTTGCTTGCGCTGCATGGCGAAGACCTGTTTTCGCGGGCCAGAAAAAACGGCGCCACCATTGGCTTGGAAGCGGCTGTTGCTGGTGGCATACCGCTGATTAATGCGTTGCTTAGCGGCCTTGGTGGTAACCAGGTGGAATGGGTTGCCGGCATTATCAACGGCACCTGTAATTACATCCTGACTGCGATGACCGAAGAAGGCGCGGATTTGCCTGAAGTTTTAAAGCGGGCACAGGAGCTTGGCTATGCTGAGGCAGACCCCACCTTTGATGTTGGTGGCATTGATGCGGCGCATAAGATTGCGATCATTGCCGGGCTGGTTTTTGGTGTGTCGGTTGATTTTTCTGATGTGCCGGTCTCAGGCATAGACTGCGTTGCGGCTGAAGATATTGAATACGCCCGACAGCTGGGCTATCGCGTGAAACACCTGGGCGTTGCGGCAGCAGAGCGCGATGCCACCGGACAACTCACGGCACTCGACGTACGGGCCCATGCTGCGCTGGTTCCGGAAGATGTATTGCTTGCGGGTATCAACGGCGTGACCAACGCCGCGATGGTGAAAGACAACGCAGTGGGTTTGTCGTTGTATGCCGGACCAGGGGCGGGCGGCGCGCCAACAGCTGCCTCCGTGGTTGCCGACCTGATACGTGTTGCCCAGGGTGTCCCGATGATGGGCGCAGATTCGGACGCTTGCGAGAATGGATCTGGTCAGGTGAGGATGAAGCCAATAGAAGAAAGTGAAGCACCCTTTTACTTGCGGATACCGGTGCTCGACCGCCCGGGCGTGCTTGCCAAAATCTCTCATCTATTGGGTCAGGAAGGCATCAGTATTGAATCCGTGATTCAGCGTGAGCAAGCAGTACGGAAAACCTCAGGAACTCACGTCCGTGACGGAGCTGATCGGGGTACTGATGCTGAGAATCGCTGGGTGCCCATCGTCTTGCTTACCCAGCGAGTTGCCCAGGGAGCCCTTGGCCGCGCACTACAAACCATCGCGGCAAGCGCTGATGTGGTTGGCGAAATTGTCAGTATTAGGGTAGAAACCTTAGGCGACGCCTAATCCCGAAAAGCCAGGACATTATGGAAAACGAGTTTGTGATTCGCGAGCGCGTGCTGCCTGAGGTGGGCGAGTTTGAGCGGGTTCGAACGTCGCTTGATAGCCATCCCCCATTGTTGCAGCGAGTTTATGCCGCACGCGGCGTGCGAGATGTTGAAGACCTCAAACTGGCAACCGCCGGCTTGCACAGTCCTGCATCAATGCGGGATCTGGATACCGCTGCTGCGCGACTCTCTGCCGCGGTAACCGAGGGCCAGTCGGTACTTTTTGTTGGTGACTTTGACGCCGACGGCGCTACTGCATCTGCTCTTGGGGTCTCTTTGTTGCGGGCCCTGGGTGCCAAAGAGGTGGATTTTTTGGTGCCTAACCGGTTCGACTTTGGCTATGGCCTCACGCCTGAAATTGTTGCGGTTGCCGCCCAGAGCAAGCCGGACCTGATTGTTACCGTTGATAATGGTATTTCCAGTCTCAAGGGGGTAGAGGCGGCCAACGAGCTTGGCATCGCAGTTATTGTTACAGACCACCACCTGCCTGGTAACGAATTGCCTAAAGCGCTTGCTGTAGTTAACCCCAACCAAAAGGGCTGTAGTTTCCCCAGCAAGAACCTGGCTGGTGTTGGTGTCATATGGTATCTGCTGAGCGCAGTTCGCCGTGTACTTGCTGATCAGGGATGGTTTCAGGATAAGGCGGAACCCAATCCGGCCCAATGGCTTGATCTGGTGTCGTTGGGTACCGTGGCTGATGTTGTACCGCTTGACCATAACAACCGCATTCTGGTGTATCAGGGATTACAGCGAATGAGAGCTGGGCATCTGCGGCCGGGGTTGCGAGCGATTGCGCAGGTAGCGGGTAAAAAACTGGCTGACCTAACCGCCCAGGATCTGGGCTTTGCCCTGGGACCGCGCCTTAATGCAGCCGGGCGGTTGGAAGACATGACCATTGGTATTCGCTGCCTGCTCGCTACAGAGGATGAAGAAGCGTTGCGCCTGGCGACAGCCCTGAATGAACTCAACCGGGCGCGTCGCAGTATTGAAGCCCAAATGTCCCAGGAAGCTGAGCTTGCGATACTGGATCTTGCTGACGAAGAGAATTCGGTGGCAGACAAGAAAGGACTCGCCGTATATCGAGAGCATTGGCATCAGGGCGTGGTGGGTATTGTTGCCGGACGTATGCGGGAACGATTTTTTCGACCGGTGATCGCGTTTGCAGAGACCGGTGCGACCGCACCGGATGAACTTAAGGGGTCTGCACGATCCATTCCGGGGTTGCATATTCGTGATGTGTTGGCCGATATCGACACCCGGTTCCCGGGGTTGATTGTCCGCTTTGGCGGTCATGCCATGGCTGCGGGGTTATCACTGAAGCGGCGTCACCTGTCGCGTTTTGCCAAGGCCTTTGATGCCGCGGTGGATGCCCGGGTAAACGGCGAGGTTCTGCAGAATACGGTGCTAACCGATGGTGAACTTGAGGCGGGCGAACTGGCGCTGGCCAATGCCGAATTGCTGGCAAATGGCGGGCCCTGGGGGCAGGGCTTTGAGGAACCCCTGTTTCACGGCAGCTTTGAACTCATCTCGCAGAAAGTGGTGGGCGAAAACCATCTCAAGATGGTGGTGGGGTGTGGTGGCCAGGTGTTTGATGCCATCAAGTTTCGGCAAGCGCCGATGCCCGGAGCCGAGCAGGTTGAACTGGTGTACCACCTGTCTGTGAATGAGTGGCGAGATCGCCGGTCGTTGCAACTAATGGTTGAACATTGCCGGGCCGTTTGAAGGTAAACTTGCGCGCTTGCGAATTACAGCAGTAGATGGGTCATGGCGGAATATACGTCACTTAAGGAATCGCTAAAGCAACTCAGTGAGCGTCATAGTGCGCTTAGGGGGTTTCTTTGACTTTGATAGCCGCGCCGAGCGCCTGGAGGAAGTAGAGCGAGAGCTGGCTGATCCCGATGTCTGGAACGATCAGACCCGGGCGCAGGAGTTGTCCCAGGAACGAGCCAGTCTTGACCGCATTGTCTCTGTGCTAAGCCATGTCGGCGGCAGTCTGGATGATTCTGCTGAGCTGCTTGACCTTGCCCACGCTGAAGACGATGCCTCCGCGATGCAGGACATCGAAACCGAGCTTCAGGAGTTTGAGGTGCAGATTGCCGACCTTGAGTTCCGGCGCATGTTTCAGGGCGAGCTTGATGGCAACAATGCGTTTGTCGAAATTCAATCCGGCTCTGGTGGCACCGAAGCCCAGGACTGGGCGGAGATGCTGTTTCGGATGTACGTCAGGTGGGCCGAAAAGAGTGGCTTCTCGGCGGAGATCGTTGAGGTGTCACCTGCTGAGGTTGCCGGTATCAAGAGTGCCACCCTGCAGGTCAATGGCGAGTACGCCTATGGCTGGCTGCGCACCGAGACCGGTGTGCATCGATTGGTGCGCAAGTCGCCCTTTGATTCAGGCAATCGTCGACACACCAGTTTTGCTTCGGTGTTTATCTCGGCAGAGATCGATGACAATATCGAGATCGAGATCAATCCGGCGGATGTGCGCACTGATACTTATCGCGCGAGCGGTGCTGGTGGACAGCATGTCAATCGCACCGACTCCGCCGTTCGACTCACTCACCTGCCGACAAATACGGTAGTGCAGTGCCAAAGTGAGCGGTCGCAGCATCAAAATAAAGACAAGGCCTACAAGCAGTTGCGGGCAAAACTTTATGAGATTGCATTGTTTGAAAAGCGTGCCGAGCAGCAGGTTATTGAAGACAACAAGGCAGACATAGGCTGGGGCAGCCAGATTCGCTCTTATGTACTGGATCAATCCCGGGTCAAAGACTTGCGAACCGGGGTTGAGCGTACCGACCCAAATAATGTGCTTGATGGCGATCTTGCGGGATTTATTGAGGCGAGCCTCAAAGCCGGGTTGTAAACCTAAATCACAGATACACAATACCCGCCTGACTCGATTGTGAAGACTTGATGGTGACGAATCGATTGTGACAGGCAGGCAACATCTAACGAACAGCGATGTAAAGCTATGAACGACAAGACCTCTGCGGAGAATTCAGACTCTCAGGATGAAAACCAGATAGTTGCCGGGCGCCGTGACAAACTGGGTGTGCTGAAAGAGGCCGGTTATGCGTGGCCAAACAGCTTTCGGCGCTCGCATTTGGCGGAAGCCTTGCACACCGAGTTTGCAGACGACGACAAACCTGGGCTCGAGGCAAAACAGGTCGCCGTGAGTGTTGCCGGCCGAATCATGCTGCGGCGAGTCATGGGTAAGTCGAGCTTCTTTACGCTGGCCGACATGAGTGGTCGGATTCAGTGTTTGGTGAATGTTCAGGGTGTTGGTGCTGATGCTTACGAAGGTTTCAAGAAACTCTGGGATATTGGCGATATTGTTGGTGTGAGCGGTGTGCTCATGCGTACCAACAAAGGCGAACTCACAGTAGAGGCAAACGCCATCGAAATGCTCACCAAGAGCGTTCGACCGCTGCCGGAGAAATTTCACGGCCTCACGGATATGGAGACGCGTTATCGGCAACGTTATGTTGATCTGATAATGAATGACGACTCCCGTCAGGTGTTTAAGATCCGCTCGAAAGTCGTGCAGGCAATCCGTGAGTTCTTTCTTGAACGAGACTTCATGGAGGTTGAGACCCCAATGATGCATCCCATTCCTGGCGGTGCAACGGCAAGACCTTTTGTTACCCACCACAACACTCTGGATATGGATCTGTATCTGCGGGTAGCGCCAGAGCTGTATCTGAAGCGACTGGTTGTTGGTGGTTTTGAGCGGGTGTTTGAAATCAATCGCAATTTTCGCAACGAGGGTCTCTCTACCCGCCATAACCCCGAGTTTACGATGCTCGAGTTTTATTGGGCCTATGCCGATTTCAATGACCTGATTGAATTGACCGAAACAATGTTCCGTTCGGTTGCCCAGTCGGTGCTTGGCAGCACGGAGCTCGAACTCGAAACCGGTGAAACTATTGATTTTGCAAAACCTGCAATTCGTCAATCCATGGCCGAGTCAATAGCTCAACGCTCGACGCTCACAGAATCTGACCTGCGGGACGTTGGGAAAATGGGCGACTTTCTGCGTGACTTGAACCTGAAGGTGGATGAGAGCTGGGGTGCAGGCAAACTCCAGATGGAAATATTTGAGGCTTGCGTTGAAGATACTCTGCTTGAACCGACATTTATTACGGCTTACCCCGCGGAGGTGTCGCCATTAGCGCGCCGCAGCGACACAGACGACTTTATAACGGATCGTTTTGAGCTGTTTATTGGTGGCCGTGAGATCGCCAATGGGTTTTCGGAGCTGAACGACGCTGCTGATCAGGCCGCTCGATTTGCGGCTCAGGTTGAGGCCAAGGACAGCGGCGATTTGGAAGCGATGCATTATGACGCAGACTATGTCACCGCTTTGGAATACGGCTTGCCGCCGACGGCAGGTGAGGGAATCGGCATCGACCGGTTTGTGATGCTGCTTACCAAGAGCCCCTCTATTCGGGACGTTCTGTTGTTTCCGCATATGCGCCATCAGAACGTCAAAGCGGACTGAGCGTTGGCAGGTTCTCGACCATTGGCACTGCATGAGAGCTGGCAAAAAGTGCTGGCTGATGAGTTTGAGTCGAGCTACATGCAGCGTCTTAGGGAGTTTCTCCAGGTGCAGAAGCGCTTGGGCAAAACGGTGTATCCGCCGGGCAAGCAGATGTTTGCTGCATTGAATAGCACCCCGTTTGATCAGGTAAAGGTGGTGGTGATTGGACAAGATCCGTATCACGGACCAAATCAGGCCCATGGTTTGTCGTTTTCAGTGCCCCCAGGGGTTCCGCCACCTCCGTCGCTGGTTAATGTCTTCCAGGAAATCAACGATGATGTTGCTACTTCGCAGCGACGTATCAATTCGAAATCTGGCACGCTGGATGGCTGGGCGCAGCAGGGCGTTTTGCTGCTGAATTCGGTACTCAGTGTCGAACACTCGAAGGCTGGCTCACATCAGGGAAAAGGCTGGGAGCAATTTACCGATGCCTGTGTTGCAGCGCTAAATTCTGAGCGAGATCATCTGGTGTTCCTGCTCTGGGGGGCTTACGCACAAAAGAAAGGCGCAATTGTTGATGAGGCCCGCCACTGTGTATTACGCGCACCACATCCGAGTCCGCTGGCTGCGTACCGAGGTTTTTTCGGTTGCCGGCATTTTTCGAAAACCAATAGCTATCTGGAACAGCATAATATTCAACCTATAGACTGGCTTGTAACCAGCGCCCCGGGAGGCTCAAATGACAACAACTAATATTGAATCAGGAACCGATAAACTGCTTGTGGAGCAGCGCGACAATACGCTGCTGCTCACCATCAATGCGCCCCCGGCCAATACCTGGGATGCGGATAACCTGTCAGCGCTGGCACGGGTAGTTGAACAGGCTGACGCAGACCGTGATATCTACGCCATTGTAGTTACTGGTGCTGGTGAAAAGTTCTTCTCTGCTGGCGCTGACCTGAATTTGTTTGCCTCGGGCGACAAACAGATTGCTTCCGATATGGCCGAGAACTTCGGTGGCGCTTTCGAGAAGCTATCGAACTTTCGCGGCGTCACCATTGCCGCCGTGAACGGATTTGCGATGGGGGGTGGACTTGAGTGTGCGATGGCTTGTGACATTCGTATCGCCGAACAACAGTCGTTGCTTGCGTTACCTGAGGCTACCGTTGGTCTCTTGCCCTGTGGCGGTGGAACCCAGAATCTGGCCTGGCTGGTTGGTGAAGGCTGGGCCAAACGGATGATTTTGTGTGGCGAGCGAGTTGACGCAAACAAGGCACTCGAAATCGGCTTGGTAGAAGAGGTTGTAGATAAAGGCGCTGCGCTCGATGCTGCGCTTAAATTAGCCCAGCGGGTTGGCAAGCAAAGCCCGCCTGCTGTTGCCAGTTGCAAAGCGCTGATACAGCACGCGCGCAGCGGCAATATTGGTGGCGCCTACACCACCGAGCGAGCCGAATTTGTTGGGCTGTTTGATACCAAAGATCAAAAAGAAGGGGTTTCTGCTTTCCTCGAGAAACGTGAAGCCAAGTGGGTAAACGGATGAGCGATTGCGTTCTATTTGAAAGGCTGCCAGCAAAAGATGGCGGCTATGTTGAGCTGGCGACTCTTAATGCGCCAGCTACATTAAATTCCCTGACGCTAGAGATGATCGATGTGCTCACCCCAAGGCTTGAAGCCTGGCGCGAGGATGATGAACTTAAATGCGTTGTGATTCGCGGCAGCGGTGAACGTGCATTCTGTGCAGGCGGAGATATTCAGGCGCTGCAGGGAGCCATCAATGAAAATCACTCAGCCGGAGAAATAGTTAACAACTATCCCGAAACCTTCTTCGAACGAGAGTATCGCCTCGACTATCACCTGCACTGTTTCCCCAAACCCATCGTGGTTTTGGGGGGTGGCGTCGTTATGGGCGGTGGACTTGGAATATTTGCCGGTGGCAGTGTCCGGGTTGTGACGCCCAAGAGTCGTATTGCGTTGCCGGAAATTACTATTGGCCTGTTCCCGGATGCCGGAGCGAGTTGGCTATTGGGGCAACTGCCCACGGGGCATGCAGCGTTTTTGGGGCTCACTGGCTCCCACCTTAACGGCGCTGACGCTCTGGCCTGTGGTCTTGGAACCCATGCGATTGATGTTGACCGGTTACACCAAATCCCGCAGAGACTTGCGCAACAAAACTGGCTGGATGACCCGGCGGCAAACAAGACTCTGGCGGCTGATGCGGTAAAGACATTTGCCGCTGAAGCTGAGGTGGCGTTGCCAGACGCTCAGTTGCTTCGGCTTACAAAAGATATCTCGCTCGGGCAGGGGTTGGACCCCATGGACGCCATGCGGTCACAGGCCGGTAATAGCGACTGGATAGATAAAGGTCTTGCGACTATGGAAGCGGGCTGCCCCACGTCTTTGGCGGTGGTGTGCGAACAGTTGCGCCGGGTTAGATCGATGTCGCTGGAAGAGTGTTTTCAGCTTGAGATGGTGATTGCCGCGCAGTGTGCGCGGCATAAGGATTTCGCGGAAGGGGTTCGCGCCCTGCTGGTCGATAAAGACAATAACCCGCAGTGGACTTACGCGAGTCTTGACGAGGTTCCCCAGCATCACATTGATGCACACTTTACGGCCCCCTGGCCGGAGAATCCGTTGAGTGGGTTAGGAAGTAATTAGCTAAACAGGTATTGGGTAAGGTAAATAGGTAAACAGCATGAGTCGAGTAGCATTTATTGGGTTGGGAAACATGGGCGGCCCTATGGCTGGGAATCTCGCGGCGGCGGGCCACAGTGTTAGCGTTTTTGATCTGGTGCCGTCTGCATTGGAAAGAGCCCGAGAAGCAGGTTGCAACAGCGCTGAGTCGGCGGTCCAGGCAGTGGCTGATGCTGAAGTTGTATTTTCCATGCTGCCTGCAGGGCGTCATGTTGCGGGGCTTTACCTCGGTGATGAAGGTTTGCTTGCGCACGCCCCGGCGGGTGCGGTGCTGGTGGACTGCAGTACGATTGATACCGTCACGGCAAAACAGGTGGCCGAGGCGGCCAGCGAGCGTGGCTTTGCGATGCTCGATGCACCGGTTTCCGGTGGTACCGGTGGTGCTGAGAACGGCACGCTAACCTTTATGGTAGGTGGTGATACGGACGTTATTGACAGGGTTCGGCCACTGTTTGAAGCCATGGGATCCAATGTGTTCCATGCGGGGAATGCGGGCGCCGGCCAAACTGCCAAAGCCTGCAATAACATGTTGTTGGCTGTACTTATGGCAGGCACCTCAGAGGCATTGGCTCTTGGCGTTAGTCAGGGGCTGGATCCGGTAAAGCTGTCAGAAATCATGCGCCGTTCCTCGGGCGGTAACTGGGCACTGGAAGTCTATAACCCGTATCCCGGTGTTATGGATGGTGTTCCGGCAAGCAGAGATTACGAAGGCGGATTTCTGGTGGATTTGATGACCAAAGATCTTGGGCTTGCGATGGACACAGCAGAGTCGAGTGGCGCAACGGTGCCCATGGGTGGTTTGGCGCGCAATCTGTACCGAATGCATGCCGCGCAAAATGACGCGGGGCGACTGGATTTCTCCTCTATTTTGAAGTTGTTTCAGAAAGACTAGGGGCCGCGCGTAGTCAAGGTGTACTAGGGGGTCGGGGCATCCTCAAGTTTGAGCTCAACGGGCAGGTCATTGTGTTGCCAATTCTGTGTTCCCGTATTGGTTTTTGATGTCACCAACAGTGCCTTTCCTGGGGTGGCACAGATGACAGAAGCGCTACGCCTGTTGTCGCTGTCCGTGAAATTCTGACCTGGCTCGATCAGGGTGTGGTGGTGGTAGCTGGCCCGCTTTAAAACCCGTTTGATTTCGCCGCGATGCTCGGCCCGCGCCACCACTTCCTGGCCGAGATAACAACCTTTGCTGAACGACACGGCCCCGAGCGCGGTCAGCCCAAGCATTTGCGGCAGGTAAGTGTCGCTTATGGGTTCAGTCACAATGGCTTCGAAGGCGGCAATGCTCTGTTGGATCCAGGGCTCGCTCAGGTCTTCCAGAGACTCGGTACTGGTTGTGTCCAGCATGCCGTGACCGCTGATGTAGATTTGCCCTGGAACTCTGGCCTCCGCCTCGTTCAAACGAACAACGGGTGCAGAGGCGCCGATATCCAGCTTGGTCCGTGAGAAGTTGAGATAGGGTTTCAGAAATTCTCCGAGTTTCTCGCCGAGCGAGGCGGATATCAGTAACTGGACTTCGGTGCTGCTCCCCCAAACCCAGCCGTTGGCCACAACCCGACCCTTGAGGTTGGTGAAGGCACCAGGCAGAGCCTGGTGTGCCGTCAGTTGATCGGTATCACAGGTGAGATAGCCCTGTAGAAAACTGCTGGCATCTTTGCCGCTAAAGGTAAGCACGCGATGACTTTCCAGCGTGCCTGCTTTGTTGGTTGTTGTGTCCATTGGGATGGGTTGTGGTCCTTTTTGTGTGCAGGTATCAACGTTCGGGGCTTACAGTTTACTCCGGCATGGGCTCACACGCCTATTTAGCTGGAGGCAGCGCGCCGAGACTCATCCATGGGTACAATGGTGCGATGGATTCAGTATTAATCAACAAGGCGTATTGGCGCAGTCGCCGGGGCATGCAGGAACTCGATGTCTTGCTGATTCCCTTTGTCGAGAACCATCTCCAGACCCTGTCTGCCGAACTGCAATCGGCATACCTTCGATTTATCGATTGTGAGGACTGGGAGCTGTTTGACTGGTTGCAGGGCCGGGAAGATGCCGAAGACCCGCAGTTTCGCGAGCTCATTGCACGCATTTTAGAGCCGGCATCCTGACGCCCGGCCTGGCGCACGGACTGAACGGGATCGTGCTGGCGCTGCCTTATCGGTTGGGGCGGTTGCGATATAGAAGCCTGTTACTCAAAGTACTGGTGGCGATTACGATGGTTGGGCTGGTCGGCTGGATCGGCATGGTTGCTGGCGTCGTAGTGATTATTCAGGCCGTCGTTAGCTGGCCTGCGCCCAGGGGTCTCTGGGTCATTCGGGGTGAGGATCTGCGCCGTAGTCTATGGCTTGATACACAGTGCGTTGTGTTGGGCAGGCCCTATCGGGTGATCTATCTCGATGAAGTGGCGGCTCAAGAATTTTGTCAGTTGCGCAGGCTTTGCCTTGGTCTTCCCTCTTAACAAACCGCAGTAAGCAAACGAGGCAAATATTCAGGGCCGCAACACGGTGTCGGCGATGGTGTCGAGCTGATCCGGGAAGTCGAGTGTGTAGTGCAGGCCGCGACTTTCTTTGCGCTGCATTGCTGACTCGACAATCAGGTCGGCTACGGTGAGCAAATTACGCAGCTCCAACAGATCGGGACCGACCTGATAGTTGCTGTAGTAGTCCTGAACCTCGTGCTTCAGCAGGTCTACTCGATGTCGCGCGCGCTCCAGTCGTTTGTGAGTCCGTACAATGCCAACGTAATCCCACATAAAGCGCCGTAACTCATCCCAGTTGTGGGAGAGCACGACGTTCTCATCGGAGTCGGTGACTTGGGATGCATCCCACATTGGACTGTCCGGCGGGGCAGACATCGACGAATAGTTTGCTTCGATATGCTCTGCGGCCGCCTGACCAAACACCAGACACTCAAGTAAAGAGTTGCTGGCGAGTCGATTTGCACCGTGCAGGCCGCTGCAGGTGGTTTCTCCAGCAGCGTAAAGGCCAGGAATATCAGTGGCGCCGTTCAGATCTACGATAACGCCTCCGCAGGTGTAGTGGGCAGCAGGAACAACTGGTATGGGGTCTTTGGTCATATCGATGCCAAACTCCAGGCACCGTGCGTGAATGGTGGGGAAGTGGTGTTCAACCAGTCCTTTTTCGGCATGGCTGATATCCAGGTACATGCAGTCTGCACCCAGGCGTTTCATCTCATGGTCGATCGCGCGAGCGACAATATCTCGCGAGGCCAGTTCGAGCCGGTCGTCAAAACGTTGCATAAACCGGTCACCATTGGGTAGCCGCAGTATGCCGCCTTCACCGCGTACGGCCTCGGAAATAAGGAAGGATTTGGCATGCGGGTGGAACAGGCATGTTGGGTGGAACTGGTTGAACTCCATGTTTGCCACACTCGCGCCCGCGCGCCAGGCCATGGCGATGCCGTCTCCTGTTGCCCCATCAGGGTTACTTGTATACAGGTAGACCTTGCTGGCTCCGCCGGTAGCCAACACCACACAACGGGCCTGGTAGACATCCACCTCATTGGTCTCGCCGTTGTAGACGTAGGCCCCAACACAGCGATTAGGATGCATCGCCAGTTTGTCGGTGGTGATCAGGTCGACGGCGACCCTGTTGTTCTCGATTAGTATGTTGGGGTGAGCAACCGCCTGTTCCCATAGCGAGTTGGCAATCGCGCTGCCGGTCTTGTCGGCAACGTGCAAGACTCGACGGGCGGAATGCCCGCCCTCGCGAGTCAGGTGATAGCCATCGGCAGGGTCTTCCTCGGTATCAAAGCGAACCCCCCAGTTTACGAGCCGGTCTACCGCAGATTGGCCGCCTTCAATTGTAAAGCGCACGGCGTTTTCGCCACACAGGCCATCACCCGCAATCAGGGTGTCCTGGACATGGGCCTCGACGCTGTCATTGGGGTCTGTAACGGCTGCAAGCCCGCCTTGAGCCCAGTTGGTAGAGCCACCTTCGACGCCGCCCTTGCTGAGCACGGTAACCTCAGCGAATCGCGCCAGAGGCAGAGCAGCTGACAGACCTGCCGCTCCACCGCCGATAACTAGAACGTCCGTTTGATGGCGTTGAGCCACACAATCTCCTCAGTATTCGCAGGCAGGTTTAACTAGCTAGTATAAACCACGGAGAAGCGGCAGAATATCGAGGCTCCGGGGTGCTCAAATGCGCCCATCTGCAGAAGGCCGCGAATTGAGCGACGAAATTACAGATCAAGAACTGGTCAAGCGCGTCCAGAAAGGTGATAAGAGGGCTTTTGATCAGCTGTTTGTGCGCTATCAAGGCAAGATCTTCGGCCTGGTCACACGCTATGTGCGCGACCGGCAAGAGGTTGAAGACGTTGTGCAGGAGGCCTTTATCAAGGCTTTCAGGGCGCTTCCCAGGTTCCGCGGCGACTCACAGTTCTACACCTGGCTCTATCGTATTGCGATAAACACCGCTAAAAATCATCTGGTGGCCCGGGCTCGTCGTCCGCCAGGCGCCGACATAGACGCTGACGATGCCGAGTCTTATGAGCCCATGAGGCAGGTAGAAAACCCCGAAAATGAACTTGCCCGGGATGAGCTGTCAAAAGTGATCCACAAGGCAATCGCGGATCTGCCAGATGACCTGCGCAGCGCAGTTACCTTGCGGGAATTTGATGGCATGAGCTACGAGCAGATCGCAGACATTATGGAATGCCCGGTAGGTACGGTCCGATCCCGAATTTTTCGGGCCCGGGAAAGCATAGATAAGAAGATTGCCCCGCTGATCGGACATAGCGGACGTTCAGCATGACGGGGCTGAAAAATGCTGTTTTGTCGGATGACGTCACACTTTTGCAGCAAAACCGGTGGTTTTTGGCAAATAGCAGGGCACTAATTGCGAACTAATTGTGAAGAGCTGTTGTCTCATGTGTGATGTCGTTGAAGTGCGGGGAGTGGCCCTGTGCTTCTAAAGTTTTAACCCCAAACTAATTTTGTCTATCCATTAATTAGAAACCAGTCAGATACCTCAAAATGTCAGAAAAACTAAGAGAAGCCCTTTCCGCCGCGGTCGATGGTGAAGCCTCAGAGTTCGAGCTTCGGCGCGTGTTTGACGAAATGGGTAAAGACGACGATCTGGCCCAGGCGTGGCAGAGCTACCATTTGATTAAACAGGCAGTTCGCGGTGAGAACGTACAGGGTGTTTCGACCATGAGCGAACGCATCTGGGCGTCGCTCGATGCTGAGGAGTTCCTGGAGCAGGACATAGTTCAGGAAGAACCGCTGTCGTCCGTTAGCACGCCCGCGCCAACGCGACGCTGGGGTATGGCCGGCGGCGCCGTTGCTGCGGCGCTGGCACTTGGTGTGTTGTTTTCTGGCGGATTTCTGGATTCTGATGGCCCTTCGGTCTCAGGAGCGCCGGGTGCGCAGTTGGTTGACAATACAACTTCACGGAGTCTTGTTGGACCAAATGCAGATATCTCAGGCCCAGATCTCTCAAACCTGGCTGAAGAGACCACCTTTGATCCAGCGAACGTGCAAACGGTGAGCGCTCTGGAGACCGTAGATGCTAACGAAGCTGCGATCGCATCATCGATTGATGGCTACGACTATGGTCCGGGATTTGTGCCTTACAGCGAGTTGAGCCCGGCAGATCAGGCCCGGTCCGACGGCTATTTCTTGCACCATGTGCAGAATCAGGCAGTGAATAACGACAACGTCTTGTCCTTTGTGAAGATGATTTCTTACTCTGAGTAAAAGATTTCTTACTCTTAATAAAACGGTGTTGCAGCAGATCAAGTCCATGCAGATCAAGTCCATGCAAATGAAGTACATAACATCGACCCTGCGCCTGGCTCTACGGGCTATTACTCTTGGCGCAACAGTCTTTGGCGCGGCGAGTAGCTTTGTTGCTACTGCCTATGCTGCCGAGCACGCCGCCAATCCGGCTGTAGGGCAGTCTGTAACCCATTCTGTAGCTACAGAAAAGGCTGACTCAAGCGAAGTCGATCGTTGGCTTGGTCGAATGAACGATGCTTTTGCAGAATTGGACTACGACGGCGTGTTCAGCTACTGGAGCGGCGGCAACATGTCGAGTCTGCGAGTAGTGCACGTCACCAAAGATGGCGTAGAGCACGAACGCCTGGTGCATCTCAACGGCGCACCTCGCGAGATTGTTCGAGAAGGCGAAAAAGTGCTCTGTATTTTGCAACCCGGCGACAAGCTGGTGGCAATGGGTGGCTCTATCCCTGCGGGTCCGTTCGCCCGGGCTTTTATTCGCGACTTTAGTGATGTGTCCAGTCATTATGATTTATCGATGCGAGGTTCTGGTCGCATTGCAGGTCGTGCGGCGGTACGCCTGTCGGTGAAAGCGCGCGACGAACATCGGTACGGGTATCGACTCTGGCTAGATAAAGAAACCGGATTGCTGCTCAAGTCCGAACTCATGGATGAAGGGCACAATACGGCGCTGGAAGTTTTCCAATTCAGTCAGGTGGTTATAGGTTCAAAGGTTGATCATGCCGCACTTGAACCCGAGCAGCCCAATGGTTCAGTGATTGATCACTTACAGGTGGCTGATGAATCAGATTCAGCCTCACATCCTGATGTGAAATGGCATGCGGACTGGTTGCCCGAGGGGTTCGAGATGGCCTCATCTGATATGCGTCATGCGCCGGCGACCAAACAGGACGTTAGTACCCTGATGTATTCCGATGGGCTGGCGGCGATTTCTGTCTTTGTTGAGGATATGCCAAACGCTGCTGCAACCAATATGATGACGCGTACGGGGGCTACCGTTTCGGTGACCCGACTCGTCCATGGCCCTGATAAAAAGCGGCATCTGGTGACAGTAATTGGCGAAGTGCCTCCCAAGACAGCAGCGGCTATAGCGACCAAGGTCAGTTATTCCAAGTAACGGATATTCCACCCCTTGATGCAGCGCTTCCCGAAGGCGTCGGAGCAACCATGTTGCAGGTGAGCAGACGCGGAACGGTTGTCGCTCACGCAGCAGAAGGGGTGGTCATCGAATTTCCCAGTCAGCGTTGCAAGAATTGCACCTGTTCGTTTTCTGGGAGTACGAATAATCTGTCTGCAGACAATCAACACTTTTCCTTCACACCAAGCCAGGCAACGGCCGCTGATACCTTTCAGGTCGGCCAGTCGGTGAATCTGAGTGTTCCTGTGGCGCGTTTGCGCCTGGTTACCGCCATTCTTTTTGGTGCGCCCGTTGTTGGCGCCTTGGCTTCAGTTGCTCTCTCGTCGGTGACAGCCATGGAGCCGATAACTCAGGGGCTGACAGCGATCGGTGGATTTGCCGGCGGTATGGCGTTGAGTTACCGCTATCGGCAAAACCTGAAACAGGTTTTTTATAATCGATTGTCCATCAGTCCCCTTGATTGTTGAACAACTGACCCCAATTAGGGTCTTAGAGAATGAGTTTATTTACAGGAGGAAGCCTGTGCTTCAACCGATCGTAGCTAGGAAATTCAATGGCGCTCCAAGTCAGGTGGTAGCCGAAAGTAGTCAGAGTCAATGGATCTCGCCGCAATGGCTGCTGAGTGCCTTACTGCTGCTTCTTGTTGCCTCGGTTAGTCCAGGTCTCTCTGCTCGTGAGTTACCAGACTTCACGTCTCTGGTGGAGAAGCAATCACCCGCTGTTGTAAATATCTCTACCGAACAAAATTCCTCAAGCCGGCGTGGCCGGAGCCAGGGTAGCGAGCAGCTCGACGAGTTTTTTCGCCGATTCTTTCCGGATGGCGGTCCTGGTGGCGGTCCTGGTCAACCGAACGCACCGCGCTCGTTAGGTAGTGGATTTATTGTGTCTGCGGACGGCTATATTCTTACCAACAATCACGTTGTTGAAGACGCAGACAAGATCATCGTTCGCTTGAATGATCGTCGCGAACTTGAGGCGAAGCTTATTGGCGCAGATGAGCGCTCGGATCTTGCTGTACTTAAGATTGAAGCGAAGAACTTGCCTGTTGTTAAGCTGGGTAATTCAGAGAAGTTGAAAGTAGGCGAGTGGGTTCTGGCTATTGGTTCACCATTTGGGTTTGATTACTCTGTGACGGCCGGCATCGTAAGTGCCAAAGGTCGCAGCTTGCCGACGGAAAACGGCGAAAACTACGTCCCTTTTATTCAGACCGATGTTGCGATTAACCCCGGCAATTCTGGTGGGCCGTTATTCGATCTGGATGGCGAAGTGATTGGTATCAATTCGCAAATCTACACTCGTTCTGGCGGCTTTATGGGTGTGTCCTTTGCGATTCCTATCGATGTGGCGATGGAAGTTGTTGACCAGCTAAAGAAAGACGGACGAGTTTCCAGAGGCTGGTTGGGTGTGTCTATCCAGGATGTGGATCGAGAACTTGCAGAGAGTTTTGGTTTGAAAAAACCCGGGGGTGCGCTGGTTGCCCAGGTATTGGCAGACGGTCCAGCAGCTAAGGGCGGCATCCAGGCGGGCGACATCATTGTTAAGTTCAACGGCGAAGAAGTGGATCTCTCCGCAGATTTGCCCCACCTGGTTGGTCGTACCCGGGCAGGTACCAACGCATCAGTAGATGTTGTGCGTGCCGGGAAGAACAAACGTCTTAAAGTGAAAATTGGTGAACTGTCGGATTCTGGCAATCCGTTTGTAGCTGGCGCGGATGATGCCGAAGAAGAAAGCTCTGACAGTCCTATCGGATTGACCGTCGAGTCGATCTCCAAGGCAGATCTTGAACGTTTTGCTCTTTCTGAAGGGGTTCGCGTTGTGGCGTCAAAAGGCGCGGCGGCTGAGGCGGGTATCGCACCGGGCGATATCATTACGCGGCTTGCCAACAAGTCCGTGGAATCAGTAGCTTCTTTTAGCAAGATCGTTGAAGGCCTTGAGACAGGAAAATCTGTGCCGGTGTTGATTGTTCGTGGTGGCTCACCAACTTTCAGAGCGCTCAGGGTTCCATAGCGCCCAGTTAGTTCTCGACGCCCGGTCTGTGCCCTTTGCGGCTGGCCGGGCTGGGTGCGCCCGGTGTCGGATTTCGCTACACTCCGCCGGTTTTAGCCGCTCCTCATGCTGCCTTTTGTAGTTGGGGTCAAAACTGGCCGAGGTCCCTGGCTTGTCTGAAATTCAGAACATTCGCAATTTTTCGATCATTGCCCATATTGATCATGGCAAGTCGACTCTGGCTGACCGCCTGATTCAACTCTGTGGGGGGCTCAGCGCTCGTGAGATGGAGGCTCAGGTTCTTGATTCGATGGATCTCGAGCGCGAGCGTGGAATCACCATCAAAGCCCAGAGTGTCACCCTGCACTACAAGGGCAACGACGGTGAAACCTATCAACTTAACTTTATCGATACCCCCGGGCACGTCGATTTCAGTTATGAGGTGTCACGCTCACTAGCGGCCTGTGAGGGAGCATTGCTGGTTGTGGATGCCGCACAGGGCGTTGAAGCCCAGTCGGTGGCAAATTGCTATACGGCGATTGAGCAGGGGCTCGAAGTGCTGCCGGTACTCAATAAAATGGATCTGCCTCAGGCTGACCCAGAGCGGGTGGCAGCAGAGGTCGAAGAGATCATTGGTCTGCCTGCCGACGAGGCGTTGCAGATTTCGGCAAAGACCGGGGTGGGTGTTGAAGATCTGCTTGAGCAACTGGTAGCTGAGATTCCTGCGCCGGAAGGGGACCGTGATGCGCCTCTCCAGGCGCTAATTATCGATTCCTGGTTCGATAATTATCTGGGCATTGTGTCGCTGATCAGAGTGGTGCAGGGCACCATTAATAAGGGCGACAAGATCATCATCAAGTCAGTGGGCAAGGCCCAGGTGGTTGATGATCTGGGACGTTTCACGCCCAAACGTTCGCCAGACAAGATTCTTGAAGCCGGTGAAGTGGGTTACGTTGTTGCCGGTATCAAAGACATTCGCGGAGCGCCGGTTGGCGACACCATTGTGAGCGCCAAGCATCAGGACATAGAACAGCTCCCTGGTTTTGCACAGGTCAAGCCGCAGGTCTACGCGGGGTTGTTTCCGGTCAGTTCTGAAGACTTTGAGAGTTTTCGCGAGGCGTTGTCAAAGCTCACGCTGAACGATGCGTCACTTTACTATGAGCCCGAGAGTTCAGATGCGCTGGGTTTTGGTTTTCGCTGTGGCTTTCTTGGCATGCTGCACATGGAGATCATTCAAGAGCGTCTGGAACGTGAATACAATCTCGATCTGATTACCAGTGCGCCTACAGTGGTTTATGAGGTCATTGATAACAAGGGCGTGCAGCAGTTGGTGGACAACCCGTCGCAGTTGCCGGACAACGTACAAGAGATGCGTGAGCCCGTTGCTGAGGTCAACATCCTTGTGCCGCAGGAGTTTGTTGGCAACGTGATAACCCTTTGCGTAGAACGTCGGGGGGTGCAGACGAACATGCAGTTTTCATCGGGTCAGGTCTCGATGACCTACTCAATGCCGATGGCTGAAGTGGTACTCGACTTCTTTGATCGATTGAAGTCTGTGAGCCGAGGCTATGCCTCTCTTGATTATGCGTTCAAGAGTTTTGAAGCGGCCCCCCTGGTTAAACTCGATATTCTCATCAACGGTGACAAGGTTGATGCGTTGGCGATGATTGTGCATCGCGATGATGCCCAGAGTCGTGGACGGTCTTTGGCCGAAAAGATGAAAGAACTCATACCCCGGCAAATGTTTGATGTGGCGATTCAAGCGGCCATTGGCGGACATATCATTGCTCGGCAAACTGTGAAGGCCCTGCGTAAAAATGTCACTGCAAAGTGCTATGGCGGTGATATCACGCGCAAGAAAAAGCTTCTTGAAAAACAAAAAGCCGGCAAGAAACGGATGAAGCAGGTGGGTAGCGTTGAAATTCCTCAGGATGCATTTCTTGCCGCTCTCAAAGTCGAGCGCTGAGGGGTGCACTTAACCAGACCCAGGGTTTTTGAGTTGTGATGGACTACATCAATTTTCCGCTGGTGCTTACTCTTGCAGTCTTGCTGACGGGCTTGCTTTGGCTGCTCGACACATTGCTGTGGAAGCCCAAGCGGCAAGCGGGTGCAGCGGAACCCATCGCTGTGGAATATGCCCGCTCGTTTTTCCCGGTGCTCTTTGTGGTGTTCTTTTTACGCAGTTTTCTGGTCGAACCCTACCAGATTCCATCAGGTTCAATGATTCCAACACTCGAGGTTGGCGATTTCATTCTTGTTAACAAATACGCCTATGGCGTGCGCCTTCCTGTCGTTGGCACCAAGATACTTGACGTAGGCAAGCCCGCGCGCGGAGACGTTATGGTGTTTGTGCCGCGCCATAGCAGCGATTACTTCATAAAACGGGTAGTTGGACTGCCGGGTGATGAAATATCCTATAGAAACAAGACGTTATACATCAATGGCGAGAGACTCTCATACACTTTTGACAGAGAGTTTGAGGTCTCAGCGGGGCCGTTTGGCGAATCCCGGGTGAGAGTTCGCGAATACACTGAGCAGTTGGGAGACGTCGCACATCCCGTTTGGCGATATTCCACCCTCGAACCTGCGGAATCGTGGCAGGTGCCACAGGATCACTACTTCATGATGGGTGATAATAGGGGCGCGAGCTTTGACAGTAGAGGCTGGGGCACAATTCAACCCGAGTTCGCTTTTGTGCCGGAATCAAACATTGTGGGTCGTGCTTTCAGAATCTGGATGCATATGCCTGGTTGGTCGATTCCCAGCTTCGAACGAAATCAGGAAATTCGCTGACATGACACATCGTACTTCCATGCTATCTCATCGCCGCCGCCAATCCGGGCTGTCCATGTTTGGTGTGCTGATGTTATTGATCGTTCTGGCGATCGTAATGAACGTGGGTCTGACGCTCGGCCCCCACTATATGGACAACCGCTCGCTAACCCAGGTTATTGAGACGCTTGATCCAGGTCTGGTGAAGGGTGGCAGCAAGACAAGAATTCACACCGCTGTGAATAAGGGATTGAAGGTCAACAGCATTCGAACACTGAAGAGCGAAGATATTGTTGCCATCAAAAACGACAAGAAAAAGGGCAACAAACTCATGCTCGACTATGAAATTCGCGAGAATATTTTTGCAAACGTAGACGTAGTGCTGGTGTTCCAGAAGGAATTTGGCCAATAGTGTCCAATGCCTCCTCTCAGTCAGTCGAGCTGCAACGAGTTTGCCGTCTGCTGGGAGTTGAGTTCGCGAATCCCGAGCTGATGCGCCAGGCGCTGCGTCACAAGAGCATGGGGTCATTAAACAACGAGCGATTGGAGTTTCTGGGCGACGCCGTACTTGGTCAGGTGATTGCTCATGAACTCTATCTACGTTATCCAAATACCCATGAGGACGGTTTGTCTCTTATGCGGGCGGCCCTGGTGCGGCGCGATGCGCTTGCGCTGATTGCTCGTGAGCTGGATCTGGGGCGGGCGCTTGAGCTCGGTGGTGGCGAGCTCAAAGGCGGGGGCCATCAACGCAGTTCGATTCTTGCGGATGCTTTGGAAGCCGTCATAGGCGCGGTGTACCTGGATGGCGGTTTTGAAGTGGCTCGCAGCCTCTTGCTCCGGTTGTTCGATGAGCGGCTTAACCAGGTCAAGGTGACAAAAGATGCGAAGACCCTGTTGCAGGAACTGCTGCAATCCAGAAAGAGCCCCTTACCCAGCTATGAAGTGATTAAGGTTACCGGCCCCGACCACGCCAAGCATTTCGAAGTGAGTTGTCAGCTCGCGGACGGCTCCCAACAGGCCATAGGGCAGGCGGCCTCTCGTCGAGCGGCCGAACAGAATGCCGCTGCTGCGCTACTGGAACTATTGGGAGTATCAACATGACGGATAGTGTATCCACGGCCGCGCAGCGCTGCGGTTATGTCGCTATTCTCGGCCGCCCCAATGTGGGCAAATCCACTTTAATGAATCATTTGCTGGGGCAAAAAATTGCCATCACGTCGCGTAAGCCCCAGACCACACGCCACAATCTGCTTGGCGTCGATACCGCCGATCTGGCCCAGGCGATTTACGTTGATACGCCGGGTATTCATGCCACCGCAGGGGGACGGGCGATAAATCGCTATATGGTGCGAGCAGCAACCTCGGTATTGGCTGATGTCGATCTTGCGCTCTTTCTTTTCGAGTCCAACCGTTGGACCGAGGAAGATGATCTTGTCCTTGAGCACATTAAGGGGGCCAAGTGCCCGGTGATCGCAGTGATAAACAAAACCGACCTGCTTGCGCAGCGCGATCAGGTTCTGCCGGTAATGGCAGAGACGGCCAAGCGATTTGAGTTTCAGGAAATTATTAGTTGTGCTGCGCTGAAAAAGCGTGGCGTCGATCAGCTGCGCTCGTTGGTCTTTTCCTATTTGCCCCAGGGGCCGCATCTGTTTGACGAAGATCAGGTGACTGATAAAAGCGAGCGCTTTCTGGTGGCAGAGATAGTTCGAGAGAAGCTGATGCGTCGCCTCGGTGATGAGCTGCCCCACCGGTCGACTGTTGCCATCGAGCGTTACACCGAAGGTGTGTCGGTACTAGAGATTCACGCCGTTGTCTACGTGGAGCGCGCGGGACAAAAACAAATCATGATTGGCAAGGGGGGAGAGCGTATGAAAGGCATTGGTTCTGATGCCCGCGCCGACATTGAAACCCTGCTGGATCGTAAGGTGATGTTACGCCTTTGGGTCAAGGTTAAAGCGAATTGGACGGATGATGAGCGTAGCCTTGCGCATCTAGGCTATGATTAGAACCTGTGAAGGTTCAACAGCAACCAAGCTACGTTTTGCATACGCGACCGTTTCGGGAAACGAGTTTGCTTGTCGAACTGTTTTCGCGGGATCACGGACGGGTTTCCCTGGTTGCCAAAGGCGTGCGGGGTAACAAAAAGAAGATACCTCCCCGACAGTTTGTCCACTGTCTGGTTTCCTGGGTGGGTCGTGGTCCGTTGTTTACGCTCACCGAATATGAGCTTGCTCCGGGAGGGGGGCTTGAAGGTGATGCGTTGGCCTGCGGTTTTTACATAAACGAGCTTTTGCTGCGGATGACAGAGCCTCTTGATGTACATAACTATCTGTTTGAAACCTATGCGAAGACTTTGCGCGAGCTTGTGGAATCAGAAAAAAATGTCGCACTGAGTATTGCACTGCGGCGTTTTGAACACGCCCTGTTGCAGGAGTGTGGCTATGCACCCGACTTCACCATGAATGCGCAGACGGGTGAGCCGATCGCACCAGATCAACACTACACATTGCACCCCGAGCTAGGCTTTGTTTCTGCTCCTGCTGATGAGGCCATTGCTCGAGGCGCCGAACTGACGGAAATCTATGTGGGGAATTTCCATACGCCATCTATTCGCAGGGCCGCAAAGCGTATCTTTCAGGCGGCACTCCGGCCTCACCTTGGTGATCGGCCGTTGACCAGTCGAGAGCTTCTCTTAACTGCTAACAGGCGAGGTGTATGACAACGGGATTTCCAGGTTCTGCGATTGTGGGTAACGGCATCGATTTGGTGAGCGTTAAGCGCATACAAAAGACTCTGGCCCGCCACCCTGAACGATTTGCTCGCAAGATACTGAGTCCAGATGAGTTTGCTGAGTACTCCCGGCGAGGCGCTCGCGCGCAAGACCTCGCAAAGTACTTTGCCGTAAAAGAAGCCGCTGCCAAGGCGCTGGGTACAGGAATGGGCGCTGGGGTTTACTGGGGGCAGCTCGAGTTGCGGCGCAAGCCTGTATCCGGGGCGCCGCTACTTGAGCTATCGGGCGCGGCGCTTGAGCGGATGCAAAAACTTGGTGGGGTGGCTGCGCTTGTGTCGCTGGCTGATGAGGGAGACCTTGTGATTGCCAGTGTGGTCATTGGCGCGGACAAAACCGCCCAGAGCAGTTGACCTGTATCAGTGAGACCAGATAGTGAGTAGAAAACGATTTCCCGCGATCCTCGATTTAACTATCGAATCGATTGACGCCGAGGGTATTGGCTTTGCGCCATTGGGTGAAAAGTCGGCGCGCGTAAAGGGCGGTCTGCCCGGTGAGAGTCTTTCAGCCAGAACCGTTGGGCGGCGCAAGGGTGCCGCGTTGGCGGTTGCTCAGGACGTAGTGGCCAATGCGTCATCGCAGAGGCAGGCGGCACCTTGCGAGGTGTTTCCGCGATGCGGCGGATGTGCACTTCAGCACATGACTTATGAGGCACAGCTTGAACTCAAACAGCAGGGCCTATTGGGCGAATTGGCAGCTGCAGGTGTGGCCTTCGACACGCTGCGTGCGCCGGTGGCCTCTCCTCAGTTTGGTTATCGTCGCAAGGCGCGTCTTGGCGTGCGCAAACTGGATGAACTGCAACTTGTTGGCTTCAGGGAAACCTTTGGGGGGCGGGTCGTTAAGATGGATCGTTGTCTTGCGTTGGCGCAGCCTTTTGACGGTTTGATCGGTCAGTTAGCTGCCCTGGTTGCGGCACTCTCGGCACCGGCGGCGATACCTCAGATCGAAACTGCCGTTGGCGACAACCAGACGGCGTTGATTATTCGCCACCTTGAACGTCTAACGCCCGGAGATGTGAAACTACTGGATGCTTTTCAGACTCGTCATGATCTGAGTATTTACACTCAATCGAAAGGCTATGACACCGTGACTGCGTTGTCAGAAGGGGTCCCGCTGCTGAACTACTCTTTGCCTGAGTTTGGCCTTAACCTCGAATTCTCCGTGACTGACTTCATTCAGGTTAATCGGCATATTAATGCGGCGCTGGTCAGGAGCGTAGCGGCGGCACTTCAGTCTGATGGCCCTCTGCGTGTTGCAGACATGTTCTGTGGTATCGGCAATTTCTCCCTGCCGCTGGCCCGACGTGGACACCAGGTCTCCGGATGGGAGGCCGCGGGAGAGGCGATAGATCGTGCCCGTAGTAATGCGCGACGCAATGGTCTGGCAGCGAGTACCAAATTTCACGTCGCTGATCTCTATGGTCAGCCGGGAGACAAAAAACTGAAAACCCCCGTCGCAGAAATTACCGGCATGGATGCGTTGGTTCTTGATCCGCCTCGAAGCGGGGCGGGGCCGGCACTGGTCAGCTGGCTGGATCAACCCTTACGCAAGGTGGTTTATGTGTCCTGCAATCCCACCACCTTTGCCAGTGATGCACGCACGCTGGTAGAACAGGGCTTTAAGCTTGCTGAAGTAGGTATCTACGACATGTTTCCACATACGGCTCATGTAGAAACGCTGGGAGTGTTCGAACGTCATGGTTAGGGTCAGAGAATCCTTGCCACGGCATGCGGGTGGCGGCGTGGATACCACCGCCTGGCAAGCCCTTGTCAACGCTGATAACCCGGAATTAGACACCGAAGCCCTGGCTGAGGCGATTGATCTGGTGAGCGGACTTGGTGACTCGCGATTGCTTGAAGCGGGGGTTGATCTGGCCCAGCTGCTGCTTGAGTTGCGCCTTGATGTGGACTCACTGGTTGTTGGATTGTGCTATCGAGCCTGGCGTGAAGGCGCGCTGGAGCTATCTGATCACCCAGAGCTTTTCACACCGGCACGAACCGGGTTAATCGAAGCTCTCGACCGGTTAGGCGCAGCCAGTCGAATGTCTTTGCGTGATGATCCCATGCTTCTCAGCAACTCAGAAGATCAAATACAGAATGTACGCCTGTTACTGGAGTCACTGATCGATGATGTTCGGGTTGCGCTGATAAAGTTGGCCGAACGTGTGGTTGTACTGCGACTGGCCAAACAGGCCTCAGCAACCCGCAAGGAGCGGTTGGGGCGCGAAAGCCTGGCGTTGTTTGCACCGCTTGCCGGGCGGCTGGGCCTGTGGCGATTGAAATGGGCGATTGAGGATCTTGGCTTCCGCTATCTGGAACCCGATATCTATATGAAAGTTGCTCGCCAACTGGATGGACGTAGAGGTGAGCGGGAAGAACGTGTCACGCAACTGGTGGCAGCGATCCAGAACCTGCTGGTGGCCGAAGACATTCGTGCTCAGGTCTCTGGTCGTGCAAAGCACATCTACAGTATCTGGCGGAAGATGCAGCAAAAGGATCTTGATATCAGTGAAGTCTACGATGCGCGGGCATTGCGGGTCATTGTCTCGGATCGAGCCGACTGTTATCGCGCACTGGGCGTGATTCACTCGGTCTGGCGGCATCTGCCGGAAGAGTTTGATGACTATATCGCTAACCCCAAGAACAACGGCTACCAATCGATTCACACGGCCGTGGTAGGTCCTGAGGAGCAAATCCTCGAAGTACAGATCCGAACCGAGGGCATGCACGCGGAGGCGGAGTTTGGCGTGTGCGCGCACTGGGATTACAAAGACCCAGGTGTCGAAACTGCGCGTCAGATGCCCAGCGAGCGCATGTCCTGGCTGCGCCAGCTGTTGGAATGGCACGATGAGGGTGGTGGTGCTGAAGGCTTTGAATCGTTGCTTAGCAAAGGTTTTGATGACGTCAGAATCTACGTTTCTACGCCACAGGGCCATGTCCTGGATTTACCCAGTCAGTCGACAGCGGTTGATTTTGCGTATCGCATACATACAGAAATTGGTCATCGCACGCGAAGTGCCCTCGTGGACGGCGAACCCTATCCATTGAGTTCGCCGCTGCGGACAGGGCAACGGGTCGAAATCATCACGGCCAGCCGCGCAGAACCCGAGCTGGATTGGCTTGAGGAATCCCTGGGCTTTGTGCGCACGGCCAGAGCGCGAGCGAAGATACAAGACTGGTTTCGGCGCCAGAACGAAGCTTACTCCCAGGCTTTGGGCGAGCGAGTATGGCGGAGTGCCGAAGATGCACTGGCCATGACTCTTGATGCCTACGCGATTGCTGAACTTCTGGGCCTGACTGATCGACAGAGACTGTTTATCGCGTTAGGCCGGGGTGAGCTCCGACTTGATGATGTGCTGCGTCGAGTTCCCACACCCTATCGTGCCACAGGTCTGGTCTTGCCAGCGGCTACCAGAGCGGTTGCCGGTGAGCAGCGCTACGGTGCGCACGTGCTGCTTGGTGAGAACTCCTGGCCAATTGCATCAGCGCTGTGCTGCAGGCCTTCCGAAGGAACTGAGATAGTGGGTTATCTTGACGAAGCAGATGCCATTGCAACGCACTGTTTGGTCTGCACCGTGATTCAAGAAAACCTTCGAAAACACCCTTTACGTGTCATCAATCTTGACTGGCAAAAAAATGCCGGTCGAGAAGGGGTGCGTATTGCAGTGCGGGGTCGAAATCGCCACGGGCTATTAAAAGATATTACCGAAGTCGTCGAAGAGGCGGGGGTCTCTCTTGTTGGTACCCAGGCCAAGCTTGATGGTGGATCTGCCGCGGCCCTGGCTGAAGTGGATGTTGTTCTCGACTGCGAGACCGTTTCTCTTCCCCGACTTGCTCAGGTTCTTGGGCGTCTGCTGTTGGTTCCTGACGTTCTGAGAGCGGTACGCCTGGAATAGCTGTTTACAAAGGTCCCACGAACGGTTAACTAACGCTTTCGTATTGCATTGGCGTTGGTTTCAAATAAAGCCGACAATAGCCGGCTGAGCTTTAGTTAAGGAGAGAGTTATGCGGTTGATTTTGTTGGGCCCCCCAGGAGCGGGTAAAGGCACTCAGGCCCAGTTTGTTTGCGATTCGCTGGATATACCGCAGATTTCAACCGGAGACATGCTGCGCGCTGCCGTTGCGGCAGAAAGCGAACTCGGTCTGGCTGTCAAAAAGGTCATGGACGAAGGCGGATTGGTCTCTGACGAGATCATCATTGCTCTGGTCAAAGAGCGTATTGCTCAGGATGACTGCGCCAACGGGTTTTTGTTTGACGGTTTTCCTCGAACTATTGTTCAAGCTCAGGCCATGATTGATGCAAACGTTGGTCTCGATTGTGTGGTGGAGATACAGGTTCCTGATGAAGAGATTGTCTCCCGGTTAGCCGGGCGCCGGGTTCATCCGGGCTCAGGTCGGGTGTACCACGTGAAATTTAATCCGCCGGCCGTGGAAGGTAAGGATGACGAGACAGGCGAAGACTTGATTCAGCGCGACGATGACAGCGAAGCAACGGTCCGGGATCGACTGGCTGTGTATCACGATCAAACTCACCCGTTAGTGGAATTTTATACCGCAAGAGCCGACAAAGGTGAGCTGCGATATATCGGGGTGAGCGGTGTTGGAAGCGTTGATGACATCAAGAAAACCATCATTTCGAATATTCGCGGCTAAATTTTATAAAACTGCTCCTCAGTACTTGAATTTTTTCGCAAAAACTGCGTGAAAAAACTTTTTAAGTACGTATAGTGCGCAACTGATTGTTGTTGATGAATTTTTTATTTCGATTTCGAATATATGAAATTGATGTAAACGAAGAGCTCAAGTTCTGAATTTCAGATCGGCTCCGAACATAAATTCACCGAAGTTCAGTGATCACAATTAAGTTAACGCCGAGGAGAAAAATATGCCTAGAGCAAAACGCAAAGCTGCTGCTAAGCGTAAGTCGCCTGCCAAGAGAAAAGCAGCGCGTAAGACAGTCCGCAAATCAGCGGCAAAGCGTTCGCCCGCACGCAAGAAGACAGCTGCCAAGCGCAAGCCAGCTCGAAAAGCTGTAGCTAAGCGCAAGAGCACTGCCAAGCGTAAGGCTGCTTCAGTTGCTGCATCACCTGCTACCAAGCGGTCTGCTGCTGCAGCGAAGAAAGCT
Organism: uncultured Pseudomonadales bacterium; assembly: GCA_964634815.1. Classification (GTDB taxonomy): domain Bacteria; phylum Pseudomonadota; class Gammaproteobacteria; order Pseudomonadales; family Azotimanducaceae; genus JALZVT01. The sequence goes on along the minus strand of CAZWMD010000007.1, from coordinate 53,179 downwards.
GAGGGTGCACTGACTAAAGAGCGTAAAGCTCAAGCTGCTGCGCAGCGTGCTGTGAAAGCCGCCGCCGCTAAAGCTAAGAAATCAGGGAAGAAAGGCGATAAGAACGCAGCGAAGCGTGCTCGCGCTGCTGCCAAGCGAGTTGCGGCTCGAGTAGCCAAGGCCAGAACAAGCGCCGCGAATGCGCGTGCCAAGCTGTCCGAAGCTCAAAAAGCCGACAAGTTGAAAGCCCGCGTTTCGGCGATCAAGGCATCTGTAGAGAAAGCGAATGCCGCTTCTGCGAAGTCTGTTGCCGCCAAGCTTGCTGACGCTGTGAAGAAATTCGAAGCGAAGAAAAAAGCAGAGCTTGCTCGCGCGGAGGCCCGTAAGGCCAAGAAACGTCAGTCTGCGGCTGACAAGAAAATCAAAGCTCTCTCAAAGCCGAAGCGTAAGCGTCGCGCCCGAAAGTAGAGTAGTAGATTGGTAGAAGAGTAAGCGCTGGGGTAAAAGCCAGTGTAGATACTCAAAGTGGCTCATCGCTTATGTGGTGAGCCACTTTTTTTTGCAAAGCGTTTTTGTCTCCTGACTGGCGGCATCAAATCAGCCCTTCGAAGGGCAAGACCTCCACCAGCTCCCCAGTCGCAAGGTGCTCGACATCTCCTGGTACGAGGAATAGACAGTTTGCCCCGGCAAAGCTCTGCAAACGATTGGAGCTCTGATCTGATGTGGTTTTCACCACGGCACCTGCATCAGTTTGCTCCAGTCTGCCCCGCTGATATTCATGGCGCCCCACGCTATGAGAAACGCTCCCGGCAAGAGGCACGCGGACAACTGGTGGCTGATAGGTCTCATGACCTGCAATACGCCATAGCGTTGGCTTCACAAGCAGAAGCAGGGTAACGATGGTGGAAACGGGATTTCCCGGCAGGCCAAAGATCAAACACTTGGCATCACTTTGTGGCTTGAGAAGATGGCCAAACGCAAACGGCTTCCCTGGTCTCAGGTTCAGTCGCCAGAAGTCGATACCTCCCAGCTCGCTAATGGCATCTTTCACGAAGTCAGCGTCTCCCACAGAGACCCCACCGCTGGTTATAAGGGCATCCTGATCATTGCTGGCCAATGCCAGCGCTTGACGGGTGGCGTCGGGCTCGTCCGGAAGAATACCCAGATCGGTTATTTCCAATGGCATGTCGCGCAGCAGCGAGCGAATAGCCACCCGGTTTGATTCGTATATTTCGCCTGCCTGCAGGGTTGTGCCAGGCGTTTTCAGCTCGTCTCCGGTGGCAAAAACGCCAATTCGCAGCGGCTCGAAGACGGGCAGTTCAGATAACCCGCTTGTTGTGGCTGACGCGATTTCGAAAGCCCGCATCCTGGTGCCTTTGGAGAAGAGCAGGCTGTCTTGGGCTACATCGTGGCCAATTGGTCGCACATAAGCCCCTTTGGCGCCGTTGCTGTGAATGATGACGGTTGAATCGGTGCTTCCAGGGCTGGTGTTTTCCTGAATGACAATGGTATCGGCCTTTGGTGGAAGGGCGGCTCCGGTGAAAATTCGTACAGCGTGGTGAGTCTGTAGTGCCCCGTTAAAAGGGTGGCCCGCGAGGCTCTCACCCTGGATTTTAAGGACGGTATCTGAGCTTGTATCAAGGTCAGCAAAGCGCACTGCGTAGCCGTCCATCGCGGAGTTGGCAAACCCTGGTACGGGGACTGGGCTGGTAATGTTTTGTGCTAAAACGCGCCCGAAACTCTGTTCAACGGGCACCGTTTGAATGCGCGTTGTAGAAACAGCTGTGGAATCAGTTAGAGAAGCGAGTTGGATAAGCGCTTCGTCAATGGTCAACGGTTGTATATGATTTCCCCTCAAGAATAAGTTCAGGACTGGCGATGCGGCGCTATCTGGTTTGAATCTTCTGGTACTCGACACCGCCACCGACAGGTGCGCACTGGCATGCTCGGTCAATGGCGAGATATTTGAGAATACACGGTCAATTCCCCGGCTGCATAATCAGTATCTGTTGCAGATGTTGAATGAGCTTATGGAGACGGCCCAAATCCATCCCAGGCAGCTGGATGTGATTGGGTTTGCGGCTGGTCCCGGTTCGTTTACCGGGATACGTATCAGTGCGGCGGTGACTCAAGCGCTGGCTCTTGGCGCAGATGCGCGGGTGGTTTCACTGGAGTCTTCCTTGTTGCTGGCGCATGCAGCCAGAAGGCAGGGGCTGGTGTCTGCGCAAGGCACGAGCCAGGTGCAATCTGTGCTGCGCTCCAGAAAGAATTTTGCTTACCTAAGCTCTTTTAGCTGTTCCCCCTTGGGAGAATTCGAACGGCTGACTGACGATGTGTTAATGACTGATGATGTGCTGCATCGCGATGGGGTGCCGAAAGGTGCTGTTCGGGTCATGGACGCAGCCGAAGAAGATGCGGCGCTGCTGGGGGCGATGCCAACGACGGTAGATGTGCGTGATTTACTCGATGTGTCTGCGCAAAAACTTCGTGCGGGCGAAACCCTGCCGCCAGAGGGGGCTCAGCCTCGATACGTAGAAGGAGACACACCCTGGATACCCCGGTAGAGGCGTTTTGTTCCGACCATACTCCGGGTGTCCTGGTGATATGTCACCGTAGCGAGATGGATACCCTGGCGCGCCTCTTGGAGGGGCTGCCTGGGCTGATCCCGGCGATTGATATCAACCTTGACGACTCCCTGGCTATTAACAAACTGCAGTCACAGAACGGTCTTCTGCAGGGTTTTTTACTGAGTTTCGAACGTGATCTGCTGCAATTGCGCAAAGCCGATGCCAAGGGGCGCTACAGCCGCGAATCTGTTGCGCTTGATACAGCATCCCTTCGACAGCGCGACGGCTCGCAGCTGCAGCGTGCCTGCCTCGGGGCCACGCATCATAACTCGACTGATATTTCACTGCGTGTGCTTGATCTTTTTGCTGGCTGGGGAATGGATGCGTTATCCCTGGCATCCGGCGGCGCTGAGGTGACCTGTGTGGAATGGTTGCCGGCGATGGTCGCGTTAAATCGCGATGCAGCTCGGCGCGTGCCGGCAGAATTATCCAAACGGTTTCGTATAATTCACGCTGAAGCCCTGCATTTTCTGGGTCAGCTTGAGTCAGCTGATTTTGATGTGATTTATCTGGATCCGATGTTTCCGGAACGGAAAAAAGGTGCGCTCCCCAACAAACGACTGCAATGGTTGGCACAACTGAGCCCAGAGCGTCAGGGCGCCGTTGATACACTGGTGGAGCTTGCGCGGGCAAAGGCCACCCAGCGGGTAGTATTGAAACGACGTCGAAAGGACCCAGTGTATGACGAGCCCACCCGGCAACTCGTGGGTACTTCGGTTCGCTATGACATATACGAGGCTGGCTGAAATGGTTCTTAGCCGCGCGACAGCCCCTGACGGAAATCCTCGCCAATTACTTTTGTCGCGGCACTCGCTACCTTGTGTATGGTTTCGTTGAAGTTCAATCGCTCGTCTGCGTTGGCAAACAAAACACCCCGGTTAAACATCTGAGTGATGAGTCCGCGAATGAGCTTTATGTCGAAAAACTCTGGTGCGTTAAGCCCTTGCAGACGTGACATGCGCTGAGCTTGCGCCTGGCAGCGCTCCTCCAGCTCTGCGCGCCGCAGTTTGCCCTGACCGGCCACGGCGAGGGTCGCAACAACGATGTAGTGGCGTTCGAGAGTTTGCATGATGACCTGCGATAAGCCATATAGACGATGTCTTTCGTTTGAACCGGCCTCAGGAGGTGCGTAGCTTAGGTCGCCCGAATTTGCCGTGTGGCTTTGAAGTAATCCCTGATCCGTCAGTACCTTTAGCCAGTGCTTTGGTTGTGCCTGAGCAAACTCTGGCATTGACAGCTCTCGGCGCAGATAGGGATAGACAATCTCAATGCGCTGCATCAGTTCATTCTCTTCAACAGCTTCCGCTTGATGCTGTAGCAGGCAGGCGATTAACGACGGTAGTGCCAGCAGGTGCAGCACGTTGTTGCGGTACCAGGTCATCAATATTGCTGTGGCCGGATCGTGGGAGAGAATGTCATCGCCGTTGTCGGCAGAGGCTCCCCGAGGACTCTCACGTTCCAGCATTTCAAGCGACTCAACGTAACCCACAATTTCCCGGGCGGGCTTGTCTGTAACCGTGTATTCCGCATCAGGAGGTCTGGCCGCCAGAATTTCCAGCATAGACTCAAGCTGCAACAGCAGCTCTGCTTCACTGATTGCTATTCGAGGGGTTGCCAGGGTAATGAGAGACACAAGGTTTATTGGTGTGACATGAGCGACACCATTGATTCGCTCGTTTATTACCTCGCCAAGGCGTTTGGCGATCTGGCTGCGAGGCAGATCAGCACTTTCGGCAATGAATTCGTTGAGCTTCATCGGTGCTCCAAAATTCACTGTCACTTCGCCAAAGGGTTGTTTCAGGAGTTTCAGAGAAGAGAACAACCCCGAAAGAGACTCACCTTTCTTTTCAGCGCCCCGGAGTTCGTTTAGATAACTGCCTGATTCAATAAGCCGTTCGTAGGCAAAATATACAGGCACAAATACCAGGGGTTTGGGCAGACCGCGCTCATTGTGTTCAAGAGTCATATTGAGGATGCCGGTTTGTGGCGGCAGTAACCGACCCGTTCGCGAGCGACCACCCTCAATAAAGTACTCAACACTGTGGCCCCGACGATATACCTGGTACAGATATTCGGTGAACACCGCACTGTAAATACGATCGTCTCGAAAGCGTCGGCGCATGAAGAACGCACCGCCGCGTCGGAGCAGCGGACCGACGATAGGCATGTTCAGATTGTCACCCGCCGCGATGTGCGGCAGCGACAGACCCGCATGAAACAGCTGATAGGACAGCAGCAGATAATCGATGTGGCTGCGGTGGCAAGGCACATAAATCAGCGTGTTTTCCTGAGCGTGTTCTCTGACACCATCCAGCCCGTTAACCACAACGCCATCGTACATACGGGTCCACAGCAGCCGTAACAGACCGTCGAAGAAGCGGATGACGGTATAAGACATGTTGGATGCGATGGCCTGCGCGTCCTTCCGGGCTTTCCTCGCAAGTTTTGAGCGGGCCTGGGTTGGTTTTGGTTTGTCAGCGGATAGCGAACCAATGGCATGGCGCACCGTATTGCTTGCAACGATCTGGTCTACGAGTGTCCGCTGGTGCGATAGATCCGGCCCCAGTGTGGCTCTGCGCTGATTGGCAAATCGGCGTCGTAGCAAACGAGCCGTGCGCCTGGGCGCCATACCCTCAGCCACATCGTTGAGCATCATTTCATTGAAATCCAGCGGCTGACCGAATTGAACAAGGATGTCTCGACGGTTGAGGATAAGCGTGAAAAAGCGTCTGAAGCGAGAGGTGACACTCCACTGGTCAGAGAGCATCAGCCGGAAGATGGAGCGTTCTCTATCTGGAATGCGGCCCCAGTGACTTGTTACGGGTACCAGAATAACGGGCCGCTGTAAGGCGCCGTTCTCAAACAAGGTGTGTAAGTTCACCAGTCCTGGAGACAAGCTCTGCATGGTATTGCGGCGCAAGAGCAGGCCTGATGCGCGATTTAGGCAAAAGAATCGGCGTTGCAGATTGGTTGCGCTGGAATCCGGTAGCCATGCGGTTGGGGAGGGCAAGTCATGCTCTTGGGCCACCAGATCGAGCACAATCAGATCGGTCAGGCCACGTTGCGGTAGTACGTAGACGACATCGACGTCGACGTCGAAGGACTGCTGGAATTGTCTGAACGCTTCTTTGCCGGTACTCGCAGGTCGAGTAAGCCAGGCGAGTATCTGGCGGTTAAGCCGATACAGGATAGCCTTGAATCTGGCGGAGAGAGGGTTACGCAGCATGGTCTAATGCTGACGAAAAAAGGGTGCCAGCGAAAGCCTGCTGTGCCCTAATGTGGGGTTAGTTTTCCTGTTGTCGTCGTTCGCTTCGTTCGTGTCGTTCGCGCCGGAGTTCCCGAGGCGACAGGGTATGACTGTCCAAATGCGGACTTTCAAACAGCTTCGCTTCCATTTGCTCTTCGAGGGGCAGTTGATCCAGATAGCCCTTGGAGCGTAGCTCGACTTCGTAAATACCCTGGTATTTTTCCTGGGTTAGCTCTTTAGCGTCTTCGCCGTTGCGAATAATTGTTGGTCGCAGGAAGATGAGCAAGGTGCGCTTTTCTCTGGTCCGTGTATCGGTACGAAATAGCCTCCCAAGGAGAGGAATATCGCCGAGTAGAGGGACCTTGGTGGCGGCACCATTGACGTTGTCCTGTATCAGACCACCGAGCACAATGGTTTGTTGATCTTCCGCCAAAACCGTTGTGTCGATTGTTCTTTTGCTGGTTACAACGTCAGCCGCACCTGGGATGGCTTGCACCACATCCTCAATTTCCTGGGTGACCTCCAGTCGAACAGCTGTGCCATCATGTACGTGAGGTGTGACTACGAGCTGGATCGCCACATCTTCCCGCTGGATAGTGGTGAAGGGGTTGTTGGCGCCGTCGGTGGTGGTAGTAAAAGTACCAGTTCGAAACGGCACTTCCTGGCCCACGACAATGCTGGCTTCTTCGTTATCAAGCGTAAGAATATGCGGTGTTGACAACAGGTTGGCGTTTGAGTTGGTCTCAATAGCGGTGAGGATCGCGCCAAAAGATATGGCATCGGTGTCAATCTTGGCTAGCGCAATCGAAGGGTCGGGAATAGCGGCCAGACCGGTTAAGAAATCAATGCTGCCTTCTGGAGAGTCTGGCAGCAAGGTAGACAGCAGGCCGCTCAGGGCACCACTGGTTGGCGAGCTGACCAGAGGCACAGACTCGCCCTTGGCGTCTACTGCCGCAAGGTCAACACCTAGTCTAAAGTCATCGTTTAAGCTGATCTCAACGATCGCCGCTTCAACCAGAACCTGGGTTCGGCGGACATCCAGTTGCGAGAGAATGTTATCGACATCACTCATCACGCCGGGCTCGGCACGAACAATCAGCGCGTTAAGCGATTCGTCAGCCTGAATGGTGGTTGGCGTGGGCTGGGTGCTGTCGCCACCGCCGCTGCGCTGGCCTTGGCCGACAACGCCATTAATAATCTCAGCAATGCTGGTGGCGTCTGCATGCTTTAAATAAAACACCCGGGTCGAGCCGATGCTGGTGGCGGGTTGATCCAGCGTTTCTACCAGCTTAAGGATGTCTGCCACCGGATCGGGTTTACCGCGCAATACCAGGGTATTGTTGCGTTCGTTGGCGATGAGCTGAATGCGTTGCGGGCCTTTGCCGTTGCGACCCAACTGTTCTGGCGCCACCTGCTCAAGCAGGGCGACCACGTTGCCAACCCAGGCTTCCTTGAGCGGCACCATGACCACTTCTTCTTCGTCAGCAACATCTATCTGCTGGATGATGCGCATCAGGCGTTTAATGTTGTCTGCGTGATCCGTGATGATCACCACATTGGGTGTAGTGACGGCTGCGATGTGACCGTACTGCGGAATCAGCGGTCGCAGAATTTTCATGAGTTCTGTGGACTCAACATTCTGCGCGGAGATCACCCGTGTCAGAAGTTCATCTGGCGGTATGGTTGAGATGCTTCCCGATGCGCCAGGGTTCTGTTTACCCTTTGCTTGCTGTTCAACACGAATGGTGTCGCCGCTTTTCACAGCGGTATAGCCGTGTGTTCGGAGCACGGCCAAAAACAGGGTATGGACTCCGTCGGCATCGAGGTTCGCACTGGAGACAACGGTTACTTTGCCTTTGAGCTGAGGTGCCACAACAATGGTATGGCCGGTTATCTCGGCAACCTGTGCAACAAACTCTTCAAGATCTGCGTTTTTAACGTTGATCTTCCAGGTCTGCTCCTGGGCATATACCGGCGCGTTGACGCCGGCTCCGGGTATGAGGAGCAGTAGAGCCACCAGCGTGGCAGCCAGTAGTTGGGATCTGGGGTGCCGCAGAGTGGTTGAGGGCACAGCGCTACTAAACAAGGCGCGCAATCTAAACTTCATGGCCGGTGTTTGTCCTTTGATCTCATTGATCTATTTGGTCTCGGTCTTCTCTCGAACGTTCTCTGTATGCATTCTGGTAGACATCGATTAGTTACGTTGGGTTGCTGAGTATGAGGTCCGCAGAAGGAAAAGGTTTCGAGGACTCATCAGTTCTCGGGGCTTTTCCTGGTTTGGTCATACAGTCAGATGAGTCCCTGTTAAGGGGGGGTGTCATTCTGGCTTGCTGTCTATCCCAACTCTCTCTCTTTGAACCTAATAGAAAAATTCGAGGTATGTGCGCTAACTATTGATGCTATTGCATTATTCTAGTCTAGCGCGTCCACATATTTTGCGCATTATGCCCGTCAACGACTTATAACAAAGTGTTTTATTTGGCGAAACATGGATGATTTGCGCTAGTTAGTTGCAATTTTTGCTGGTGACAGCGAGCTATGGCAGGGCGGCTGTCACAAAAAATCGCCGATCGCCACGCTGCACTTCCAGCCGAGCAGAGCCTTCAGAGAGCACGCCGTCGATGCGAGAGCGGTCGCTCTGTATGTCCCCCACGGGCTGCCCGTTCACGGACAGCAGCACATCACCGGATTGCAGGCCGGTATTGGCCAACTGGGGTGAGTTGGCGAGCGCCCCTAGCCGGTAACCCTGGGCGTCTCCGGCAGTAACCGGGGTCAGTCCAATAGAATTCAAAGTCCCTTCCGGGTCTTCGGCCAATCTGTCTCGATATTCTGCCACCAGCTCTCTGGTGGACGCTGGCTGTGATCCCAAACCGCGTCCGCCGCCAGCCTGAGATCGATTACGGGTCGGCGGGGTGATTCTGGCCTGACCCACAGAGCGGGAGGCGGTTCCGTTTGCTGCTGCGTTTCTCGATCCGGAAGAGCGCCCGGCCTGTACGCTATCGCCGGTTGCGCTGATCATCTCGTCGCTTTTGGGAAAACGCAGTGTTTCCCTTACTCCAGCCCGACGCAGAATAATGCGGTCGGCATGCACTTCTACAAGCTCTGCATTGCCGGGCATGGTTTCGCCCACCGTGTAGCGCAGTCCGGCTTTGCCTTTCTGGGCCACGATTGCTGCGGATTCTTCGGCTTGCTCAGCCTGGAAAACACCCAGCAAAGTGAGGGGCAAACGCGTTTCCTTAGCCGGTTCATCGCTGGGCTTAACCTCTTCAACCGCCGGGGCGGCGCTGATGTCACCAAAGATATTCGCGTTGATGAGGGCATTGATATCTACCGCAGGTGCTTTGCTTGGTCCTCGCTGGACTGATGCCGAAGGCTGCTGCAACCTGGCCTGTTCCGGGCCGGAGATAAAATGCCAGATCGTGCTGATCAGCGTGTAGGCAATGCCTAGAGCCAAAAGTATCTTGACTATGTCGGGTAACCTGACGGCAAGTCCGTTCATTTATCTATCTATCCTGTCCTGCTCTTATTTTGTCCGGACCTCTGTTTTGTCCGAACAACTATAGTCGCCTTTACTGGAGACAAAGGCTCGGCCGAGTTCGACCACAGTTTAGTTAAGCTGTTCCTCGACCTCCAGAACAACTGTGTGATCCGGGTCACTACCTGGCCAGGGTTGGCCGGCCAACTTGGTGAAGCCTCGGGTGATTCCAATGGCTGCGCTCCCCGAGGGCGTCAGGCGGCCCGTAATCAATAGAGCGCCGTCCTCGGCATTCAACACCTGAAGTTGCGGCCAACCCGGATGTTGGCCACGCTCTGGGGTTTTGATAACACCCCGCATCGGCGGTAATTCGATGTTGGAGGTACGGCCGGACAGCCGATATCTTACCGGTCCGCCGTCCCAGGACAGGACGCCGTTTGCAGTGACCGCCGCTGGCCAGTCCTGAGCTTCGTTTAGACGTAGATTGGTGATATCCAGCTCATTAATGTTTAGGTCGCCCGAGGGGGCGATGTCGTAGGTGCCAAGGAAATTCCTTAGCAGGTCATTGCCCACCACGGCGTGCACTGATCTTAGGTCATACTCTTTGCCCCGAGCGGCAGCGGTGCCTTCGGCGCTAAATCCATCACCCTGGAGTTTCCAGTCCAGCGCGGCTTCCAATGCAAATAGATTCGAGAAATTTGTTTGCCATTGCAGGTCGCCGATGGGGGTGCGGTTGACAAGCAGTTGGCCTGCACCGTTCCAAAGCGTGCCGCTTGCACCTAATAGTCGAATTTCGGGCTGCCCCCCGGATGTGTTAGTGCCGGCTCCATGGAGTCCCAGGGGTGCTCTTGGAAAGGCGCTTTCCAGGGCCTTTGAGGCTAGCCTTGCGGGGGCGAAGATCAAAGCGCCCAGGATGAGTAGCAGGCTTATCGACAGTCCAATCAGAATGCGCTTCATGAGGATTTTTGTGGTGTTTCTTCTGTCAACAGGCTGCGGGCGATATCCAGGTAAACATGTTGCAGTACTTCAAGGTCTGCAACGGCGACGCATTCATTGATCTTATGGATGGTTGCATTGCATGGACCCAATTCTGTGACCTGAGTTCCTGTTGGGGCGATAAATCGGCCATCCGAGGTGCCGCCCGAGGTGGAAAGTTCTGGCGCGTAGCCGCAGTTCGACTGGATGGCCTGGCTGACGGCCTGGGTCAATTCGCCTTTTGGCGTGAGAAAGGGGTTGCCGGACAGGGTCCAGTTGATGTGCCAGGAGCATTCAATGTCGGCCAGAGCGGCGTTGACTCGGGCTTCTATGCCAGCCGCGGTTTGTTCGGTATTGAAGCGCAGATTGAACATCGCGTTCAGCGTACCCGGCACCACATTGGTTGCCCCGGTGCCGGAGTTGATGTTGGAAATTTGCAGGCTTGTTGGCGGGAAATAGTCGTTCCCGGCATCCCAATCTATGGCCAGGATGCGGCTAAGGATCTCCGCCGAATGATGGATCGGGTTTTCAACAAGGCTTGGGTAGGCAACATGGCCCTGCACGCCGTCGATAACCAGCTCGGCATTTAGCGAGCCCCGGCGCCCATTGCGCACGACGTCGCCCAGTTTCTCAGAAGAAGAGGGCTCGCCAACGATGCAATAGTCCATGACAACGCCTTCCTGACCCAGGGCCTCCACCACGGCGCGTGTGCCGTGAATTGCGGGGCCTTCCTCATCAGAGGTGATCAGAAACGCCAGAGTTCCCGGGTGGTCCGGTACCTGTTCAGCGAACAGTTTGGCGGCGCCAACCATGGCAGCCAGGCTTGCTTTCATATCTGCCGCACCGCGGCCGTAGAGCATTCCGTCCTTAATAGTGGGTTGAAACGGAGGTGTATCCCAGTCATCGAGATTACCTGTCGGAACAACGTCAGTGTGTCCGGCAAACACGAGTAAGGGCGCGCCCTCACCGTGGGTAGCCCAGAGGTTTTCGACACAGTCAAAAGGCATCTTGCGTGATTGAAACCCGACGGCTTCGAGCTCGGCTGCGATAAGCGACTGGCAGCCAGCATCAGCCGGAGTAATCGATTCCCGGGCAATTAATTCACAGGTCAGCTCAGTAAGTTGGTCTGTATTCATTTAGCTACTTTTAAGTTCTTTGCCTGGTGAGCCGGGTCGGTTGCGTCGAATCAATTATGCGCGTGCAGTGCATCGTTTAACTCAATGGCTGTGCGGTTGGTGCGGCACTGTACTTCGCCGGTGGCACTGTGACGGATAAATAAAAGATCCGATGCGCCTGCGAGTTCCCGGGCTTTGATTTGCCGACTTTCGCCTGACGCATCAAAAAGTCTAACTATGGTGCCGGCAGTGATGTACAAACCGGCTTCGATCGTGCAGCGATCGCCGAGCGGAATACCGGTACCGGCGTTTGCTCCAACCAGGCAGTTTTCACCCAGTGCTACTCGTTGGGTGCCGCCGCCGGACAGGGTGCCCATGGTGCTCGCGCTGCCGCCTAGATCGGTGTTGGCACCGAGAATGACACCCTGGGAGATTCTGCCTTCAACCATATTGGGACCAACGGCTCCCGAGTTGAAATTGATCTGGCCTTCGTGCATCACTGTTGTGCCATCGCCAACGTAGGCGCCGAGCCTCACGCGCGCGCTGTTGGCTATGCGCACCCCCGCGGGTAAAACGTAATCCGCCATTTGCGGGAACTTGTCGAGCGAACGAACGTGGAGAGCATCGCCTGTCGTTCGTGCCTTGATGATTGCGGCCGGCACGTCTGTTGGGTCCATAGGCCCCTTGTTGGTCCAGGCCACCGTGGGCAGGTGAGCAAATATGCCGTCCAGATTGAGAGTGTTGGGCAGGCAGAGCCGATGTGACAGCAGGTGTAGCTTGAGGTACGCCTCGGGAGTGGATGAGATGGCGTCATCGCTTTCCAGCGCCACGCAGATCACCGGGTCACCAGCGTCCCCCAGGGCCTTTGCCAGAACACTGGCGTCCTTGTGCCCAGCCTGATCCAGGGCGCTCGCGATCAGTGCAGTTTTGCTGCCATCCAGTTCAGTGACGCCAGTACCAGCGATCTCACGAATGGTTGTCGACAGGGGCTCGGCCACATTCATCAACGGGGCTGGAAACCAGCTGTCGAGCAGGTCACCTTTGGAGCTTCGTGCGGCATGCCCGAGACCGAAAGCGAAAAGTTCTTTGGAGGGTTGATCTGCCATGGCAATAGAATCCGTTTGTATTGGCGCGTTTGTTTGGCGCGTTAGAGTGATGTCGCGAAGTCTATCAGTCTGATCGGCCAGAGATGAATCAGTTGAGGTGTGCCTTTATTCGTTCCGCCGCCTCAATGCACTCAGCCAGAGGCGCAACCAGCGCGATCCTTACGTGGTTGGTTCCGGGGTTCTTGCCGTCTGCGCCACGCCGACTGAGAAACTGGCCCGGCAATACAGTGACATTTTGTGTGGCAAACAGGTTAGCCGCAAAGTCCTGATCATCGATAGGTGTCTGCGGCCAAAGGTAGAACGCCGCCTGCGGCATCTCGACATCGAGGCACGACGCAATGATGGGCGTGACTGCGGCAAACTTCTCTCGGTACAGCGCACGGTTTCTCAGCACGTGTTCTTCGTCGCGCCAGGCAATGGCACTGATGGCCTGAACCTGGGCGGGCATCGCGCAGCCATGGTAGGTGCGGTATTGGTAGTAGGGCGCGAGTAACTCTGCATCTCCGGCAACAAATCCCGAGCGCAAACCAGGCAGGTTTGATCGCTTTGACAAACTGTGGAAAACAACACATCCAGTGAAGTTGTCGCGTCCCGTTGATGCGCAGGCTTGCAGAAGTCCCGGTGGGGGATTTTGCTCATCGGCGTAGATCTCTGAGTAGCACTCATCGGAGGCAATCACAAAGTCATACCGATCCCTGAGCTCCAGTAATTCTTCTAGCGCCGCCATATCAAGCACAGCGCCTGTGGGATTGCCTGGTGAACACAGATAAACCAACTCACAACGCCGCCAGGTTTCTTCAGGGATGCTTGCGAAGTCCGGTAGATAACCGTTGGCGCGATGGGTCGGCATAAATACAGGCTGTGCGCCACGCATTAAGATCGCGCCCTCATAGATCTGGTAGAAGGGGTTTGGCAGTAAGGCTGCAGCCCCCTGTTTGCCAGATAATACGGCCTGCCCAAAGCTAAACAGGGCTTCTCGAGTGCCGTTAACCGGCAACACCTGGCGCTGTGGATCTACCTGGACAGAAAATCGATTGCCTAGCCAATCAGAAATTGAGACACGTAGTTCTTCGCTGCCCAGAGTGGCCGGGTAGGTGCCAAGACCTGAACGTATGAGGGATTCGTCACCCAGGGCATCAACCAGAAAATCCGCAGCTGGATGTTTCGGCTCGCCAATCGACAGGGCGATATGCGCTTTGTCGCGCGGCGGGTCTGGCAGGTCTGCTTTAAGTGCATTCAGGCGTTGAAACGGGTAGAGCTGCAAGTGGCTCAGAGCAGGGTTCACGAGTTGGCTTATCCTTATTTAGATTTTGGCCTTTCGACGTTATGCAGTTCAGCTAAAACAAGTCGAGACGTTGCCGCACGGTATTAGTGATGACATACACCTGTTCCGGATCGGTGAATGGTGTGCCGTCTGCCTGCATGATCTCAAAATAGTCTTCAACCCGATCACCCAGGGTGTTGATTCTTGCTGCGCAGACTTCGATTCCCACCTCAATAAACAGCTCACCAAGGCGTGCCAGCAGTCCGGGCCTGTCAGCGGTGACTATAGTGAGTTCTGAACTCTTCGCGCCAGGGGCAGTGTGCAGGGTGACCTTGCTCGGCGTGATCATCTGCTGGCGTTGGCGCGGCAAGCGCTGCCTGGCTGATGGCGCTCCATGCTTGCCGCTGCCTGCTAGCGCTGTTTCTATGGATTTCTTTACTCTGGCTTGCTGATTTTCATCTTTTTGCAGAGACTTGCCGTCTTCACTAAGCACGATAAACGCGTTCAGGCAGCGCTCGTCCGGCGTTGACTGAATAAAGGCGTTGTAGACGGCAAGTTTGTTTTCGAGCAACGCATAAACACTGTCTCGGAACAAACCAATTCGGTCTTTTGCATAGATCAGAACCTCGGTCACGCTCTCTCCTGTGAGCTGACCCGGCAATTCTCGTATATCGATGAGCGGGCCTGCTTCGAGGTCGTGGGTGTGGCAGGCCCACAAGACATCGGCTGCAACGGCTGGCTCGTAGCGAAAACAGAATTCTTCACTGACTAGCTGCTCCATTGCAGCGGGTAGCGATGCAGTCGCTAAATTGGTGTCGCCCGCCGGCTCGATACGTTGGACAAAGTCTTTTGCAATGGATGATCTGCGTTCGGCTAGGAGCGCATCGCGGTCGCGCTTGGCGCCGGCTTCCAGGTAGTGCTTTGTGTGTTGATAGAGCTGTCGCAGCAGTGATGCTCTCCAGCTATTCCACAGAGTGGGATTGGTTGCGGTAATGTCTGCTGCGGTTAAGGCATAGAGATAGTCGAGTCTGGCGTGTGTTTTCACGCCCGCGGCAAAGTCTGCAATGACATCAGGATCGTGAATGTCTTTGCGCTGTGCCGTGGACGACATCAACAGGTGCGATCGCACCAACCAGCAAACCAGATCGGTATCGGTTTCAGACAGCCCATGTCGTTCACAAAACATCGCTGCGTCAACGGCACCCAGTTCGGAGTGATCGCCGCCACGGCCTTTGCCGATATCGTGGTAAAGGCCTGCTATATATAGCAACTCGATTTTCGGGACATTAAGAACGCATTGATGCGCAACCGGATAGGTTTCTTCTGATTTCCGATAACGGAACCTGCGCAGGTTACCGATCAGTGTCATCGTATGAGCATCGACGGTATAGATGTGAAACAGATCGTGTTGCATCTGACCGACAATTTTTCCGAACTCCGGCAGGTAGGCGCTGAGCAGTCCGTAGCGCCGCATGCGTCTGAGTTGGGACACCAGCGTGTGTGGGGCACGCAGTAAGTCGAGGAACAGTTTGGCTACCTGGGGATCTCGCCGAAACTCATCATCAATGGCTGGCAAATTGTTGCGGATCTCGCGGATGGTGCTGGCGCGAACTCCCGCGATTTCCCGACGGTTGGCCATGATGACAAACATTTCAAACATGGCGCTTGGCGTTTGCGGGAATACCTCGGGGCTGGTTGTCTCTATATATTGATTACGCAGTCTGAAACGCTCGTTGATTGCTTCCATACGCGGACGCCTGCGGCCCTGGACAATGGTTTCCTCAAATCTCTGTAGCACGATGTCATTGACCTCGCGCAATGCCAGGACGTGTCGGTAGTAGAGTTGCATAAACCCTTCAACACCTCGTTTGGCGTCGGTATCTGCGTAGCCGAAGCGCTGTGCGAGCTCCCTTTGGTATTCGAACTGCAGTCGATCCTCTTTACGGCCGGCGATCAGGTGCAGGCCATATCGCACCCAGGACAAGAAACGCTTGCCTTCCAGTAGCCAGCCTTCTTCCTGGGCGGTAAGTACACCGCGCTCGCGAAGTTGCGCGGTTTCTGTGGTGCCGTATTCCCGACGAACAATCCAGAACACGGTGTGCTGATCGCGCAGACCGCCAGGTGACGCCTTGATGTTTGGTTCAAGGCCATACTCAACATTGTCGTAGGTGGCGTGGCGCTTAACCTGTTCCTCACGCTTTGCCACAAAGAATTTTGAACTTGGCCAGAGCCTGCGAGCGCGCATTACGCGATCGAGGCTAGCCGTGATTTTCTCAGCACCAAACAGTAACCGGCGTTCGAACATGGCGGTGGCGGTTTGAATATCTGAGGCAGATTCGCGCCGGCATTCGCGGACCGTACGGACACTATGGCCTATCTCGCAACCCAGATCCCACAGAGACTGTACAAAGGCTTCGAGTTCGCCTTCCCAGCTCTTGCGTCGCTTAACAACAATAAGCAGATCGATGTCTGAGCCCGGATGCAGCTCTGCACGACCATAGCCACCCACAGCATAGAGCGCGGTCTGGTTTTGCGCGGCCTCGGGCATGTGGGTTGCCCAGAGTTCCGCCAGCACAGTGTCAAACAGCGCTGCACGTTCAGCCAGCAACTGGTCGATGTCGTCGTTGGCCCAGAAGCGCTCAGCGAGCTTTTCGTCCGCCTGACTTATCCGCTGGCGAAGCGATAGAGATTTTTCATTCACAAACTGGCTTCTTCGTCCCTGCGGGTGAGGACCTCTACACCGGAACTGGTCACCAACAGGGTGTGTTCCCACTGGGCAGACAATTTGTGGTCCTTGGTCACGGCCGTCCACTGGTCAGGAAGTATTTTTACATCCCGTTTGCCGGCGTTGATCATGGGTTCGATGGTGAACGCCATACCTTCCTGCAGGACTTCTCCGGTACCGCGGCGGCCGTAATGCAAGACCTGCGGTTCGCTGTGGAAGGTGTCTCCGATACCGTGTCCGCAAAATTCCCGGACCACCGAGAAATTGCTCGATTCGGCGTGTTTCTGGATGACGTAGCCGATGTCACCCAGAGTTGCGCCCGGCTTTACTTCGTTAATGCCTTTGTAGAGGCACTCCTGAGTCACCCTGACCAACCGTTCTGCCAGAACCGTTGGTTTTCCAACAAAAAACATCTTGGAGGTATCGCCATAGTAGCCTTCATGTATGACGGTGACGTCGATATTCAGGGCATCACCGTTTTTCAGGGTTTTGCGATCCGACGGAATACCGTGGCAAACCACGTGATTGACGCTGGTGCAGACTGATTTGGGGAAGGGCGGGCTGGTGCCGTTGGTATAGTTCAAGGGTGCCGGAATACAGTGAATTTCGTCGACGATGTACTGGTGGCACAGCCGGTCGAGCTCACCTGTGGTTACCCCCGGTTTCACGTGTTCCCCAATCATATCCAGCACACTGGCAGCAAGCTTGCCTGCTACCCGCATTTTTTCGATTTCTTCGGGACCCAAAAGCTTGATTGTCATAAGTAAGGGGGTACTTCTCTGTGATGGTTTTACCTGCCAGCCCTTCATGGTATAAAGCGCGCCGCTTCAGGGCAATCTGGACATTGTGTCCACGGAGTCAGGAAGTGAACTGTAACGTACTTAAAATCCACACGCTGCTCGTCACAAAGCCGTGGGTGCCCCAAACGTCGAAAGACGGGCAGGGGTTCGGCGATGGGAGCAGCGGAGGCGCAACCCAAGGAGAAAACCTATGACAGTCAGCATGCGTGACATGCTGGAGGCCGGCGTGCACTTCGGCCACCAGACCCGTTTCTGGAATCCCAAGATGGCTCCCTATATTTTCGGGGCCCGTAACAATATCCACATTATCAATCTGGAGAAGACCGTACCGGCCTTCAATGCGGCACTGGATGAGATCCAGGCGCTTGCATCTCGCAAGAACAAAATACTGTTTGTGGGCACCAAGCGCTCAGCGGCGAAGGTGATTCGCGAACAGGCCACCGCGGTAGGTATGCCCTTTGTTGATCAGCGTTGGCTGGGCGGCATGCTCACCAACTACAAGACGATCCGCCAGTCCATCAAGCGCCTGCAAGATCTTGAAGCACAGGCAGCAGACGGTACTTTTGAGCGCCTCACCAAGAAAGAAGCGCTGCAAAAAACTCGCATGATGGAAAAACTCGAGCGTAGCCTCGGGGGAATCAAAGAGATGGGCGGACTGCCTGATGCACTCTTTGTAGTAGATGTTCAGCACGAACACATCGCGATTTCTGAGGCTAATAAGCTGGGTATCCCTGTTATTGGCATTGTCGATTCCAACAGTGATCCCGACGGTGTAGATCATGTTATTCCCGGCAATGATGACGCTATCCGTGCGATCCGGCTGTACGTGGCCGCTGTTGCCGATGCGGTTACCGCTGGTCAAGCAAGCGCCGGTTCGGAAGTGACGCTGGATGAGTTTGTTGAAGTTGAGGAAGCACCTGCGGCCGCCGCCGCTGTGGCACCTGAAGAGCCCGAAGCGCCTACCGATGCACCTGCAAGTGCGGCATCCCTTGCTGCTCTGACTGGCGAAGCAACAGATGCAGACGATAAAGGAGGCGCGTAATGGCGATTACTGCTTCTCAGGTTAAGGAACTGCGCGAACGCACGGGCCTTGGCATGATGGATTGCAAGAAAGCACTCACCGAAGCTGACGGTGATATGGAGCTTGCGATCGAGAACCTGCGCAAATCGAGCGCACTCAAAGCAGCGAAAAAAGCCGACCGTACGGCCGCTGATGGGCTGCTTGGGCTTAAGGTTGCCGACGACGGCAAGAGTGCTGCGCTGGTCGAAATCAATATCGAAACTGATTTTGCGGCCAAAAACGAGAAATTTATTGCGTTTGTTGAGCGAGTTACCGGGGCTATTTTTGAGCAAGGCTCCGGGGATATTTCAGCGATTCCCGGTATTGATGCCGAGCGTGAAACCCTTGTCCAGGAAATTGGCGAGAACATTTCTTTGCGTCGAGCCGAGTATGTTGATGCCGGCGATGGCGTGATCAGCAGCTATCTGCACACCAATCAGCGGCAAGCCGCTCTGGTAGTAATGACCGGCGGAGATAGCGAGCTGGGCAAAGACATTGCCATGCATGTGACCGCCATTGCTCCCATGGTGATTGCTCAGGGCGATGTCCCTGAAGCCTCAGTTGCCAAGGAGCGGGAAATTGCCACAGCGCAGGCGGCCGAGAGCGGCAAGCCACCCGAAATCGTTGAGAAAATGGTTGAAGGCAAGGTACGAAAATTCCTCGCCGAAGTGAGCCTGATGGATCAGCCGTTTGTTAAAGACGGCAACATCAAGGTAAACAAGTTGTTAAAAGATGCTGGTGCTGAAATCAAACGCTTTGTGCGTTTTGAAGTTGGCGAGGGTATCGAAGTCGAAGAAGTCGACTTTGCGACCGAGGTTGCTCAGCAACTGGGCAAGGACGACTAATACGACCGCCATTTTGTCAGTGCGAACGAACACATAACCCGCCACTCATAGATCGGAAGACGCCACCATGAAGAGAATCCTGCTGAAGCTAAGCGGCGAAGCCCTGGCAGGGGAAGGTGGATTTGGAATCGATCCGGGAGCAGTTGACTCGATTGCTCGCGAAATAGAGAGCGTTGCTCGCAGCGGTGTAGAGGTGGCTGTGGTGCTCGGCGCCGGCAATCTGTTTCGTGGTGCACAGCTGCAAGAAGCAGGCATGGATCGGGTCACAGGCGACCACATGGGCATGATGGCGACCGTCATGAATGGCCTGGCATTTCGGGACATGCTGTTGAATCTTGGTATTGGCGCCCAGGTGTTCTCGGCGCTCAAAATCGCAACCATCGCCGCAGGCTATTCCCGGGATGGTGCGGTCAGGGCTCTTGAACAGGGTCGGGTGGTAATTTTTGCAGCTGGCACGGGTAATCCGTTCTTCACTACCGATTC
The DNA here is from genome assembly GCA_964634815.1 of uncultured Pseudomonadales bacterium. Lineage (GTDB taxonomy): Bacteria > Pseudomonadota > Gammaproteobacteria > Pseudomonadales > Azotimanducaceae > JALZVT01. The sequence goes on along the minus strand of CAZWMD010000007.1, from coordinate 33,478 downwards.
AGCAGCCTGCCTGCGCGGCATTGAAATCCGCGCTGACGCCGTTCTCAAGGCGACCAAAGTGGACGGGGTATACAGCGCAGACCCCAAGCTTGATCCTGCCGCAGAGCGTTTTGAGACCCTGAGTTATAACGAGGTGATCAGCCGGGACCTGAAGGTGATGGATCTCACCGCGTTCTCGCTGTGCCGTGATCATGGGATGCCGCTGGTAGTGTTCGATATGAACGAGAAAGGTGCCTTGACCCGTATTGTGGCCGGTGAGCGGGTAGGAACCCTGATTACCTCTTAAGTTTTGGTGGGGTGCTTCTGTAGAGTAACGGACGGTTGCGCAAAAATGACACAGATAGAGCGGGCGTAACACGGGCAAAAAATGCCAAAACAGACCACAATAAGACGTGTTGCCCACAACCCGGAAAATTGAGATGAGGCGAGCAGACGGTGATTAACGAGATCGAGCAAGATGCCAATGAGCGTATGGGCAAGACCTTGAGCGCTCTGGCCGGTGCCCTGGCGCGGATACGTACGGGTAGGGCGAATCCCAGTCTGTTGGATACGATCGAAATTGATTACTACGGTAATGCAACGCCACTCAGTCAGGCGGCCAGCATTTCGGTTGAAGATGCGCGGACTCTGGCCATAACGCCCTGGGAAAAGAATCTGATTCCTGAGATTGAGAAAGCGATTCTCAAAAGCGATCTGGGCATCACTCCGGCGGCTACATCGGATAAGGTCCGGGTGCCATTGCCGCCGTTGACCGAAGAAAATCGCAGAGACCTGGTGAAGCAGGCCAAAGCCGAAGCAGAAAACGCCAAGGTGGCGATACGCAATATTCGCCGCGATGCCATCGCGGATATCCGAGAACTCGTCAAAGAGAAAGAAGCCGCGCAAGACGATGGTCGTCGTGGTGAGGAATCCGTCCAAAAAATTACGGATCAGCGGATTGCTGAGGTTGATAAGGTCGTGCAAGCCAAAGAAGCCGACCTGCTGGAGATCTGAGTTCAGTGAGCGAATCATCAGCAGAGAGTCAGGCTGAGGCGCCCAGCACAAGTACGCTGAGTCGGCTAAAGGCCAAGCTAACCGGCAATGACGCAGCCCTGCGGGGCGCCACAGAAAGTGCGGCGGAGGTGTCCGCACGACCCGCCAACGAGGTGCCTCGTCACATAGCAATCATTATGGATGGCAATCATCGCTGGGCAAAAAACAAGCATCTCCCGGGAGCTGCTGGTCATCGTGCAGGTGCAAAGAACGTTAAAATAGTTACGAAGTGTTGTGCAGATCACGGCGTTAAGTATCTGACTTTGTTCGCTTTTAGCACTGAGAATTGGTCGAGGCCCTCGCGTGAGGTCAACCTTTTGATTGAGTTGATGCGCGGTGTTCTGGAAGACGATGTCGAAGAACTGCATAACAGTAACGTTCGGCTTTCGATTATTGGTGATCGCTCTGCGTTTGCCAGTGATCTGCAGCGCCTTATGCTCGATGCGGAACAACTCACCCGAAACAACGATGGGATGACCCTGTCGATTGCCATCAACTATGGCGGTCGCTGGGACATTGCCCAGGCCGCGCGAAAGATCGGTGAAGACGTTGCTGCCGGCGAATTGGACCCAAAGTCTATCGATGAGAGCGCCGTAGAAAAACGCCTCTCACTCGCTGGTTTGCCTGGGCCGGATTTGTGCGTCCGCACCGGCGGTGATCGGCGCATCAGCAATTTCCTGTTGTGGGACTTTGCCTACACAGAACTGTATTTTACAGAATCGTTCTGGCCCGATTTTGATGATGCTGAGCTTGCGACGGCCATCGAAGATTACGCCACTCGCCAGCGCAGATTTGGGCGTCGCTAGGGCAACTTATTGTGGCCCAGGCAATTTTTCCGGGCCGCTCCCAGCGCAGTGAACTCACCAGGATTCGGTTGTCATGCTTGTCCGAATAGTCACCGCTTTGATCATGGCGCCCCTCGCGCTTGCTGCGATCTATTTACTGGAGGTGCAGGCTTTTGCGCTGGTTATCGGCGCAATTGTCGCCTGGGCCAGCTTTGAATGGGCGGGATTGGTGTTTGCAGGTCCCGCAACAGAGCAGGCTGAGTCTGCGACCAACAACCCGGTTGCACGTCTCATTGTTGCCCTTGTGTTTGTCAGCACGGCCCTCGCGCTGTGCGGCTGGCTGTGGCTGCGACCAGACATGCAAGGGCAGTGGTTAATTGTTGCGTCAGTCTGCTGGGCCTGGGCGATTGTTGAAGTCCTTATTTATCCGCGACAGGTTGCGGTGTCCATGCAAGACGCCGGGCGGCGACCGAATCTGCGCTGGATTTTGTTTGGCCTGGTTGTGTTGCCTGCGGCCTGGGCGGCCATGGTGCTGTTGAAGGCACGCGATCCGGATTTGCTGGTTGTGGTGTGCTTCCTGGTTTGGGGGGCTGATGCCGGGGCTTATTTTGTCGGCAAGGCGATGGGCCAGCGTAAACTGGCGCCCAAAGTGTCTCCAGGCAAGACCTGGGAAGGGGCAATTGGTGGTGGGGTGGTTGGTGTGCTGGCTGCCCTTGGTTTTGGCTGGTGGCGCGTGGCTTCTGTCCAGCAAGAGTTATTGATCTGGTGTTGCCTTGTTGTCGGACTAGTTGTGGTGTCGGTCTTTGGCGATCTGTTTGAGAGCATTCTCAAGCGTAGCGCCGGAGCCAAGGATTCCGGGCGCTTGTTACCAGGACATGGCGGGATTCTGGATCGTATAGATGCATTAATTGCTGTCTTACCAGCGATGGCCCTGGCACTGCTTTTCGCCTTCCAGCTCTGAAATTCTGTATGATTCGCAACGCGTCAGAGGTTGCTGCCAGTGTTTATCGAGGTATCAACAACTGGTGTATTCAGGCTGGGTTCAGATTGATAAAGGCCCACTGGATTTATAGTAGATTCGAGTGTTGTCAGGGCAGGCGACATGGCACGTTTTGCAAGCGTGCGTTTTCAAATTTGGTCTAATTGGCAGGAGTGATCATGGGGGTCATCCAGTCCGTGCTCGCGTTTATCGTGACTCTGGGCATCCTCGTTACGATTCACGAATTCGGACACTATCTGGTGGCCCGTTGGTCCGGGGTGCGCATCTTGCGCTTTTCGGTGGGCTTTGGGCGCCCGTTTGCTTCCTGGACAGACAAACGTGGTACTGAGTTTGCGCTCGCAGCCATACCCCTGGGTGGCTATTTGCGCATGTGGGACGAACGCGATGCGTTGGGTGAGCACCAACTTCCTCAAGGTAGCACTCCTGAGGCGCAGCTGGGCAAGCCCCATGGCGAGTTATCACCGCTATGGAAAATCGCTATTGCCTTTGGCGGCCCCTTTGCCAATTTTGTTCTTGCAGCCGTTGTGTTCTGGTTTTTGTTTGTCGCAGGATCCGTAGAGCTTATGCCGGTTCTGGGCGCGCCTCCAGAAGACACACCCGCCGCATCAGCTGGCCTGCGCGGTGGCGAAGAAGTTTTGGCGGTCGACGGTGCTCAAACCCAGGGTTGGCAGGATGTCAGCATGAAGTTGCTCGACCGGTTGGGTGAAAGCGGTGAGATTGTGCTCACCACACGCCGTCCGGGTGGGGAACGCACAACCGATCATCGATTGCCGATCACCGATTGGGAGCGTGGCGCCACTGAGCCTGAAATCTGGCGCTCTCTTGGTCTGGTTCGCGTCTTTCCCCCTGTCATTGGCGATGTGGAAGAGGGGTCTGCGGCGGACCGTGCGGGTTTCAAACCACTGGATTTGGTGGTTGAAGCAGGCGGTACACCCATTGCCAGGTGGGAAGACTGGGTAAAAGCGGTGGAGGCACATCCAGACAGACTACTGGAGGTGGTTGTAGAACGAAGAGGCCAACCTCGAACTCTTCGTCTGACACCAGCGTCAAAACAGACAGACGACGGCAAAGTTAAGGGGTTCGCTGGTGTTGGTTATGCGCAGCGCATAGCGAGTTACGGGGTTTTTGAATCCATTCCCAAAGCCATCGGCGAAACCGGCGACAAAACCTTATCGATACTGCTAACCATTAAAAAAATGTTCACCGGCCAGGTGTCAACGCGAAACCTGAGTGGACCTATAACAATTGCCCAGGTTGCCGGAATTACTGCGGAACAAGGGTGGAGAAGATTTGTCGAACTGTTGGCATTGCTGAGTCTGAGCCTTGCAGTGTTGAACTTAATGCCCATCCCCATGGTGGATGGTGGGCAGATTGTGTTCTTTTTTGCGGAACTGCTGCGTGGGAAACCGCTTCCAGAGCGGGTGCAGATAATCAGTTTTCAGGTTGGTCTTGTCTTGGTTGGAGGGCTCATGCTGCTGGCACTATCAAATGACATCACTCGATTAATGGGATCTCTATGAGTCGTACCCGAGTTCTGGCGCTCTTTTTACTGAGCACGCTTATTTTGCTGCCAATGAGCTCTGCTCACGCAGACAGCTTCCGGGTTGAAGACATTCGTCTGCAGGGCCTGCAACGGGTGTCGGCAGGTAGCGTGTTCAACCTGATGCCCATCAACATTGGTGATCCGATCGATGAATTGGGGATTCGCGCGCTGGTGCGTACCCTGTTTCAGTCTGGTTTCTTTCATGACATTGCTGTCGCCCGAGATAACAACGCCCTGGTGCTGAATTTTCAGGAGCGGCCTGCAATCGAGAGCCTTGAAATCGATGGCAACAAAGCAATTCCTACCGAAGCCCTGATTTCGGGCCTTGGTGATCAGGGGCTGCGCGAGGGTGAAATCTTCAAACAGTCGACTCTTGAGCGAGTCACCCTTGAACTGGAACGGCAGTACGTCGCCCAGGGTCGATACGGTTCGTCCATTGAAACCGAGGTTCAGGATCTGCCACGTAACCGGGTGTCGATAAAGATAAATGTCGAAGAAGGCAAGAACTCGGGTATCCGACATATCAACCTGGTGGGCGCAGAGGCGTTCTCCCAGGCAGAATTGCTTGATGAGCTGGAGCTTAAACATCCCTCCTTGTTGTCCTTCTTCCGTGGTCAAGACAAGTATTCCCGAGAGAAACTGTCAGGGGATCTGGAGAAGCTTGAGTCGTTTTATCGCGATCGTGGTTATGTCGAGTTTGGCATCGAATCCACCCTGGTGAGTATTACCCCGGACCGTCGTGAGGTGTATGTCACGATGAATCTGAATGAGGGCGAAATCTATGAGGTGGCTGACGTTGCGCTTGTTGGGGAGCTAAATGAACTTACCCCCGAGCAACTCGAACCGCTGCTGGTTATTACCGAAGGTCAGACTTTTAACCAGGCCCGGGTGACTGCCAGTGAGCAGTACCTGACAACGGCCTTGGGTAATTCCGGTTATACCTTTGCCAGTGCCTCCGGTATTCCCACCGTCCGCGACGACGGCAAAGTGGATATTCAGTTTTTTGTCGACGCCGGTAAGAGGGCCTATGTTCGCAGGGTAACCTTTGCTGGCAATGCGGTTACCCAGGACCATGTTTTGCGACGGGAAATGCGGCAGATGGAAGGTGGATGGGCTTCAACGGCTCAGGTGGAGCTGTCTAAAGTTCGCCTCGAACGTCTCGGGTACTTCAAAGACGTTGGCGTTGAGACTCCAGAGGTTGCCGGTACTGATGACCAGATCGACGTCAATTTCAGCGTTGAAGAGCAGCCTTCAGGCAGTATTTCTGCAACCCTAGGTTTTGCTGAAGGGTCAGGACTGATTCTTGGCGGTAATTACCAGCAGAACAATGTGTTTGGTAGCGGTAACAGCTTTGGGGCGCAGCTGAGCTGGAGTGATTTCCAGAGATCGGCTTCTGTAAATTATTTTAATCCTTACTACACCCAGGATGGCATCAGCCGCGGTTATAACCTGTTCTATCGGGAAACCCGCTTTGATGCGCAGAACATAGCCCGCTTTACGACAGACTCCTTCGGCGCCGGGGTGAACTTCGGCTTCCCGATTGGAGAGACACAGCGTATTCAGTTTGGCCTGAATATTGAGCATACCAATATCAGGGTTGGCCAGTTTCCTGCACTCGAGATCGTCGAATTTGTCGAAAGAGAGGGCAATAAGTTCTTGAATTATAAGCTTCAAGGAAGCTGGGTGCGCTCTACTTTGAATCGTGGCTTGTTTGCAACCCGAGGCAGCAAGCAGACACTTTCGGTTGAGGTAGCGGTACCAGGCTCAGAGCTGCAGTTCTATAAAACGACGCTAGCCGCAGAGAAATACGTGCCGCTCATCGGGGACCGCTGGGTGCTTAGAGGGCGAACCGAGATCGGCTTTGGTGATGCCTATGGCTCCAACGACGTATTGCCATTCTACGAGCATTTCTTTGCGGGCGGGTTTGGCTCGATTCGCGGTTTCGAGCGTAACACTCTGGGCCCAACCAGTACGCCAACGCTTATTGACGATGGTCAGGGCAACCTCACAGATCCTTTCCCGACTCAGCGTAATCAGAATACGTTTGGCGGTAATCTGCTGGTTGAGGCCGCACTCGAACTGATCTTTCCCTTGCCGATTATCGAAGATCAGCGGCAGATGCGGGCGCTTTTCTTCTTTGACGGAGGGAACGTGTTCAATACCAATTGTCCGGATGTCAGCATCAACTGCAGTGGCTTCGATACCGACGAAATCCGCTATGCAGCGGGTGTTGGTCTAACTTGGCTAACTGGACTTGGACCGATGACCTTTGCCTACTCCAAGGCCTTTAACAGTCAGCCTGGTGATGATCGAGAAGGATTCCAGTTTGAACTGGGGGCGAGTTTTTAGAATTGCTCTGATAGTATTCGCGCCTTTGGATGGCAATTGGCCTTGTAAGACACACAAGCGCCATCTGTGATGACTTTATTGTGGCAGGAAATTCCTGCACTAAACCCACGAGCTCAAGCCTTGGCCCGAGCTCTGACTTTGCTGATATAAACAGCTCGGAGAAACCCAACCCATGAGCCTATTTTTCAAGCCGCTGCGAAATGCGATGTTGATGACGGTGATTGCCGTTGCAGGTCTCGGTGTGAGCATAGGCGCTCACGCGGAATTAAAGATTGCCGTGCTGAACACCCAGCGCGCCGTTATCGAAAGTGACGAAGCAAAGAGCATGATCGAAAAGATCCGTTCGGAACTTGATCGGGAAGAAACTCAGGTACGTAAGCTGGGTGAAGAGATTCAGAAAATCTCAGCGCAGCTGCAAAAAGACGCTGACACACTGTCTAACTCTGAGAAGCGTCGCCTGCAAAAAGAAATCGAAGATAAACAGATTGATTACCAGTTTCAGGTAAACAAGCTGCAGAAAGAAGTGAACGATCGACAGCAAGAGATTTTTGCAGCCCTTGCACCGAAGGTAGATACGGTGCTCAAGGAACTGATCGAAAAAGAGAAGTACGACATGATTATTCAGCGGTCGAACCTTCTCTATGTGAAGCAGAAGTTCGATATCACAAGACAGGTTACGGAAAATCTGAACAAGAAGCGCTAGTTAAGCGCTGTTCCGGTCGGCGTTACGCGCGAGGGACCCTTGGCTGAGCCCGCGACAAAGGCGTTGCGCTCGGTTGCGTTAACACAGCTTGCGCAGATAGTGGGCGGGCGGATCGTTCTGCCTGAGGCGCTGGATAACCACGTAGTCGACCACTTAGTCGGCAAAGCAGTCGAACAAATAGACGACCAAATGGACGTCCAGATCACAGGTCTTGCATCTCTGGCTGATGCGAGGCCGGGTGAGCTCTCCCACCTTTCTTCCAGCAGCTACGCCAGCGCATTGCCCGCCACCTCGGCCACGGCAGTCTTGTTACGCGAAGTCGATCTTGCCGGTTGTAAAACCATTGCGGTGGTTGTAGCTAATCCTTACTGGGCGTACGCCCGACTAAGTCAGGAATTTGAAGTTCCTCAGCGGCTCAGCGGAGGCGGTACGGCGAAGATTGCTGAGGCGGCGACCGTTGATGCCTCGGCACAGCTCGCGGACGGTGTCCGGGTTGCGGACGGTGCCCGAATTGGCGCCGGAACGACTATTGGCGCGGGTTGTGTGATCCATGCCAACGCTGTGATTGGTGCCGGCGCTGTGCTTGGAGCCCAGGTGCAGGTTCATCCTGGAGCAGTACTTGCTGATGGGGTGCGACTGGGGGATGGCTGCACGATTCATCCCAACGCTGTGATCGGTGGCGAGGGCTTTGGTTATGCACCAGATGCCAATGGGGTCCTGGAGCGTATTGCTCAACTGGGGTCGGTGGTGCTCGGCGAAAACGTCAATGTTGGTGCAGGCTCCACGATCGATCGTGGGGCACTGGGAGACACGATCATTGGCGACGGAGTAAAAATCGATAATCAGGTCCAGATCGGTCACAATTGCGTCATCGGTAACCACAGCGTGATTTGCGGCTGCTGTGGAATTGTCGGTAGCACTACAATCGGAGCGCACTGCGTTTTGGGCGGTGGTGTAGGTATTGGTGGAGACGGTCCGATTTCATTGTGTGCTGGTGTAACGGTCAGCGGTATGACACATGTGTCGAGATCGATAGAGGTTCCCGGGGTGTACTCCGGAGGTGTTTTGCACAGCGAGTCGCGCCGCTGGAAAAGAAACGCTTTGCGCTTTGCTGACCTGGACGGGTTGGCGAAACGAGTCGCTTCTCTGGAGAAGAGATTTCGTGGCGGATCCTAGTCTGCTGCGACTAAGACAGAACACAGTTTCCTGAAACCAGACAGCTATAGATATTGAGCTAGAGACACAGACGAGAAGAAGGGGTAAGAGACATCACCATCGAAGACATCATGGAGTATTTGCCGCACAGATACCCTTTTCTGCTGGTAGACCGCGTCACTGAGGTCGTCAATGATGACTTCATTGTTGGCTACAAGAATGTCTCTATTAATGAAGACTTTTTTACGGGGCATTTCCCTGGTCGACCTATCATGCCGGGCGTGCTTATCATCGAGGCGATGGCTCAGCTTTCAGGCATTCTCGCGTTTAAATCAAAAAACAAGCGGCACTCAGATGGTGTGCTGTGTTACCTCGCGGGTACAGACAAAGCGCGATTCAAGCGACCGGTCGTTCCTGGTGATCAATTGTTGATGCGCAGCGAATTCAAAGCAGATCGTCGTGGCGTGATGAAATTTCATTGCGAGGCTCATGTGGCGGATGAACTGGCCTGTTCAGCAGACATCACCTGTATGGTGATGATGCAGGACGAGGTTTAACGGACCTCTGCCTTTGATTGACCCCCGCGCCATCATTCATCCCTCAGCGGAGCTTGGTACTGATGTCCATATTGGGGCGTGGACTGTGATTGGCGAAGCGGTGGTCATTGGCAATGGCGCCGCACTTGCAAGCCAGGTTGTGGTCCAGGCGGGTACGCACATTGGGGCAGGCAGCCAAATTGGCCCAATGGTGGTGATTGGAGATCACCCGCTAGCACCGGGGACTTTTGCCGAACTTGGGGCCGAACTTGGGGCCGATCTCGAGACCGGGCAGCACGCATCCAGGCCCTTGACGCTCGGCAGCGACTGTACCGTTTGCGCCATGTCGCGGGTTCTCACATCGGTAGCTTCTGGAGATACCGTTGCTGGCAACCCTGCCCAATCCCTCCAACAATCCACCTGACGACGGCGGGTGAGCGACGGGTGACACTGAAAATTGGCATTGTCGCCGGTGAGCCCTCAGGCGATCGGCTGGGCGGTGATCTCTTCCGTGCCCTGAAGCGCTCAACGCCCATTACAAGCGTGGGTATTGGCGGTCCCGAACTGGTGGCGGAAGGTCTGGAGTCGCTGGTGCCGCTCGATGCGCTGTCGATGCACGGTTTTCGAGAACCGCTGCGGCGGCTGCCATTTCTTTGGGATACCTTGAAACAGGTTGAACAACAGATACTCGATGCCCAGGTTGATGTGTTTGTTGGTATAGATTTCAACGTGTTCAATCTGTTGTTGGAGCGCCGTCTGCGGCGTCGCGGCATCGCGGTGGTCCACTATGTGTCCCCCTCGGTGTACGCCTGGCGCAGAGGTAGAACCCGGCGAGTAGCCCGAGCGGCCGACGTACTGCTTACTCTGTTTCCCTTTGAGCCTGCGATGTACGCCGGACAGCCAATTCGAGTCGTCTATGTCGGTCATCCGCTTGCCGACCAGATTCAACGGAGTGACGAACCGACCCTGGAAAACGCCAGTTCGCTTGAGTCTCAAGCTCCACGCTCGGCACGCCAGGAGGCCCGGGAAAGTCTTGGACTGTTGCCCGACGAGATCGTAATCACGCTCATGCCGGGCAGCCGTATGAGTGAAATCAATTCGATGCTGGTGCCGTTTCTGCGAACGGCGCAACTCTTGAAGCAACAGCTGCCTGCGGTGAAGTTTCTGCTGCCCTGTGCCACCCCTGCAATCGAAACACGGATCCGCAATGAATTGGATCAACCCGGCTTTGCGGAACTGCTCGCGACACCGGTTTACGACAAATCCCGGGAACTGTTGGCGGCCAGCGATGCGGCACTGATCAAATCCGGTACCAGTACGCTTGAGGCCATGCTGCTTGGTATTCCAATGGTTGTGGCTTATCGATTGCCGGCCTTGACCTATCGTATTGTGCGCCCTTTGTTGCGCACCGAGTTTGTCGCCTTGCCAAATATACTCGCCGGAGAAGAATTGGTTCCTGAGCTGCTTCAGGAGCAGATGCAGCCCGAGGCCCTTGCGCGCGCCCTTTTAGAGCAACTGGATGAGGCCAATCAACAACCCCTGAAGGCGCGTTTTTTGCAGATTCATTCCGAGCTACAACAGGGTGCAAGCGCCAATGCCGCTCAAGAGATTCTTAGGTTAGTGGAGCGACCAAATGCCGCATGAAGAGATGATTGTGTGTACAGCGCTCGATGAGGTTGCGGGTGTCGATGAAGTGGGACGAGGCCCGTTGGCAGGTCCTGTAACCGCTGCGGCGGTAATTCTGGACCCAGCGCGACCGATTCAGGGGCTTAGAGACTCAAAGAAACTTTCCGAGAAATCGCGAAACCTGCTTGCCGATGAAGTGCGGCGCTATGCGCTGGCCTGGTCTATCCAGCATGCGAGTGTTGCCGAGATCGACGAACTCAATATTCTTCATGCCTCAATGCTCGCAATGCAGCGTGCTGTTGAAGCACTCAACGTAGTGCCTGGGCTTGCTCTGATAGATGGTAACCGTGCACCTGACGTGGCCTGTGTTGCGCAACCCATTATCAAGGGCGATGACCGGGTCGCCTGTATCAGTGCCGCCTCAGTGATTGCCAAGGTAGCTCGAGATGAGCTGATGATTGAAATGGCCGAAGCCTGGCCTGGCTATGGCTTTGAGCAGCACAAGGGCTACGGAACAGCCCTGCATCGGCGTAAACTTCAGGAGCTTGGCGTTACGCCCGAGCATCGTCGGAGTTTTGCACCAGTCCGCCTGGCGCTAGAACAGGCGACGAAGCAAGAACAGGTTACTTAGCAACGAGGAGACTAAAGGCGCCGATGGCCGAGGCTTTATCACAACCCCCGCAAGCTACTGAGGTCGACTTTGTACACCTGCGCGTCCATTCCGAATACTCGCTGGTGGACGGACTGATAAAACCGAAGGCGCTCGCGAGTCTCGCGGCTAACTCAGGAATGCCTGCCGTTGCGATAACTGATCGCGGCAATTTTTTTGGGCTCATAAAGTTCTACAGTGCGGCCCGGGCTGCCGGTGTGAAACCTCTGGTGGGGGCTGAATTCTGGTATCGCCAGGGTGATGCTGTGCATCTGGTGACGCTGATTGCCTGCGACGACAGCGGCTATCTGACTCTAAAGCGGCTGGTTAGTGAGCTTTATGTTGGTGCTGATGAACGCGGTATCGTCAGCAGAGAAAAGCTTCTGCGCAACGCGAAGGGGCTGATTTGTCTGTCGGGTGCAGACCAGTCTGATGTGGGTGCCGCGTTGTTGGGTGGCAATCTGGAGCTGGCAAGAGAACACGCTGCGGCCTGGGCTGAGGCCTTTGGCGATCGATATTATCTTGAGCTGCAGCGCATTGGCCGTAGCGTTGAGGAAGACTACATCGATGCAGCCGTTAGCCTGGCCTGCGACCTGAACTTGCCAGTTGTGGCCACCAACCCGGTCTGCTTTGCTGCCGAAGAAGATTTTGAGGCCCACGAAACCCGGGTTTGTATTCAGCAGGGGCAGGCCCTCAATGACCCGCGCCGCGAGCGAACCCACACCAACGGTCAATACTTGCGCAGCTCTGCGGAGATGGCAGAGCTGTTTGCAGATTTGCCAAGCGCCCTGGCCAATAGTGTGCAAATCGCCAAACGGTGCAATCTGGAGATTGAGTTAGGTAAATACTATTTGCCGAACTACCCCGTGCCTGAAGGTATGGAGCTCGAAGCGTTCCTCGAGCGTTGCGTTCGCGACGGACTGGATAAGCGGCTTGAGGTGGTGCAGTCGCGACTGGAGGCTGCCGGGCAGCAGTTCACCCAGGAGCTGCAGGCTGAATATGCCGAGCGCATGCGCTACGAGCTGGATGTGATCAATCAGATGGGCTTTCCCGGCTACTTCCTGATTGTTATGGAGTTTATCGGCTGGGCCAAAGACAACAAAATTCCGGTGGGTCCCGGGCGTGGTTCGGGGGCCGGGTCCCTGGTTGCCTGGACACTGGGCATTACCGACCTGGACCCGATTGCCGGCAAACTGCTGTTCGAGCGTTTCTTAAATCCCGAACGTGTGTCCATGCCCGACTTCGACGTCGACTTTTGCATGGAAGGTCGGGACCGGGTGATTGCTCATGTCAGTGATACCTATGGCAAAGAGGCGGTGAGCCAGATCGCCACCTTCGGCACAATGGCCGCTAAAGCCGTGGTGCGCGATGTCGCCCGGGTCCAGGGCAAACCCTATGGAATGGCAGACAAGCTCTCCAAGTTGATTCCCTTCGAAGTGGGTATGACGCTTGCAAAAGCGCACGAGCAGTCGGAAGAGCTCCGCGAGTTCATTGCTGAGAGCGATGAAGTTTCCGAAATTATGGAAATGGCCTACAAGCTCGAAGGCATTGTGCGCAACGTGGGCAAACACGCTGGAGGGGTAGTTATCGCCCCCACAGAGTTAACCGACTTTACGCCGCTTTACGTCGACGAAAGCAGTTCTGGGCTGGTCAGCCAGTTTGATAAAGACGATGTCGAGAGCGCAGGTCTGGTCAAGTTTGACTTTCTTGGCCTAAAAACCCTGACGGTGATCGACTGGGCTGTTGAGTTTGTGAATGCAGCGCAGCCAGCCGACGAACCCCGGCTGGTTATAGAAGATATTGATCTAAACGATCGTGCGACATTTGATCTGCTGCGCAACGCAGAAACAACGGCTGTATTCCAGCTTGAATCACGTGGCATGAAAGATCTGATCCGCAAGCTGTTGCCGGATTCCATGAACGACATCATTGCGCTGGTTGCCATCTATCGGCCTGGACCGATGCAGACTGGAGCGGATCAGGACTACATTAATCGTAAGCATCGACGTGAGCCTATTGTCTATGTTCACGACTCCCTCGAAGAAGTGCTTGAGGAAACCTATGGCGTTGTTCTTTATCAAGAACAGGTTATGCAGATTGCTCAGGTTCTCGCCGGGTTTTCGCTTGGCCAGGCAGATCTTTTGCGTCGTGCTATGGGCAAGAAGAAACCCGAAGAAATGGCGCGAGTTCGATTGCAGTTCCTCGAAGGCACAGCAGCGCGCAATGTTGATGAGAAGCTATCCAATGAGATTTTTGATCTCATGGAGAAGTTTGCGGGCTATGCCTTCAACAAATCGCACTCCGCTACCTACGCCTTGGTGTCGTATCAAACAGCCTGGTTGAAGGCCAATCATCCGGCTGAGTTCATGGCAGCAACGCTGTCTGCAGATATGCAGAATACCGACAAGGTAGTCACGCTGATCGACGAAGTTCGGCGCATGAAAGTGAGTTTCCTGCCGCCAACGGTGAACCGTGGTGATTACCGGTTCACCGTAGTTGATAACCAGATTATTTATGGCCTGGGGGCGATAAAGGGGGTGGGGCAAGGCCCAGTTGAGGCCATTGTCGAGGCGCGTGCAAACGACGGAGACTATGCCGATCTCAATGATTTTTGCCGTCGTGTGGATAGCAAGAAAGCCAACAAGCGAGTGCTGGAAGCCTTGATTCGCTCTGGTGCCATGGATTGTTTTGCGGAGGATCAGACAGATGGCCAGGCCGAATCAATTGACGAGGTTCGTGCCCGGCTGCTTGCCGAGCTGCCAGAGGCAGTGAAGGGCGCCGATCAGGTGTTGCGTAATCTCGATGCGGGTATGACGGATATGTTTGGCGACGTGGCGCCTGCACCCAAAACAACAACTGTGCCTGGGCTTAGCAAACGCGAACGGTTGGAAGGCGAGCGGGATACGCTGGGTCTGTATTTAACCGGACATCCGATCGAAGATTATCTGCCGGAGCTCAAGCACTTTGTGCCGCAGCGGATCAAAAATCTGTCGATGGGCCGGGGCAAACAACTGGTTGCCGGGCTGGTTGTCGGGCTGCGTACTATGCAGTCGCGGCGTGGAGGCATGATGGGGTTTGCGTCACTCGATGATCAGTCGGGCAGGATCGAGATATCCATGTTTTCTGATGTCTTTGAAAACAACAAGCACAAGATATTCAAAGATGCCCTGGTGGTGGTGCAGGGCGACATTCAGGGGGATGAGTATTCGGGTGAACTCAAGATTCGTGTCAACGAGGTGTTCACTATTGATGAAGCCCGGGCGAGGTTTGCACAGTGTATTGAGTTGCGCTTTAGCGAGACTGCGTTGGCAGACCCCCAACAGCAGCTTGAGGCACTTAAGGCATTGCTCGCGCCGCACCGCAATCCGGGGCCGGTTGATGGCGGTAGTGTGCTGCAAATCAGAGTGAACCTTGAAGTTGATGCCGGCGAAGTGCGCGCACAAACCCGGAGTTGTCGGGGAGCAACTGGCTCGGTTGAGCTGCCCCAGGAGTGGTCTCTTAAGCCCACTGATGAGTTATTGCTCAGTTTGCGGCAAGAGTTGGGAGCGGACTGCGCGAGTTACTGCTACTGAACTCGAATTCAGAGATGGCGGCGCTTGAGGCAGCGGTTTGTGCGCACGCCGGGCAATTGGTGAATGCGCGACGGGTTTGGGTTGGGTTTAGCGGGGGAGCCGACTCCACCGCCTTGCTGCTTGCGCTGGTCCGTGGATTGCCCGAACTGGACGTTTGGGCGAGCCATATCAATCACGGAACTCAGCCTCAGGCCAACACCTGGGTGAGGCATTGTGAGTCTGTGTGCCAAACATTGGGCGTGCCGCTCGATATTGCTGAGCTTGAGCCGCCCGCTGATCAAAAGTATCCCCAGGGGTTTGAGGCCTGGGCGAGAGAAAAGCGCTATGCCCACTGGCAGACACTGGTGGCAGAGACCGATGTGCTGCTTTTGGGGCACCACGCAACCGACCAACAGGAAACCGTGGCGTTGCGCTTGCTGCAGGGGCGGCTGCCGTTACCGATGCCGTCCCAGCGCCCGCTTGGTGGCTCAAGCCCGGGCGGGCAGGCGTGCGGCACACTTTTACGGCCTTTTTTGCACTTGCCGGCGGCCCTCATGCCGGTAGCTCTTGAGAGGCTGGGCCAATCCTGGGTGCAAGATCCGTCAAATACTTCGCGGGCGATGCTGCGTAATCGGCTGCGTCATGATTTGTTGCCGGTGCTCAACCGAGAAACTACGGGCGGTTGGCTTGGGGCGCTGGAGCGTTGTGGTCGCCTGACCGAGGCTCTCGTGCAGGCCTTTGATGCGCGGTTTGAGCCCCCTCAGCCCACAGCCACCGGCGAACTGCTGCAGTTGCCGCTCACCGCACTGGAGAATCCAGCCGCCGTTCAGGCCCTGTTGCAAAGGATCGTACCCGGCATCGCCGAGAGCCAGGTTAGATCAGCCCTGGCGAGTTTGCAGCGCCAACTGTCCAGCGCCCCCGGATCATCGAATCGCAACGGCGTGGCTCTTGCGTCCGGGCTTGGGCTTTGGGCCGCTGACTCGGCGCTGATTCTGTGGCGCGAGCCGAAGACTTTGGCGCCCAAACACCTGAGGCTTGATGATCGGGGGAGGGGGCAGGTCCAGCTTGAACAGGGCAGTTTGCGCATTTCCGGTGAGCCAGGACTGAAACTGCTGCTTTCCACCGCAACGGCTCTGGTAGCGCCGCGACAGCTGGTGTTTGGTGGTCGACGCCAGAAAGTTCGCGAGCTATTGCGTGCTCATGGGGTCCCACGCTGGGCACGAGATTCCTATCCCTTGCTGCTTTCATCTGAAGAGCCTTCGCGGCTCTTGGGGATGGCTGTGTATGGCGCAACAGAGTCTGAGGGCGTTAAAAGGCCCTCCGAGGGACTCAAGGTCTGGTTTCAGAAAAAATAGGCGGGTTGTTTTACCGCTCCCGATTGAGCCTGGTTGGGGCTTTTGTTATCGTGCCCTCCCATCTTGTTCTGCTTGCGTGTGGCCCCCATTCCACCTCAGTGCTGCAACAAGCTCGCAGTATTTTTCGTCGTTGTTTCGGCACAAGGTGGCAATTCCCCTCTCCATGACGCGCTATATTTTTGTGACTGGCGGTGTAGTTTCTTCGCTTGGCAAAGGGGTCTTAACTTCCTCTTTGGCGGCGTTACTCAACAGCCGCAACCTGAAAGTAAATATCCTCAAAATGGATCCTTACATTAATGTGGATCCGGGGACGATGAGTCCGTTCCAGCACGGTGAGGTGTTTGTGACGGCCGACGGTGCCGAAACCGACCTGGATCTGGGCAACTACGAACGTTTCTCGGGCAATACGATGACCCGGGACAACAATTTCACAACCGGCGCGGTCTACGCCGAGGTCATCAGGAAAGAACGCCGCGGCGATTATCTGGGGGGCACCGTGCAGGTCATCCCGCACGTCACCGACGAGATTAAGCGACGCATACTTCGGGTTGGCGAAGGATGGGATGTTGTTATCGTTGAGATTGGTGGCACGGTAGGTGATATCGAGAGCCAGCCCTTTCTCGAGACCATTCGTCAGATACGGCTCGATCTTGGGGCCGACCGGACAATGTTCATTCATCTCACGCTGGTGCCGTATATTTCTTCAGCCGGAGAGATCAAGACCAAACCGACCCAGCACTCCGTTAAGGAGCTCCGATCCATTGGCCTCCAGCCAGATCTGCTGGTATGCCGTTCGGAAGTGCAGATTCCCGCCTCAGAGCGACGCAAGATTGCGCTCTTTACCTCGGTTGAAGAGCGTGCCGTGGTGCCTTTGCTGGATGCCCAGACCATCTACCAGATCCCTGGTGTGCTCGATGCCCAGGGTGTCGGAGATTTTGTGGTGGAGCGGCTGAAACTGGCCGCGGATCCGGCAGATCTGTCCGCCTGGCAGGCTGTGGTAGATGCGCAACTCAATCCCGAACGGGAAGTTCGTATCGCGATTGTGGGTAAGTACCTGGATTTGCTTGATGCCTACAAGTCTCTGGTTGAGGCGATCATTCACGCTGGCATTCACACCCGCACCAAGGTGCACATCAACTATATCGATGCCCAGAGTCTGCTTAACGAGGGCGCTGATCTGCTGCGGGATTCCAGTGCCATTTTGGTACCCGGTGGATTTGGTGAGCGTGGTTTTGAGGGCAAGATCCGGGCCGTGCAGTATGCCCGGGAAAACAAACTGCCCTATCTGGGCATTTGCTATGGCTTGCATGCGGCGCTGGTCGAATTTGCCCGCAATGTGGGCGGCATTGGCGATGCCAACTCAACCGAAGTTGATGCGGATACAGACAATCCGGTGATTGGGTTGGTGACAGAATGGACTGATCGGGAAGGTCAGGTCGAAACGCGGACCAGCGATGATGATTATGGCGGTACGATGCGCCTGGGTGCCCAAACCTGCCTGCTGGAGGCGAGTTCCCTGGCGGCTAAGCTCTACAGTGATGACTCGGTTGATGAGCGACATCGACACCGCTACGAGGTCAATAATGATTACATTCCCCGGCTTGAGCAGCTGGGACTCAAGGTGGCTGGCCGGTCGGTGGATGGAACCCTTGTCGAAATGATCGAGATCGAAGACCACCCGTGGTTTGTCGCCTGCCAGTTCCATCCTGAGTTCACGTCCTCTCCGCTGAAGAGTCATCCGTTGTTCAAGGGGTTTATTGAGGCTGCAATAAGGCAGTCTGAGCAGGCCAGGTAGTCAATGTTTGGTTACAAGGTGGTGCTGCTTTGCAGAACTTTTCAGGGTGTTTCGCTCGCCGGGACTTGCGAGAATAGGGCATCCAGATTAAGACATTGACCAAGAGAGACCGCAGATGAGCAGCAGCCTTACCTCCCCCAAACTGGTTTCAATTGTTGGCCGGGAAGTTCTCGATTCCCGAGGCAATCCCACCGTTGAAGCCCAGGTGACCACGGAGTCTGGTCATAGCGCCTGGGCCTGTGCGCCAAGCGGCGCCTCCACCGGTTCACGCGAGGCGCTGGAACTTCGTGATGGTGATAAATCGCGCTACCTCGGCAAGGGTGTCCTGCAAGCTGTGGAAAATATCAACAGCAAGATCAGCGATGCATTGGTTGGGATGGATGCCACCGACCAGCGTGGCCTCGATAATCGCATGCTTGAGCTGGATGGCACCGAAAACAAATCTGCGTTGGGTGCAAACGCGATTCTTGCGGTATCGCTAGCGGCAGCTAAGGTCGCATCCATGGCGCAGGCCAAACCTCTCTATGCGCACATGAACGCGCTCTACGGCGGAGTGGCAATGCGCATGCCGGTCCCGATGATGAATATTGTCAACGGCGGTGAGCATGCCGATAACAATGTGGATATTCAGGAGTTCATGGTGCAGCCGGTATCGGCGTCTTCCTTTGCAGAAGGGCTGCGTTGCGGGGCGGAGATCTTTCATGCCCTGAGAGCCGTGCTGCGTTCTCAGGGCTTGAACACAGCTGTGGGTGATGAAGGTGGATTTGCACCAGACCTTGCGTCAAATGCAGCGGCACTGGCGGCCATCAGCGAAGCTGTGGGCAACGCGGGCTACGAACTGGGCAAAGACGTGACTCTTGCACTCGATTGCGCGGCTTCTGAGTTTTACAAGGATGGCAAATACGTTCTGGGTGGCGACAACGTGAGCTACAACAGTGCTGAGTTCACCGACTACCTGGCCAAGCTTGCCCAGGATTACCCCATCATCTCGATTGAAGATGGCATGGACGAGTCGGACTGGGCGGGTTGGAAAACCCTGACGGACAAGCTTGGCGATAAAGTACAGTTGGTTGGCGATGATCTGTTTGTCACCAACACCAGAATTCTTGAGCGTGGCATTAGAGAAGGCATAGGCAACTCTATTCTTATCAAGCTCAATCAGATTGGCTCGCTATCTGAAACCTTTGATGCGATTCGAATGGCTCAGGACGCCGGCTTTACGACCGTGATTTCGCATCGTTCCGGTGAGACGGAAGACACCTCAATTGCGGATCTGGCCGTCGCAACGGGCGCGGGACAGATCAAAACCGGCTCGCTATCGCGTTCCGATCGGGTTGCCAAATACAACCAGTTGCTGCGCATTGAAGCCGAGCTTGGCGAGGTAGAGTACCGGGGCCGTGGAGAGTTCAGCGCGTGATACGCCTGCTGGTCAGCGCCAGTGCGATTGTGGCACTGCTTTTGGGTTATCAGGCCTGGTTTAGTGACTCCGGTTACTTTGCGCTCATGAAGATGGAAGATCGAGTGGCGTTACAGCGCCAGGCCACTGCAGAGATAGAAGCAGGGAACGAAGAGCTGACTCGCGAGGTGATGGGGCTGAAACACACCCGTCTGGCGGTGGAGTCGCGGGCCCGCACCGACCTTGGAATGATCAAGGACGGCGAAGCGTTTTTTCTGGTGGTGGATGCAGACTGACGCACTGTTTGCGAGCTGGGGGCGGGCCTGGCCTGAACTGCTGCTGCAGGGCAAATACAAAACCACGCCCGAGGATTTTGTTGTCACAGAGCTTTCTGAGCTGTCGGAGTCAGACGAGTCGCAGGAAGCAGAGTCTCACAAGCACCTGTATCTGTTTTTGCAAAAACGTAATCAAACAACGCGCGAACTGGCTCGCGCACTGGCTGATGCGAACAATGTGCCGATTTCCTCGATTGGCTATGCAGGCATGAAGGACAAACATGCGGTGACTCAACAGTGGCTGAGCATGCCACTTGATGAGTCAGGCCTGGGTGGCAAAGAGCCCGCGATTCCAGCCGGCGTGCAAGTGCTTAAGCGCTCTATGCAAATCAAGAAATTACGGCGTGGTTGGCTTACCGGCAACCAGTTTGAAATTGTGCTGAGAGACCTCGGTTCGACACTGGATGTACCGGAGCTTGAGGCCAGACTGGAGCTGATCCGGGAGCAGGGCGTTCCCAACTATTTTGGTGTGCAGCGCTTTGCTACTGATAACCTCACGCAAGCTATTAGCTGGTTACCTCGTAGACGGCGTGAGCGTGATGCTTTCAAGCGGGGCTTGCACCTGTCTGTGCTGCGCTCGTTTCTCTTTAACAAAGTGCTTGCTGCCAGGGTGGCTGATCAGAGTTGGCTGGGTGTTGCTGATGGTCCCTTGTGGGGGCGGGGTCGACCCTCCGTTGATGAGGCCACCGCCGCTTTTGAACGCGTAGCCTTTGGTGAGCATGCTTTTATTGCTGATGAGCTTGAGTTTGCGGGGCTCAAGCAGGAACGGCGAGCGTTACAACTGCGTCCGGAAGCACTGGGCTGGAAATTTTTGGAGGCCGATACACTGCGGCTCGAGTTTGTCTTGCCGCCTGGGGCTTATGCCACGGCTGTACTGCGTGAACTTGGGCAGCAATGCTCTGCCCAGGCTGCAGCTCTTGTCAAAGGCGGTGCGGCATGAGCGGGTTTGATCTGCAAGGTATTGGCATGACCAGTCCACGCACCCGGGCGCGGCTGGTTGAGCGACTAAAGCAGCAAGGCATTGAAGATACAAAAGTACTGGCTGCGATCAACAGCGTTCCTCGGCATATCTTCGTTGATGAGGCGCTGGCGCATCGATCTTACGAGGACAGTTCATTACCCATCGGGTTTGGGCAAACGATTTCTCAACCCTTTGTGGTGGCTCTGATGACCCAGACGTTACTTGCTGGCTCCAAGGCCCAGCGGGTGTTGGAGATTGGCACCGGCTCCGGTTACCAGAGCGCGGTTCTTGCCACCCTCGTGCGCCGGGTGTACTCCGTAGAACGTATCAAAGGCTTAATTGAGCGTGCAAAGGAACGTCTGGCAGCGCTCAATATGCGCAATGTTCTAATCAAGTTTGATGACGGCAACACGGGGTGGCCACAGCAGGGACCCTTTGATGCCATTATCGTGACCGCTGCAGCCGAGCAGGTTCCCCCCGAGCTGCTTGAACAGCTCGAAGATGGTGGGCGTCTGGTAGTACCTGTTGGCGAGTCGGATGTGCAGGAGCTGCGGGTAATAGAACGAAAAGGCAGTGAGTTCGAAGAAACGGTTCTGGAGTACGTTCGATTTGTGCCGCTGCTAAAAGGGATGCAAACCTGATGTCTGATTTGGATCAAACTGCCCAGGAGCGGGTTGCACGCAGGCCGGTTGAGTATGTGGGGCTTGTTTTGAGAGGGGCCTTAATGGGAATCGCTGAGGTGATTCCTGGCGTATCGGGCGGCACTATTGCGTTTATCTCAGGCATATACACAGAGCTTTTGGAGAGCATTGCGCGCTTTGGTCCCGAGTCTGTTGGAGAGTTATTGCGAGGTGGAATTCGTGGCTTCTGGCACGGTTTCTGGCGCTCACACAACCTTGGATTTCTACTGTCCCTTGCTCTGGGGATGGGGTTGGCTTTGGTGAGTGTGGCGCGAGGTGTGAAAGTGGCGCTTGAGGCGGCGCCACCTCTGGTCTGGGCCTTTTTCTTTGGACTCATCATTGCCTCTGTTGTGTTTTTGGCGCGCAGTCTTCAGCCCGCCGGCGCTCAAAAAACCCATAGCGCGAAGTTGCTCAGCTTGTTTGGTGGTCTGGGATTGTTGTTTGGGTTGGGGCTAAGTTCGCTTGCACCGGCCACAGTGGATGCCCAGTGGTGGATGCTATTCATCGGCGGAGCAGTGGCAGTAAGTGCGTGGATTCTCCCTGGAATATCCGGCAGCCTCATGTTGCTGTTAATGGGGCTTTATCCTGCCGTACTTGCAGCCGTGGCTGAGGTGGATGTGGTCATGCTTGGCAGTCTTCTGCTGGGCTGTGGACTTGGTCTTTTGTTGTTCGCCCGTGTTCTTTCCTGGTTGCTGAGCAACTATCGGGCGCCGGTACTTGCTTTGTTAACCGGTGTCATGGCGGGCAGTCTGGCCAAACTTTGGCCGTGGCAGTCGCAAGAAGGCGCCTTGTTGTTGCCACAGCAATACGCGCTCAGCGTTGGTCCTAACTTGTTCTGGGGCGCCTGTGGAATGTTGCTGTTGGGGATGCTGGCGGTGGCGCTGCTGGCGCGGTTTAATCCTGATCCGGAATAACCCGTGACAGGATTTACATTGGGTACGAATCGTCTAAGCAGGCTTTGTTGTTTGACAGTGCTGGTGGCATTTTTTGCCGGCTGTACTGGGGGAGGGCTGCCGCCGGTGAGCGATCGCTCAAGAGCAACCAGCGCCGCCAAAGCGCCAGGAGAGTATGTGGTGGTTGCTGGAGATACCCTGTACTCGATCGCGTGGCGGCATCAACAAGACTTTCGTGCGCTCGCCTCGCTCAACGGCATAAAGAAACCCTATGACATTTACCCGGGACAACGTTTGCGGGTGCGCGCTAATCCAGATGGCGTGAAGCGTTCTGCGGCGTTGTCACGCACACCCAGTTCGCCTCCGGCGCCAAAGATCCAAACTACTCCAGCAGAACCTCACCCATTGTCGAGAACCCGGACAAAGCCACAGACCATAGCCCGTCCCCAACCCCAGAGACCACCAACCACAGCAGCGCAAGCTCAACCAAGGCCAAGCGCCAAGCCGGTTGTCGCTGCTGCCCTGTCCGGTACTGGCCCGGTGAAGCTGCGTTGGCCGAGTAGCGGCGAACGAATCCGCAGTTTTGGTGAACAACCTGAGGGTGCCCAGAAGCCAAGCAACTCAATCGACTTCCTGTTGCGGCCTGGTGCTGCCATTCGTGCTGCCGCTGCTGGCGAAGTGGTGTATGTCGGTCGGGGTTTGGCTGGCTTTGAACAGTTTGTCATCGTTAAGCACAATGACACCTGGCTCAGCGCCTATGGGTTTAATGCGTTGGCGGCGGTGCGCGAAAAACAGCTGCTTGCACAGGGCGCGGTATTGGCAACGCTGGGCAGCAGCCGGTGGCAAGGAGCAGACGCAGTGCGCGCCCGGCAGTTGCACTTTGAAGTTCGTAAGAACGGTACGCCGGTGAATCCGGCAGCGGTCATCAACTAGCGTTCGAGCAACTCGCGCTTGTTGGGCGTTTCTTTCCAGTCCTCGGCATCTGCCGGCGGGTCTTTGATTTCCGTGATATTGGGCCAGATCTCCGCAAGCTCGGCATTCAGCTCCATGAATTCCTGCTGGTCTTCGGGCAATTCATCTTCAGAGAAAATGGCGTCCACCGGGCACTCGGGTTCACACAGCGCGCAATCGATGCATTCATCGGGATGGATCACGAGCATGTTGGGGCCCTCGTAAAAACAATCGACGGGGCACACTTCAACGCAATCAGTGTGTTTGCACTTGATGCAGCCCTCGGCTACTACGAATGTCATGGTGGGCAATCTCTCTAGCTAGGTGATTTCAGCCCGCCATTGTACCTAGGGTTCAAGGTTTCGTTAAGCCACAGCTTAGACAGAGATGGTTCTAGCTTAGTGCGTTATTTTTTGAGTTTTCTCGGTAAGATTTCTCAAAAAATCAAAAGCTTGCAGCGGGGAGCTAGAATTGATGTCGAAATTCTTGACAGCCTCTAACAGTTCAAGATCTTCAGCTGCAAGCTCCGGTGGTGGCGGTGTCACCGGCAGGGCATCACGGGATCCAAACAGATCTCCCTGATCAGGACTGTGCTGTGCAGATTCCGAAGAGCGTTGTTCAAGCTCGGCCAGCAGTGCCTGGGCGTGGCGCAGCACGTTTGCCGGCAAGCCGGCAAGGCGCGCAACCTGAATACCGTAGCTTTGTGAGGCGGGGCCTGCGCGGACGTTGTGCAGAAAAACGATGCTGCCGTTGTGTTCGGTGGCGGCCAGATGAACGTTGGCGATACTGCGCAATTCATTGGCGAGCTGAGTGAGTTCGAAATAGTGAGTGGCAAACAGCGTGAAGGCGCCACTGCCGCTGGCCAGATGAGCGGCACTGGCCCAGGCCAGAGCAAGGCCGTCGAAGGTGCTGGTGCCACGACCAATTTCATCCAGCAGCACCAGGCTTGAGCTGGTGGCGTTGTGCAGAATGTTGGCGGTCTCGGTCATTTCTACCATGAAGGTGGAGCGCCCGCCGGTGAGGTCGTCGCTAGCGCCTATGCGGGTGAAGATTCGGTCTACGGGACCTAAAACAGCGCGCTCGGCAGGTACAAAGCAACCGGCATAGGCCATCAGCACAATAAGCGCGGTCTGGCGCATGTAGGTCGACTTGCCGCCCATGTTGGGGCCGGTGATCACCAGCATTCTGCGGTCGTTGGTGAACTGCGTATCGTTGGCGATGAACGGCTGCTCGCTGATCATCTCAACCACCGGATGGCGACCCGCCTCGATGCTGAGTCCCGGTGTTTCGGTAAGTTCTGGACAGCTCAGATTGAGCGCGCCAGCCCGCTCGGCGTAACAGCTGAGAACATCAAGCTCTGCCAGGGCTTTGGCCGTTTTTGACAGATCCTCGGCGCGCTCGTTGAGTCTGTCGAGCAACGTCTCCCAGAGCTGTTTTTCGCGAGCGAGAGCCCGGCTTTTTGCGGTCAATGCCTTGTCTTCGAAAGCCTTGAGTTCTGGAGTGATAAAACGTTCTGCGTTCTTCAGTGTTTGTCGTCGAACGTATTCCGCTGGCAACTCTTGCGGGTTGTCGGCACTGCCCTGTGCATCTCGCTGGGCGGCCTTGGTGATTTCGATGTAGTAGCCATGAACCCGGTTGTAACCGACCTTCAGTGTGGCGATGTTGGTTCGCTTGCGTTCCTTCAGTTCAAGTTGGGCAAGAAATTCGCTGGCATCATTGTCGATGCGCAACAGTTCATCGAGCTCGGCATCAAAGCCTTTGGCGATAAAGCCGCCATCGCGAATGGTTGCGGGCGGTGCGTCGACAATTCCGCGAGTCAGCAGCGCGCTAATGTCGGTTAAATCCGGCAGCCCGTCGCGCACCTTCGCAAGCAGGTCGGTGCTGGTTTGTGACAAGGCGCCTTGCAGGGCGGGGACTTGCTCAAGTGCGGTTCGAACCCTGGCCAGATCTCTGGGTGAGGCCCGTCGCAGAGCGATTCTGGTGACGGCTCGTTGCAAATCTCCCACCGCTTTCAACGGTTCTTGCACACTTGCTACGCTGTGGGAATGTATCAATTCCAACACAGCCTGATGTCGCGCCTGCACCGATTGCTGGTCGCGCAAGGGCGCATTCAGCCAGTCTCGCAACAGTCGCGAACCCATAGCGGTGGCGCAGCTGTTGAGTGTGGCGAACAGGGTGTGCTCCATGCTGCCGTCGAGGCGCTGATCCAGCTCAAGATTGCGCCGCGACTGGGCATCCAGTTCCAGCCACTCACTGCTGCGCTCGCGGCGCAACTCGGTTAAGTGATCGAGGGATTGCTGATAGGCACGTTGAGCGTATTGCAGGACCGCGCCTGCGGCCTGTACGGCCGGGCCGAGGTCGGCGACATCAAACGCGCTGAGATCGTGGGTACCGAAATGCTCATTGAGGCGGGTCTCAGCGAGCTGCCGGTCAAAACTCAGAAGACTCTGGCTACGGACGTTGTAGCTGTCGAGGCTGGCCTTGGACAGGTCATCTTCATCGACATCGAGTAGCCCCTCGGGAAGCAACAGTTCATTCGGGCGTTGTCGGGCCAGATCGCCGAGTAGATCAAGGGTGCTGGTGTGCTCTGCAAGCCAAAAGCGCCCGGCCGCGATGTTCATGTAGGCGACCCCCCAGAGCGTTGAATTGCCGCCAGCAAATTTGCACAGCGCCGCAAGCACACTGTCGCCGTTGGCATCGAGCAGTGCTTCTTCGGTCAGGGTTCCTGGCGTTACGATGCGCTGAACCTTGCGCTCCACCGGCCCCTTGCTGGTGGCGGGGTCGCCGATTTGCTCACAAATCGCCACACTCTCGCCGCACTGCACCAGGCGTTGCAGGTAACCATCGACGGCGTGAAAGGGCACACCGCACATCGGAATCGGCGCGCCGGCAGATTGGCCCCGGGCAGTTAAGGTAATGTCCAGCAGCTCGGCGGCTTTCTGTGCGTCGTCGAAAAACAGCTCATAGAAATCCCCCATGCGATAAAACAGCAGGCTGTCCGGGTGGTCGGCTTTGATGCCCAGATACTGGCGCATCATTGGGGTGTGGGCGTCTTTTGAGCGTTTTAGGTCTTTGGCGGCTTGGGTCACGGGGTGCTGTTAGGAAGAATGTACCGATGCAAGATTACTTGAATTACCCAGGCGCGTAATCCTGTGTGATTTGTCTTTGACCGGGGTGGGAAATTGCTCTTTTCTGAAAAAAAAATTCGAATCAGGGTTGTCAGACTCTACTGAACGGATATACAGTAGTTATCACTGAGGGCCAGCCACCGGAACTACCCTGGGATTCGCACCGAATCCACCCGGTTTGGCATCGAAAGTTCAGGTCTCTCAGGATCCAGGAGCAAACCATGTCTGATTCTTCAGCAAATCGCGATCGCGCACTTACTGCGGCACTGTCACAAATTGAGCGGCAGTTTGGCAAAGGTTCAATGATGCGTTTGGGTGATAAAGAACTCGAGCGCATACCCTCTATTTCCACCGGTTCTCTGGGGCTGGATGTGGCGCTGGGCATTGGTGGCTTGCCGCGTGGCCGAATTGTGGAAATTTATGGGCCCGAATCTTCAGGTAAAACCACACTCACACTGCAGGTGATCGCCGAAGCCCAAAAGGCGGGGGGGACCTGCGCCTTTATCGATGCAGAGCACGCGCTTGATCCGATATATGCTGAAAACCTTGGGGTTAACACCGAAGATCTGCTGGTCTCGCAGCCAGATACCGGAGAGCAGGCTCTCGAGATTTGCGACATGGTTGTGCGCTCTGGCGCGGTTGATGTTGTTGTTATCGACTCCGTCGCAGCCCTCACCCCACGGGCTGAAATTGAAGGCGATATGGGTGATACCCATGTTGGCCTGCAGGCCCGACTGATGAGCCAGGCCCTGCGGAAGATGACGGGTAACATCAAGAATTCCAATACCTTAGTGATCTTTATTAACCAGATTCGTATGAAGATTGGAGTTATGTTTGGGTCGCCTGAAACAACTACCGGCGGTAATGCCCTGAAGTTCTATTCATCGGTACGACTCGACATTCGTCGTATTGGTGCGGTGAAAGAGGGCGATGAGGTAGTGGGTAACGAAACTCGCGTGAAGGTCGTCAAGAACAAGGTGGCGCCGCCATTCCGCCAGACGGAATTTCAGATCATGTACGGCCGCGGAATTCATCGCACCGGAGAGATCATCGAGCTGGGCGTTAAGCAGGGGCTGATTGAAAAGTCTGGCGCCTGGTATTCCCACGGCACCGACCGTATTGGTCAGGGACGCAAAAACGCCGCCGACTTCCTGGACAGCCATCCGGAAATGAAAGCCTCTATTGAGAAGAGTATTCGCCAACAGCTTATGGCCTACGATGGTGACTCTGACGAGAATGCGGACTCTGGCGCAACAGGCAGCGCAGCAGACGCTGATCTGGTGGTCACTGAATCCTCAACCGGAGCAGCTGGGTCCAAAGCCAGTATCAATAAGACAGCAGATAAAACAGACAAAAAAACAGCAGAGAAAACAGCAGAGAAAAAAGTAGCTGCCAAGAAGGCGGGTTAAGCCATGCTGGCTGTAGCACGGCAACCGATGAACCAATCGGTCGCGGGTCACCCAGTATCTAATACAAACAAATCCAGGAGAGTGGCATCGGATTTTCAGCGGTTGCTCGACTATGCGCTGCAGGCGCTGGCTCGTCGAGAACACTCGACGGTTGAATTACGTCGAAAGTTGAATGCCAAAGTTGTTAATACAAAAGCGCTTCATACAGAGGCGCATACAGAGGCGCATTCGGAGCAACTCGATCACGTGCATCTAGATCAGGTGCAAGTAGACCAGGTGCATGTAGACCAGGTTCTAGAAGCGCTCCTGATGGATGGT
>CAZWMD010000007.1:0-5228 GCA_964634815.1 uncultured Pseudomonadales bacterium | reverse complement strand
GCAAGTAGACCAGGTGCATGTAGACCAGGTTCTAGAAGCGCTCCTGATGGATGGTTCCTTGTCTGACGAACGTTTTGCGGCAGAGTTTGTACGTAGTCGTGTCCAGAAAGGCTATGGTCCGATCCGCATCCGTATGGACTTGCTGGAGCGTGGCGTTCCCGACCGCCTGGCGGAAGAAGAGCTGACGCGGCCCTCAGAGTTCTGGCAGGAGCTGGCGGCAGAGGTCTGTCTGCGCAAATTTGGCAATCTCGACCGAGGTGAATCTCAGCCGGATCCGGCAGAGGGTTCGCCGTTAGAAGATGTTGCTCCAGCAGAGCGCCTTCAGATCATGAAAGAGCGCAAGGACGCCGCGCAACGACGATGGAATCGTTGTGCACGGTTTCTTTCCCAGCGTGGTTTTCCTGCTGATCTGATCTATCGCACTCTGGATGGCCGGCTTCTGGATTAGCTTATGTGGTGAGTTTAAGTGGTTAGCGCTTACGCAGCACACCGCTTATACTCCCTCACTTTTTGGCGTTTGGGTTGTCTTCCAAGGCCCATTGGAGTCCCGAAAGCGAGGCACAATATGCAAGTTGCGGAATTACGCGCTGCGTACCTGAAATTTTTTGAAGCGAAGCAACACCAGGGTGTGGCATCAAGCTCTTTGGTGCCTCATAACGACCCTACGCTGTTGTTTACCAATGCGGGCATGGTTCCTTTCAAAGACGCGCTTTTAGGTCATGAGGATCTTGGTTATGGCCGAGCGACCTCTGCGCAGCGCTGTGTGCGCGCGGGAGGCAAACACAATGATCTGGAGAACGTGGGTTATACAGATCGGCATCTGACGTTCTTTGAGATGATGGGCAATTTCTCCTTCGGCGATTATTTCAAGGAAGAAACCATCACCTGGGCATGGCAGTTTGTTACCGAGGTCATGCAGCTGCCCGTTGAGCGATTGTGCGTCACCTATCATCCAAGTGATGACGAAGCGTTTGACCTTTGGACTAAAAAAATTGGTCTGCCAGAAGATAAGGTGATTCCCCTTGAAGAGAACTTCTGGGCGATGGGTGACACGGGTCCCTGTGGGCCATGCACCGAGCTTTTTTATGACCACGGGCCAGAGGTGGCAGGTGGACCGCCAGGTTCACCGGATGAGGACGGTGATCGTTACCTGGAATTCTGGAATCTGGTGTTTCCCCAGTACGATCGGTCGCCGGATGGCACCTTGAACCCCTTACCCAAACCCGGTGTTGATACCGGTATGGGCCTGGAACGAATGGCAGCCATCCTGCAGGGCGTGCACAGTGTCTTTGAAACAGATCTGTTTCGCGGGGTGATCAAGCAGGCGGCTGGGTTTGCTGGTATCACTGATGAGAAAGCGATGCTCGCGAACCCGTCCTTGCGGGTGATTGCCGACCACATTCGCAGTGCGGCTTTTCTAATAACCGACGGCATCTTGCCTGGCAGTGAAGACCGCTCCTATGTGTTGCGACGCATTATTCGGCGTGCCCTGCGACACGGCAATAAATTGGGTATTCAGGGTGCCTTCTTTCACAAGCTGGTGCCCACGCTCGCTCAGGAGATGGGCGATGCCTATCCGGTGTTGCGTGAACAGGAGCAGCACATTTCTGACGCATTGGCCAAAGAAGAGCAGCGATTTAGCGAAACGCTGAGCCAGGGTATGGACTTGCTTAACGCATCTATTGCTGATCTCAATGGGGATGTTATCCCAGGTGATGTCGCGTTCCGCCTCTATGACACCTATGGCTTTCCTGTCGATCTTACTGCGGATGTCGCTCGAGAACGTAACCTGTCGGTAGATATGGATGGCTTTGAAAGCGCAATGGATGAGCAGCGCAATCGAGCCCGGGCCGCGGCCAAGTTTGACGCTACGTTGGGCCAACGCATTCGTCTGGACTCGAAAGCAGAATTTTTAGGCTACGAAGGCACTGAAGGCGATGGCCAGGTGGTTAACCTCTTTTTACTGGCCGCCGATGGAGATCTGAAATCCGTTGAGCAGCTTGTTGCTGATGATGTCGGCGTGGTGGTGCTTGATAAAACGCCCTTTTACGCCGAATCAGGTGGTCAGGTGGGTGATGTTGGCGAGCTACTCTCGACTAACGCCAAAATCAGAGTGTCTGATACCCAGGTCAGTGCAGATCAACATCTGCATCAGGTTACTGTGGTTAGTGGCACGCTAAATGTTGGCGATAGCGTGGATGCGCATGTCTCGAAAGATCAGCGTCGTGCAACGGCACTCAATCACTCCGCCACCCATCTGCTTCATGCGGCATTGCGCCGTGTTCTGGGAGAGCATGTTACGCAAAAAGGCTCGTTGGTTGATGCCACGCGCTTGCGGTTTGATTTTTCGCACAATGCCCCGGTAACAGATGACGAGCTGCAGCAAATAGAAACCCTGGTCAACCAGCAGATACTCAACAATACCGAGGTGTCCACCCAGTTATTGGGCTACGACGATGCGATTAAAGCTGGCGCGATGGCGCTCTTTGGTGAGAAGTACGGAGATGAAGTCCGCGTGCTCAGTATGGGCGATGGTTTTTCGGTAGAGCTGTGTGGTGGTACCCACGTTGAGCGAACCGGAGACATCGGTCTGCTCAAAATCATTGCCGAAACTGGCATAGCCTCGGGTGTGAGACGTGTTGAGGCGGTGACTGGCAGCAGTGCGCATGCCCACGTGAACGAAGGCGAAGAAATGTTGGGGCGTATTGCCCAGGTGCTGCGTGGTAGCCGTTCCGACGTGGTCAGCAAGGTTGAGGCGCTGCAGAAACAGCAACGCGATATGGCCAAGCAGATCGAAAAACTGCAAGGCGCGATGGCTGCTAATCAGGGCGCAGATCTTGCCAGTGAAGCCGTTGAGGTTGCCGGAGTGAAGGTGTTGGCCGCCAAGGTGGCGGGAGATTCCAAAGCACTTATGTCTACTCTGGATAATCTCAAGAGCAAGCTTGAGCGCTGCGTTGTGGTTCTTGCCAGTGTTGAAGGTGACAAAATTTCGCTGATTGCTGGTGTCAGTAAAGACCTGACTAAAAGTCTAAAAGCTGGCGACGCCGTAAACCTGGTGGGCGCCAAAGTCGGTGCCAAAGGCGGCGGGCGACCTGACATGGCTCGTGCCGGGGGAGGCAGTGATGTGGATGCTCTGCCCGCAGCGCTCGATCTGGTTGCGCCCTGGGTTGCAGAAACACTCGGAACTTAGCTGTGGCTCTTTATGTACAAAAATACGGCGGCACGTCTGTAGGATCGCCCGAACGAATACGGGCGGTGGCCGAACGGGTAAAGCGTTTTCGGCAGAACGGCGATGATGTTGTGGTTGTTGTATCTGCGATGAGCGGTGAAACAAACAGACTTTCAGCATTGGCCAGTGAGATGTCCTCGTCACCTGCTGCAAAAGAACTGGATGTGCTGCTCGCTTCAGGTGAGCAGGTGACGATTGCGCTTTTAAGCATGGCGATTCACGAGCTCGGCCTGGATGCGCGCTCGTTTCTGGGATCCCAGGTACGCATCCTTACCAACTCAAATTATTCCAAGGCCCGTATAGAGCACATAGAGCAGGAGCCGTTGCGCAATGCTCTGGCGGCTGGACAAGTGCCCATAGTTGCCGGTTTTCAGGGCGTCACTTCTGATGGCGAAGTCACTACCTTTGGTCGCGGCGGCTCAGATACCACAGCGGTTGCACTGGCGGCTGCACTTGGCGTAACCGAGTGCCAGATTTATACCGATGTTGACGGTGTTTACACCACCGACCCGCGTATCGTGCAGGATGCGCGGCGTCTGGAGACCGTGACCTTTGAGGAAATGCTTGAACTTGCGAGTTTGGGCTCTAAGGTGCTGCATCCGCGATCGGTAGAGTTTGCCGGTAAATACAATGTCGCATTGCGCGTGTTGTCGAGCTTCGAGGAAGGTCCTGGCACGCTGATTACCACCGAGGAAACTGCTATGGAACAACCAATCGTTTCAGGTCTTGCGCATACCCGCGATGAGGCAAAGCTGACCATGCTGGGAGTGCCGGATATTCCGGGCATTGCGTCGCGCATTCTTGGTCCGGTAGCCGGCGCCAATATCGAAGTTGATATGATCGTTCAAAATATCGGTGCGGATGGACTAACCGACTTTACCTTTACGGTGAATCGGTCTGATTTTGAAGAAGCACTGGCGCTGCTCGAACCCATTCGCGAGGCCACAGGTGCGCGCGAAGTGGTGTCCGATGATTCGATCGCAAAGGTTTCTGTGGTTGGGGTAGGGATGCGTTCTCATGCGGGAGTCGCGACACAAATGTTTGATGCGCTTGCGGCGGAGAACATCAATATCCAGATGATTTCTACCTCAGAAATAAAGATCTCTGTGGTGATTGCCGAGCGCTACCTTGAGCTTGCGGTACGGGCGATCCACTCGGCTTTTGGGCTCCAAAACGACCCTTCAGCGCCATAAAACTGCCGTATAAACACTTAATCTTGCTGGATTTTTTTCTAAATTGACCAGGCCAAACTATTTAGCCAATTAGCTGGTTATTGGATTGTCCTAAGTTTAGGATTGGCGCCGGTTTTACAAGATTTTAGCGTGGCTCTGTGTCGTATTAGCCGTGTGAAACTATAATGATAGGCAAGGCATCTTTTTGGGCAAACTTGCTTAAGAACTTCTTCCGGTACTTACGGTCGAAGTTTAGCAGGACCTTTGCGCAATCTGATTCTGGAAATGCCTGAGTACATGGAGAAAGCACATTGTTAATACTCACCCGTAGAATTGGCGAAACCCTGATGATTGGTGATGAGATCACCGTTACTGTGTTAGGGGTGAAAGGCAATCAGGTCAGGGTTGGCGTTCACGCTCCCAAGAACGTGGCTGTACACCGCGAAGAAATCTACGAGCGGATTCAAAAAGAAACCGAACCCAAAACGGCCAACAGCAAAACCGGCGCGCAGACCCCTGTCGGAGCTACGGTCAAGAGCTAGTCCAGCCAGCGTAAGATGTTCCTCTCTCGTGGGAGTCGGACGGGCTCTGCCCCAGGCGTCTCCTAACCCCCAAGTCTTTGGTTGCCCTTTTTTGTGATTCGGCACAAATGGAGTGGTTTGTGCTTAAACCCCTCGCTTCCTGCTGGTACACTTCGCCCGCGGTGCCGTTGAGACTTTACTCGGCAAACCGCATGGAGAGGTGGCCGAGCGGCCGAAGGCGCTCCCCTGCTAAGGGAGTATGGGTTAAAAGCTCATCGAGGGTTCGAATCCCTCCCTCTCCGCCAA
>CAZWMD010000006.1:121417-127893 GCA_964634815.1 uncultured Pseudomonadales bacterium | reverse complement strand
TGAGTTGGTGGCCAGAGACAGAATCGAACTGCCGACACGGGGATTTTCAATCCCCTGCTCTACCAACTGAGCTATCTGGCCATATCTCTTTAGGAGCCTGGCTCCGGGAGAAATCGCTGTTTTGAGGGGGCTTTGGGTAGACCCTCGGGCAGCGAGCGCGGTATTAAACCGGGCGTGGTGGGTTTCGTCAACCTGGGGCTATTTGCTGACTTCTGGGGCGTAATGTTCGGCTTCGTCGGTGGGCTGGTTGTCCAGAAAGCGCTCTAGTTGCTCGTTGAGATACTTGCGGTCTGGGGGGTTGATCATGTTGAGCTGTTTTTCGTTGATCAGGCGGGTTTGCAGGGCGGTCCATTCCTGCCAGGCCTTTTGGGACACGGTTTCAAACAGGCGTTCGCCTTTTTTGCCGGGCATGGGGGGCTTTTCGAGGCCTGGTAGCTGTTCGTTGTATTTGCGGCACTGGACGGTTCTGCTCATGGGTGCAGTCTACGCTACAGATCAAGCTGTGGCTCGGGCAGGGGGGCGGCGAGCAGTTTCACGGCCACCGCTGATAAACCGAGTTTTTGTTGTTCGCTTTTGGGTTGAAACCACAGTGCTTGATCGGCGTCGCTGGCAAGTGCTGGCAGGGGGCCGTGCAGTTCGACAAATATGGGGGTGATGTCGAGGTGGTAGTGGCTGAAGGTGTGGCGGAATTCTGGGGCCGGCAGCAGGGTGCAATCGCTTAGATCGTACTCATCCAGAAAGGCTTGATCGCTGTAGTCAGCGGCTCGTTCGGGTGGGTTCCACAGGCCGCCCCAAATGCCTTCCTGGGGGCGTTGTTCCAGCAGCACGTCACCCTCGGTGCCACGCACTATATACATGCGGGCGTAGCGCACCGGTTTGGTTTTTTTGGGTTTTCGGTGGGGGAACTCGGTGGTGCGATTGCTGGCGAGGGCTTTGCAGTCTTTGCTTACTGGGCAGGCTGCGCAGTTGGGGGTGCGGCGCACGCAGAGGGTGGCGCCCAGATCCATGATGGCCTGGGTGTAATCGGCGCAGCGGTCTTTGGGGGTGTGTTGTTCAGCGATCTCCCACAGGCGTTGTTCCACTTTGGTGATGCCGGGGTAGCCTTCGATGGCGCTGTGGCGGGTGAGTACGCGTTTCACGTTGCCGTCGAGAATGACAGCGCGGGTGTTAAAGCCCTGGGCAAGAATAGCGCCGGCGGTGGAGCGGCCTATGCCGGGTAAGGCGTTTAGGGCCTCTAAATCATTGGGCAGTTCGCCCTGGTGCAGCTCGACGATCTGTTTTGCAGCTTTGTGCAGGTTGCGGGCCCGGGCGTAGTAGCCAAGCCCGGTCCAGAGGTTGAGTACGTCGTCTTGGGGGGCACGGGCCAGTTCCTGCACGGTGGGGAAGCGGGCCATAAAGCGTTCGAAGTAGCCGATGACGGTGGCGACCTGGGTTTGCTGCAGCATGATCTCAGACACCCACACGCGATAGGGCGCGCGGGGGTGTTGCCAAGGCAAATCGGTGCGACCGAACTCGTCAAACCAGCGCAGTAAGCGCGGGGCAAACGCCTCGTTGTGCAACGCGATTACTCGTCCTTTTTCTTTTTGCCGCCAAACAGGCCTTTCAGCAAATCGTTGGCGGCGTCTTTGTACTCATCCGGTACTTTGTCAGCAATGGCGTCCTGGATTTTGGAGCCGGCCTGGCCGCGCAGCACAGACGTCACCAGTTTTTGGGTAGCGCCGCGATCCAGTCCGCAGTCGGGCTCTGCCATGGTGCCTACGCAGCGAACGGGAATCGGAATGCCCTGCAGTGCTGGTGCAATGTCAAAGCTGTGCAGATCAGGGTCGTCCATAAAGGTGAGCTCTGCGCGCATATCCAGCTTATCGGTTATGGCATCTGCGATGCCGGTAGCGTTGATGGCCAAGTTATCGAGAGCAAAGTCGAAGGTTTGTTGGGAGCCATTAATTTTCCAGTTACCGGCGAGCTTGGAGTAATCAAGCTCTTCAGGCCAGGCGGCAACCTTTGCGATGGCTTCTTGCAGCTCGGGCAATACGCTCGCGCCTGCGGTGCTTGCGAGTGAGGCCAGCGTGGAAGCGCTTTCCTTGATGGTGCTGATGTCGATCTTGCCGGTGCCGCCGTCAAACTTGGCGTTGCCGCTAACCGAGCCAATGAGATCGTTGGGGGTGTTACCAATCATGGTGAACTCGCCGCTAAACAACAGCGGTGCTGCCCATTTCAGGTTTTGTTCGAGCCAGGCCATTACCGCCTGGGTGTCTGCGCCATTGACGTCGGGCTTTACTTTCCAGCGGGGCGAATGGCGGCTGGCGTTCAGGTCAACATCAAGTGCGGCGGTGCCGTCAAAAAACTCGGGCACGTTCACGTTAATGGTTGAGCGGCCGCCGGTGTTCTTGGTGGCAATATTGATGTTGTTTAGCACCAGGCCGCCAGCGTCGAGGGCGGGTATGTCGCAGGTGGCGTCCCAGTCCTGGGCGCGAAAGGTATCCAGCGGTAACAGGTCGTCTGCGGTTTCGGCGTGATTGCTGGTGGGTGAACGACTGAGGTAGGTCACCACGGCGTTGCACACACCCTGAATGCCCGCGGTTTCGAATTGGGCGTTGGTCACATCCAGGGCGTCGTCGTCCTGGCGGTAGGTGATGATGGCGTCCATTTCAAACGGCGTGGGCTCTGCGCTGTTGGGGGCGCTGATGGCTTCGACGTGCAGTGGGCTGGGCTTGTTGAGTGCAAAGTCGCTGAGCCGCAGATTGACCACCTCGGTCACCGACTCAAAGCGCTTGTCGCTCATGGTCAGGCCGTTGAGTTCCAGGCTTTGAATCTGCAGATCGGGTTCGGTGCTGAGAAGGGCCGCTGCGTTGGCGTGGACACTTAAGCTATCAAGATCGTATTTGGTTTCTTCGTCTTCGAAGCTGAGATCAGCCGCCTGTAGAACAATGGGTGGCCACAGTCGCCAGGTGAGATCCCCTTCGATGTTGATTTGAATCCCGGCGTTTTCTTCAATCAGGGTTTCGATTTGATCTTTGTATTGGTTGGGGTCTTTTAAGAGCCACAGGATGGCGACACCGGCAACAATGGCGAGGCCTATAAGCCCCGCAAGAATCATGATTAGAGTGCGCATC
The DNA here is from genome assembly GCA_964634815.1 of uncultured Pseudomonadales bacterium. Lineage (GTDB taxonomy): Bacteria > Pseudomonadota > Gammaproteobacteria > Pseudomonadales > Azotimanducaceae > JALZVT01. The sequence goes on along the minus strand of CAZWMD010000006.1, from coordinate 124,780 downwards.
TATTTATCCTTGGGATATGCTTGGGTTGGTTACCCGAGTATATCTGGCGCAGCTCTTGGCGGGGATAGTTTGCCCCGCCTCTTAAGGGGTATGTGTCAGGCAGCGATCTTTCTGAGCATAGATTTTACAAGTCCGAAACTTGAGCCCACCAGATCGTAGTTCAGTTTGCGATTTCGGCCGCGCACGTAGAGCTTAAGCTCGCGATGTGCAAGCTCATGGGTGGCAAAAGGACCAGCGTGATCGCCGCGCTTTGTGTAGAACCACTGACCGCTTTCGTCTTGGTAAACTCGTTCTGATGTCATTGCTTCTTCCCTTTCTCGTCTCTTCAGTTCTTTTTCATCGGGGTCACCGCTGATCAGGTGATTAGATCATGCTGCCGGTGCGCCGATGTATAGTTGTGTAAGTAGCTTTTGGCTGATTGAAATTATTGACCAATTTCGTGACATTTGGATCACGGAACTGTTTCGGTTCCGTAAAGTTAGTGGCGAAACGGCGGGAATGCCGGGATAGACGGCCCGGGCCGAGGAAATTGCATGAGTGTAGAGAGCTTTGACCCCAGTGCTGCAACCGCGCCGCTTGATGGGCAGATGGTGGCGCGGCTGCTGGAGCTAGACCCTGCGGGTGATGATCTGGGGTTAAACCAGGCAGAGCAAGGCAGCATGGGCGGCCTTATGACCGCTCCTGCCGCGGAGTGGCAAGCCGCTGCGGAGCCGCTTGAGGATGGCCAGATCGAGCATCTGATTAGGGTGTTAACCCTGGCTGAGGAGCAATTCAGTGGCTGGCAGGCTGGGGCCAAATCGCCGGTGATTGCGCTGGTGAAGGTGCTTAAGTCCCGGGGCAGTTATGACCGATCCTTAACCCAGTGGATCAAATCCAACAGCAACAATCGCTTTCTGCCTCACGGCAGCCTGATGGACCGTTTGTAGGTAGGTATACTGCCGCGCTTGCCTAACCAAGTACTAACCAGGTAGAGCCGCTAATGCGTCGCGCAGAAATAGAACGAAACACCCTCGAAACCCAGATTAAGGTCAGTCTGAACCTGGACGGTTCGGGCGAGGCAAACCTGAACACCGGGCTGCCGTTTTTTGACCACATGCTGCACCAGATTGCCCGGCATGGGCTGTTTGATATCGACATTGTGGCGAATGGCGATCTGGAAGTGGATGCGCACCACACGGTGGAAGATGTGGGTATCTCCCTGGGCCAGGCGTTTACCAAGGCGTTGGGCGAGAAGACCGGCATTGTGCGTTACGGCCACGCTTATGTGCCTCTGGATGAGGCGTTGTCGAGGGTGGTGATTGATCTGTCGGGTCGACCAGGACTCGACTACCACGTCACCTATACCCGGGCGCGGATTGGTGACTTTGATGTTGACCTGCTGCGTGAGTTTTTTCAGGGCTTTGTGAATCACGCGCTGATTACGATTCACCTCGATAACCTGCGCGGATTGAACGCGCATCACCAGGCCGAGACGCTGTTTAAAGCCTTTGGCCGCGCGTTGCGCATGGCTGTGGCCCCCGATCCGCGGATGGGCGATGCCTTGCCGTCGACCAAGGGCGCGCTCTAGGCATGATTCTTATTCCAGCGATTGACCTGAAAGAAGGCCGTTGCGTGCGCCTGGAACAGGGCCGAATGGAAGACGTTACGGTGTTCTCAGACGACCCGGTGGCCATGGTTGGGCGCTGGCGTGGCGAGGGTGGTCGGCGCTTGCATGTGGTTGATCTTGATGGGGCCTTTGCGGGCACACCGCGCAACCGCGATCTGATTGAGCGCATGGTCACAGCGGCTGGCGAGATGCCGGTGCAGGTGGGTGGTGGCATTCGTAGCCTGGATACCCTGGCAGCGTATTTTGATGCGGGGGTGTCCTTTGCCATTGTCGGCACCGCGGCCATTGAAGACCCCGCGTTTTTAGAGGCAGCGGCGCAGCGTTTTCCCGGGCAAATTATTTTAGGGCTCGATGCGCGTAACGATCAGCTGGCGACCTCGGGCTGGGCGGAAGAAAAGGGCGGCTCTGCTCTGGAGTTTGGCCAGCGAGCCGGTGAGCTTGAGCTTGCGGCTATTGTCTATACCGATATTGATCGTGATGGTCTTTTGGGCGGCGTTAACGTCGAATCGACGGTGGCCATGGCGGAGGCGTCAGGCCTGCCAGTAGTGGCCTCCGGCGGTGTGTCGAATCTGGATGATCTTGAACGATTGAAACGCGGATTTGCCAACAGCTCGGGCCAGCTTTTAGGGGTGATTACCGGGCGGGCAATCTACGACGGTCGTCTTGATCTTAAGCTCGGTCAGGCCGTGCTCGATCAGGCCGCATCCTAGCGGGTTGGGTTATTGGCCACCGGCTGCGGTGGTTCCCGGATTCAGCCGGCTGCGCACACCAATCAATTCAGAGGCATGCACCAGCTCGATTTCGGAGTTATCAAGCAGCGGCAGTTGTTGGGCCAGCAGTTCAAGGCTTAGGGGTCTTGGGTGTGCAATCAGCACGGCATGACCGCGTTGCTTGGCAAGCTTTACCGCGTAGTTAAACTGTTTTGCAATTGATGCGCGGTCGTTGTGGTGGTCGAGAAACACGTCGCGACTGACAAAGGGCACGCCCCAGGCCTGAGCGGCTTCACCCGCTACCGTTTGGGTAGTTGTTCGGCTATCGAGATAGTACAGATCGGTGGAGGCCACCTGTTGCATCAGCCAGTACATATGGCTGCGAGCCTGGGTGAGGGTGCTGCCGGTGTGGTTATTGATGCCAATGCAGTGGGGAACGCTGGTGAGGGCCTGGCGCAGGGCAAAGCGAATGTCAGCCGGGCCCATATCAAGGGTCAAGATGCCCTTGGGTGAGTTGCTTTTGTGGCTGAAGTCGGAGCCCTGCATGGGGTGATGCAGAATGATCTCGCGGCCCGCTTCGTGGGCGGCCTCAGCCAGAAAGCGCGCGTTGGGTGTGTGTGGCATGACCGCGACGGTCAGTCGCCCGGGCAAGGCAATGGCCTCAAGGCCGCGACGTTTGTCATAGCCAAGATCGTCAATAACGATGGCAAGCCGGGCGGCAGGCCAGGGCTCGGTGACGGCTGCCGGCAGAGTTCGTACTTGGGCACTGTCGACCGTACTGGCTGCAGTACTGGCGACAAAGATGGGGGCGTCCGCCCAGAGTCCGGGGCTCAGGGTCGCGAGTATCGCGAGCATAACGCCTGGTAGCGTGCCTAACGGCTTGGTAAAAGGCGCAAACAGGCGCGCCGGGACGATCCGTAGCGGATTCGTCATGGTGTCGTTTCCCCGTCCAGTGTGACCTGGCTTTGCCGAGCGATTTAGATTTGGCAGTTCAGAGGTTTGCTTGTGAGTGGATTGGCTATTCAATCCTGCCGCTTTTTATAGCTT
>CAZWMD010000006.1:116013-121317 GCA_964634815.1 uncultured Pseudomonadales bacterium | reverse complement strand
CAGAGGTTTGCTTGTGAGTGGATTGGCTATTCAATCCTGCCGCTTTTTATAGCTTTTTACAGCCTTTATAGCTTTTTACAGCCTTTATAGCTTCTAGCGATCTAACACGTGCTACTTATTGCCAAGTTGCAGTCCTGAGACACAGGATAGCTAGGCCAGACTTACTCATCAACCGTTAAGTCAGGTCTTTGACGGTTTCGCTGCTAGGTTGCTGCAGGTTTTTCAAAGCGCGCTCCATTAGCGTGCTCTCGTAGGAGCGGCCAAGGGGAACTTCAATTTCCTGGTCGGGTTTGATGCCTTGTTTTTGGATGGATCGACCGCTTGGCGTGTAATAAAGCGCGGTTGTAAGTTTGATCGCGCGCTGGTTATCCACAGGCATGACGGTTTGCACGCTGCCCTTGCCAAAACTGCGGGTGCCGAGCACTACCGCCCGGGAATTATCCTGTAGTGCACCGGCCACAATTTCTGAGGCGGACGCGCTGCCGCCGTTGATCAGCACCACAATTGGAGCGCCATTTAAGGTATCTCCTGGGGTTGCTGAGAAATTCATACCAATCTCATCGTCACGGCCCCGGGTGCTGACGATCTGGCCACCGTTGAGGAACAGATCGCTGATGGCGATGCAGCTCTGTAGCAGACCGCCGGGGTTATTGCGTAAATCGAGGACTAATCCTTTCAGGTCGCCACCGGCGGCATTCTTGAGCTCCTTGAGCGCTGCGGTGACATCCGCCTCGGAGCCGGTGCGAAACTGACTGATGCGCAGGTAACCGTACCCGGGCTCAAGCATGCGGCTGCGAACGCTGTTGATGCGGATCTGGGCGCGTCTTAACTCAACGGTGATTGGCGTATCCAGGCGTTTTAGGTGAATGTTTACCAGGGTGCCGGGTGCGCCACGCAAACGCTCCATCGCCGCGCTCATTTTGCCGTCTTTGATCTGGTAGTCATCTACCCCGGTGATCAGGTCGCCGGCGAGAATTCCGGCACGCTCTGCCGGTGTATTTGGGATGGGTCGAATCACCTCCAGTGCGCCTTTGCTGATGTTCACTTCCACACCAACGCCACCAAACTGGCCACTGGTGTCTTCGTTCAGATCGGTAATGTCCTGCGCATCAAGATAGCGACTGTGTTCATCCAGAGTCGCCATTACGCCGTTGAAGGCGCCGTCGAGCAGCTCCTCATTGGTGAGCTCCTGGTAGTAGTTGGAGCGAACTTTTTGTAACAGTTGATCAAACAGGCTGGCGTCGCTGTTGTCGTTCGCCGTCTCTTTTTGATGCTCGCGAAACAGGGAAGCACCCAGGGTTACCCCGGTGACGATAGAGAGCATGATGCCCAACAAAACCGTGTTGCGGATGTGCATTGCGCGGATACGTCCTGAAACTGCCAAACCAAGCCTACACCGGTTTTAGCCGCTATTGTTTGAGCCAGCGGGATGGATCGACAGGTTTGCCGTCTTTGCGAATTTCAAAGTACAGGCCATCAGCGTTCTGGCCGCCGCTGCGGCCGCTATTGGCGATCTGCTCACCACTTTCTACTCGATCTCCGGGTTGTTTTAGTAGGACATCAGCATAGCCGTAGAGGCTCATATAACCGTTGCCGTGGTCCACGATGGTCAGTAAGCCAAAACCTCGTAGCCATTCGGCAAACACCACTCGACCGCGATGCACTGAACGAATGATCTCGCCGGGTTTGGTTACAATGTAGTTGCCTTGCCAGCGCAGACGACCGTCGGCGCGAGGTTCACCAAACACATTCTTTTGGGTGCCAGCGGTTGGCCAGGGCAGCTGGCCACGGCGGGTGGCAAATTCCTGGCCGTCGGCTTTTTCCGCGCGTTTGGCGAGTTCCTGCAACAGGCTTTGCAAACGCACGCGATCTTGTTCCAGTCGTTGTTGTTCGGCCTGTTTATTGCGGGTGGCGCGATCGAGATTGGCGATGAGCTGTTTTCGCTCATCGAGTTCCGTTGTAAATACCGCTTGCTGCGCGGCCGTGGCTTGCCTTTGGTTAATCAGCTGCAGTGCATTGGCTTCAATTTCTTGTCGATTGGTTTCGATCGCGCTTAAGGTGGCGCGAAAGCCTTGCAAGATTTTGCCTCGCTCGGTGCTGAAGTATTGGTGGTAGCGGATCATTCGATCCAGCTGTTCCGGGTTTTCCTGGTTGAGTAGCAACTTGAAGAAGTCCTGGCCGCTCATGCGATAGGCCGCGTTGAGGTGTTGCGATATACGCCTGCCTTCGGTTTGGCGTTGTTGCTCAAGTATTGTCGATTTTTTGGCGAGCGCCGACTTTTGAGTTTCTATCTCCGCAACCGCGCGTTGCAGCTCGGCCAGCTCAAGGCCGAGTCGAGCAACTTCCCGATCCGCCTTCTGAATGTCTTGCTGCAGCAGCGCGCGTTGCTTTTCGGCATCGGTTAACCACACCTTCAGCGCATTGAGCTTTTCTACGGTGGCCGCCAGCTCTTTATTGGTGCGCAGCGCAGACGAGGCGGCGTGCACGTTGATCGCTACGCTCAGCATCACTGCTAGTGCGCAGATTGGCGCACCTAATTGCTTTGCGATCACGCGCGTTTTTGTTGGCCGTGTGTTTTCTTGTCGTTGGCGGAACCTGTGCCCAGTGGTCCGGCTTTGCCCGTTGGTTTGTCCGTTGTTTTGGCGTTAAAGACAGCAAGAGGCGTGCCTGTCATCTCGTCTGGTTGTGGCAGGCCCATCAGTTTCAGCAACGTGGGCGCGATATCTGACAGCGTGCCCCCAGGGCTTAGTTGCAGGTCTTTATTACCCAGATACACCAGCGGCACCGGCTCACAGGTATGGGCCGTATGCGCCTGGCTGGTTTGCGGGTTGTGCATTTGTTCAACGTTACCGTGATCTGCGGTGATCAGACATTGCCCGTTATTGCGCTTAATCGCCTCGTCAATTCTGCCCAGACATTGATCGATGGTTTCGCAGGCCTTGATGGCCGCCTCAAACACACCGCTGTGTCCCACCATGTCACCGTTGGCATAGTTACAAATCACAACGTCAAACTCACCGCTATCGATGGCTGCAACGAGTTTGTCTGTCAGTTCGGCAGCGCTCATTTCAGGTTGCAGATCGTAGGTGGCGACATCGGGGGAGGGCACCAGGGTGCGCTGCTCGCCCGGGAAGGTGGCTTCTCTGCCGCCTGAGAAAAAGAACGTGACGTGCGCGTACTTTTCGGTCTCGGCAATGCGCAGCTGAGTCTTGTCGAGACTGGCCAGGTACTCGCCCAGGGTGTTGTGCAGTGTTTCTGGGGGATAAGCCACATCAACCGGCAAGGTGTCGGCGTATTGGGTGAGCGTCACAAAGGCACTGAGTTTGGGCGGCTGGTTTTTGAAGCCGTCAAAATCTGCCACGGTGAACGCCTGGGTGAGTTCTCTTGCCCGATCGGCGCGATAGTTCATAAACACAACAACATCGCCATCACGCACGTTCGCAGGCTGCTGCTGTTCGTTTGCAATCAGTGTGGGCAACACAAACTCGTCGTTTTCGTCGCGTGCGTAGGCGTCATTCAGTGCATCTGTTGCGGTGCTGGCGCTGTGTTCGGTTTGGCCGTTCACCAGACAATTCCAGGCTTTCTCTACCCGGTCCCAGCGCTTGTCTCTGTCCATGGCGTAGTAACGACCGGCAAGACTTGCGATACGACCGTCTCGCTCCGGGTTTGTGGCTGGATACAGCCTGGCAAACAGGGCCTCGGTTTTAGCGATGGAATCTCCCGCGCTGCGCGGTGGTGTGTCGCGACCGTCAAGAAACGCATGCAGATACAGTTGCTGTGCGCCCTGATCTGCGGCGAGCTGAATAAATTCGTTGATCTGGTTTTCGTGGCTGTGCACACCGCCTGCCGAGAGCAGACCAAACACATGCAGCGCACTGCCGCTATCTTTGGCCTGGCTGATGGCGTTGAGCAACACGGGGTTGTTATGGAAGCTGTTGTCTTTAATGGCCAGCTCGATGCGTGTCAGGTCCTGGTGGACCACCCGACCGGCACCCAGGTTCATGTGTCCAACTTCAGAATTACCCATCTGTCCATCGGGCAGACCCACGTCGAGGCCAGAGCCCGAGACCAGGGCGGTGGGGCGGTTTTGCCACATCGCATCCCAATTGGGGGTTGCTGCTGCCGCGATGGCGTTGTGTTCGGTTTCGGCACGATAGCCCCAGCCATCCAGCACAATAAGTGCGGTGCAGGGGCGTTTTGTTGACTTTGCGTCCATTTGGGCTCGCCTGACTGAGAGGGGTAACTTTAACAGAAGCCGGGGTGTGTATAATCCGCGCTCCGCGGAATTGCGAACCGGTTTACATAGAGCACATACACCCATGGCGCAGCTTTTCGAATTTATTGGCAATCATCCGCTGCTGGTGGGCACTTTTGCCGCCCTTCTTGGTCTGTTTATTGCCAATGAGATGCGTCGCGGTGGCCGCAGCATCACGGCGCAGCAACTGGTCAACCTGGTGAACAACAAGGATGCGCTGGTAGTGGACGTTAGGGATTCAAAAGAGTTTGAAGCCGGTCACATTGTGGATGCGATAAATATTCCCCACACCGCGTTGGAAAGCCGCTTGAGCGAACTGAACAAGTACAAGGACAAGCCGGTTGTGCTGACGTGCAAAATGGGCCAGCACTCCGGTTCTGCGGGCACGATTCTGCGCAAGGCGGGTTTTGAGGAGGTGGCGCGTCTCACCGGCGGCATTCTTGAGTGGCGCAATCAAAATCTGCCCGTAGTGAAGGGCAAAAGCTAACAGGAAACCAGATGACCACCCAACTGAACATCGAGCGCGTCTACATCAAAGACATCTCCTTCGAATCTCCACTCGTTCCCATGATCTTCACCGAACAGTGGAAGCCGAAGGTGAAACTGGATCTCAACACGTCAACGCGTGCGTTGGCTGAGAATCGTTACGAGGTGGATCTGCGCATTACGGTCACTACCGAGACTGAATCAGAAGTTACCTCGCTGATAGTCGAAGTCACCCAGAGTGGTCTGTTCCAGATCTCTGGTTTTGAAGACGACCAGCTCAAGCAGCTGCTGGCGACCATGTGCCCAAATATTCTGTTTCCGTACGCCCGTGAGCAGATCGACTCGTTGATGGTGAAAGGCGGTTTTCCGCCCATTCATCTGGCGCCGGTTAATTTTGATGCTGTTTATGCCCAGGCATTACAGGCAGAAACCGAAAAGAGCGACGCGGAAACGCACTAATTTATGTGATCTCGGGCGATCCTGCGGGATGCTCTGTGCCGATCAGGTACCGCCAATGAAATCGAGCTGGCGCCAACCTTCATAGACGGCGGCTGACACCGCAT
>CAZWMD010000006.1:105102-115913 GCA_964634815.1 uncultured Pseudomonadales bacterium | reverse complement strand
CCGCCAATGAAATCGAGCTGGCGCCAACCTTCATAGACGGCGGCTGACACCGCATTGGCGAGATTAAGGCTGCGTGATTGCGGCAGCATGGGCAGCCTTACCCGGCGGTCTGCGGCAATGGTGTTGAGCAAGGCTTCGCCCAGGCCACGGCCCTCCGGACCAAATAGCAGCACGTCATTTTCTTTTAGTGTGACCTTGTGGAGATGCACACTGCCGTGGGTAGTGAATGCCCACAGGCGGGCATCATCTGCAGCGGCAACGGTTGCGGTGAAGGCCTGCCAGTCTGCGTGCACAGTGACATCAGCGTATTCGGCGTAGTCGAGTCCTGCCCGACGCAGGCGGCGCTCATCCAGGCTGAAGCCCAGGGGCTCGATAAGGTGCAGCTTGCAGCCGGTGTTTGCACACAGGCGCATGATGTTGCCCGTGTTTGGAGGGATCTCAGGTTCGAATAGAGCGATTTGAAACGGCATACCCCAAGTATGCCTGACCTGGTTAGCTCTTCGTGTCCATTTGCAGTTCTTTCAGTTTGCGGGTCAGGGTGTTGCGTCCCCAGCCCAGAAGCACTGCGGCATCCCGCTTGCGGCCGCTGGTTCGTTCGAGTGCGGCTTCAATCAAAGTGCGCTCAAAGATGGGTACAGCCTCGTCCAGGACAGGTTGCTCAGCGCTTGCCGTTTGCAAACGTTCAGCCGCCCAGGTGGCAAGTAATTGTTGCCAACTGACATCACTTGCCAGCGGTGCTTCTTCATCAAGCAAGTCAGGTGGTAAATCTGCGATCCGAATCTCGCGCGGGCTTGCCATCACCGTCAGCCAACGACAGGTATTTTCAAGTTGTCGTACGTTGCCCGGCCAGTTCAGGCGGCACAGGTAGTCAAGCGCCTCAGGGCTTAGCTCCTTCTGTTCACTCGCAAGCTCGCGCGCCGCAGACTCCAGAAAGTGAGCGGCAAGCAGCGGGATGTCGCCACGGCGTTCGGCAAGTCTGGGCAAAACCAGACGAATGACATTGAGCCGGTGAAACAGATCTTCCCGAAAATCGCCCTGCTGAACCCGCGCTTCGAGGTTTTGGTGAGTTGCCGCAATAACTCTGACATCAACCTGTACGGGGGTTCGACCACCTACCCGGAAGAACTGACCGTCTTCCAAAACGCGCAGCAGGCGAGTTTGCATGGGTGCGGGCATGTCACCAATTTCATCGAGAAACAGGGTGCCGCCGTTGGCCTGTTCGAAGCGGCCGATGCGTTGTCCGGTTGCGCCCGTAAACGAACCTTTTTCGTGGCCAAACAGTTCACTCTCAACAAGTTCTGCTGGAATGGCAGCCATGTTTAGCGCCACAAAAGGTTGGCTTTCGCGCGGGCTGTGGGTGTGCAGTGCTCGTGCTACAAGCTCTTTGCCGCTACCCGATTCGCCATTGATAAGCACGGTGATAGAAGAGCCAGACAAACGCCCGATGGCCCGATATACATCCTGCATCGCCGGTGCCTGACCAATGATCCCGGCTGGCGCCATGCCCTGGGCAGTGGCGGTACTCTCTGGTTCGTAGGTCTCGGTATTCAGCTTGGCGTGAGCACGCGCGCGCTCTACCACTGCCACAGCGTCGTTGACGTCGAAGGGTTTGGGTAAGTAATCAAAAGCGCCGCCCTGATAGGAAGTGACAGCGCTATCCAAATCGGAGTGCGCCGTCATCACCACAACAGGACACAAATCCTGTTTGGAAAGTTCTTCGAGAAATTCGAAGCCGTCCATTCCGGGCATGCGTACGTCGGTGACAACAACACAGGGACGGTCGCTATTATTTAGCGACGAACTTTGTTGAATCTTGTTGAGTTCAACCATCGCCTCATCCGCCGATTCGAAGCTGCGGTTTGGAATGTTTTGCCGTTCCAGGGCTTTTTCAAGAACCCAGCGAATAGATCGATCGTCGTCCACGATCCATACAGGATTAATAGTTGCGCTGTTCATGTCGTTCATTGACTACTCGGTTTATGTGCAGAAGCAGAGGTGTGGGTGACGCAGTTGCAGTCTTCCGGTCGCTGGCGCAGAGGTAAGTAAAAGGAAAAACGGGTACAGCCAGACTCACTGTCTACGGCAATCAGTCCGTTGTGTTGACCTATGATGGTTTGGGTAATGGATAATCCAAGTCCAGATCCGTCTGCGCGACCACTAATCATGGGGAAGAACAATCGGTCGCTGATCTCTTCCGGAATGCCTGGCCCGTTGTCTTCAATGTCGACTCTGATCACCAGTCTGTGATTGGTGTCGCCGATGGTGAAGCGGCGCAGAGTTTGGGTTCGCAGAGTAACCCTGGGGCTTATGGTGCTGGTGAGGGCCTGTAGCGCGTTGCGCAGAACATTCATAAAGGCCTGCACCAACTGATCATAGTCTGCATCCAGTTTGGGAATGCTTGGATCGTATTCGCGGGTGAGTTCGGGCGGGGTGCCAAGTTCTGCGAAACTGACGCGGGTAACGTGCTCGAGCACCCGGTGGATATTTGTCTCCGCAAACTTGGGCGGCTGGTTAGGGCCCAGTAACCGGTCTACCAGATTGCGCAGGCGGTCCGCCTCTTCGATCACTACCTGGGTGTATTCCTTAAGCTGTGGATCGGTGAGTTCCGCCTCAAGCAATTGCGCTGAGCCACGGATGCCACCCAGCGGATTTTTTACTTCATGAGCCAGACCGCGAATCAGCATGCGGGTGGTTTCCTGGCTGCTGAAACGCTCCTCTTCCAGGCCGATACTCAGCTTTCTGTCGATGGGCAAAAACTCAAGCAGCAGATGATCGGCGTTCTTGCTGCTGTTGTCGGTGATCATCGGGGTTGCGTAGTAGTCGGCGGTGAGGGCTCCGACGCCAAACACCTCAAGCGCTGCCTCGCGCTGGGTGTAGGGCTGATTGTCTGCCAGCGCTGTCTCGAGCTCAGTCATAAGCGGGGTGTCTGCTGGATTGGCCGCATCGAGATAGATTAGCGATGCAAAGGGTTCGCCTGTGACCCGACTGAGACTGGTTTGGAACAGCGACTCGGCTGCTTCGTTCATGAAGATGATCGACAAGTCCCGGGCGAGCAGAAGCACAGCTGTCTGCAGGTTTTGCAGCAGGTTGATGGACGCGGTATCGGAGAAAGCGGTGCTTTGCTCAGGTCCAGCAGCAGGGGGCGTAGAGCCCAGGGTCATATGACTCACCGGTAATAGGGTTTATGCAGGCTTGCAACTTATGGACCACAATGATTTTTAAGGGGCTACAGAGTGAGTAAATACTCACTACTGCACGTCAAAATGGGCCGTACCGGCGTAAGGATGCTATTTGCACTGTTTTAGTGCAAGGCCTTGGGCCCAAAATGGTCTCAGCACTGCGTTAGGGCGATGCGTTCTGGCGGGCGCGCTGGGCCTGGCCTGCGGGGGAGAGCTGGGAAAATCGTTGCAGGTGGAACACGCTTTCTCCGCTTTCAGCGACGCGTCGGCCATTTTCGTTTTCAACCACCAGCCGCGCTCGATGAGTGCCGCGGGGCAGGTTGTTTAGATAGATAGAGCCTCCCTCGACGGGATCGCCTGTGAGTGTGCCATTGAGTTCCAGCCGGGCCCTGTGCCCTTCTGCGAGATCGGGGTTGATTCTGGTTCGAATCACCACATTCCCGGCATTCTCCCGAATCGCCTGTTCATGGCCGGGGGAGACAATTAACAGGGTATAACTGACCTCGTTGTTGTCTTCGGTGGCAGATTCAGGCTCCCAGCGCTCGTAAGGCGTGGTGTCTTCGAAGGTGTTGGGCTTGGGCAGATCAACGGTTTCAGAGATCACCCGCTGATCAGTGGTGGTCAGCGGCTGGTCGGTGTAGGTGATATTACCTTCGGCGTCGACGGTGCGAAAAATCTCGCCGTAGCCCGGGGCCGACAGGATGAGAGCAAGGCCTATTCCCAGGCCTGCACGACGGCCCTGATGGACGGTGGTTGCGACGGCACGAATAAATGAGCGATAACGGGTCATAGCTGGCTTGAACATAAGATGTTGGACAAAAAAAAGCCCCGGGGGTTCCGGGGCTTTTATAGCAGCTTGTAAGCCAGAGTGCTCTAGCAGCTGTAGTACATGTCGAACTCAACGGGATGAGTGGCCTGGTTCAGGCGATCCACCTCTTCGCGCTTGAGCTCGATGTAGCCGTCGATGGCGCTATCAGTGAATACGCCGCCAGCTTTCAGGAAGTCGCGGTCGGCATCCAGCGCATCCAGAGCTTCGCCGAGGCTGCCGGCAACGGTGGGTACACCAGCCAGCTCTTCCGGGGGCAGCTCATAGAGATCCTTGTCGAAAGACTCTCCGGGGTGCAGCTTGTTCTGAATACCGTCAAGGCCAGCCATCAGCATGGCCGCAAAGGTGAGGTAAGGGTTGCCTGTGCTGTCCGGGAATCGAACCTCAACGCGATACGCCTTGGGGTGTCCACCTTGAACGTACGGGATACGAATTGACGCGGAACGGTTACGCGCTGAGTAAGCAAGCATTACGGGTGCTTCGAACCCAGGTACCAGACGCTTGTAACTATTGGTACTGGCGTTGCCGAACGCGTTAATTGCCCGGGCATGCTTGATGATGCCGCCGATGTAATACAGTGCGGTTTCAGACAGTCCTGCGTAAGCATCGCCGTGGAACAGGTTCTCGCCGCCTTTTGAGATCGACTGGTGAACGTGCATGCCGTTACCGTTGTCGCCTACCAGAGGCTTGGGCATAAAGGTCGCAGATTTGCCGTAGGCGTTTGCCACGTTGTGTACGCAGTACTTGTAGATCTGAACTTCGTCGGCCTTTTTCACCAAAGTGTTAAAGCGTGCGCCGATTTCGTTCTGGTTGGCGGTTGCCACCTCGTGGTGATGCACTTCAATCTTCAGGCCCATCGCTTCCATGGCGGAACACATGGCGCCCCGTAAATCCATTGACGAATCGACTGGGGGGACCGGGAAGTAACCGCCTTTGACACCAGGACGGTGGCCAAGGTTGCCACCTTCGTATTCGGCGCCAGATTCCCAGGCGGCTTCTTCGGCGTTGATGGAGTACATGGTGTGGCCCATGTCGTTCTTCCAGCGAACATCATCAAATACAAAGAATTCGTTTTCCGGACCGAAGTAAGCGGTGTCGCCCATGCCTGAGGAATTCAGATAGGCCTCAGCGCGCTTGGCGATCGATCTGGGATCACGATCGTAGTTTTCCATGGTGCTGGGTTCAACGATGTCGCAACGCAACAGCAAAGTGGTGTCGTCGCGAAACGGATCGAGTACCGGCGTGTCGTCGTCAGGCATCAGGATCATGTCGGACTCGTTGATCGACTTCCAGCCGGCAATGGATGAGCCGTCGAACATAAAGCCATTGCCGAAGCTGGTGGCGTCGATGCTGTCAGCTGGAACCGTGGTGTGTTGCTCCTTGCCCTTCGGATCGGTGAAGCGCAGGTCCACCCATTTGACGTCGTTGTCCTTGATCATTTTTAGCGTGTTATCTGACATCTGGTGCCCTGCTCCTTTCTTTTCTATTGCTCTAGTGCGAGTGCCCAGGCGCGTGCCTGGGCGTGCTTTGTTTGCGTGACGGTAAGAGCGAGCAATTTGTATGCCATACGCTGCGCTCTGCCTTCGGCTCGATTGTGTTGAAAAATTGCTTGTGACGATGATCCGCTTGGGCCGGCACGAGCACGGTAAAAGTGCATACGCCATAGCTTCGCACTATTTTGGTGCGAGACTTGGTGCAAATCGAGCTGGCCCAGCCAATGACGGTACAAGTGTCCCTGCTGCCTCTTCGGGCAGCTGGCACACACCCTACCTTCTTGGGTCGCCGAGGTTCAAGGGGCGAGCTGATCTGGGTGAACCTCTCCGGGCAGATATTCCGCATAGGGGTTAGGAACGGGTCGAAAATGAAGTCGACAACATTCAGCGACTTCAGTTGGGGACGGAAAATCATGTGGAAATCAGGCCTCGCGGCGGTGCTACTGGCCAACCTGGGGGTGGGCCTTATGGGCTGCACTAACAACAATGAACCAGACCAGGAGTCTCTGGGCGCGGGGGCTGGTTTGGCTCAACAAGAAGTTACACCCCAGGGCAGAGCCCTGGCCTGGCTGCAGGCCAATCCCGATGCGCATGGGCTGGAAAATCCCGCTGAAGAACTGCGGCTGCGCAGGGTCGATAAGGTTGATGCGCAACTGAGTCTGGTTCGGTTCGATCAGGTCTACAAAAACATTCCACTTCTTGGCCAACAACTGCGCGTCCATCTGGATGGCGCGGGCGAGGTCACCGAGATTAGTGGTGAATACATTCCTACTCCGACGCGGAGCGCGACAACGCCGGGAACAACGATAGAACAAGCGCGGGCTGTCGCAGCAACTCTGGTGCCTGATGTGCCGGAAAACTGTGCCGCTTGCCCGATAGAGCTTGCCTATCTGGTACCTCGTCGAGGCACTCGTCCGCTGGCTGTGGGTCCGCAGCTGGTGTGGCAGGTAGATGCCGTGGTGAATGCCATTAACGGCCAGCGCTTGTTACTGCATGGCGACTCGCTATCGCTACTGCAGTCACTGCCACTCGCGCTTAGTGGTGGCTAGGTCGACTCAGTTTTTCTAACCAACTATTCCTTTCCAACTTTATTTAGCAATAGCAGGCCAAAACGGATGATGTTTGAAAACAAAACTCTCTTGGGATCCAGCATTCTTGCATCGGTAGTATTAATGGGTGCTGGCGTTGTTGCCCAACCTCTGAGTCAGGATGCGCAATCTCAGAGCATCCAAAAACAAATGCTTGAGCGAGTGACAACTCGCAGTTACACGCAAGCCATGAACGGTGCGTTGCATTCTGCCGCTACGACTGCCGCTGCAAATAACAACCCCAGCCCAAAGGCCCAGGAAATTGGCGATGCGTTGCGCGCGGCCATGGCAAAGCTTGGTAAGCAGTCTGTAGCTCAGAAGATTCCCGGACGGAACGCTGCAACCCAGAGTCAGGTGAAAGGGCTTGCAGCGGTTACACCGCAAAATGGTCGTGGCAAGAAATTATCTATCAAGGCGCCGGGTGGCGTTGCCCTTAGCTTCAATCAGCATCAGGCGGTGAATCGTTTGCAACAGCGAGTTGCCCAGCAACTGAACGGCGGCTTGCGCGTACACCTGTCTGAATCTGGCACGCCTCGTGAACTTCGCGCAGCGGCGTCATCACCCAGTGGTGGCATCACTGCCCAGAGTGCAGGGGCAAGTCAGGTCATGCAGTTGAGCGTGGGTACCCCCATGCAAACTGCACGCACGTTCCTAAGAGATAATGCCAGCGTACTCTTGTTGAACGATCCTGACAGTGAATTGGCGTTGAGCGATGAAAGCAGAGACGAGTTAGGTCGCACGCATCTGAATTTCAAGCAGAGCTATAAGGGTGTGCCCGTGTGGGCATCCAACGTTCGAGTGCATTTGGATGCAACGGGCGGCATTGATCTGGTGAATGGCGCATACAACCCAACACCGCAAAAGTTATCTACCACCCCCAGTCTGAGTGAACAAAGTGCGGCAAAACTTGCTTTGGCTGCGGTTGCCGATGCCGTTGATGGAAATACTCCGCTGGCTGTCCCGCCCGCGGTTCAAGGGCCGGGACAAAAGATGATTGTGCCGCGTAAATCGGGGAGTGCGCGGCTTGCCTGGCAATTCCGGGTGAACGCTGGCCTGGATCAAAGCTGGTTGGTGCACATCGATGCGAACAACGGCGCTGTTCTCAATGCGTTTAACGAAGTGAACTCCATGGGCACGCCGGGAAGTGGGGCGGATTCTTTTGGAATTTCTCGCGACGTGGGTGTGTTCGAACAAAGCGGCACGTTCTTTATGGTCGACACATCGAAGCTGATGTTCGATCCCACATCAACGCCACCCAGTGCCTCCACTACGCGTGGTGGCATCATTATTCTTGATGCCGGAAACCTGCCGGGGGATCCAACCCGCGAGCCTATTCCACAAAATAACGTGACCAACAGTACCGCTAATGGCGGTTGGATTCCGGATGCCGTTAGCGCCTCCTTTGGTTTCAGCGAAACCTATGATTACTTTCTGGAGCGACATAATCTCAACAGCCTGGATAACCAGGGCTCGTCCATCACGGCCACGGTACGAGTAGGGCAGAACCTCACCAACGCCTTTTTTGTTCCTGCCCAGCAGGCCATGTTCTTTGGTACGGGTGATGTGTTTGCCGGCGCGCTCGATGTCGTTGGCCATGAACTGGCGCATGGTGTGGTGAATAATTCATCCAATCTGGTGTACCAGGATCAGTCTGGTGCATTGAATGAGTCCTTTGCAGACATCATGGGCACGCTTGTTCAGGCGCGGACCAACGGCAGCATTGAATGGGTTATTGGTGATCAGTTCTCAAATGTTGGTTTGCAACGCAACATGCAGAATCCCAATTCGCTGATATCACCTTTAGGCGTGCGTTACCCCATGAGGATGAGTCAGTTTGTACGCACCAATGACGATAATGGTGGCGTGCATGTCAATAGCAGTATTCCTAATCATGCATTCTTTCTGTACACCGCAGGGCTGCCCAATGCGGTTGGTATAGCAGATGCAGAGCGTGTGTTCTTTAGAGCTTTTACCGTGCACCTCACCCAGAATTCGCAGTTCATTGATGCCCGCCTTGCGGTGATTCGTGCGGCTGAAGAGATATTTGGAGCGGATGCGCCACAGGTAAGTGCTGCGCGCGATGCCTTTGATGCGGTAGAAATTTTTGATGCGCCCCAGTCGCCTGGGCCAACCCCGTTCCCGGAGGTTGACGGACCCGACTCTGCAATCGCGGTGAGTTTCAATCCCAACGTTGGGGCTGCGTTTCTTATTCGTCGCGAAGAGGCTCTAGGGGATTCGCAGTTTGGTAACCAGCTGTCAGTCTTTGATCTGGCCTTTGGCAGACGACCGGTGGCAAGCGGTGATGGCAGCTTTGTGGTGTTTGTTGATTCGCTGAATGACCTGTGCATCATTCCCACCGATGGCAGCGCGGCCGAAAACTGTCTCGGCTTTGTTGGTCAGGTGCACCAGGCCACCATGACGCCCAACGGTGATTTCCTGGCGTTTATATTGCGCGATCAGTTTGGTAACCCGGACAACCAGATCAATGTGTCTAACTTAACGGCCGGTGTAGATGCAACCTTTGAATTGGTGGCACCAGCGCTTGATGGTGTCGCCACTAACTCTGTGGCCTTTGCCGATGCAATGGACTTCACCAGCGACGGTCGGTTGTTGATCTATGATGGCCTTAATATTATTAACCTTGGTGACGGCTCTCAGGTTGCGCTGTGGAGTATCTTTGGTCTTGATCTCGCCACGGGGCGAACCTTGTCACTGGCGCCGCCGGTACCTGGGGTGGATCTGACATTCCCAACGATCAGCCAGGCGACCGACAGGTTCTTCACCTTTGACGCCTTTGATCAGAGTACCGGACAGTCCACGGTTCTCGCTGTTGATCTGGAAACCGGGCAGGGTTCTCCCATTGCCTTGATCCAGTCCGGCTTTGGTGTGCCGGGTTATACCGGCGATGACAGTGCCATTGTCTATTCACAGTTTGATCCCTCGGTACCCACAGGATTTACCTTGCTGCGCCAGGCTCTGGCGACAGATCGATTAACGCCAGTGGGCGCACCAGAAGTATTTCTGCCGGACGCCGATTTTGGGGTTATCTACCGCCGCGGAACATTCTCCGGGGCACCAGATGTCAATCTGGTCGTTGAACAGCAAGCGGATGCCCAGAGCGTAAGTGTGGGTCAGACGTTTAACTACAATGTGTCCGTGCGTAATCTCGGTACTGACCCGTCTGAGAACGTGGTGCTGACCGATACAATTCCTGAAGATGTGACGCTGGGTACCATCACCACGAGCCAGGGTAGCTGTCAGGTAAGCGGTAATCAGGTCACCTGTTCGTTGGGCAGTGTGGGTGGTAGTGCGCAGGTCAACCTGACCGTGCCGGTGACGCCAACGGCAACCGGCACAATCACCAGCGCCGTAACCGCTGCGGGCAGTTCCAACGACAGCGACAGCGATGACAACTCTGCGGTATCGACCGTGATTGTTGTGAGCGCGGGTGCCGCAACATCTCGCCCAGCCGCCGCGGTGTTGCCCGGCAGTCGCTCCGTGCAACTTGGTGTGCAAGCGTCTGCGTTTGCCACCATTTTGAATACCTCAGAAGCCACGATTGATGGTTGCACCATATCGCCGCTGAGCAATGTGCCCGCACAGTTTTTCTTTCAAACCTCTGATCGGGGCACTAATGAGCTCACGGGGACACCCAATACACCGGTGAGTATTGTGGGAGGGGGACAGCAGAGTTTTGTGATTGGCTTTACGCCAACCGAGCCCTTTGCACCCACCGAGGTTCAACTGGGCTTTGATTGTGGCAACACAGACACGGCATTCATTGTCGAGGGTGTGAACACCTTGCTGGTGTCAGGGTCGAGCACGCCGGTTGCTGATTTGGTGGCGTTGGGTGCAACACCTACCAACGATGGCATTGTGAACATTGCTGGTGCCCAGGGCAGTGCGGCCTTTGCGGTGGCCTCTGTGAATACTGGTGCAGCGGCCGTGCTCAATGTGCGTGCGGAATCGACCAATGCGGCGTTGCCGATCACCCTTAATGTCTGTGAAACCAATCCCGACAACGGTCAGTGTTTGGCGCCACCCGCGCCAAGTGTTGGTAGCGCCATTGCGGGTGGCGCAACACCCACCTTCTCGGTCTTTATCTCAGCTTCTGATGCTGTTGGCTTTGATCCGGCCAACAACCGGATCAGGGTGATATTTGAGGAGGGCTCTACAGTGCGTGGTGCAACCAGTGTTGCGGTGCGCACACAGTAGCGCTCTGCCT
>CAZWMD010000006.1:103426-105002 GCA_964634815.1 uncultured Pseudomonadales bacterium | reverse complement strand
CCTGCGCTCTACTCAGGCCAAAGGCGAGTGCCGGGATGAAACTGCGACCAAGCGAACCAGAACGCCTGATGGGTTCCAAGGTCCTTGTTTGCAGCGTCCACGGCACGAACGCCGCCGGCTTCCAGAATCACGCGAACGCCGTCGACATTTACCGGCTTGCCAGCATCCAGTGAGGCGATGAGGCTTGGCACGTGAAATGCCAGGGGCTCGCCGCCTGGGGTAATCACGCCAAGCACATCTTCCTGAACCGGCAAACGCGGATCAACGTCGCCAATTGGGAAGATAGGGCCGTCGGCATCACGACCGTTACGGAAATCAAAATCGCGGCCCAGCGCCAAATGCTCGGCAAGTACGGTGGTGTCTGGATGGGCTTTCTTCCAGTCACCCCAGGTGGCGGTGATGACGCTTGCCTGTTTGAGCTGTAAGTTGCGATCAGCTAACTCTCCGGTGACGGCGTTGCCGATGAAGGTGTCGAATACACTCTTGGTCACCAGGTCGTACATGACTTTGTTGGAGCGAATTAACAGACCTGATGTGCGCAGCACGGGTCGGCTGACGCCCGCGGGCATTTGATCGGTGAACCAGGCCTGAGCGGAGCCACACAGCGTGCAATAAGGAATGCCAAGATCTCGGCCCCCCAGAGTGTCGTTTACCATCTCGCGCACTTCCATGATGCGCCGTGGATAAGCGCGATGCTCGCCATTGATGGAGACGCCAAAAACAACCGCGTTGTCACTGAGCCAGGTTGCCTCTTTGGCACTGGTAACTTCCGGGTTATCGGCTGCCGGAATACAGTTACACAGCTCATCGGTTTCGCCGAAGGGTCGATCATCGATGCGTACGCCGCCCCAGGACACGTGTCGCCAATCGATTTTGCCTTCCTTGAACAGCGGCGCCCAGGCGGGCAAAACGCTGGCGTAAATCAGGCGCTTGTACTTGATGTAGTCGGGTGGTGCCGGAATATCCCAGGCGATGAGCCGGTCAACCGCATCATTCCAGGCATCAAACCCGTTGAGTCTTGTGTCCAGCAGCTTGTTCAGACTTTTAGCGAAGTCCTGGGCGAGTTCCCGACTGCCGACAAAGCGCAGGCCGTCGGTGATCACCCAGGCCAGTCGGGGATCATTGCTGCGGGTGATTTTTTTCAAGGCCCGTTCTTGTTCGGTGTCCCAGTTTCCCCGGCCAAGACCGCTAATGAGAACCAGCAGCGCTTCTTCTGTGGCAGGGTCCAGCTCGCCAGTCTTCAGTTTGGGCGGCTTGCCAAAATCAATCGACTTGCCCCGTGGCAGGGCGGATCGTGCGATGGCGGTGGTGGCGGAGGTTTCTGCTGGTTGCGCCTGGGCGGGGGTTGCTGTGCCCAGGCCCGTCATCAGGACACCAATTAACAAAAACGACAGGGCAGTGCCCAGCGCGAGAAGTATGCGAGACAGCGACATCAAGGTTCTCCGAGTATGAACGTAGGCAGGGGGAGCCGTTGATACTTGAGTGCTTTACTCGGACAACCGCGGCCCCGCGTCCAGGGTCAGACTGCCCAAGGGGGCTAGTGGTTCCGTGCTGTCGGACTAAAAAGGCTAGTTGT
>CAZWMD010000006.1:82661-103326 GCA_964634815.1 uncultured Pseudomonadales bacterium | reverse complement strand
ACAGAGTAGCCCTTGTCACGCAGGCAATTGCGCACCACGCGACCGCGCTCTTTGACACCATCAATGCTGCCTGCGGTGCCGCCGTGTACGGCACCCACACCAGCACCGCGACCGGTATCGCCCACAATGACCCCAATCACTGCCCCCGCCGCCGCACCAGCGAGGGTGCCAGCGCCGGCTTTCTGGGCCACCTTCACCTGATCAGCGTAGCTTTCGCATTCGTTCAGATCGCGCTGGTAGGTGATCTCATCCACACCCGAGCGATTCACAATAGGGTCGCTGGCACAGCCCGCAAACAGGCTCAGGCCCAGTGCGAATAGCAGGGTGTTGGAGTATTTGCAGGACATAGGCAGGGCGCTCCGCGGATAAGCGTTTACACAAGGTTAGACGTAATGAACTGAACCGGAAATGAATGCTTAACGCGATAATATCACCGACTCACCGGTTGTCGGATTGATGGCAAAAACGATAGAACCGGCGCTGCCAGCAAAGATTGTGCCGTCGTCGGTCACCTCAAGCGCTGTGGGAATCATGGGCAGAGAGGTCGTTTCGTTTAACAATCTGAAGGAGGGCCCGGCCAGGGTGACTTCGGCGATGTCGCGGTTGCCTGGAATTGGGACATAAAATCGTTCGCCATCGCCACTCAAGGCGGGCTGTTGCAGATCAGTGGTGAAGATAAAGTCGGATAACTGGATGGATTGCTCAAGAATCAGTACCGCATCCCCGAACTCTGGCTGCGAATAAATACGTAGTGTTCCTATTGTGCCGAGGTCGACAATGGTCGCAACCAATGCTCGATTGTTCGCGCCGTCCCACAGCATCGCGTTAACCGTCCCTTCAATGCCCAACACCGGCCGCTGCTCAGTCGCACCAGAATCCAGTTCCAGTTGTGAGAATTCTCTCGCTGTCGATTGCGAACGATCCAGTAAAAACACGATGCGCCGATCAGCATCAATGGCCACAGCGGGTTCGATCAGAGGTGCCCGGGAGAACGGTTCGAGTGAGGCGATGGTTTCGACCATGCCGGTATCGAGCTGTATTCGTAGAATCTCTCGCTCTGGACCAAATCCAACCTGATAGGCGGCGCGCTCGGCAGCGGCGATCGCCAGCGCGCTCCCCGATCCCTGGGCAATAAAAACGGGCTCGCCGGTTGGTACGCCAACCAGGAAGGGGGAAAGGTTGGCGATCAACTCCCGGTCACCCATGTTGAGACCGATGGAATTTAGCGCAAACATTGATGTGCTGATCAGTTGCTGCTCAACAGGGTCCAGACGCAAACCTGATATGCCAAAGCCAAGCGCTGGGCCGCTGCCCTGGGAGGAGTCGAACAGGGTGGTGAGCCGGCCACTGGCCTTATCAATTTCTACCACCGAGCTGTTGGTTCGATCGGCGGCAAGCCATAGATCCGGGAAGGCGTTCACCCCAACCAGGCCGGTGAAGGGTTGTGAAAAATCGATGCTGCGAAGCTGCTCGAGGGCGCCCGTGTCTGCGTCGAGGCTGAAGAATTGCCCCGCGGGATCTACCAGGGTCAGCACCTGATCGCTGGTATCAAAAAACGCGCTGGATACGATCAGCGGTTGATCGGCAAACTCCAGGTCGAAGCCAGATTCTTCGCCGGTGTCGATATTTATAAACTGCAATAAAGAGCTGAATGTGGGGATGGTGGGGAAGATGCCAAAGGTGAAATTTTGCACAATCAGGTTTCGGCGAGTTGCGTCGTAACCCACAACGTTGCCGGTAATATTGACGCTCACAATTTGGTCTTCATCTAGCGTCACGGGTAGCGGAGCGTCGAGATCGATGACACCGATACCCTCGTTTAGAACCACAATGAGCTGATTGGTGGTCGCGTCGTATTCAAATTCGCGAGTAAACCCAGTGGTTAGTGACTGGCTTGAAAAAACGGTTTCGCCAGTACCAGTGGCAGGATCGATAAGAAACGCCCCACTTCTGCATGAGGTTAATAGCTGGTTGTCCAAAAAGGCGTGCAGCCGGTCGAGAGTGCATAGGTCCGATGCAACGGATGACTCAATGTCACGCCCCACCCCGGTGGTTAGATCCAGTTCTACGAGCCGATTGTCGACGACATAAGCGAGATTTTCCTGCACCAGCAAATCTGAGGGAAAGAACAGCGATAGGCGGCGCAGAATGTTGGCTACTGAGTTGGTTTGTTCCTGGCCTGCCGCGTTGGTAACCGTGACTGAAATCTCGTTGTCACCCTCGACAAGTGGCACCACCCCCGACCACTCACCCTCTGCATTCATGCTGAGCACGACGTCTGTGTTGCTATCTGGCAGTGCTGAATTAGTCAGGGTGATGGAGGCGGCACTGCCCTCACCCAGGGTTCTGCCGAGAAAGCTCAGTTGGTCCGCGCCGGTGCGGCTGGCTGCTGGAGGAAAACTCAGTTCAAACGCAGGTATCGCGGTTGTTGATTGCTCGGGCTCGCTGCTACCACTGCCGCCGCAACCCGTGAGCGTTGCGGTCAACCAAAACGCGACAACAAAGAGACGCCATTTGGGCGTCTGTGATTCAGGACATTCCATGTGCAAAAACACTCTGTCTGCTGGCTAAGTGCTGGCTTCAGAGTACCGCAAAATTCACAGAAGAATTGTCTAACAGACGAGCAGGCGCACCCGTACTGAACGCTCGTCAGAGTCTGTCTGTGCCGCCTCAAGCACCTGGTGTCCATGCACCCGACACCAGGCCGGCACATCGTGCAACGTGCCCGGATCGGTTGCGATCACGGTCAACTCGTCTCCGGGCTTCAAGGTAGCCACGCGCTCCTGGGTCCGAATGACGGGCAATGGGCACAGCAGGTTGCGGGCATCCAGTAGCAATTGGTCTTTGCTTGGGTTGTTGGTCTGACTCTCAGACATGCCAGCGTTTCTCGATCTCGTAAGCCGCGAGGGGTACAACCTTAAACACTTTGTTGACGCCGTCAGTCTGATGCACGGTCACTTCCACCTGGTCGGCGGTTTTGCCCTGACTGTAGCGGGCAACAATACGAGCGGCCAGTTCGAGTTCGTTGTCGTTCGCAGTGCCGTCGAGCAGCGTGAGCGGCCCCTTGTGGCTGTTGATGCGCAGGTGGGTGAACTGATTTTTGTAACCCTCAAGGTAGTTGTTTTCGCCGGCCTCACGGCCGATGAGCAGCTTGAAGTTGGGGCTCGGTCGTAAATGTCTGCCCACCTTGAGCAACATGAGGTCATCGAGACTGTATTCCCGGGTATTGCGTGAGCGCCACATGTCACTTAGCCGGTTCGCGTATTCCGGGTCGGTGAGAAAACAACAACCCCCGGCGGGTTGGGCCCAGTCTTCAAACCCCAGGGATTTGGCCAGCGCAATCTGGGGTTTGCGGTTGCGGCCGTGAAAGTCGTACAGCTTGTTGCGATCAATCCAGCCCTCCCGTTCGGGCAGGGTGGGCGCCAGATGCTTTGCGGACAGGGGTCGCAACAACCGGTCATCAACGCCGGATTCGGTGGCAATAAGCTCCAGTTTGTCGCGAATCTGGCTTTTGGGGCGCTGCCCCAGTACCTCGCCGGTGATCACAAAGTCGAACCCGCCGTCCTGCATGAACCCCCAGGTTTGAGCCCGATTTACCATGAAAACCTTGCAATCAACACAGGGATTCAAGTTTTGGCCGTAGCCGTGTTTGGGGTTGAGCACCACATCTTTATAGTCGTCAATGACATCAATAATGTGCAATTTTATGCCCAGCTGCTCCGCCACCCAGAGTGCGTTGTTGCGCACCGGGGTTTTGCCGGCGCGTTCCCGGGTATCGCGCAGCGACTGGCGAATGCTGTGGGTGTGGCCCTCAACGCAAAACCCGGTGTAGAAATTGAGGCCTTCCACGTGAATGCCCTGATCCTGCACCACTTTGGCCGCCAACAACGAATCCAGCCCGCCTGAGATGAGGGCGACAGCCTTGACGCTATCCTTCATACTCCGCGCCCTTAAATTCCGGCTTGTCTTTTTGCCACATCTTAAAGCAGCCCCTATTCACTAAATTTTGCTCACTTAATTTGCATCACTCAATTCGCCCCAAGCTGCCCCCGCGGGCTCTGGGTCGTCAGGAACGCCAGTGTCAGTTGATCACATACGCAACGTCGCCATCATAGCCCACGTCGATCACGGCAAGACCACCTTGGTGGATTGCCTGCTACGCCAAAGCCAAACACTTGGTGAGCGTGAGCAATTGCCTGAACGGGCTATGGACTCGAACGATCTTGAGAAAGAGCGCGGGATCACCATTCTCGCTAAAACCACAGCCATTCGATATGGCGAATACACCATTAATATTGTGGATACCCCTGGGCACGCCGACTTCGGGGGCGAAGTAGAGCGCATTCTCGCCATGGTCGATTCGGTGGTGTTGATCGTAGACGCGGTGGAAGGACCGATGCCGCAGACCCGGTTTGTCACCGACAAGGCCTTTGCAGCGGGTTTGAATCCTATTGTGGTGGTTAACAAGTGCGACCGTGATGGGGCGGCCCCCCACAAGGCGGTTGATGCCGTATTTGATTTGTTCGATAACCTGGGTGGTAACGACGAACAGATGGATTTTCCGACGGTGTTTGCCTCAGCCATTCAGGGTATCGCCGGGCATGAGCCCGACGAGATGCAGGACACCATGGAGCCACTGTTTGAGATGATTGTTAAGTCGGTACCGCCGCCCGATGTGGAACTCGAAGCGCCGTTTCAGATGCAGATCACCTCGCTCGATTATTCAACCTACATAGGTGTGTTGGGTATTGGCCGGGTAAGGCGCGGCACCTTGCCGGCAAATTCGCCGGTCATTGTGGTTGATGCAAAAGGCAAGCAGCGTCGGGCGCGAGTACTTACAGTGCTGGGTCACCACGGTCTTAACCGGGTGGAACTGCCGTCAGCCCAGGCCGGGAATATTGTTTGTGTCACCGGCGTTGAGAACATTGGAATTTCGGACACCCTGTGTGCGCCGGACAACGTAGAAGCACTCACCCCGCTGTCGGTGGACGAGCCCACGCTGACCATGTTGTTCTGTGTTAACACCTCACCCTTTGCGGGCAAAGAAGGGAAGTTTTTAACCTCGCGGCAAATCGGCGAACGGCTGCATCGTGAAGCGTCGCACAACGTGGCGTTACAGGTTGAAGAGACCGACGATCCAGATCGCTTCAGAGTGTCTGGTCGCGGCGAGTTGCACCTGTCGGTGTTGATCGAAACCATGCGCCGTGAAGGTTATGAGCTGGCGGTATCGCGTCCGCAAGTGATCACCAGAGAAGTAGACGGCAAGACCCACGAACCCTTTGAAAACCTGACCCTCGATGTTGAAGAGGAACATCAGGGTAAAGCCATGGAAGCGCTGGGTGATCGAAAAGGCCAGCTGCAAGACATGCGCTCTGATGGCCGGGGTCGAGTCATTCTTAACTATCTTGTGCCCACACGAGCGCTTATGGGCTTTCGGCCGCTGTTTATGTCGATGACCTCAGGGACCGGCATCATGACCTATGCCTCCGCTGGCTACGACGAGCGGGTAGATGGTGAGCTGGGACAACGCAATAACGGAGTGCTGATTTCCAACGGCCAGGGCAAGGCGGTGGCGTTTGCACTGTTTAACCTGCAAAACCGTGGGCGGCTCATTGTGTCACCCAACGAGCCCGTGTACGAAGGCATGATTGTGGGTATTCACCAAAGAGACAACGACCTGGTAGTGAACCCCTTAAAAGAAAAGAAGTTAACCAACGTTCGTGCATCGGGCACAGACGAGGCGATCATTCTGAATAACCCGATCAAACAGACGCTGGAGCAGGCGCTTGATTTCATCGATGACGATGAGCTGGTTGAGATCACGCCAGATTCGATCCGGGTCCGCAAAGCTCTGTTGAAAGAAACCGATCGCAAGCGTCGCGTGTCGTAAATCGTGCGGGTTCTTTTGCAACGAGTGCTGCATGCCAGCGTGAGTGTTGCAGAAAACCAGATTGCCCAGATCAACAAAGGCCTTGTGGCCTTTGTGGGGGTATTTCCTTCTGACGGCACTGAGCAAATCCGCTGGCTTGCCGACAAAACCCTGGGTCTTAGAATTTTCTCTGACCCGGCAGCGCCCGGCCCCATGACCGCCAGCGTCCAGGATGTGGGTGGTGAGCTGCTGGTGGTCTCACAGTTTACACTGGCGGCCGATACCAGCCGCGGTCGCCGCCCGGGCTTCAGTACCGCCGCTGAACCGGTATTAGCCGAGCGCTTGTATGAGGAATTTGTTGCAGCGCTTTCGGATCGCGGTGTGCGCATCGCCACAGGTCAATTTGGGGCAGATATGCGGGTAGACTTGACCAACGATGGTCCGGTCACTTTTCTCTTGGAAAAGTAAGGAGAACAACAGTGTCGCAGTCTTCAGAGAGTCTGCCACCAGTCTGTACAGGGAAGGTGACTCCGCCCTGGTTTGTACGTTTTGGTGAACGCACGCATCCGTTGTTGCTGCCGCTGGGTGTTGTTGCCGTTCTTGCTGTGCCGTTTTTTCTGCTCGATCAACGTGACTCGCTGTTCCCCGGTTACGGTATGTCGAAGCGGCAGATACTGGGTACGGGGCTACTATTTTCCCTGTTGCCTGGGTATACCTTGCTGGCGCAGTTTTATACCTGGCGCATCGCGCGCAGCACAGTGAACGCCTTTGCACCTTTGACGCCCCCGACGGCCGCGTCTGTCAGAGTGTCTGCCCTGTCTCGCCCCGGATGGTGGTTTTTACCGGTGGTACTTCTGGGTGGGCTCTGGGGGAGCAACGAGGTGTCACACCTGTCATGGCTTACGAACTTTGTGAACGAAACAGGTTTTGATCTGTGGTTTCGGTTTA
Organism: uncultured Pseudomonadales bacterium; assembly: GCA_964634815.1. GTDB lineage: Bacteria > Pseudomonadota > Gammaproteobacteria > Pseudomonadales > Azotimanducaceae > JALZVT01. Next base: position 96,509 of record CAZWMD010000006.1, on the reverse strand, counting down.
TGGCCGCCGTTTCCTGGGTGCTGATATTTTGGATGCTCTGCTGGCGCCTGCAGTGCAGCATTGCGATGTATCACCTGGGTCGGCAATTGCAGACCGACGTCTATCGTCTGCACGGACTGGGTGAGTTTGTGCGTTTGCCGCTGGTGCATCTGCTGGTGGTGGTGGGTGGGCTTGTGTTGCTGCCCTTGCAGTCACTGGATTTTCAGCTGCGCTGGATTAACTATCGCTCCGGTCTGTTTGTTGGCTTACCCGCCATGCTGCTTCTGGTGTTACCCCCTATTTGGGGGCTGCATAACAACATGCGCGATCGCATAACGGCTCGCCTTAGTGAGTTACAAACTTCGATTGAGGGCTGTGATCGCAATGACTTTGCACAGCTTGCGCTCTTGGTCGAACACCGCGAGACCGTTCGTGGATTCCCGTCGTGGCCGCTGGATGTCGGGCTTGTGGGCAAGCTGGTGCTTTATTTGATCATTCCGCCGCTGGCCTGGGTGGCGGCGGCACTTGTAGAACGGGCGGTTGATACGCTGGTTTAGTTGGCTGCGGGTTTTATCATTCGGGCAACCACAATACCCAGTTCGTATAACCCCCAGGTAGGCAATGCCAGCATCACCTGGGAGATGATGTCTGGTGGGGTGAGCAACATACCCACAACAAAGCAGCCGACGATCACGTAGGGTCGCTTGGCAGCAAGACTTTCCGGTGTTGAGAAACCGGTCCATACCAGTAACGAGGTGGCGATGGGAATCTCAAACGCCAGTCCAAACGCCAGGAACAGTTTCAGCACAAAGTTCAGATAGCTGGTGATGTCTGGCATAAAGGCAACGCCCGCTGGCGTGGTACCCGCAAAAAAGGCAAACACCAACGGGAATACCAGGAAGTAGGCGAAGGCCATGCCCAGATAGAACAGGGTGATGCTGCTGACCAGTAATGGTAGCGCCAGACGTTTTTCTTTGAGGTACAGCCCCGGTGCGATGAATGACCAGGCCTGGTGCAACACAAAGGGCATACCCAGAAAGAGTGCGGCAAAAAACGCGAGTTTCAATGGTGCGAAGAACGGTGCTGCCACATCGGTGGCAATCATGTCGCCGGGCGCGGCTGCCAGCAGGGGCGCTGCCATAAATTCGTACAGGCTGTTGCCAAGAATCAAATAGACCGGAAAGAACAACAGCAAAACGGCAAGCACGGCGTACAAAATCCGTTGCCGCAATTCCAGCAGGTGCGCCATGAATGGCATCTCTGCCTCATCAACGGCACTGTCGTGATCTAGGCGGCTGGGGTCGGTCATTTGCTTGGTTTGTGGGCAGTGTCAGTTTCTGGGTCGATTGGTGTGTTGGCTTCAGCCGGCGCATCCGCCTCAGCAAGCGCTTCTGCCTCAGCAAGCGCATCAGGATGAGGTTCGTTCGAATGATCGCCTGCATCGGGCAGAGTATTGCCGATGTTGCCAACGTCGGATTCCAGTGCCCGCATTTCTTCAAGTATCGCCTCGTTATGCAGCTGGCGACGAACTTCGTCCATACCGATTTCGCGCTCGATTTCTACTTTGACCGCAGAGAACGAGCGGCGCATACGGCCAAACCAGAGCCCGAGCGTACGCAGGGCCACCGGCAGGCGTTCCGGACCCAATACCAGCAACGCAACGATGCTGACGATCAGGAGTTCCGGAAAACCAATATCAAACATTCGTGGTCTTGTCGGCAGACTCTTTGCTGGCCTCAGACGATTGGCCGGCGCCTTCTACCTGCTCGGCGGGATCGTCTTTGATTGCCGTGCGAAAGCCTTTGATGGCGTTGCCAAGGTCTGAGCCAATGGTTTTCAGGCGACTGGGCCCAAAGACCAAAATGACAATGGCGAGAATTATCAGTAATTCCCAAATGCTTAAACCAAACATGCAATTCTCCTGAGATGCTGGTGAGGCCTGACACAAATTTGGCGGTGTGCCTGGCGGATCGAGTGTTTAGCGGCTCTGTTTCTCTTCAATGCCTGAAACGCCGAAGCGTCGGGCAAGTTCGTCTAGCACCTTGCCGGGCGGGACATCTTGATGGGTCAACATTACCATGCTGTGAAACCACAAATCGGCGACCTCGGACACTAAAGCCGCTTCCAGTTCCGTTTTGTCCGGACGAGGGTCGAATTTTGGGTCATCGAGCGGTCGGCCCTGGGCCAGATCACGGGCAGCAAGTACAACCTCGGTGGCCTCTTCGCCCACTTTCTCGAGTATTTTGTTGAGCCCGCCAGCGTACAGGCCCGCGACATAAGAACTCTCGCTCGTCTGGTCTTTGCGTGCCTCTAGCACGGCGCTTAGCTGCGCAATAATGTCGGGCGTTGGCGCCATGTTGTGGATCTCTTTCTCTGACAGGTCCAGTTTAACCGTTACGCCCGGCGATGAAGCCGCCAATTACCAGGGCCACCAGGCCCACCCAGACGAGGTTTGACTCGGCGAGGCTGGCACTGAGAGGGCCCAACAGCAAAATGAGGCCCGCTAAAGCGATGACGCCGCCACCCAGTAGCCGCGATGAGCGACGTCTGGACTGCGCTTGCAAGGCATTGAGGCGAGCATGCTGCTGCAGCGACATCTGCTTGAGATGCTTGAGTTCAAAGTCGGCGTCAACCAGCAGATCAGGCAGGGTGGGCAGCTGGCGTAACAGTTCTGGCATGCGGCTGGCCAGGCGTTCGATGGTGGTCTCGGGCCCAAGCTGGGCGGTCATCCAGCGTTCCATAAAAGGTTTGGCGATGACCCACAGGTCGAGCTGGGGGTAGAGCTGGCGACCGAGCCCCTCGATGTTGAGCAGCGTTTTTTGCAACAGCACAAGCTGCGGTTGAACCTGCAGATCGAACTGCTGGGCGGCGGCGAACAGCGTGACAAGGAATGGGCCAAACTCGATTTCGGCGAGGGGTTTGTTGAACACGGGCTCACAGACATACTCGACAACCTCTGTGAGTGCATCAAGGTCCGTATTGGCAGGCACCCAACCCGACTCCAGTTGCAAGCGGGCAACACCTCGATAGTCGCGGTTTAGAAAAGCCAGCAGGCTACGGGCGAGATACAGTCTGTCCGAGCGACTCAGCTCGCCCATGATGGCGCAGTCAATGGCTATCCAGCTGGGATCGTCGGGGTTTGAGATATCGACAAAGATATTCCCGGGGTGCATGTCGGCGTGGAAGAAATTGTTCTCAAACACCTGCGTAAAGAAGGTCTCAACACCGCGCTCGGCAAGCTTCGCCATGTTGGTTCCAGCAGCCCGTATTGCGGCGACGTCGCCCATGGAAGCGGCAAAGATGCGCTCAAGGGTCAGTACTTTTGGCGTGGATAGCTCGGCGTGTACCTTGGGTACGTAAAGCAGTTCGGATTCTGCAAAGTCGAGCCGCAAGCGAATGGTATTGGCGGCTTCGAGGTCCAGATCAAGTTCGTTATTGATGGTGGTGTCGTAGTCCCTCACTACCTCGGGTAAGCGCAAGCGCCGGCCCTCCGCCGACACCTTATTTATAAAACTGGCAATCTCATGCAACAGGATAAGATCTTGTTTGATCACGACGTCGATGTTTGGCCGCAGTACTTTCACGCACACCGGGCTGCCGTCGGGCAGAACAGCAGCGTGCACCTGAGCAACAGAGGCTGACGCCATGGCTTCTGAGTTGAACTCGGTGAACAGACCAGAAATGCTCTGGCCTAATTCGCTACAAATGATTTGCTCAGCGACCTCGCTCGAAAACGGTGGCACAGCGTCTTGTAATAGAGCGAGCTCTTCGGCGTAAGGTTCGGCGAGCAAATCGCGCCGCGTTGACAGGATTTGTCCAAACTTCACAAACACCGGCCCCAGGCTTTCGATCGCCAGGCGCAGGCGGGTTTCAAGTGGCTCTGAGGGTGTTGGCGTCAGCCGTTCGACGAGTCGGAATGGTGTGTAAAGCAGACGGCCCCACCAGGGCAGCTCAAGGAGCCGCACCAGTTCGAAGAGGCGAAACCTAAGCAGCACGCGCAGGATGCGCCATGCGCGGCTCATGAACGTGGCTCTGATGGGTTCAGATGCTGCATCTGGGCGTTTAGCCGATCAACAGCCAACTGCAGATCTTCCAGGCGGGTCGCAAACGCCTCCAGATCGTCTTCTCTCGCCCAGAATGTGTTGGCGGTCTGATCAGCTTGTTTTCGGGAATCTTGCAAAGCGCTGCCAAAGGCGACCTTTAAGGTATCAAACGCAAGCTCAGCCTGACCAAGAACGTCCTGCAGAATCTGGCCGCCGCCGTTGCCTGATGTTTGATCAATCACCGGGGCAAGCAGCGCTTCAATGCGCTCGCGCCAGTCCGGCGTTAACCCGCTGAAGCAGCGCCTAAGTGCCATCAGCAGCTGTTCGTCGCCCTCAATGGAAATGCCCGCTGGTAGCGCATCGCCAGTAAGCGCCCCAACCAGGTCAGCGAGCCGTGCGCGCACAATAGTGTTTGGTGGCATCTGGTTATGCGGCGACTCAGCCATAATGCTCAGAGAGCCACCGTCGCCTGCGCGATTTGCCGGACCATCTGCTCCGTGACAGCTAATGCGCAGGGCCAAAGGGCTGGCTGCGGGAACTAATGTCAGTTCCAGCACTAACGATTGACCAGCAAGCGGCAGTAGCCCATGCCGTGCATCATCATCGAGTGTGAGTATTGCCGAGGCTGCGCTTTCAAGGAGTGCCGCCAGCGCGCTTGCGAGTGGGTTGGCGCTCATCGGTGCCTGCTAAGCGGCGGGATGCGGCACGGTGCCGCGATGAATAGCGGCTGCACCACCCACCAGGTTATCAACGCTTAGATTCTCGAAGCCGGCGTCTTTCATCATGAGTTTTAACTGGTTTTGCTTCGGGTGGACGCGGATAGATTCAACCAGATACTTATACGATGCCCCATCGTTGACCAGCGCCTTGCCGGCGGCGGGCCACAAGGCCTGAAAACCCTGATAGGCCTGGCGCAGCAGCGGATTTTCGATGTGCGAAAACTCGAGAACCAGCAGCACACCGCCGGGCTTCAAAACCCGACACATTTCACGCAGCGCCTGATCTTTATCGGTGACGTTGCGCAGCCCAAAGCCGATGGTCACACAGTTAAAGGTGTGATCATCAAACGGCAGGTGTTCGGCATTGGCCTGGCAGGCGCGAGCGTTGGTGATGCCTTTGTCGAGCAACCGCTCGCGACCTACTTCCAGCATTTCGGCGTTGATGTCTGCCAGCACAACCTGACCGTCGCTACCAACAACAGGACTGGCGAGTGCGGCGATGTCGCCCGTACCGCCCGCCAGATCCAGGTGCCGGTCTCCCGCGCGCAGTCCGGACATTTCGATCAGCATGCGTTTCATCAAACGATGGGTGCCAAACGACATCAGATCGTTCATGAGGTCATAGCGACCTGCAACGCTTGAGAAAACGCCACCCACGCGACGGGTTTTTTCGTCGGGGCTTACTTTCTCAAAACCAAAATCAACCTGAGTGGTTTTATCTGTCATGCCTACCTTTTGCTTTTGTGCCCGCTCAGTTACCCGGCGTCCAGCTGCCAATACCAGCGCCGCCGGTTAGTGGTATTTGAGGCAACCGAGAGGCGTTTGCCATCTTCAGTTCCTTCAAGTATTCACCCCAGTATGCGTCAAACTGATCAAACAGCTCGCGCAGATAGTCCCAGGCATACAGGCCGGTGTCGTGACCATCATCAAAGGTGATACGAATGGCATAGTTACCAACCGCCTCGATGCCACTGATACCGATGTGTTTCTTGCCGGCGACAAGTTTGCGCTCTTCCGGCCCATGACCGCGCACCTCTGCAGAGGGTGAGTACACTCGCAAATACTCTGCAGACAAGGCGATCTCCAGGGGCTCTTGCCCGGCAGTCTCTCCCGTTGTATCTCCAGGCGAGCTGGCGGGAAAGCTAACGACGAGTTCGCGAGCCTTCTTTCGATAAGTAATGTTGGTGGGCGCAGTCACTAACCAAGCCTACAAAATAAATCGTGACAGGTCCTGATCTTGCGCCAGCTCGCCCAGCTTGTCGTCAACAAATTTTCCATCGATGGCCACTTTCTGTGCACCGGAGCCTGATATCGCTTCGCCCGCTTCGAAAGACAAATCATCAAGCAACCGTTCAAGGACCGTGTGCAGTCGGCGGGCGCCGATGTTCTCGGTGTTTTCGTTAACGTGCCAGGCGATCTCGGCGATTCGCTTTAAGCCGTCGTCGGTGAAGTTCAGCTCCAGACCTTCGGTGCCAAGCAGTGCTGAGTATTGCTCTGTCAGAGAGGCATCGGGTTCTGAAAGGATGCGCTGGAATTCGTCGGGCGTCAGCGCCTGCAGCTCAACCCGGATAGGCAGGCGGCCCTGCAGCTCCGGGATCAAATCTGAGGGTTTGGACAGGTGGAAGGCACCAGAGGCGATGAACAGAATGTGATCCGTTTTGATCATGCCGTACTTGGTTGACACGGTGCAGCCTTCGATCAGTGGCAAGAGATCGCGTTGCACGCCTTCGCGGGAAACATCGGTGCCTGAGGTTTCACCCCGTTTGGCAACCTTGTCGATCTCATCGATAAAGACAATGCCGGATTGTTCCACGGCGGTCACCGCTTCTGCCTTTATGTCGTCTTCATTAACCAGCTTTGCCGCTTCTTCTTCTCGCACGCGCTTGAGCGCGTCTTTTACTTTCATGCGGGTGGATTTTGTCTGGCCCTTGTTGAGCCCGCTGAACATGTTCTGCAACTGACTTTGCATCTCTTCCATGCCTGGCATACCGACAATCTCTACGCCCATCTGGGGAGGTGCGAGATCGATATCGATTTCCTTGTCATCGAGTTCGCCCTCGCGCAGTTTTTTGCGGAACACCTGACGAGTTCCTGTCTCTGCACGATCGGTGGCAAAGCCAGCCCCGGTGGGTTCAGGCAGGAGCACATCCAGAATTCTGTCTTCTGCGGCGTCTTCTGCCCGTGGTTCTACTTTTTCGAGTTGCTGCTCGCGCAGCATTTTCACGGCAGCGTCAGCAAGGTCGCGAACGATGGATTCAACATCGCGACCAACGTAGCCCACCTCAGTGAATTTGGTGGCTTCAACTTTAGAGAATGGCGCATTCGCAAGCTTTGCAAGACGACGCGCAATCTCGGTTTTGCCGACACCCGTTGGCCCAATCATCAGAATGTTTTTGGGCGTGATTTCCTCGCGCATGGCGTCATTGAGTTGCATCCGCCGCCAACGGTTGCGCAGGGCAATCGCAACTGAGCGCTTGGCGTTGCCCTGACCCACAATATGTTTGTCGAGCTCATGAACAATCTCGCGAGGGGTCATCATGCGGAAGGAATCTCCAAAACTTCTATCGTGAGGTTGTTGTTGGTGTAGATGCAGATATCACCAGCAATGTTGAGGGCGCGATCGACAATGGTCTTTGGGTCCATGTCGGTGTTTTGCCTAAGCGCGCGGCCAGCTGCCTCGGCGTAGGGACCGCCAGAGCCAATGGCGACCAGTCCATTCTCGGGTTCTATAACGTCGCCTGTGCCCGAGATCATCAGCGTGTTTTGGACATCCGCCACAATCAGCAGGGCTTCAAGCTGACGGAGTGCCCGGTCTCCGCGCCAGTCTTTAGCAAGTTCCACGGCGGCGCGCACCAGGTTGCCCTGATACTTTTCGAGTTGACCTTCAAATCGTTCGAACAGGGTGAACGCGTCTGCGGTGCTGCCTGCAAAGCCGGCGAGTACGGTGTCGTTGTAGAGACGGCGGACCTTTTTTGCGTTGCTTTTGGCCACGGTATTGCCCATCGACACCTGACCGTCGCCGCCCACGACCACGGTGTGCTGGTCGCGAACGCTAAGTATGGTGGTGGCATGAAATTCTATGGGCACGTGCGGAACCTTTTTGTTGAGGCTGAGGAGTGATGTGGGGGTGCAGATCGGACTTTTCAAGGCTGGCTGAGTGGCCGCACAGGATCGGGCTGTTTTGCTAGCCGGAGGTGACCGGGCGTTCCATCCAGATGGAACGAATATCTTTGGCCCGGAGCCTCGATGCCGCCTGTTGGGCCAGTCCACGTTGTGGGTAGGGCCCAACAATCACCCGATACCAGGTTTTGTTGTTAATTTGTGCTTCAACAATGTTGGCGGGCATGTTGAGCAACAGCAGGGTGCCCCGGCGAGTCTCAGCGTCAGCCTTGATCTGAAAGGAACCGGATTGCAGCAGGTAGTGGGTGGGTTGTTGCGGCCCCTTGGCCTGCTCCAGCTTTACAGCGGCTTCGTAGGCCGAAATATCCGGATCCACCTGGTCGGTACCCAGAAGATCTCTGAACTCGAATTCCAGCGCGGTCTGGGTTTCGTCGGACAGGTTTACGGTATCTTCAGACAGTTCAGCAAGCTCTGGTGGATTTGTTGACGCTTCTGCTGGCGTTCCTGTTGGCGCTGAGGTTTGCGCCTGGGCGGGCGCCCCTGCTGGCGCCTCTGCGGGAGAGAGGAGTTCCGGGCCATAGGCCCCCAGCAGAAATAACCCCACACCGGTGATAACGCCCACCACAAAGCTGCCCAGGCTAAATCGGCTGGGAGGCGGCTTCTTCTTTTTGCGCGATTTGGAGCGCTTTGCGAAATCCTGGGCCATGGCGGCGCATGATAAGGAAGCAGCGGCGGGTTTTCATCCTGTGGTCATTGTTGGTGCGAGTGTTGGTGCGATTGTTGGTGCGCACTATCTCAGTAGGTGTCGTAAGGATCGATATCGATGGACCAGCTGAGTTTGCCGTGCCGCGAGGCAGGAGCATTGGCCACCACGGTCGAAATAGCGTCGTGCAGGCGTCGTCGGTTACTGGCACAAAGCATGATTTGAGAGCGAAAACGGCCAGCGATGCGCCCCATAGGAGCGGCTACCGGACCCATTATCTGTAAGTGCTCGTCAGCGAGTGGGGCGATACAGCCGACCATAGAGCGCAGCAGTTCATCCGGTTCGGTGGGCGACAGGCCGTCGGCCCGCAGCATGGCGATGGGTCGAAACGGCGGCATGCCGCCCTCGGCTCGATGGGCCAGCTCGGTTGTAGCAAACGCGCTGAAGCCACCATCGATCAGGGCGGTGAGCACCGGGTTATCCGGGTGCATGCTTTGAATCACCACTTCGCCGTTGCGTTCGGCCCGGCCGGCCCGGCCAGCGACCTGCATTATCAATGCCGCAGTACGCTCCGGGGCGCGATAGTCAGCGGCTAGAAAGCCCGAGTCGGCATCCAGAATGGCAACCAGGGTAACGGCGGGAAAATGATGCCCCTTGGCGAGCATCTGGGTGCCCACCAACAGCGCGGGCTCACCCCGGTTGATCTCCGCCAGCTGTGCCTCCAGGCGCGTGGCGCTGCGGGTTGTGTCTCGGTCGACTCTGATAATACGAGTGTCGGGAAACAGGCTCGAAAGGGCCTCCTCCGTGCGCTGGGTACCGGCGCCAACAGGAATCAGGGCGCTCGAGCCGCAGCCACCACAGGCCTTGGGAATGGCGTCGCGTGCGCCACAGTGATGACAACGCAGTTCCCTGGGTGATCGATGAACTGTAAAGCGTGCCTCGCAGTTGGGGCACAAGGCTTGCCAGGCGCAGTTTGTGCACAGATAGGTGGGTGCGTAGCCGCGGCGATTGATAAAGGCCAGCGCCTGGTTGCCTGCGGCGATGTGCGATTTGATGAGGTCCAGCATTTCCGGCGCAATGCCTTCAATGAGTTTCACGCCTCGGATGTCCAGGATGCGCATGCTCGGCAGTTTGGCGCCACCGGGGCGGGTCAGCAGTTGGCTTTGGGTATAGCGACCGGTGTTTGCGTTGTGCAAGGTTTCAAGCGCCGGGGTTGCGCTGCCGAGTAACAGTGGAATGTTCAGGTCTCTGGCGCGCTTGACGGCCAGATCGCGTGCAGAGTAGCGCAGGCCATCGCCCTGTTTGAACGAGGGGTCGTGTTCTTCATCGACGATGATGAGTCCAAGATTCTTGAACGGGGTTAATACCGCTGAGCGGGTGCCAATGAGTAAGGGTTCGAGGCCATCGCGACAGCGCAGCCAAACCCGCAGACGTTCGGCGTCGCCGATCTGGCTGTGCCAGGCCACCGCTGCACCAAAGCGATCTTTAAAGCGCTTCAGGGTTTGTGGCGTTAAGGCAATTTCCGGAATCAACACCAGCACCTGGCGTCCCGCTTGCAACACCTGGTTAATCGCTTGCAGGTACACCTCGGTTTTGCCGCTGCCGGTGACACCATAAAGCAGATGGGTTGCGTAGCGATGCTGATCCCGCAACAGGGTTGTGAGGGCCTTATTCTGTTCGTCGGTGAGCTTGAGGCCTGTGGGGTTGGGGTTGATTTGGGTGGGTTGCGGTGACGCTTCGGTGGCTTCAATCAGGCCCTTGTCCAGCAGAGCTTTTTGCAACGCCCGAGCGAACCCGGCATCACGCAGCACCTCAGCGCTTACGCCAGCAGGGTATTTATAGATGAATTCCCATAGAGCAAGCTGACGGGCGGCGCGTCCTGCGGCGAGCTTTGCCTCTTTTTGTGAGGTGCCCGGCGTGCAGTGATACAGGAGCTCGGTTGGCAGGCGCATCTCGCGGCCACGTCGAGCGGCGGTGGGCAGCAGGCTGGCACAGACTTCCCCAATGGGGTGCTGGTAGTAGTTGGCCAGCCAAAACGCTGTGTTGAGTTGCTCTTCGGGCAATACCGGCTCGGTGTCCAGCACGTCAAGAATGGGCTTGGTGCGCTGGGTGTCCGTTGGCGTTGCATGCCCCATCACAATGCCGACCAGCTTGCTTGTGCCAAACGGCGCGCTCACCCGCGCGCCGCGCGGTGGCACCGGCAGCTCGGCGGGTAACGCGTAGTCAAACAGGCGCCGCAGGGGCCGGGCTACCGCGATTTGCAAATAGCCGGGGCGGTTTGTTGGCGAGGCGTCGCCTTCTGGGGAAGAGTCTGGGTTCACACAGCTATGTTGGTTGACGCGACGCGGTCAGTACAGGGGCAAGAGAGGAAAAGCGGGCCCCAGTAAGGCCCAGTCAGTCCAAGCAGGCGCAAGGAGGTGATAGGATCGGTGCATGATTGATCTAACCGGCAAAGTATTTATCGTCACGGGTGGCAACGGCGGCATTGGCCTGGGCATGGCTGAAGGCATCGCGCTGTCTGGTGGCAGCGTTGCTATCTGGGGACGCAACACCAAAAAGAATGCCCAGGCGCTCGAGAGCCTCAGCGCGATAACTGAGGAACATGGCGGTAAGGCCGCCGCCTATGTGTGCGATGTAGGGGATGAGCAGGCGATCATCGACACCATGGATCAGACCGTCAGTGACATGGGCCGGATGGATGGCTTGTTTGCCAACGCGGGTCGCGGCGGCACGGGCACACCCTTTGTTGATCTGACGCTGGATGAATGGCGAGCCGTTATGAACATCAATCTGGACGGCGTTTTTCTGACCCTGCGAGAGGCTGCCAAGCGGTTGATTGCCCAGGGCGAAGGCGGCAGCCTGGTGGCGGTTTCTTCAACATCTGCCATTCATGGGGCGGCGGGTAATGAGGCCTATGGCACCGCCAAGACCGCACTTAACGGACTGGTACGGGCGCTGTCCGTAGGGCTTGCCCGGCATCAGATTCGGGTGAATTCGCTGTTGCCGGGTTGGACAATCACCGAGCTTGCCAGTGGCGGCTATGAGAGCGACGTGTTCAGAAACGCCACCATAAAGCGCACGCCGGTGCGGCGCTGGGCGGAGCCTTCGGAGTTTCGTGAGGTTGGCGCGTTCCTCGCGGACCCGGATCAGACCTATCACACGGGCCAGGAAGTCTGTGTCGATGGGGGCTATACGGTCTTTTAGCAGGGCGATTAAATAGGGCGAGGGGTTCTCATCGACGCCGTGCGGGCGTTTGCGGCGAGTTGTCTTGATGCGTTTCTCTGGTAGAATCGCCGCCCCTTATTTTGTACGGCTGCGCATCTCACCGCGTCCGACGACATTCGACGACATCCTATAGATAGAGATAGTGGAAACTCATGAAAGCTGACATTCATCCCCAGTACCAACCGATCAAGGCGACCTGCAGCTGCGGTAACGTGATCGAGACGAGCTCCACAACCTGTGAAGACCTGCACCTTGATGTCTGCTCATCTTGTCATCCCTTCTATACAGGCAAGCAAAAGATTCTTGATTCTGGCGGCCGCGTAGAGCGCTATCGTCAGCGTTTTGGCAGCCGTGGGGCCAAAAAAGCCGCTGCGGCATCAGCAGATGAGGCGGCAGGAAACCAGGCGGCAGCGGAGTAAAGCGCACCGCAACTTTTTCCGCTTTAGGCCCTCTAACTACTTCCAGTTGATGCGTCCATAGCCGATGCATGCCAGCCGCTGTTCAGGTTGAGTGTGCATAATGGGCGTCAGACCACCCGCACGGCCCGCTACATTCCGAACCGGCCGCTGGAGGAAGTTTTGCGCAAAATAGCCCCTTTTGAATTCCTGACCGCCGGGTCTGCCGGCCACCTAACGAGTGTTTCGCTCGCATCTTTATCGCATCGTTTGCTGGCCATCATTGTGCTCCTGGCCGGGTTGTCTGTGGTGGCGCTGTCCGCACCCGGCGCGCACGCCGCCGGCGATGGCTACAAGCTATACAAAGAAATGAAGGGCAAGGGCGGGTTTTATGATGACCCCCAGTGGAATGCCTATGTGCGCGCCATTGCTGCGCGGCTCATCGAAACCAACGACATCAAGGGTGAGTACCACTTCAACATCATTGATGACGCCAACTTCAATGCCTTTGCCACGCGGGATGGCTATATCTTCATTCACCGGGGGCTTCTGACCTCGCTGAATAGCGAAGGCGAACTGGCAGGTATTCTGGGCCACGAGATTGGCCATGTTGTAGGGCGCCATATTCAGCGGCGCCAGCGAATCTCTCGGGTTGGTCGAGTGGCAGGCTTTCTTGGCTCGGTGCTCACCGGCACCGGTGCGGTCGGAGACCTTGCGAGCGCCACTACCCAAACCATCAGCTCCGGCTACGGTCGTGAACTCGAACTTGAGGCGGATGGTTACGGCGGCGACTTTCTTGCTCGGGCCGGCTACAACCCCATGTCGATGATTGATGGCATTCAGGTACTCAAAGACAACGAGCTGTTTGAAAAATCAAAACCCAATGGCAAGCCGCGCTACCACGGCCTGTTCACAACCCACCCCAAAAACGACAAACGCCTGCATGAGCTGGTGTTGAAGAACCAGCATCTCATGCCAGACGAACTGGACGAACCGGTGGGTGATTTCTGGGGCCTGATGGATGGCCTGATTTATGGCGATGAGTCTTCGACTGGACTGGTTAAGAAAGACACCTACTACCACTCGGTGTTGCGCATCGTTGTGAAGTTTCCGAAGGACTGGGACATTGGTAACAACGGCAGTGAAATCAGCGCGGGCGCACCCGCGGGCAGCAACGTGGGTCTGATCACCCTGCAGCGCCAGGGCGGCGGCAAGGCAAAGACACCCCAGGACTACCTGGTGGATACCTTGAAGCGCGACGACCTAACCAACGGCGAAGAACTTACGGTGAATAGCTACGCCGCCTATATGGCGGAAGCGCCAACCACAGGCAGCGACGCAAAGCTGAGAATGATTGCCACCATTCTTAAGGATGAAGATTTCTATCTGTTGAAGGCGGAAGCCGGTCCGGATGGTGATGCGGACGAGATGCGTAAGCAGTTTCGCGCCACGCTTGAATCGTTTCGCGGTATGACCTCAGCTGATGCTCGTATTGCGAATGGCCAATCCATCTCCGTGATTGTCGCGGAGCCGGGAATGACCTACAGAGAGCTTGCGAAGAAGTCGTCGATCAAGCACGACGCTGAGGGCATCCTGCGGGTGATTAATGGCGATCATCCTTATGGGGAGCCTACGGCTGGGGATTATATTAAGTTGGTGCAGTA
>CAZWMD010000006.1:51720-82561 GCA_964634815.1 uncultured Pseudomonadales bacterium | reverse complement strand
TTAGAATAAATCCACGGTGTCGATGGTCTCAGCGTTACTGATTGACTCGTAGATGTCGGGCGACTCGTCGACCGAACGTTCGGGTTGGAAGTCTTCAAGGAAATATTCAAACAGGGCGTTGGGCTGGCCAGGACGGGCGGCAAGTCCGGTTTCGGGATCGATCTTTAAGCTCACTACGGTTTCGGGTTGCTCCAGACTGATAATGGGCGAATCCCGCAAGGCCTCGCGCATGTAGTCGATCCAGATCGGTAGTGGTGTGGTGGAGCCGTATTCTCTGGGCCCTAGCGGTCGATAATCGCTAAAGCCTACCCAGACGCTGGTGGCAAGGTTTGGGTTGTAGCCGTTGAACCAGGTGTCGGCCGCCTCATTTGTGGTACCGGTTTTGCCTGCAATGTCGCTGCGCTCAAGAGCCCGGGCCTTACTTCCGGTGCCGCGTCTTATTACGTCCTGCAGCATGGTATGGATGAGCCACGCATTGTCTTTGTCGAGTACGCGCTGAGCGTATTGCTGAGCTTGTTGCTCAGGATCTGTCTCGGTGTCAGAGCCCAGGGTGAGCGCCAGTCGTTCTTGTTCTTCGACGCACTCCTCGCACACAACGGGATAGCTGCGGGTCTCAAGAACGGTATCGTCGCGTCGCACTTCGCGGATCAGGTGTGGAGTGATCAGGTGACCGCCGTTGGCAAACACACTGTACGCCGTGGCCATTTCCATTGGTGTCACACCCATGGTGCCACCGCCAACGCCAAGCTGGGTGTTGCGGGGAAAGTCATGGGTATCAAAACCGAAGCGACTGACATGCCGTAGGGCACGGCCGGCACCAACATCGAGCAAGACTCGAATGGACACCAGGTTGATGGATCGGTACAGCGCCTCGCGCAATCGAGTTGGGCCGTTATAGCGCTTGTTGTCGTTGTCGGGTCGATATTGGGTTTCGAGACCCTCGTCTTCGAGGACAATCGGGGCGTCCATAAAGATACTCGCCGGGGTAATGCCTTTGGCAAGTGCGGCGGAGTACACAAAGGGTTTGAATCCTGATCCTGGTTGGCGCCTGGCCTGGACGGCGTGATTAAACTGATTACGAGAAAAGTCGTAGCCGCCCGTGAGAGCGCGGATTGCGCCAGTCTTTGGATCCAGTGACACCAGAGCGCCCTGCACCTGGGGCTCTTTGGCCAAACGCAAATGCTGCGGATGTTCCGGATCGATGCGCAAGCTCACTACATCGCCACGCGTCGCAATGTCGCCTGCGCTTTCTGGCACCGCCCCAAGACGTTCAACTGAAATAAATTCTCGCGCCCACTTGATGCGCTGCCAGGGCAAAACCACCAGCGTTTCGCCGTTAGGAGCCTGAGCGCGCATATTCTCTGACAGAGCCACAACCATCGATCGTTCGCCGAGGGCAACCACCACACCCGGTAGCGTGTCGCCAATCAATGGCTGTTTGTCGAGCTCACTGGACAATCGGCTGGCCAGTTCTTCCGGCAGTGGTGGCAACTGTGGCAGCTCGATGGCAGTAGGCTCTGCTTTGGGATTCGCCTCGGCAGCGGCAATAGCGTCGTTAATTACTTTGTCGAGGGCGGCCAGAGGTTCAGCCAGTGCAGTTTGTTGCGGCACGTCGATGTTGGTTTCGCTACGCCGATAGCCGTGGCGTTCGTCGTAACTGTGCAGCCCTTGTCTTACGGCGGTCACCGCCTGTTGCTGCAGCCTCGAACTTATTGTGGTGATAACACTGTAACCACCGGTGTACAGGTCCGGGTATTGAGACAGTAACTCCTGACGAACAATTTCTGAGGGGTATGGGGCGGCGGTATCAAAGCTCTGACGGCGAATGCGAGCGGTGATGGGCTGGACAACAGCCTGATCAAATTCCGCTCTGGTAATGGAACCTTCGGCGAGCATGCGGCTGAGTACAAGATTGCGGCGGTTGAGCGCGCGCTCGGGACCATTGATCGGGTTGCCTGCAGAGGGTGCCTGAGGAATGCCGGCCAACATGGCGAGCTGTGCCAGGTTCAGCTCTTTAAGCGGTTTGTTGTAGTAGGTTTGCGCGGCGGCTTCGCCACCGTAAGCGCGTTTCCCAAAGGGCACGAGGTTGATGTAAAGATTGAGTATCTCGTCTTTGGAAAGCTGGCGTTCAATCTTCATCGCCAGGAGCATCTCTTTGAACTTGCGGATGAAGCGCTGTTCCAGCGAAAACGAAACGTTACGCGCGAGTTGCATGGTGAGTGTGCTGGCGCCGCCGGAAATGTCTCGTGACACCAACAGCTGAAAGGAATCGTTAAGTAGTGAAATGAAGTCAACGCCCTGATGAGAATAGAAGCGCTTGTCTTCGGTATCGACCAGCGCGCGCACGAACAGGTCGGGTACCTGATCCATGCCAATAGGAATCAGTCGTCGCTCACCAAATTCAGCAAGTAAGTCGCCTTCTTCGGAAAGAATCCTCAAAGGTGTCTCAAGTTTTACGTTTCGATAAGTGGATGCATCCGGAATCTGCGGGTTTAAGTAGAGATAGATCGCACTCAGAGTGAGCACTGCAACACATACACAGGCGACGCCGAAACACATAATGGCAAGTATTGGTCGCCTTTTTGGGGAGACCTTTGCCGAACCGTCAGGTGCAGCAGGACGTTGTGGGGCGGATGGCGCAGAAGAGTTTGATGCTGTCATTTATAAATAACTGGCGGTACGTGCTTTGTTATTGAGTTTTGTTGGCTTCTAGAGGCTTAACGAATCAGTAGTAGAGCGCTTGAGTGATTGAAAATGGACAATCAATGGGTGGTCAGAACCTACATCGCAAGCAAAGGAAAAAAAATTTAGTGTGCACGCGCAAGCTACTGGCGCGACGCGGATTGATTATGCGCGTCTTGTTGGATTTGGAAAATGTGCGTGTTTGCAGATTGCTTTCCTTCTTTAGCGTCAGCGACGTTGCCCTTCGCGAGTCGCTGGTATTTAATGTCGCGTCGCAGAAGAATGCCATAAGTCACGGTTTCTGTCCGTTTATCACTGGCGCTCAATGTGTCGCTGGGTCTTTTAAGACTCTGCTAGCGAGGAGTGTTTTGAGAAACAAGACTGCGGGTTTGCACGACGCGCCCGTATGTTGAAACTGTAAGGAAGGTTTGCTTTGTTCGGTCTATTTAGCAACAAGTCTAGTATCTTGCTCGGATTGGATATTAGCTCCACTTCCGTAAAGCTTCTTGAGCTTTCGAAGTCTGGAGCACGTTATCGAGTCGAGTCTTATGGTGTAGAGCCCTTGCCGCCCAATGCCGTCGTCGAAAAGAACATCAGTGATGTTGAAGGCGTTGGTGATGCGGTGAAGCGCCTCATCTCCCGGACCAAGGCCAGTTCCCGCACTTGTGCGGTTGCGGTTGCAGGCTCGGCAGTGATCACCAAAACGATCGAGATGGACGCCGCCCTGTCTGATGATGAGATGGAAAACCAGATCACCGTCGAAGCTGATCAGTACATTCCTTATCCGCTTGACGAAGTCGCCATCGATTTTGAAGTGATCGGTCTGTCAGAGACCGCCGCCGACCAGGTCGAGGTATTGCTCGCTGCATGCCGACGCGAAAACGTTGAGCTGCGCGAAGCGGCGCTGGATCTGGGGGGCATCAAGCCGCGGGTCGTCGACATCGAAGCCCACGCCATGAAGCGCGCCTTTGAGTTGGTGCAACCTCAGCTGGGCGCTAATCCTGAAGACCTGGTTGTCGCGATCATCGATATTGGCGCGACCATGACCACCTTGTCGGTGCTTGCCGACGATAAATCGATTTACACCAGAGAGCAGCTTTTTGGTGGCAAACAGCTGACTGAAGAAATTCAGCGACGCTATGGGCTGTCATTTGAAGAAGCCGGGCTCGCCAAGAAGCGCGGCGGCTTGCCCGACGACTATGAACAGGAAGTATTGCAGCCCTTCAAAGAAGCTGTCTTGCAGCAGGTTACGCGCTCATTGCAGTTTTTCTTTTCCTCAAGTCAGTACGACGATGTGGATTACATTGTGCTCGCCGGAGGTACAGCCTCCATCGAGGGCATGTCCGAGATGATAGAAAACAAACTGGGTACCCCAACCATTATCGCTAACCCGTTTCTGGATATGGCATTGGCTGGCAAGGTTGATTCTACTGCGCTTGCCAACGACGCGCCGGCCATGATGATCGCCTGCGGACTTGCCATGAGGAGCTTTGAATAATGGCAACAATTAACTTATTACCCTGGCGCCAGTGGGAACGAGAGCGCAAACAGGCGCAATTTCTTGCAAGCCTGGCGGGCGTTTTTGCTGTCGGTGCCGTAATGGTGATGACAGCGGGCTTCTTTCTGAACAACGACTTTGATGAGCAAAAGCGGCTCAACCAACGTCTCGAAGCGGACATTGTTGTTCTGGACGAACAGATTTCTGAAATTGCAGCGCTCGAAACAGAACGTGAAGAACTGTTATCGCGTATGCGCATCATTCAAGAGTTGCAGGGTAACCGGCCGATCATTGTGCGAGTCTTCGATGAGATGGTTCGCAAGCTTTCAAAAGGCGTGCACTTCAATACCTTGCAAATGCAGGGCAACGTGCTCTCGGCGGCGGGCGTTGCGGAATCGAACAACCGCATCTCAACCCTCATGCGCAACATAAACAGCTCTGACTGGTTTACGAAGCCGAATCTAAAGAGTATTCAGGAAGATCCTGAAAACGGCGATTATGGCAGTCAGGCCAGTGCCTTCGAACTTACGTTCTTGCAAAGCACGGGCAAGACCGAAGAAGAGGAGGGCAGCTAGTGGCGTTCCAAGACACTCTTGATCAGTTAAAGAACTTCGATGCCAGCGACCTCGATGTCAACAACATTGGTTCCTGGCCCGCCGCGGTTAAGGGCATCATCATGGTGCTGGTACTGGGTCTGGTTCTTGGCCTTGGCTATTCGCTCTATCTCACCGACAAGCGCAACGACATTGAGCGTGCGGAGCTGAAGCACAAAGAACTTCGGACAGATTACGAAACCAAGTTCTTCAAGGCGACCAATCTCGATGCTTATCGCCTGCAAAAGCAGGAAATGGAAGACACCTTTGGTGAGCTGGTTGAGCAGTTGCCCAAGGATACTGAAGTTCCCGGGTTAATCGAGGACATCACCCGTGCAGCACTCGATAACGCGCTAACGATTGAAAGCATCAAGTTGCAAGAAGAACGAACCACCGAGTTCTACGTGGAACTGCCAATCTCAATCACTGTACTTGGCGATTACCACATGCTGGGAACCTTTGTGAGCGGAGCGGCCAATCTATCGCGGATTGTGACGCTGCACGATTTTGTAATCGAGCCTACTCAGGGCTCTAACCTCCTGCGGATGACTATTCAGGCCAAGACCTATCGCTATCTGAATCAGGGAGAGGGCTGATATGAACGCACGCAGCACAAACACAAGAAACAATCCCTTAAGCTTTTTGCTTCTGGCGATTGGGTTGATCAGCCTCGTTGGTTGTTCTGGCTCTGCCAGAGAAAACGATCTGGAAGAGTTTTACGCCACTGTTCAGAGCCAGGGTAAAGGACGAATAAAACCTCTGCCGCCGTTTGAAACAGTTGCACCCTTTTCTTATCAGGCTGGTAACCTGCGCAGCCCGTTCGAACCGCCGGTGCTTGCAGCGGTTCGACAGACACCCAAAGGGGGCCGTGCCGTTAAGCCAGACCCTACTCGGGTCAAACAGTTTCTGGAGCAATTTAACGTGGGGCAACTTGCGATGGTAGGTACCTTGGCGCAGGGTGACCAACTTTACGGATTGGTACGAGATTACGAAGAGGGGGTTCATCGGGTTCGCAAGGGCGACTACATGGGGTCAGACCATGGTCGTATTACTCGTATAGACGATGTGTCTATCGAGTTGCTTGAGATCGTAGCTGATGGATCGGGAGGCTGGGTAGAACGCCAGCGCCTAGTCACAATGGGTGCTGGAGGATAGACAATGACGATACGTAGATTCTTAAGATTCACTGGTGTTTTGGCGGCAATGCTTGCCACTACGCTGGTGCATGCCGCCAATCTTGAGGCAATCGATTTTGCATCGCTGCCTGGTGACAAAACCGAAATTCGTATGACCTTTGACGGTACACCACCGCAACCCTCCGGCTATACGATTGAGCAACCCGCTCGAATCGTGCTCGATATGCCGGGTGTGAGTTCTTCGCTTGCGCAAAAGCATCACACGCTGGGTGCCGGCAACGCGCGCCGAGTGTCTGTGATTGGTGCCGGCGATCGCACGCGTGCGATTGTTAATCTCACCTCGCTGGTTGGTTATGAGACAAGCGTTGTGGGTAACGAATTGATACTTGTTGTAGGCACCGATCAGGCGTCTTCGGCTCCCTCTGCTGGTGGGGCATCAAGTACCGCCCTCGACCAGGCAGTCCAAACCAATTCTGCGTCGGTCCAGCGCGATATCAGTGGTTCACACATTCAAAATGTTGACTTTCGTCGCGGTGAAGACGGCGGTGGCCAAATTATGTTGGTGTTGTCTGACCCACGCGTGCCAGTGGATGTAAGCAGCCAGGGCAGCAAGGTAAAGATTGAGGTGCGTAACACTCAGTTGCCACAAGATCTCAGACGTCGTCTGGATGTTCGCGATTTTGCAACGCCGGTGACATTGATCGACGCCGTACAGGAAGGCCCGCACGTTATTTTCACCGTGTCGGCGGAAGGTGAGTTTGATTACCTTGCTTATCAGGCTGATCAAACCATGACCATCAACGTTCAGCCCCTCACCCGGGATCAGATCGCTGAGCGGGAAGAAGCGTTCCGCTTTAGCGGTGAGAAGCTGTCGCTGAATTTTCAGGACATTGAGGTGCGTTCGGTACTGCAGCTCATTGCAGATTTCACCGACCTGAATCTGGTGGCCAGTGATACCGTTTCTGGTCGCATCACCCTGCGATTAAAGAACGTACCCTGGGACCAAGCGCTTGAACTCATTCTGAAAACCAAAGGTCTTGATAAGCGTCAGGTAGGCAACGTATTGCTGGTGGCGCCGGCTGCTGAGATAGCGGCGCGAGAAAAGCTGGAGCTTGAGAACCAGAAGCAAATCTCTGAACTTGCTCCGCTGCGCACTGAGCACATGCAAATTCGTTATGCGAGCGCGACGGCACTGTTTGAATTGTTTCAAAACGAAAACAGCGAGAGTGGCATGCTCTCGGACCGAGGCTCTGCAATTGTCGATGAACGAACCAATTCAATCATCCTGACCGATACCGCAGACAACCTGGAGAATTTCCGACGTATTCTTACGCAACTGGATATTCCGGTTCGTCAAGTGCTTATTGAGGCTCGCATCGTTACCGCCACAACCAACTTCTCTGAAGAGCTGGGTGTACGTTGGGGTGGTAGTGGTCTTGCCCGTTTAGACGGCTCGGTCAATGAACCGGCGGAGCTTGGTGATCGTGCGTTGCGATTTGGTGGCAGCCGCGAGACGTTGATTGAACGAGGAAACCAGTTTGTGGCTTCAGCGACAACGGGTGGAGATGATGGAGGAGGCACCGGAGCGGGCGCCAACGCCAACCCCACAACCTCACCTGGCGATCTGATTGTTGACCTCGGAGTGTCTTCTGCGAGCGCCACCAGCTTTGGTATTGGTATCGCGGAGCTGGGTAACTATCTACTTGATCTGGAGCTGTCAGCTCTGGCAACTGATGGCCATGCTGAGATTGTTGCTCGACCAAAAGTTATCACTGCTGATAAATCGACGGCGCGTATCGAATCGGGTGTGGAGATTCCGTTCCAGGAAGCCAGCTCCAGTGGTGCGACATCAGTGTCGTTCAAAGAGGCAGTGCTGGCGCTGGAAGTGACACCTCAGATCACGCCGGATGAGCGCATCATCATGGATCTGAAAGTGAATCAGGATACGGTAGGTCAGATTTTCCTTGATGTGCCGTCAATCAACACCAATCAGATTGAGACTCAGGTATTGGTGAATAACGGTGAAACCATTGTTCTGGGTGGCATATTCCAGACCGACCGGAACACCACGGTGACCAAAACACCATTTCTTGGGGACCTGCCTTACGTCGGGCGGTTGTTCCGACGTACGCTGGAGCGCGATGACAAGCAGGAGCTGTTGATCTTTATCACGCCTCGTGTGATTCAGGACGCCATTACTGGCCGATAGTTGGGGCTTTTGCGGACGTAAACTTAACGCACGGCTCGCGCATCTAGCGCTCAGAGGTAATACACTGTACCGGCGCTTGGGGTTTCCTCAAGCGCCGTTTTTATTTTTATCTTTGCTTTTTCTGTTTTCTCGACGCAACAGGAAATGGGCTAAGCGACACAGGGCCTGGACCGCATGGCAGACAAAAACGTCTTCCTGATTGGCATGCCGGCGACGGGTAAATCAACCGTGGGTCGGCTGCTCGCCAAACTACTCAATTTCCCTTTCTATGATTGTGATGAGGAAATTGAATCGCGTTCGGGCGCAGCCATATCGTGGATATTTGATGTTGAAGGCGAAGCCGGTTTTCGCGAGCGCGAACACCAGGTCATCCTGGAGCTAACCGAGATGCGCGGTGTGGTGATGGCGACGGGTGGCGGCGCGATTCTGCGCGAGGAAAATCGCCGGCTGCTGCGTGCCAGAGGCACCGTAGTGTGGCTCGATTCCAGCGATAAGCGTATTCACTCTCGTACAGCCAAGGATACCAGGCGACCCTTATTGAGCGGTTCCGGTGGCGCCGCTGCCATCGCGAAGTTGCGCGCCGAGAGATTGGCGTTTTACCAGGATACCGCTGATGTGCGGGTGGTGACGGATAAACAGCCCGCTCGATCGGTGGCAAAACAGATTTTGCGTGAGTTGACGGCGAGTGGCGCATTGACCACCGCTGATTCTTCTGGAGGTGTGGGCTGATGGGTAATGAGGCTCATGTGCAGGAACTCAAGGTCGACCTGGGTGCCAACAGCTATCCAATTTGGGTAGGCGCTGGGCTTTTGAGCCAGCCCCAATTCAGAGATCAGCTGCGGGCAAAGTTAACCTCTAGCCAGGTGGTGGTGGTGAGTAACGAAACGGTGGCGCCGTTGTATATAGACGCTTTACTCACCTGCCTTGACGGGTACGCCGTAGATCAATTCTTGCTGCCAGATGGTGAGGCGCACAAGAATCTCGACAACTTCACCGCTTTGCTCGATTTCATGTTGACCCGCAAACACAACCGCAGCACAGCGATTATTGCCTTGGGTGGGGGTGTTGTTGGTGACCTGGCTGGTTTTGCGGCAGCCAGTTACCAGCGAGGGGTCAATTTCTTGCAGGTGCCCACAACGCTACTTGCCCAGGTAGATTCTTCGGTAGGCGGAAAAACGGCAGTCAATCATCCGCTGGGCAAAAACATGATTGGGGCGTTTTATCAGCCGTCCGCCGTTGTCATAGACACCGCCACACTAACTACCTTACCTCGTCGGCAGTACCTGGCAGGTATGGCGGAAGTGCTTAAATACGGGGTCATCTATGACGCGGACTTTTTTGATTGGCTGAATGACAATTTGGCCGGACTCCTGGCCCGCGAACCCGCTCTAGTTAATCATGCCATTGTTGAATCCTGCCGGATCAAAGCAGCGGTGGTTGCGGAAGATGAAAAGGAGCAGGGGGTACGCGCTATACTTAACTATGGTCATACCTTTGCTCATGCCTTGGAAAACCTTTCTGGCTACGGTACCTTGCTGCACGGCGAGGCTGTTGCGATTGGTATGGTGCAAGCCGCAGACTTTGCTACTCGACTGGGTCTATTGGCAGTCAAGGATGCTCAGCGTATTAAAGCGCTGATCAGGCAAGCGGACTTGCCGGTGGAACCACCCAAAGATATTGAGCCCAACAGCATGGTGGCCGCGATGGCACTAGATAAGAAAACTCTGGATGGAACCTTGCGATTTGTTCTGCCCGACGCCATTGGCCGCGTTCATCTGCGTGAGATTAGTGATACTGCAGAGTTAGTTGCTACGCTTAATGCGGGCAGTGAACTGTGTCTTGAGGATGGACGTTAGGTTCATGAATGACTCTCAATGGAATTACCTGGGCCTGTCTCATAACCCGTTTTCTGATCCGCAGCAGGAGTTCTTCCCTGGTGCTGACCGCGAACCGATGCTTGCGAAGATTCGCAAACTTAGTGCCTGGTCTCGACCAATTTTGGCGGTTACCGGTCCACATGGTGTGGGTAAAACCTGCGTCTTTCGAGCGCTGTCTTCGTCACTTGAAGCAGGAGTCGTTGCGGCTCGGGTTAATGGATCGCTGGTGTCGAGGGCTGGCGATGTGTTGAGCGCGCTGGTGCAAGGCTATGGTGTTGCCGCACCAATTGGTGCCGAGGCACCGTTACTCACTGAGTTGGTCATTGCTCATTTACAGGATCAAACACAAAACGATCGCACCAGCCTGGTTTTGGTTGATGACGCGCACTTGCTTGAGCAGCGAGCGGTAGATGATCTGGTGAATTTGGCAGATGCCGGTGCGAAGCTCGCCTTTTTCTCTGAGCCACAATTTATTGAATCTCTGCAGCGAGCGGTGGAGCGCAACGCCGAGACCAGTGACGGCGATGAATTGTTGTGGCAAGAAATGCTCCTGTCACCCTTCTCGCGAGATCAATCTGGAGAGTACCTTGAGTGGCGGTTTGCCGAGGCCGGTTACAACGGTCGTATGCCATTCTCTGAGCACCAGGTCGATCTGGTGCACAAGGCGTCGCTTGGCTATCCAGGCAGGCTCGACTTTGCGGCGAATGAGCAATTGATGATTATGACCCTAGGTGGGTCTGGCTCTGTTGGTTTGCCGCGCAAACATATCTGGCTGGCGGGCGGGATTGCGGCCGCGCTTGCGTTGACCGTACTGTTTTGGTCGCCGAGTGAGGATGCTGAGACTGATCTAAACGACGCTGATGCAGATTCGAAAACCGTTGAATTGGATATGCCTGGTGCCACTGGTGATGAGCGTTCAGCAGCTGAAGACCCAGGGAATGATAAGCCTGATAACAAACCTGGTGACAGGCAAACCGCGTCTCGAGATTCGTTGAACGCTGATTCGGCTGACGCCGTTGTACCTATATCTCGCACGATCAAGCCAATACCCAGCTCAGAACGACCCGTTCCGGAACCGGTGGCCAATCAATCGCGTACGATCCGTCCGGTGCCAGTGCCTGAGCCAGAGCCGGAGCAACCCAAGCCTGCAGAGCAGCCAACGGTTGCTCAGACTGCACCGGCTGAAACTACACCGGCTGAAACTACACCAGCAGAGACCACACCGGCAGAGACAACAACTGCTGAGGCTAGAGTTGACCCACCGGTGGTTGCCTCAGAGGTGCAGGATGTTGAGGTAATCCCGGACGTTCAGGGAGTACGCGATGCGGCCTGGTTGCTCAGACAAAGTGAGTCCTCCTACACCCTGCAGCTTATTGGGTTTGGTGATATTGAGCGTGCAACCGCCTACCTTGGTGAGCAAGCCGATCCGAGTCGCTTTGCCCTGTTCCGAATTCGCTCTGGTGAGCGAGTGGTGCACGTAGTGACCTACGGAGTTTACGATAGCCAGGCCGATGCCGAGTCTGCAGCCACTAATTTGCCAGGCAGCGTGGGTAAAGTGACACCCTGGGTGAGACCGGTTCGGAGCGTCAAGGATGCCATTACTGCGGCACCCGAGCTCAACTCGTTTAACTAGCCTGGTTGCAGGCTAATCTGTCAGGGCAGTTGAGTGTCGCCCATCAGGTCGCGGTCGATTTCTCGTGCGGCCTCCCGGCCTTCGTTGATTGCTCTCACCACCAGGGACTGTCCGCGCCGGCAATCACCAGCAGCATAAACCTTGGGGTGGCTGGTGGCGTATTTGCCGTATTGTGCGGCGATGTTTGAGCGCTCATCGTAGTCGAGAGCGAGGGCGTCGCTGGCCAGATGTTCCGGACCCAGAAAACCCATAGCCAGCAGCACAAGGTCTGCCTCCCAGTCTTTTTCGCTGCCTGGCACGTCCTGGATTTTACCGTCTTTCATCTCAACGTTGACCGTACGCAATCCTTTGAGGTTACCGTGCTCGTCCTTGAGGAATTCTTTGGTTGAAATGCTGTACACGCGGGGATCGTCGCCAAAATGTTGGGCGGCTTCCTGATGACCATAGTCGACGCGGAATATTTTTGGCCAGGTTGGCCAGGGGTTGTTGGCCAGGCGTTCTTCTGGTGGTTTTGGAAACAGTTCAAAATTCACCAGAGATTTGCAACCGTGACGTAGCGACGTACCGATGCAGTCGGTGCCGGTATCGCCACCGCCGATGACAATCACGTGTTTGTCTTTGGCGCTTATGAAATCTGCGTTGTTCGCCTGCTCACTTGCTGCAAAACTCTCAGCGTCATCCGGGGCGCCTGAATCAAGCAACGCCTTGGTGTTTGATTTTAGAAAATCCATGGCAAAGTGCACGCCGTTGTATTCGCGACCCGGTATTGGCAAATCGCGAGGAACAGTGGCGCCGGTAGTGAACAGCACCCGGTCGAAGTTTTCGATGAGCTCATTAATGTGTTTGCTGTTGCTGGTGCCGTCGCCAATATGCGTGTTGGTTTGAAAGTTGATGCCTTCGTCGCGAAGTTGCTGTACCCGGCGTTCTACGACCCGTTCTTTGGCAAGCTTCATATTTGGAATGCCGTACATGAGCAGGCCGCCAATGCGATCAGCACGTTCAAAAACAGTGACGGTGTGACCTGCCTTGTTGAGCTGCTGTGCGGCGGCAAGGCCTGCTGGGCCAGAGCCAATGACCGCAACGGACTTACCTGTACGCTGTTCTGGTGGCTCGGGTACAACCCAGCCCTCTGCATAGCCGCGATCAATGATCGCCATTTCTATGTTCTTGATGGTAACTGCGGGGTCGGTAATGCCGAGAACACAGGCGCCTTCGCAAGGTGCAGGGCAGACTCTGCCGGTGAATTCGGGGAAGTTGTTGGTTTTGTGCAGTCGGTTGAGCGCGTCTCGCCAGCGGCCTTGATAAACAAGATCATTCCACTCGGGTATCAGGTTGTGAATAGGGCAGCCATCTTCTGATTGGCAAAAAGGTACGCCGCAGTCCATGCACCGCGAGCCCTGGGTCTTTAACTGTTTATTGTTGTGTTCGGTGTAAATTTCCTTGAAATCGAGCATGCGCACCGCAGGGTCACGGTACGGCGCAACAACACGCTCAAATTCCTTAAATCCTGTGGGTTTACCCATTGCTCAGCTCGTCTCTATTGTTCTTTTTGTTAGGTCGTTGTTTTGGGAAAATCTTTTAGAAGTCTTTGCTTAACCAGCAGATACGCTTTGCTGTTCGTTTAGCACGCGCTTGTAATCGGTTGGCATGACCTTCACGAAGTGGGCGAGGTTTTCTTCCCACTTGGCCAGAATATCCCTGGCCACTGTAGAGCCCGTGTAGCGTTCGTGATTGGTGATCAGTTCAAACACTTCATCAGCGTCAGCCTCGGCCTCGATAGATTCAAGCTCAACCATCTCTGGATTGCAGCGCACCTTGAAGCGCCGCTCGGGATCCCAAATGTAGGCGATGCCGCCGGACATGCCCGCAGCAAAGTTGCGCCCGGTTTTACCCAGAATCACAACCCGACCCCCCGTCATGTATTCGCAACCATGATCACCCACACCCTCGACAACGGCACGAGCGCCAGAGTTTCGGACAGCAAAGCGCTCGGCTGCAACGCCACGCAAATACACCTCGCCAGAGGTTGCGCCGTACAGCACAACATTACCTGCGATGATGTTTTCCTCAGGCTTGAATTGGGACACCTCGGGCGGATAGATCACAATGCGTCCGCCGGACAGACCTTTGCCAACAAAGTCATTGGCATCGCCTTCGACTTCAAGCGTGACACCCTTGGCCAGGAAGCAGCCAAGGCTTTGCCCGGCCGAGCCATGAAATTTGTAGTGAATAGAGTCGTCGGGCAACATCTGGGGCCCGACACGCCGCACGATCAGATTGGAGAGCATGGCGCCAACCACCCGATGCGTGTTCTTGATTGGCATCTCCATAAATACTTTTTGGCCGCGTTCAATCGCAGGCGCTGCGTATTCCATCAGCTGGTTATCCAGGGCTTTGCCCAGACCATGGTCTTGATTGTGAATGGCGTAAGAGCCAAGGAAGTTTTCAGGCTCTTGTGCCGGAGTGAGTAACGCCGTGAGATCGATGCCTTTTGCTTTCCAGTGGTCAATGGCATCAGAAGTCCGTAGCGCATCTACCCGGCCGACCATTTCAGGAAGACTGTGAAATCCAAGCTCCGCCATGATCTGGCGCAGTTCCTTGGCCACCATAAACAGATAGTTCACAACGTGCTCGGGCTCGCCGTTAAACTTTTTACGCAGCTCTTTATCCTGGGTGGCAATTCCTACCGGGCAGGTATTCAAATGACACTTGCGCATCATGATGCAGCCCAAGGCAATCAACGGGGCTGTGGCAAATCCAAATTCTTCAGCACCTAAAAGCGCTGCGATCGCAACATCTCGACCGGTTTTGAGCTGACCATCGGTTTGCAACACCACGCGCGAGCGCAGATTGTTCATTACCAATGTCTGATGGGTTTCGGCGATTCCCAGCTCCCACGGAACGCCCGCGTGTTTGATTGAGGTGAGGGGGGAGGCGCCGGTACCGCCGGTGTCGCCAGCGATCACGATGTGGTCGGCCAGCGCTTTAGTGACGCCTGCCGCAACAGCACCAACGCCAATTTCAGCCCCCAGCTTTACGCTAATGCGCGCGCGAGGGTTGGCGTTTTTCAGATCGTGGATCAGTTGCGCCATGTCTTCGATGGAATAGATGTCATGGTGCGGCGGTGGACTAATAAGACCAACACCAGGAGTGGAGTGGCGCAGGCTTGCTATGTAGTCATCCACCTTTGGACCAGGCAGTTCGCCACCTTCACCAGGCTTTGCCCCCTGGATGATCTTGATCTGCAACTCGTCAGCGTTGGTCAGGTAGTTGATGGTGACGCCAAAGCGACCACTGGCCACCTGTTTGATGGCTGAACGCTTGGAGTCGCCGTTTGCCAGTGGAATAAATCGTTTGGCGTCTTCGCCGCCCTCACCCGTGTTGGACTTGCCACCCAGACGGTTCATGGCAACCGCCAGCGACTCGTGAGCCTCGGCTGAGATGGAGCCAAAGCTCATGGCGCCCGTGGCAAAACGTTTTACTATTTCGGCCTCGGACTCAACGTCTTCCAAATCGATTGAGCCGCCGTTGGCTCCGGGTACAAAATCAAGCAATCCGCGCAGCGTTGCGTTCTTGTGATTTTGATTGTTGATGTGCTCAGCGAAACGCCAATACGAGTCTTCGTTGTTGGTGCGTGCTGCAACCTGCAGCTCTGCAATGGCCTTGGGATCCCACATGTGGGCGTCACCGCCCTTGCGCCAGTGGAAATCACCAGGATTGTTTAGCACCGGGATCCGCATCGCATCACGATCCGGATAGGCGCGCTTGTGGCGACGCTGCATTTCCTCGGCAAGCACCGTGAGGCCAACACCGGAGACCCGGCTGGCTGTGCCTTTAAAGGCGCGTTCCACAATGTCTTCCGCCAGGCCAACAATCTCAAAAATCTGCGCGCCTTTGTAAGACTGAAGCGTTGAGATGCCCATCTTGGCCATCACTTTCATCACGCCTTTGGCAACGGCTTTGCGGTACGCCGCGACAACGTCCGCGTCAGACTGAATATGCTTGGCTTTATCAAACATGCCCAGCTCGCGCGAATCCCACAGGGCTTCGAAGGCGAGGTACGGGTTGATGGCGTCTGCCCCGTAGCCAATCAGCAGACAGTGGTGATGCACTTCACGCGCTTCGCCCGTCTCGATAACCAGACCAATGGCGGTGCGTGATTCATTGGCCACCAGATATTGGTGCACGGTGCCCGAGGCAAGCAGGGCACTGATGGGCACATTGTTTTGATCAGCGGCCCGGTCAGACAGAATAACCAGCGAGTAGCCGTCATCAATCGCGCGCTGGGCTTCGGTGCTGATGCGCTCGAGGGCTGCGTTCAGACCTTCACGGCCCGAGTTTTGCGGGAACGTGATGTCGATTGTTTTTGCGCGCCAGCCTCGATGGTCGAGCTGCTGCAGTGCAGCCAGCTCATTGTTATCAAGAATCGGGTGGCTGATCTTTAATCGATGGGCGTGCTCTGCGGTGGATTGCAGCAGATTTTTCTCGGGGCCGATGTAGCACTCAAGCGCCATGATGACTTCTTCGCGAATGGAGTCGATGGCCGGGTTGGTGACCTGGGCAAAGCGCTGTTTGAAGTAGTCGTAGAGCATGCGGGAGCGATCGGACATCACCGCAAGGGCAGAGTCGTTACCCATGGAACCCAGCGGATCTCGTAGCTCGGTTACCATTGGGCGCAACATAAATTGCATGGTTTCCTGGGTGAAACCAAAGGTGTGCATGCGTTCCAGCAGCGTTGCCTTGTCGAGCCCTTTGCCGCTGACTTTGGGCAGTTCGTCGAGGGTGAGCTGTTGTTCTTTTAGCCAGTCGCCGTAGGGCCGTTTGGTTGACCAGGTGGATTTGATTTCTTCATCAGGAATCAGTCGGCCTTCTTCAAAATCGATGAGGAACATTCTGCCGGGCTGCAAGCGGCCCTTTTCGATGATGCGCGCAGGATCAACCTCAACGGTTCCAACCTCTGACGCCATGATGCATTTGTCATCGTCGGTCACGTAGTAGCGACTCGGACGCAGACCGTTGCGGTCGAGCACGGCACCTATGCAATCGCCATTGGTAAATGCGATGGAGGCGGGTCCATCCCAGGGTTCCATCAAGCACGAGTTGTATTCGTAGAAGGCGCGCTTCTCATCACTCATCTGCGCGTGTTGCTGCCAGGCTTCCGGGATCATCATCATCACGGCCTCCTGTAGCTTGCGGCCGTTCATGAGCAGAAATTCAAGCACGTTGTCGAAGGTGCCGGAGTCGGAACAGTCGCGCTCAACAATGGGAAACAGCTTCTTGATGTCCTCGCCAAAGCGCTCGCTCTTTGCCATGCCTTGTCGGGCATTCATCGAGTTTTTGTTGCCCAACAGGGTGTTGATCTCACCGTTGTGACTCATAAACCGGTTCGGTTGGGCACGATCCCAGGACGGGAAGGTGTTGGTTGAGAACCGCGAGTGCACCATGGCCAGGTGCGTTTCAAAGTCAGGATCTCGAAGGTCTGCGTAGAACGGGAACACCTGATCGGGGGTGAGCATGCCCTTGTACACAATAACCTTGGTAGACAGGCTGCACACGTAGAACAGCTTGCGTTGTACCAGCGTGTTGTTGCCGCGCAGTAAATGGGTTGAGTGCTTGCGGATTAAGTAGAGCGCGCGCTCAAATTCTTCGTCTTCAAAGTCTTCGCCTGCGCCAACAAACAGCTGCTCGATATGGGGCATGGCGGCATGGGCCGCTGAGCCAATGTCCGCCCCATGTGGATCGATGGGCATTTCGCGCCAGCCAAGCAGTACCTGACCTGCCACCTTGATCTGCTCTTCAAAAACGGTTTTGCAATGCGCGCGTTCTTTTTCGTCCTGGGGCAGGAAAACATTGCCCACGCCATAGGTGCCGGGCTCGGGTAGCGAGATGTTCAGTTCTTCGCTGGCGATTCTTGCAAACATCGAGTGCGGGAGGGCAGTCATGATGCCTGCGCCGTCTCCCGTATTTTTTTCAAAACCAACCCCGCCACGGT
This sequence comes from uncultured Pseudomonadales bacterium, assembly GCA_964634815.1. GTDB lineage: Bacteria > Pseudomonadota > Gammaproteobacteria > Pseudomonadales > Azotimanducaceae > JALZVT01. The sequence continues at coordinate 64,941 of CAZWMD010000006.1, read as the reverse complement.
GCTCCATGCAGCAGTTCATTTGCTCGGCTTCGCGGAGGATGGCGTTGCTTGCGCGGCCTTTGATGTCGCAGATAAAACCAACGCCGCAGCTGTCTTTCTCGTAATCGGGGTTGTACAACCCGTTAGCAGCAGGCCCCAGGAGTGAAGCGGGACCCAAGATCGCTGTCGCTTGCGGGGCCTCGGTCGAAGGCTTTGTCATATACGTCTCTCCATGTTGCTGCTGGGTGCGCATAACGCACCCGGGCACCCTGGGCAACGCGCTCTCTGGCGCGAACTCTTGCACAGGTGCAGTCGGCAGCGATGGCCGTCTGTCTGTTGGTGACCAGGACCGCGCACGTCAAGCACGCGCGGATCAGGTCGCCACAGAGGCTATATAAATTTCGGTTACTAACGATTTAGTTTTTATACTAGTTATTATGAAGTTGGCTATGGTCGGACATGTGCCTGATCGCGTAGCTAACTTGTTGAATTGTCGTCAGTTTCCGGTGTTTCAAGTGCCCGCGAATTAGCGGAGCGAACGAGAGAAAATGCCAGATTACTCAAGAGATTACAAATTTATACATCTGTTGTGGCCAGCGACTTTAGGTGGTTTGCGGGCTAATCAGCTGCAAAGAGAAACTAGTTTGTCAGCCGGTACCAGTAGCGATAGAGGGTCGTGAATCCTATCCCCTGGTAGAGCGAGCGGGCCGGTTCGTTGTTGGCTATGACCTGCAGATAGGCATGGGCCACCCCCTGGTCCGTCGCCCAGTCGAGTATTTGCTGCAAGAGCGCACCGCCAAGCCCCTGGCCCCGATGGTGGCGCGCTGTGATGACATCAAACAGACCCAGCAGGCCGTGTTCCTGCACGCCCAGTGCGCAGGCGACGGGCTCGTTGTTGCGAAGCAAGACGGCAAAAGCGCAGTCCGGCCGAATTGAGCGAATAAGCTGTTGATGCAGTTCACTGGCTGGTCTGGGCATTTCTGCAAGCTCGGCGTACACCTGAAGCCACTCGGGTAGCCCCAGCAGATGCAGTTCGGATGGCCGTGGGGACTGTTCTGAAGCGCTGTCATTGGCCTTCGAGCGCTCAATCAGGTCCAGCACCTGAACCTCTGTTTCGTCTACCACGCTGTAACCCCGATCTGCCAGCAACGCATCAAGTGAGTCACACTGGCCCTCGGAGGTGAGTCGAAAAATGGTCTGCAACTGTTCTCTGGCATAGAGGTTTTCACAGTATCGAACCTTGTCCAGCAGAGCTTGTGGGCCTGGCTCGGTGCTGTCGTAGACCGGCACCACACAGTTCGCCCGTTTCGTGAAGCCATTGGACAGCCGAACCAGCCAGCCATCGAGCAGCAGTTGGTGGGTGGCCGGCCAGGCATTCATAGAGGCCTCTTCGACTCGGCGGACAAGATTTTTCATGCTCAGTCTCTCCTCGCCGCACGTTAGCACGCGACTGGGTTACAATTCCGCCGGTTCGAACAGACGCAGTGGATCAAGAGGACACCAACGCATGAAAGACCCCGTACGCATTACTATTACCGGCGCCGCTGGCCAGATTGGCTACGCGTTGTTATTTCGCATCGCCTCCGGGGCCATGCTGGGTGAGGATCAGCCTGTTATTTTGCAGCTACTTGAGATTCCGCCAGCGATGGATGCCGTGAACGGGGTCATCATGGAGATCGACGATTGCGCCTTCCCGCTGGTTGCGGGCATCAGCGCAACCTCAGATGCTGACGTTGCCTTCAAAGACACAGACTACGCGCTATTGGTTGGATCCCGTCCACGAGGCCCGGGAATGGAGCGACAGGATCTGATTGAAGCCAATGCAGCGATCTTCTCTGTCCAGGGCAAGGCGTTGAATGATCACGCCTCGCGCAATGTGAAAGTACTGGTGGTGGGTAACCCGGCGAACACAAATTCGCTGATTGCCCAACGTAACGCGCCAGATCTTGATCCGCGTAATTTCACGGCCATGACCCGATTGGATCACAACCGGGCCTTGACCCAGCTAGCCCAGAAAACCGGCACCCACAGCACGGATGTCGATAATCTGTGCATCTGGGGCAACCATAGCGCGACTCAATACCCGGATTTGCATGAAGCAACGGTTAAGGGTGATGCAGCACTTGGCCTGGTGGATGCGGCCTGGTACGAAAACGACTTCATTCCAACGGTGCAGCAACGCGGGGCTGCGATCATTGCAGCACGTGGCGCATCAAGTGCAGCCTCTGCCGCTAATGCAGCCATTGACCATATGCACGATTGGGCACTTGGCAGCGATGGGGTTGTGAGCATGGGGGTTTACTCCGACGGCAGTTATGGCGTTGCCGAGGGACTGATTTATTCGTTCCCTGTGACCTGCAGTGGTGGCGATTGGCAGATTGTTCAGGGTCGGCAGATCAATGAGTTCAGCCAGACGCGAATGGATGCCACGGAAAAAGAACTGGCGGAAGAGCGCGATATGGTTGCGCACCTGCTGCCCGGCTAGGCAGCAGGCGCTCACTGCGCTAGGCGTTGAACTTTGGTTCGCGTTTTTCCTTAAACGCGGCAACGCCTTCCCGGGCGTCTGGGTGGTGATCGGTGATTGCGGTGCGCGCGGCAATATCGTCGAGTGCCGCAGCCCAGGGTTGTTCGGTGGCGTTGTACAGGCTGCGTTTTAGCATGCGCATGGCAACCTGAGGGCCGCTTGCAAGTTCGTTGGCAAGCGCCATGACCTCGGCTTCGAGCTCAGCTTCAGGAACCACTTCGTGCACCAGTCCGAGCTTGTGTGCATCGCTTGCACTGATAATGCGTTTGCGCATAAAGAAGTCCATGGCCCCCGCAAGGCCAAGTTGCCTAACGACCAGATGCTGGCCGCCTTCATCGGGCAGTAGTCCAAAGCGCAGGGTGGCCGAGCCGAGTTTGGCGGTTTCTGCCGCGATGCGAAAATCACAGGACAATGCCAGAGAGAAGCCGGTTTGGATGGCCACGCCATTCACTGCCGCAATGGTGAGCTTGTCGAGATTGCGCAGCGTTGTGTTGAGCTGTTGGGAAATAACCCGCAGTCCGTTGTAGGTACCCAGTTCGCTGTCATGGCCGTGTGGAATGTCGGGCACCAGCGTCTCGCCAGGCAGCTTGCTGCCGGCATAACCCTTGAGATCGTCGCCGGCGCAGAACGCCCGGCCCTGGCCGGTAAACACCAGCACTCGGACCTGATTGTCCATTTGTGCCTGGGTGATCGCCTCAATCAGATTGCGCTTAACCCCCGCTGTCATGCCATTCAGGCGTTCAGGCGTGTTGAATTCGAACCAGGCGATGCCCTGTTCACGCAAGGTTAAGTCAAATCCAGCGAAACTACCGGTATCCATAGCCTGACCCCTCGATTTTTTGGTGTTTAGATTTTCAGAATTTTAGGCGTAGCTGGTGGTCAAAAGGTAAGCTCTTTCGTCTAACAGGCCTTTAACAAGCTTTCGCCGGAGAACAGATTCATGCGCCTTATCGCCCGACATCTCCAAATCTCTAGATATCGTCTCACGAATGCAGCGAGCCCGCTTGCGTTAGCCGCGTTGCTCCTGACACTCTTTGGCACCAGTGTTGGCGCTGAATCGGTAGACGATCAGAAAAAGGATCGAGCGGAAGAGCGACGAATTGAGCGGCAAACAGAGGTAGAGGGTCTGTGGGCTACCGGTGGGTCACTGGTTGAGGTGTCGCGCAACGGTGAAAGTCTGCAGATGATTGTGGTGGCGCTGGAAGAACCCCTCGACGAACAGGGCCTGCCCTTATCGGATATCCACAACCCGGATAAATCTCAGCGCGGCCAGGCCATCCTGGGGATGGATCTGCTGGCGCGCTATAAGTTCACGGGCAAACGCTGGGAGGGGAAAATCTACGATCCCGAATCCGGCAGTACGTACTCAAGCCGCATGCAGAAGAAAGGGGATGTGCTGGAACTGCGGGGTTACATCGGGACACCGCTATTGGGCAAAACCAAGAAGTTTAAGCCCATTAGCCGCTGTCGGGACGACATGCTGGTCATGTTGAAGTCGGCCAACATCAGCGGGCACTGCGGGTTGTAGCAGATTAGATAAAGAGCTAGTGGCCCATCAGCTGATGCCACAGGTCCAGCTCTTTAATGTTCAGGTGCGTATTGATTTTCTTGGTCTCGCCCATAGTGGCGTTAGGGACGTGAGAATAATTATGTCCCGGCAGTAGCAGCGTGTCGTCAGGCAATGAACGCAACTTGTCCATGCTTCTGAACATGTCATCAGAACTGGAACCCGGTAAATCTACTCTGCCACAACCCTGAACAAACAGCGTGTCGCCAGATACCAGGGTGTTCTTGATGCGGAAGCATTGAGATCCCGGTGTGTGCCCTGGCGTGTGCAAAAACTCTACTTCAACGTCGCCCAGGCTGAGTTTGTCGCCAGATTCAACCGCCTTGAAGTCTGAGTCGGAGAGCTGGGTGACTTTTTTGATGCCTTCTACTTCAAGTTTGTGGCCGTAAACTTTCACCGGTCGTTTGGCCATCAGTTCGGCAAGCCCGGGAACGTTGCGACGACCAAAACTGCCGCCCACGTGATCCGGGTGGTAGTGGGTGGCCAGAGCCGCGGTGAGGGTATAGCCCGCCTCATCGATGCGTTCCAGCAGCGCATCGATATCCCAGGCGGGATCAATGATGGCCACTTCCCGAGTTGCTTTGGAGCCGACAATGTAGGTGAAATTTTGCATGGGCCCAATTTCGATTTGCTCGATGATGAGTTCTTCTTCGGGCACGTATTCTGTGCTCATAGCGCGTCTCTCTCAGATGCTCTGGGTAACGGCTATCTTAGCAGGGACATCTGGTTTGGGGCGGGCGAGCAGCAGTTGGGTCTTGGCCGAGAGCGGGACAATCTTTGCGTCTAGCGCACAGGCCGGTATCAAAGCAGCGCTTTGAGTGCTGTTGGCAGACAGTTCCAGGCTGCCAGCCTGGGTGTGCACACGCAGTTTGCCGCTGATGATGGCGATCATCTGGTAGTTGTTTGTGTCATCCAGCAGAAACTCGCCAGGCGCAGACGCTGTAGCAGCCTCAGACCGGGCGTTGCCCGCGAGAGTTAATCGCTGCACACTGAATTCATCAAAGTCGACAATACGCTCAACCTGCTGGGCAGGAGTGTTATGCAGGGTTTCTGGTGGTGCCGCGTCCGGGGCATCGAGGGTCATGTTGGTTATTGCGTAGCTACTGTCCCAGTGATCCTGAGTGAGCACTTGCTGGTTAAAAGAAATGATATTGCGTTCATAGGTTGGTGTTTGAAACTCAAACACCCGCACCCCATGTTGCAGAGAATGCGGTGTGTGTGGTGCAACCTGTACAACGTCACCCACTTCCAGAGAGTGTTGCGCGGTAAATGCTTCCATATCGGCGCGCCGTGCTTGCTCTTCGTTGTGCAGCTTTGGGTCATCGTTTGTGGTTGATGGGTGATCAATGCTGCGGCGTACCTGCTCGTAGCGCTGTACCGCCTCAAGGTAGGCGGCGCGAAACTGCTCGTCGTTGTTGTAGGTCGCGCGAAGTTGCTGGTTCATGCCCAACCGAATAGCACCTATGCCCTCGGGCCAGGCCACTGGGTTGATGTGCGTCACCACATAGACTTCGCGTTTTTTGTTATGGGTTTCGAAATAAAGCGCACCGGTTTCCGGTGTTGGGTGGGGATCGAGTATCTTCAGCAACATGGGCGTTAAGCGGCCCACCAGGCGTTGCGGAGCCAGCGCCAGATAGCTCGACAGTGGCAGGCGGCTGGTGCCCTGACAAATCGTTGATTCACCGCGTTGCTCGATACCTGAAAACCACAGCTCCTGTCCCCAGGGTTTGGCAATGGCAACGGTTTCGAGCAGTACTGGAGCCGACAGGTTGATGGGTGCCCGGGTGAGGGTCGTGAAGTTGTCTGGGGTAATTGCTGCGGCAGGATCTTTAAGCTCGGCCGCTCGCCAACCGCTTGCTGTGTGCGTGTAGGCGATTGTGTTGCTCTGCTGTGGCTGGTCAAGCCAGGGGGTTGGCCAGGTAACCTGTTGGCGCACAACACTGTCCCGCACCACATCATCAAGCCCATCCCCAGGCGGGGGTGTGGCCAGATCTAGCGCTTTATCAGTGTCTGGAAGTTTCAGCAAAGAAGGCTCGGGCTCACCGGGTGGCGCCAGTATAGTAGGTTTATGTTGCCCGACCATTCATCTTGCATCGCCGCTCGAGCCCAGCGTGATAAAACGCTGTCTGGTGTGATCTTTATCGGTGCTGGCCACAGGTTTTGTGTGCCGCAGTGTTCGCGCCGGGTGCCAGCGGTTGCCAGGATGCAGTTCTTTGCCAGTGCAGCGGCTGCGCTGGCGGCGGGGTTTGTGCCCTGTGAGCGGTGCAACCCACTGCATACACCGCGCTTGCCGGATTGGCGTATTGGTTCCAGGTTAGTGGTGCGCGCGTTGCGTGCCATTGAGCGTGGTGATCTGCAAACCGGAAGTCTTGCGCAACTTGCACGTCGCCTTGATGTGAGTCCGACGGACCTGGCCCGCCAGTTTGATGCTGAGTTGGGTGTGTCACCCCGGGTGTTTGCACAGACCCACAGACAACATATACAGACGCAGCTTCGGGCCAGTGACGGGGAGCAGATGCTGCAGCTGGTGTTGCCGGTGCGCGAACCCTTTGATGCATCCTGGGTGTTTGCGTTCCTCGATAAGCGCTCTCTGCCTGGTCTCGAGGAAGTGTCCGGATTTTGCTACCGGCGCCGATTGGGTAAGCATTGGGTGAGGGTTTGCTATGCCCCTCAAAAGGCACAGTTACATATAGAACTGCCTCGCGGGTTGCGTGGCCAAAGCCAGTGGCTGCTCCGTCGCATAGCTCATGTGTTTGATATACACGCAGACTCCCGGGTGATTGATGAGGCACTGAAAAAGGAGCCCCGATTAAACGCCAGTGTCACCGGAGGTATTCGTGTGCCTGGCGCCTGGGATGGGTTTGAAACGGCAGTGCGGGCGATTCTTGGTCAGCAGGTCAGTGTGGCCCGGGCACGGCGTCTTGCCATTGACCTGATGCAGCGCTTTGGCAGCAAAGGCTTTCCAACACCACTCGAACTGGTCGAGGCGGATGTGTCGGCGGTGGGTATGCCAGGGCTGCGTGGCGAGGCCGTTCGGCAATTGGCGGGAGCGGTGCTTGGGGGCGCTGTGCAACTGGACGAGACCGCTAACCCCGAGACCCAGTTTGATACGTTGTGTAGCCTGCCAGGCATCGGCCCCTGGACGGCAGGCTATGTCGCGATGCGCACAGCCGGTGATGCCAATGCGTTTCCACGCGCAGACTGGGTGGTTCTCAAGCAACTTGGCATGACCGCCGGAGCGGCCCAGCGCTACTCTCTGCTTTGGGAACCCTTCCGGGCTTACGCCCTGATGTATCTGTGGCAAGATTCACAGGATCAGGGATGAGGCAGAGCCGCCAATGACCAGTCAGTCTTCTTCTGGTTCAACCTATTACACCTATATGCCATCACCAGTGGGTGAGTTGCTGCTCGCTGGCAGCAAAGATGCGCTTAATCTCATTGGATTTTCCAGTGGCAGCAAAGCGCGCGGGGCGGACCTGTCCTGGGAGCGTTGGGATCATCCCTTTCAGGAGGTGCGGCGGCAGCTGGAGGCTTACTTTGCAGGCAAGCTCAAGGTGTTTGATGTGCCGCTTGCGCCTCAGGCCACACCCTTTCAGGCCAAGGTTTTGGATGAGTTGCTGAAGATTCCCTACGGTGAGACCTGTTCCTATATGGACATCGCGATAGCGCTTGATAACCCAAAAGCCTCGCGAGCGGTTGGCATGGCCAATGGCAACAACCCCATTCCGGTAATTATCCCCTGCCATCGGGTAGTGGGATCAAACGGCAGCCTCACGGGATTTGGTGGAGGCTTGCCCAACAAGCGATTTCTGCTGGATCTGGAAACGTCACACTCTGGATTGTTTGCCTGAGTGCTTATTTTGGCGACAACCTGTCACGCAGCCTCGGCGGCGACGCCTGCGAATTCCTGAAAGAAGGTGGGAAAGGTTTTTGCCACACATTTGGGATTGTTGATGGTGACGGGTGTGCCGCGCAGGGCCAGAAGCGAGAAGCACATGGCCATGCGGTGGTCGTCGTAGGTATCGATCGCAGCGTTCGCCCAGCGTTGTGGTGGCGTGATGCTCAGAAAATCATGGCCTTCGATGACCGTCGCCCCAACCTTGCGCAGTTCGGTAGCCAGCGCAGCGAGCCGGTCGGTTTCTTTTACCCGCAAGTTATACAGATTACGCAGATGGCTTGTGCCTTCAGCAAAGAGCGCCAGCACAGCCACCGTCATTGCGGCATCGGGGATGTGGTTGAGATCCATGTCGATGGCGCGTAACGACCCTGACTGAACGGTTACCGAATGTTCGGCAATCTCAACTCGCGCGCCCATTTTTTCCAGCACTTCTGTGAACGCCAGGTCACCTTGCACGCTATCCCGACCAAGGCCGTGCACGCTAATGCCGCTGCCGGTAATGGCGCCGGCTGCCAGGAAGTAGCTGGCGTTTGAGGCATCGCCCTCAATCAGATAACTATCCAGAGCGGTGTAAGGCCCTGGTGTGACCCGAAACACGGAGTGATCTTTATGGTCCACCTGGGCGCCAAACGCGCGCATGAGTGCCAGGGTAATATCGAGGTAGGGTTTGGATACCAACTCACCCTCAATCGTTACCTCAACCGGCGCTTGTGCCAATGGTGCACTGAGTAACAGCGAGGTGAGAAACTGGCTGGAGATGTCACCGCGCATTTTGATGGCCCCTCCTTTTAGGCCGCCGCCGGTTACGCGTACCGGTGGAAAATTCTCCTCGCCGAGATAGTCGATGTGTCCACCCAACAAGCGCAGACCGTCCACCAAATGACCAATGGGGCGTTCGCTCATGCGTGCATTGCCCAGTAGATCGTAGCTGCCCTGACCGAGACAAAGTGCTGCGGTTAACGGACGATAGGCGGTGCCAGCCATACCCAGATTCAATTCGAGTGGTGCAGAGGGAGTTGTAGCCGGGGGGTTGCCCAGCGGTCCAGCCACGCCCTGCACTCTGCAGGTGTTGTTGCAGGTTTCGAGATTGACGCCAAGTTGTTCCAGGGCCTTGAGCATGTAGCGCGTGTCATCGCTTAACAGCAGGTTGTGGAGTTCGGTAGTGCCCGAAGCCATGGCCGCTAACAACAGTGCACGATTGCTAATGCTCTTGCTGCCAGGCAGCTGCACCCGCCCGCCGATCTGGGCGCGCCGGGTTAAGGTGAGGGAGGGAGGAAAGCTGTTCACAGGCCTGGGTCTCTGATGGGCTGGGCTGTCTAGTTTACGCCTTGCGCGCTTAAAAAAGCGGCCCGTTCCGGATGCCGCTCCGGTGGCGCCGGGGTCAGGGTTGCCAGGAATTCAGCGAGGCTGCTTGCGATGGTGCGTATGGGGCGTCGACCGGGTCGCTCTAGCAGGACGTGGCCGGTGTTGTTCTCGACGGTGAGGAACAGATCAGAATCTGTTTCGGTAAGCGCGAAGAACACGCTGAACGAGGAGCGAATGCGCTTCTGGGCCAGATAGTGGCCCAGTAGATTTTCGATCAGTCGTTCGCCGTCGGCGTCGTTCCATAACTGCAGCAGACTCACAGGCCCCTCCGGAGAGTCCGTTTCCAGGCCACCGGAGTAGTAACTTGAATAGAAGGTTTTAATGTCGGGATGCACGCTGGTTTCGAGCGCTCGTTCCAGCGGGTCAAACAGATGCATGGCGGTGCTGTGTTCACGGGCAAGCGGTTGCCATTGCACTTCCAAACCTGAGTCTGGATGGCGTCGGGGTTCTCCTAACTCGCAAGGCGATCGCCATTCAGGGTCGAACGGGTCGGTAAGCACCGGGTAGGATGCGTTGATGGCGTTAATCAGGCGCGCGAGCTGTGAGCCAACCTCATCCATCTTGTTGCTCATGGCACTCGCCCGGGGGTGCTGTGTAGCTTAGATGATCGATGCAATACAGTGCTGTCCCTTCAGGGCCCGTGACTTCAATTTCGTCATCACAACGCTTACCCAAAAGCGCCCGGGCCATGGGCGAATCTATGCTGATGTAGCCGGGCTGAGTGCCGGCCTCGTCTGAGCCTACGATTCTTAGATGCAGAGGTTCGCCTGGATGTTGCGCGTTGGTGCTTTCGTTGGTCACGGTTACCCAGGCGCCAAAGAACACCCGGTCAGTCTCGCTGGGCAGCCGGGTTATAACTTCTGCGTTATCGAGTCTTTTGCTTAGATAGCGCACACGACCATCAATCTCCCGCAGTTGTTTTTTACCGTAAATGTACTCGGCGTTCTCCGAGCGGTCGCCCTGGGCTGCGGCCTCAGAAACCTTGGCGGTGACCTCGGGGCGCTTCACCTTCCACAGATATTTTAGTTCTGCTTGCAGCGTATCAAATCCTTCCTGGGTCATATGCGGAGAGGATTTGGGGCGCGGTGGACGGTAGCGTGACATTTTGCGTGTATTTTATGCGGGATTCAGGCTCTGGTTGGCCGTGGCGAGCTGGTCAAGTTGGGTGGTTGTCAGCAAGCCAACATTGGTGATGTAGCCAGTGACCAGCTCGGCCGGTGTAACGTCAAAGGCTGGATTATGAATCTTGACGCCAGGCAGGGCCCAGGGTGCGCGCACTTCCTCGGGATCCCGCTGTTCGATCTCTACTTGCTCACCTGTTGGCGTGGTGATGTCGTAAGTGCTTGCCGGACAGGCGACATAGAACGGCACGTTGTAATGGTGTGCCAGAACGGCAACGCCCAGTGTGCCTATCTTGTTCACCACATCGCCGTTGGCGGTGACCCTGTCAGTACCAACAATCACCAGATCAATATTGCCGGCTTGCATGAGGGAGGCGGCCATATTGTCGCAGGCCAGGCTGACGTCGATACCAGCCTGGGCAAGCTCCCATGAAGTCAGCCGTGCGCCCTGCAGTAGTGGCCGTGTCTCATCGGCATACACATGAAAGGGAATGCCCTGTTCGTGGGCGAGATACATGGGTGCCGTAGCGGTGCCCCAGGCGGACACCGCCAGTGCGCCTGCGTTGCAATGCGTAAGCAGGTTGCTGTTTGGCTTAACAAGATGAACCCCATGTTCACCAATAGCCGCACACATGGCCTCATCGTCCGCATGAATCTGTTCTGCGTGGGCTTTGAGCGCGCGAACGCTAGGGTTGGCATGGCCCACCTCGCGCATTTGATTGGCGGCCCAGGCAAGATTGACGGCGGTGGGCCGGGCACTGATGAGATAGTCGGCGGCATTGTCGAGCGCCTGCCTGAATTCTTCGGGCGAGGAGTCATCGTGAGACTGCATGGCCACCACCAGTGCGTAAGCCGTGGCAATACCAATAGCTGGCGCACCGCGCACCTTTAGCGCCTTGATGGCGCGCCAGGTTCGCTCGATGGTGGTTTGAGCTTCGTAGACAATCTCGTCGGGCAGCCGGGTCTGATCCAGCAAACGCAGTGACTGGCCATCCCAGCGAATCGCGGCAGGTGCTTTTGTTGTGGGCATGGCGTTACTCGATATTTTCCTGGGCAATAAGTGCGAGCGCTCGGGCAAGATAGCTTGTGAGCAGGCCGCCGGTGTCGCGGGCGGTGGGACCCAGGGCAAACACGCCATCGGTGTGCCCCCGGGTGGTGAACACCAGTGGGCGCGACATATTGGCGGCAAGTAAATCGATGACGGCCTGACTCATGGCCGGGGAGCCGTAGGGCACATTCGCTGGCGTAGAAGGCAACAGCAAGGCATCCGCGTTGTTCCAGATCTCTGGAGAATGAGCATGAAACACAAACTGGGCGTTGGGTTCGGCGGCGTAAATCATAGCGTGAGTCATGGTTTCGCTGGACGGTGGTAACTCGCCACGACCCTCAACCCAGAAGCGTTCAAGGTTTATGTGATCAATAGTTGTCCAGCTGGCGGGATCATCATGGTCGCGATGGGCTGCCTGGCTTGCCGACACTATGAAGAGGCCATTGGTATCGGTTGAGATGGCCTTGGCGCCGAGATTGGTCGGAGCCAAACGCGCGCTCAGATTGCCAAAGGAATAGCCGTCGTAGCGAGTAGGATCTTGACCGATCAGTTCCTGGCGCATTAGCAGTTCCCGCCAGGCCAGCAGGTCAGGATGCAGGGGCTGGCCAGGGCCAGGTTCAAGCGCGTAGCCGAACTGAACCACACCTTCGGTCTCGGCCTGTGCTTCTGAATCTGTTTCTGATGTTGGGGGTGTAGCGTCAGCCATGGCACGCTCAGGGTCAGGTTTTACAATCGATCTGATTCTAGCAAGTCTCGGTGCCTGGAGTGGCTATTGGTTTGCTGCCAGTGCTTGCCAGTCACTGATAGGATGAGCCAGGAGACCGGGAACCACCAACTGGTAAATCGAATGCTGGATTTGGATCTATGAAATGCCGCCGAGCAAGCGGTGCGCTGGGTGCCTTTGTGGATGATGTGAGCCTTGCTGATGCGGGAGCCGGGACGGCGCTGCATGCCGATATTGCGCAGGCGCTCGATGAGCATCAGGTGTTGTTCTTTCCCAAACAGTCAATTAGTGCTGCCGAACTCGAGGCGTTTGCACTGGGGTTTGGCGAACTCGAAGATCATCCGGCTTACCCAAAAGTTTCTGGCACAGCGGTGCAGATACTGGAGAGCACTCCGGACAAACCGTCGAAGATTGAATTGTGGCATTCGGATATGACTTTCAGTGCAACGCCGCCGTCGCTCACCATTGTGCAGGGCAAAATCATTCCCGAAGTGGGTGGCGACACGCTGTTCAGTTCAGCCGCTGGCGCTTTTGATGCACTCTCGGAACCAATGCAACGCCTGTTACTGCCACTGAGTGCGGAGCATGATTTTGCCAACGGCTTTAAAGAAAGCCTGGCCGAGCCTGGTGGCCGTGAACGTTTGCAAGGTGCACTCGATGCAAACCCGCCAGTGGTACACCCCCTCATTCGCACTCACCCGACAAGCAAGCGCCGAGCGATCTACGTCAACCCATTGTTTACCACGCGGATTATGGAAATGCAGGCGGATGAGAGTGAGGCCTTGCTTGAGCTGTTATACAAGCTGTGTGTGGCTGATGAGCTCACGGTGCGGCTCAACTGGGAGCCCGATACGGTGGTGGTTTGGGACAATGCCGTTGCGTTACACAAGCCGGTTAACGATTTCTTTCCGCAACACCGTATGCTACACCGTCTAACCGTACGCGGATCGGTGCCCGTCTAGCAATGAACTCAGAAATTCAAGTTGAGAACGAGA
>CAZWMD010000006.1:48072-51620 GCA_964634815.1 uncultured Pseudomonadales bacterium | reverse complement strand
ACGAGAACGAGAGCGGCCAGTTTGGGCTATTGAAGAGCCGTCGTTTTGCACCGCTCTTCTGGACCCAGTTTCTTGGGGCATTCAACGACAACGTTTTTAAAAGCGCGCTCAGTTTGCTGTTTGTCTTTGGCGGCCTTGTGGCTGCCGAGTCTCAGGACATTGTGGTTAACCTGGCGGCTGCACTGTTTATTTTGCCGTTCTTCCTGTTCTCCGCCATCGCTGGGCAAATCGCTGACAAGTACCCCAAAGAGCTGCTGATTCGGCGGATAAAAATCTTTGAAATAGTGATTGCGGCCCTTGGCGCGGCGGCGGTGTTTTCCGGCAGCGTCGCGTTCATGCTGTGCGTGTTGTTCCTGTTGGGTGTGCAGTCCACCTTTTTTGGGCCACTCAAATTTTCGATTTTGCCGCAGCACCTGCGCGAATCTGAGCTTATCGGGGGCAACGCCCAGATAGAGATGGGCACCTTTGTGTCTATCTTGCTGGGCACGCTGGTAGGCGGAGTTATTGCGGGTCAGGGTGATTCAAAAACCTTGCTCACGGCGCTCATTATTAGTGTGGCGGTGTGTGGTTATTTAGCGGCTCGGTTTATTCCGCATGCACCGCCGGCTGATCCTGGCCTCAAGATCAACTGGAACCTGTTTCAGGAAACCAAAAACCTGATCAACATGGCGCGCGAGCGACATTCTGTCATGTTGTCTATTCTTGGTATTTCCTGGTTTTGGCTGCTGGGATCAACACTGCTGGCACAGTTCCCGGGATTAACCGAGCGCGTACTGCTGGGTGATACCACAGTGGTAACACTGATTCTCTGTGTCTTTACGCTATCCATTGCGGTCGGCAGCCTTGCTTGCGAAAAACTCTCGGGGCATCAGATTGAACTTGGCCTGGTTCCTCTTGGGGCCCTGGGTCTGGCGCTTGCCGGCATACATATGTATTTTTCGATAGACAATGTTGCTCAACATGCGCAGGGCCTTGAGCATCGTGACTGGTTAGAGTTTCTGGCAGCACCCGGCAGTGCGCGCCTCATGTTTGACTTTGCGGTGATTGGTGCCTCGGGCGGTATGTTCATTGTGCCGCTGTATGCCTTTATTCAAAGCAAAACCCCAGCCGATCGGCGCGCCCGCATAATCGCGGTAAACAACATCATGAACGCCATCTTCATGGTGACGGGTGCCCTGTTTGCGATTGTGATGCTGACTATTGGTGATGTGGGCATACCAAATCTGCTGCTTGTGCTTATTGTGATGCACATCGCTGTCACCGCGTTTATCTTCAAACAGGTGCCGGTGTTTATCATGCGCTTCCTCGTTTGGATGCTCAGTCATACCCTGTACCGGGTAGAACACAAAGGTCTGGCGAGCAACATTCCAGCAACGGGTCCTGCGCTGCTTGCCAGCAATCATGTGAGCTACGTTGATGCGCTGTTACTGGCTGGCGCTATTCGCCGGCCGGTGCGATTTATTATGTATAAGCCCATCTATGACATCCCGGTGTTGAACTTTGTGTTCCGCACCGGTCGAGCGATCCCCATTAACAACCGTCACGACGACCCCGAGGCCTATGCCGAGGCGCTGGATCAGATTGCGCGGGCTCTGGGCGGGCAAGGGGAAGATAGCGACGGGGATTTGGTGTGTATTTTCCCTGAGGGCAAGCTCACCACCGATGGCGAGATTGGCGAGTTTAAAACCGGTATCGAGACCATTGTGCAGACAACCCCGGTACCTGTGGTTCCCATTGCTCTGGGAGGGCTTTGGGGCAGCTGGTTCAGCCCCCAGGACGGTCTGTTTAAGGGTCGCATGCGACCATTTAGTCGTGTTGAAGTGACGGCGGGAGAGCCGATTGAGCCCGAGAAGGTGACAGCAGCGCAGGTGCGAGATCGGGTGCAGGCGTTGCGTGGAGACCAAGCTTAAGCCGCTGAGTTGGGTACAATAGGCCTCTTTTCTATTGCTTGCGATGGCGCTTGCCAGAGGCTTACCAACCATGGATTTTTCTGACTCCAAATACGGCTTTGCGACTCGTGCGATTCATGCCGGTCAACCGGCTGATGAAGCTACCGGGGCTATCATGACCCCGGTGTATATGAGCTCTACCTTTGTCCAGCAATCCCCTGGCGTGCACAAGGGGTACGACTATTCACGCAGTGGCAATCCAACCCGGGCAGCCTATGAGCGTTGCGTTGCCAGCCTTGAGGGCGCACGGTTTGGTTTTGCCTTTGCGTCAGGCTCGGTGGCCAGTGCCACGGTGATGCATATGTTGAGTGCTGGCGACCACGTGTTGTGCTGCGATGATATGTATGGCGGCACTTACCGACAGTTTGAGAAGGTGTTTCGACCTCAGGGTCTCGACTTTAGCTACGCCGATCTGTCCAATCTAAATACGCTGCAGTTCAAA
The DNA here is from genome assembly GCA_964634815.1 of uncultured Pseudomonadales bacterium. Lineage (GTDB taxonomy): Bacteria > Pseudomonadota > Gammaproteobacteria > Pseudomonadales > Azotimanducaceae > JALZVT01. Next base: position 49,229 of record CAZWMD010000006.1, on the reverse strand, counting down.
CCCAACACAAAGATGTTGTGGGTTGAGTCGCCCACTAATCCGCTTTTGAAGCTCACTGATATAGAAGCTGTGGCGGAGCGGTGTAAAGCAGCAGGTGTGCTTTGTGTGGTGGATAACACCTTCATGAGCCCGTATTTCCAGAATCCGCTGGCATTGGGTGCAGATATTGTCACGCACTCGGCGACCAAGTATCTCAACGGACACTCCGATCTTGTTGGTGGTGTGGCGATTACGGATAACGAAGAGATTGCGGAGAAGCTTGCGTTTTTCAGCAACGCTGTGGGTGGTGTTCAGGGTAACCTCGACGCCTTTCTGTGCATGCGTAGCCTGAAGACACTGGCTTTGCGAATGCGCGAACACCAGCGCAATGCCATGGCAATAGCGACGTACCTGGAGAGTCACCCGAAGGTCGAGAGCGTGCTTTATCCGGGTTTGCCGAGTCACCCTCAACATGAGCTGGCCAAAACCCAGGCCTCAGGGTTTGGTGGCATGGTGACTTTCTTTATCAAAGGCGAACTAGAGCAGGCCCGACGCTTCCTGGAAAACACCCGGCTGTTTTCATTGGCTGAAAGCTTAGGGGGAGTTGAGTCTTTGGTGGAACATCCAGCCATTATGACGCACGCCAGTATTCCCGCGGAGATGCGCGCAAAGCTGGGTATTAGCGATACGCTGATACGTTTGTCGGTTGGTGTGGAAGATGGCGAGGATTTGATTAACGATCTGGAAACGGCGCTGGCCGCTGCCTAGTTGATGAGCGCCTTTGTTTCCAGCGATCCAGGTGATGCAACCGATGTGGTAGATGTGGTAGATGTGGTAGACGACCTTAGCCGGCACTTGCCTCATGCCCGGGAGTTTGACCGTGCTGCGTTGATTCCCGGCATGTATCTTTGCTGGTGTGCGCGCCTTGATCTGCTTGAGCAGGGCTTTGCCGAGCAACACGCTGAACAACTGCTGCAACTGCGCTACCGCGATGGGTCCTGTGTTGATCTGTTTGTGACGGGCTGCGACGGAACTCTGCGCTTTAGCCATCTGAACGAGCGCGGCGCCAGGTTCACGCGAGAATACTATTCCCGCTATATTGAGCTTTGGCGCGACACTTTTGTATCAGACAGCTCTTCATCAGATATGTACGGCGTATCTGATAGCTGGGAAACCTA
>CAZWMD010000006.1:41341-47972 GCA_964634815.1 uncultured Pseudomonadales bacterium | reverse complement strand
TATCAGACAGCTCTTCATCAGATATGTACGGCGTATCTGATAGCTGGGAAACCTACGAGAAGATTGCCGGGCCCCTGACACAGGCATTGCTTGGCCCGCCAAATACCCAAAAAGCCTCGATCGCTATCCCGCGATCCTGGTGGCGGTTTTGGCAGCGATGAGTGTCAGCAATGACACCAGCGGTCGGCTGCAGGCCATTGCGGTACGCAACATTGAGTTCTTTCGGCCAAAAGCCGAAGACATTCCCTGGCAGCTGCTGGCTGAAGGCGCTGCGGGGTTAAACGCAGAACAACTCAGGTCTGTGCTGGATCTTGATTACACCCGGGTGGCTTGCCGGATTGAGCCGCCTGCCACTATTGGCGTCTACGCCATGCTGCCGGTTGCGGACATGCGTTTTGATCTCATTAGTGTGGCGGTAGTTCCAGAACTGCAGGGACAGTTGGTGGGTCGTCGCCTGTTGGGGCACGCGCTTGGGCTTGCCGAATCCAAGGCCGCGCGCGAGGTTTATCTGAATATCTGTGTCGATAACGCTCGTGGGCTGGATATGGCCAGGCGCTATGGGTTTGTGGCCGTAGAATCTGCAGACGCTGATTCCTCTACCCAGCAGCTGTGTTTTGAGCTCACTCCTGAATGACTGACGCCCGGGCAACACAAGCGGCGCTTAGAAAGCGTTTGTTGCCGCAGCCGCGTGAGCTTCAATTGTTGCCCGGTGAACTCGAGTGGCACGGACAGCCCTTTGCATTGCAACTGCAGGGCGCGTTTACCGCCTCCGAGCATCAGTCAGTGTTGCGAGTCCTCGATCATTTTTTACCCAGTACTGATGCCGAGGCGAGTCACTCTCATCTTCGGGAGCTATCGCTGCGGGTGGTCTGTGATGGCAGAACGCCAGACCTTGCGTGTGCACCGGGCACCAGTGATACGGATGCGCTTAACAGTGAGGCCTACGAGCTTGAGATTACCCAGGCGGGGATTGTGTTGAGTGCATCAACCTCGCTTGGGGTATCTCGAGGCATGCAAACCCTGGCCCAGATACTGGTCCATGCCCTCACCCATCGGCCAGGGACGCTGCCGTGCCTGCATATCATCGATCAACCGGCGTTTGCCTGGCGCGGTGTGCTGTTGGATGTTGCCCGGCACTTTATTGAGTTGCCGGCGCTTATACGAACGCTTGAGGGCATGGCGCATCACAAACTCAACGTGCTGCACCTGCACCTTACTGACGACCAGGCGTTCCGATTTCCCAGTACGGCGTACCCCAAGCTTAATCAGTTTGGTCGCACCTATAGTAAAGCGGAGCTAAACGCGTTGGTTGCGCATGCGCAGAGGCTGGGTATTCGGATCGTGCCGGAACTTGATATTCCCGGACATACCACCTGTTGGCTTGCCGCCTATCCAGAATGGGCACTATATGAGGTGTCGCCCAGTGATCGATTTGGTGTGCACCAGGGCTGCCTGAATCCTTGCCGCGAACAAACGTATCAGGTCATCGCTACCTTGCTGGATGAGTTTGGTGAGGTGTTTGTTGACCCTTGCGTGCATATCGGCGGCGATGAAGTGCACCCGCGTTGGTGGCAAGAGCACCCGGAGGTGCAGGCTTATATGGCGCAACATCAGCTTGGTGCGCCGCGAGATCTGCAGGCTCATTTCAACCGGCGGGTATGTGAACTGATTGAGAGTCGCGGCAAGCGCATGCTTGCCTGGGACGAAGCGGTACATGAGTTGTTGCCAAAATCTGTTGTGGTACAGGCCTGGCGCGGCATGACAGCGCGCGATGCAGCGGTTGCCCGGGGGCACGATTGCATCGTTTCTTCACCCTATTATCTTGATCTGTTTTATCCCGCAGATTTGCATACGCGTTTTGCTCCGTTGCAAGCAACCCAGGAGGCGCTTGCCAATGAAGATGCGCTGCCCCGGGACGTTCGGCTAAGCCACGTCGCCGGTGGTCTGGAGTGGACGCTGCAGTGGCGCGAACGAGCCGAAGACCTTGCAGCAGGCGATCATTCAGCCCCGGTGCTTGCAAGCAACGTTCAGGGCGCTGAAGCCTGTCTGTGGAATGAGTTGGTTGACACGCAAACGCTTGACGTTCGGCTATGGTCGCGATTGCCGCTACTGGCTGAGTTGTTTTGGTTAGGCCAGACCCGGGAGTCAGCGTATACCCGGATAGCTCACTCGCTCTATAGCTGGCAACGTCTTGGGGGGCCGGAGTTTGGCTGGTGTTTGGCAGACGCGGGTTCGCCGCTTACAAAGAGTCAGCTTGCACTTCTTGCTCCCAGTGGCATCACTGAGACCGTCTCGCAGCTGCTTGGGGTGCTTGAGCCGAGTAAGTGGTACGCCCGATTGCTGGGAGCCGAGGCGCTGGCGGCGCGATTGCAAGGCAGCGAAATGCCCAAAGCGCGGCCGTACAACAGACTCACGGAACTTCGCAGCATCGCCTGTGTGATTTCTCCGCAGAGTTTTCGCAGCGCTGAGTTCGAAGAGTTACTGCTGCGCTGGAATCAGGCGGCGTTGAGTGATGCCGATCAGGCGCAGCTGAAGTTTTGGCTTGCATGCTGGGCAGGCCAGCTTGACGCGGTTCAACAGTTATCGGTAGATGCTGATGTTCTTGAGCAGCTCAGGGCGCTTGCCGGGCGACTGTTCGAGCTTACTCAGGTATTGGATTACCTGCTCAAATCAACCGCTCAGGGCCGGTACGATCAGCAGGCCGCAGACGCGCTGGAACAGAATTTTTTAACCAGCGGTGGTGGCCGTGCGGCTGGGTACAAGTCTTTGCGTGCTGCGCTGGTTGACTGGGCAACCCCCCTGGGTGAGTTAATGCTTGCACCAGCGGTGGTACTGCTGCGTGCACAGGATGCGCTGCTCGATACGGCAGATGTGCAGCACGCCCTGACCGGCTGGTTTGATGAAATGCCGCTTACTTGCGTGGCCTTCGGTGAGGGACACATAAACAGCACCTGGCGTGTGACCACTGAGTCGGGGGATGAGTTTGTCTTGCAACGTCTGAGCACGAGTGTATTTGCTGACCCGCAACGTCTGGCGAGTAATCAGGCAAGCCTTCTCAAGGTTGCGAGGCAGGCCCCGGGCTTTGACTACCAATTGCCCGAGCCCATGGCTGCGCGTGACGGCAGTTTGTTGCTGGAGCAGATTTCGCCCACAACGGGTGCGATGAGCTTTTGGCGGCTATGTCGATTGATTACGAACAGCCGAACCCAACAACGACTTGTGAACCCGGCCCAGGCGCGCGCCGCGGGTGAAGCCTTTGGTGCGTTTCAGAAAATGGCTCGGCTGCTGGCGCCTGCAACGCTTGCCCCCGCTATCGATGGCTTTTTGGAGCTGGACGGGTACTGGCACGCACTGTCGCAACAGGTGTCCAACATGAGTGGGGAGGAACTGGCTGAAACCGATCCAGGTGCTCATCGTGTCTGGGTGCGGTTATGCGCCGGGATGCAGAAATTTCTGGGGAAGTCTCGGGAGGCGGCGGTTGTTATTCATGGGGACTGCAAACTCAACAATGTGCTGTTTGCCCAGGGAACTGATCAGGTTTGTGCCATTCTTGATTTGGACACGCTTATGGTCGGGCCCTGGTGGCTCGACTTTGGTGATCTGGTGCGTTCAGCGGCCGTCGACGAGTCGGGCGAGTTTGTCGAGGCCTATTACGCGGGTCTTGCGCAGGGTTTTTTTGCCGGTAGTGCTGAGTTGGATAATGAGTTTTCTGACACTTACCGAGACGCTGCTTTGGCCGCGCCCGCGCATCTTGCCTTTATGCTGGCGGTGCGTTTTCTGGACGATCATTTAGGCGGAGACAGCTATTTTCGAGTTGAGCAGCACGGCGATAATCTGCGTCGTGCAGAGGACACACTGGATACGTTTGAAGTGTTTGAGACACCCGCCGTGATTGATTTTATGCGTGCAACGCTAGATGCCGTTTTAGCCGGTGCTCAGGACAGTGCGGACGATTAGCACCATAATGCCAACAAAGAGTGCAGTGAAAACAATGCCAGCAATGATAAATTGTGAGGCGCGACCCTCAGCAAAATCTCTTTTACGGTTTTTGCTTGATTGCACACCCAGGGCTGCGGCCATGGTACTTTGCAGTACTTGCAGTCCGCTTACGCCCGCTCGCTCCTGGTCTTCCGTTATCGAGTCTGTTGAGTCTGTCGGGTCTGAAGGAGTAGAACTGTCCGAATCGTTTGAATTGTCTTTCATGATTCAATGGTATGCCCTCTACCTGATGTTTCCAATCGTTGTCATCGGTTAACATCAAGAGCAGAAAGGAGAGAACGATTAATGAAGCTGTTTCACGTGTCAGCGATATGTTTGCTGACTGCTCTGGTGAGTGGTTGTCTTACCAACCCCAATCAGCCGCCTAATCTGTTGCGTGGCGATGCCCTGGTGTATCCAGATGCCGCACGCGCGCAGGGTCTCGAAGGCATGGTGGTTGTGCGCTATACGGTGTTGGCAGACGGCCGGGTCAGTGATGCACAGATTATCTCAGCGCAACCCGAGGGTGTTTTTGACGAGGCTGCACTGATGGCCGTGCGTGGTTGGCGGTTTCGTCCGGGGCGGCGCAAGGGTGTGGAGTCAGACTTCGTGGGCTTGACCAGTACGCTTGAGTTTAAGTTCGGTGAGGCAGGTGATTATCCAACACGCTAAGCGCCGAGGCCTGCCAGTTTGATTAGCGCAACTATGACTGGAGCCAACCAGTATGTAGTAACGGTTGCAGAGAAAACTGCTGTGGATGGTGCCGAGAACGATCACGAGTTCAAGGTAGAGCTTGATCCCGAGTTCTATCAGGCTCTGTGTGCTGGCGGGGTCACCCATGAGTGGGTGCTTGTGCAGTCGTTCCACTTTCTGCTTGAACGCGAAGATGTTGGACAGATACTGCCGCAGTTTAATCTGCGGCAGATCAGCGATTACTTTCCCGAGTTTGTTACCGAAATGCGTCTGAGGCTGGTTGAGAGGACTCGCTGAGACGAGTACAGGTCTTGGTTAGCTGGGCTCCCACTGGTTCCAGTGGGTGATCGTGCTGACTGGTGGTCGTTTTGCCCGTTTGAAATCAGTTCCCAGGGTGTAGCCGACGGGCAGCAGGGCAACCTGGTGCATCTCATCGGGAATGCCCAGCAATTCTGCGGCTTCTTTCTCAAAGGCCAGATGCAACGTAGTGAGTGTTGACCCCAGCCCTCGTGCTCGCAGTGCTAACTGAAAACTCCAGACGGCAGGGAAAATGGAACCGTATAGCCCAGCGCTCATGGCTGCGGGCACTGTGTCGCCGGGTCGGCCGGTGATGCAGGGAATCACGTGAACGGGCACTTCGTGCAGATGTTCGAGCAGATACTGGGCAGAGGAGAACACGCGTTTTTGTTGGGTATCGCCCGACTTCTTGGCCTCTTCGCCTGCGGCACTCAGATAGCCGCCGCCTGCCTTGGCATAGAGCTTCGCCAGTTCGCGCTTTTTGTCAGCGTCATCAACAACAACCCAGCGCCAACCTTGAGAATTTGAGCCAGTTGGCGCCTGCACAGCAAGCTCCAGGCACTCGTTTATCACGTCGCGGGGTACGGGCTTTTCGAGGTCAAGGCGTTTGCGAACGGCTCGAGTGGTCGCCAATAGCTCATCAGTTGTGTTTAGATCAAATTCCATGGTGTCTCCCTAATTATCCGTAAGCAATAGCTCCCAGTGAATCACAGTCTACCTCAAACATTTCTCGCTCTTGTTGTCATTACCGCCCTGGTTGCCGCCCAACAACTGTTTAGCTTGCCCGGTGATTCGTCACTCTGGCGGGCCTTTCAGGACAGTTTGCATGCCCCATGGTTCTTCGTTGTGGTGTGTGTGCTGTATTGGTGGTTGCGACGTGAACCTCTGGCCCTTCGAGTCATGTTTGTCTGTGCTGGCGCGGTGGTGTTGTCGTTTGGTACCGAATTTATTCAGGGGTTTGTGGACGAGCGGACCGCCAGTGGTGCCGATTTGGTAAAAAACGCGGTAGGCGGGATGTTGGGTTTGGTGTTTGCCCTGGCGTTGCACGCAAGTCGCGCAGAAACAAAAGGTTTGCTCCTGACACCGCCGCGGATCGGCATTGCGCTGATTTCTTTGTTGCTACTTGTGGCGTTCACTCTGTGGCAACCCTTGCAAGAGTTTAAGCTGTATCAATATCGGTCGACGCTGGTTCCCAAGGTTGTTGACTTTGAGGATGAGCGAACCGAGCAGTTCATTGGGGTTAACGAAGGTGGGTTTTTGGGCTTTGGTACAGCCCGGGATCGTTGGCCAGAGCTTGCGGGCGCCAGAGTGTTGCGACTCACCTTTGGTGACAGCGAATATCCAACACTCTATATCAACGAGGTGATGCAGGTATGGGCGCCGTATAGAGATGTGGTGTTTGATCTGTTTGTGCCGGGCGAAAAACCACTGCCACTCACACTGGGCGTGCAGTACGAAGGCAGCGAAGGCACCTCCGCGTTTTCTGAGGGCTTACTGTCGCCGGGGCCTCATCGTTGGGTGATTCCTCGCAGTGTTTTTGTACCCGATGGCGCAACCGGTTTGCGGGTGCGTAATGTACTGGTGTACACCACAGCCGACCAGGCGGGCAGATCAGTGCTACTTGGCCGACTGTTTCTTCAGTAGCTTCTGCTTAATTACCTTC
>CAZWMD010000006.1:0-41241 GCA_964634815.1 uncultured Pseudomonadales bacterium | reverse complement strand
CTTCTGCTTAATTACCTTCAACGCTTCACGCTGACTCAAGGGGCTCAGCCGTTGTTTGTTAGTTTCGACGTAGTCTATGACCGCCTGGGGATTGGTTCTGGAATGCGCACGTAATGCCCAGCCGATGGCCTTGCGAACAAAGAAATCTGTGTGATCGAGGGATTTGTTGATATTGGAAAACAACAGCGTCTCATCGGTTTTTGTTTTGGCTTTGAGTTGGCTCAGAATCGCAACCCGTCGGCGCCAAAGGTTTTTGTCGGCGGCATAGCGGCGCAGAAGCGGTTTGGTCAGGCGAGGCTGGGTGTTCAAGAGATGGTTGTAGTGGTTCGGTGCCAGCGCATCAACAATGTCCCACCAGGCGCCGGTGACAACCAATTCATCCAGCATGTCCCAGACATCACAGGTAAGCCACTTGCGGTAGGGTTTGTAGTACGCAAGTTCTATGGCGACGTAGCGCAGCTCGCGTACCGGGGGATCCCGGAAAAGTCTGAGGACCTCGTTCTGCCAGTCGGCTTGACTGGCCAGGACATGGTCAGCGAACACGGATTTCTGAATCAAGCGTAGCTGAGGGGCTGCCACACCGGCAAAAGGCAGCGTTGATTTCATGTATCTCTGCTGGCTCTGGGCGCGTTCTTTGGTGCCGACCTTTTTCAGCTCTCGCAGCAGCGCCCTGTACAGTTTGCTTTGCTCTGCGATTACAGCCCCCAGCACTCCAGGTCGTTGGAGTAGATCAGCGGCCCGCTGAAGTTTGGCTCGATGGCTTCTCGGGTCTGTGTTTCGCGCCCCCGGGTTCGGTTCATCCGCTGGCCGAGGATAATCATGCGGGCGTTCGCCTGTTTGGCGATGCGACCGATCTGGCTGGGTAACACGTGCAGATCGCGGGCGGCACCGCGGGCGACTTCAGGGATAGCGTGACTGACAACCAGCGCGTCTGTGTCTTTTGCAAACTCTGGAATCAGGTTTTTTCGATTATTGAAATCGCCGGTAAACACAACGCTCTGTTCACCAAGCTGAACCCGCCAGGCAATGGCGGGAATAGGGCCATGGTTAACCGGTATGGTGGAGATACGCATGTGTTCGTTGGTAAAGCGGGTGCTGGGCCGTTTGCCTGTGGCCCCCACATTGTGGGCCTTTACTCGAAACCCGCCATTTTTGTAGGTCAGATAATCTGCAAGCAGCGGATAGGCCCCGCCTGGACCAATGAGTCTGCGCACAACTTCGCTGGTGGACGGCATGATGTCGTTGCCGTCGGGTCCGTAGACCGGCAGAGGCCGATCCCGGCGACCAAGCTGGGCGCCGGCAATGAGATCGATAAGGTCTGACGTGTGGGCCGCCTGCAGTTGGGTGAACAAAATAGCGTCCAGGTCTTCCAGCTTTGCGCCTGATTCATCAAAGCGCAGTGCGGTGCCCGGCCCTGCATCTACCAGCAGTTTGGCCTTGCCGTCGATCCAGATAATGTAGGAAACCCCGGCGCGCCGATCATCAAGCTCTGCACCACCGCTGCCCAGAATTTGGATCCAGTTGCCTTCGATGCCGCAGTAGTTACCTTTGCTGTCGGTGTTGGCCGCAAGCGCCGAGCTGCTTGCCAGGGCGACAAACACGGCGCCGATGAGACAGACAAGTCGCTGTTTCATGAGCGTTTCCCTTTATTTTTTGATTTTTGATTTGGTTTTTGTCTGGTCGAGCTTTTTGTCGCCGTTGTAGGCAGCGCGTCGATATCGCGAAGGATGGCAGCGACATCTGCCTCGTCTGGCATGCGCCAGTCACCGCGCGGTGAAAGGCTAACCGATCCAACCTTTGGGCCCGGTGGCAAGGTGGTGCGCTTGAACTGTTGCGTGAAGAAGCGCCGGAAAAAAGTGTGCAACACGGTTTTGATCACAGGATTTTTGTAGTGTTGCGCAAAGCTCTGCTGCGCCAGCCGATAGATTTTTTCAGGCGTAAAGCCGTTACGCATGAAGTGATACAGAAAGAAATCGTGCAGTTCGTAGGGCCCAATAATGGTTTCGGTGGATTGAGTAATCTTGCCAGCCGCTGGCGGCAGCAATTCCGGGCTAATGGGTGTGTCCAGCACGCGCAGCAACACGGGGGCCAGATCTGAGTCTGCCCGATGTTCTGCATACCAGCGCACCAGATAGCTCATCATGGTTTTGGGGACGCCGGCGTTCACATTGTAGTTGGCCATGTGGTCAGCATTGAAGGTGCACCACCCCAGAGCAAGTTCAGACAGGTCGCCGGTGCCAACCACCAAAGCACTCAGTTTGTTGGCCTGATTGAACAATATCTGGGTGCGCTCGCGAGCCTGGGCGTTTTCAAACACAACGTCACGCGCATCAAGCGGGTGGCCCAGATCTGCCAGGTGACCGCGAACGGCCTTGTTGATGGAAATCTCTTCCAGAGGCACCTTGGTGACGTCACACATCTGGTGCGCGGAGCTTTTAGTACGCTTGGATGTGCCCGGGCCAGGTAGAGTGAAGGCGTGCAGGTTTCGGCGCGGCAGCTTGAGTTGTGCCAGGGTATCCAGCGCAACCAAAAAGGCCTGGGTTGAATCAAGACCGCCAGACAGGCCAAGCACCAGGTGTTTGATATTTGCGGCACGCATCCGTCGGGCAAGACCGGTTGCCTGAATCGACATGATTTCCCGGGCTCTGGCATCAAACTCTGTGCCGTCGTCGGGCACAAAGGGATGGCGGACGTAGGTGCGCTCAAGAGTTTTGAGGGGTTTTGTTGCCGCATCGCAAGTAATGGTTTGATAGCCGGTGGGGCGCTGGGCCTGACCAAAAGATATGTTTTGCATCCGCTCGTGGCGTAGCCGCTGGGCGTCAAACTCGGTAACAAGTGTGCAGCCGGCGAGTTCGAATCGTTTGCTCTCGGAGATGATTTGACCGTCTTCTGCCGCCAGCAGGTGACCGCCAAACACAAGATCTTTGGTGGATTCTGTTGGGCCACTTGAGGCATACAGATAAGCGCACAGTCTTTGGGCGCTGGTCATGCGCACCAGATCGCGTCGGTAGTCTGCCTTGCCTATTAGTTCGTTACTGGCTGACGGGTTTAAAATAAAGTCGGCACCGGCAAGCGCGTGGGCGGCCCCTGGCGGTTGTGGGGTCCACAGGTCTTCACAAATCTCGATGGCAAAGCGTGCGTTGCCCAGATCAAACAGTTGTCGATGATCCAGGGTGAAACTGCCGAGAGTCTTGTGATTAATAACCTCATGAACGTCAGCGCCGCCTGTGAACCAGCGTAGCTCGTAAAACTCACCGTAGTTGGGCTGGGTGAGTTTGGGCACCAGTCCGCAGACTTTGCCGTTGCTTGCAACAAGCGCGCAGTTTAAGAGCCGGCCATCGGTGGTTTGCCAGGGCAGGCCAATGACGGCGGTGATGTTTTTGGTGGCTGCAACCAGCCGGGGCAGAGCTTTTGCGCACGCATCGTGCAGCCCCTGGGTGAAAAACAGGTCTTCGCAGGTATAGCCGGTAAGACTCAGCTCCGGGAATAACACCACAGACACCTGTTTGCGAGCGAGTGCTTTCAACTCGCTGATCATTTGATCTGCATTAGCCGCAGGATCGCCGATTACCACCTCTGGTGCACAGGCCGCGACACGTACATAACCCAGATCAGAGAAATTCATGAGCCGGCACGCTGTGGCTGCGGGTTATCAAGAATTTCCATGGTGTCGCCCAAACGCATTGTGCCTCCTTTGATGATTCGGGCATATACGCCCAGATTGCCGTCGTTGTGCGTGACCAGCTGGCGCATGATGTTGGGGTCTTTGGGAAGTTCGGCAACAGGATGGGTTGTCATGATGCAGCGTGGACAGGGCATTTCGACAGACAGAACCACATCACCAATCTTTAGATGTTTGCCCGCCAAATTGTTTTCCGGGAAATCTCTGTTATTGCCGCCCGCTGAATCTGCTGTCATGTCCTTTATGAGGATGTTGGGTCGGAACCTTCGTTGATCAAAATTGTTGCTCGCGCGAGAGCTTAGGCTGTCTAGTGCGGTCTCAGACATTAATAGAATTGGGTAGGCATCGAAGTAGGTGCCTGGTGGTGTATCAAATTCCAGTACTTCAGCGGGGAAGCTGGCCAAATCCGGTAATGGCTCGTCGGGGAGGCGCGAAAAAACGGCGCGCAGCTGGGCATCCATTTGTTCGGCGCTGATATCACCCGCTGGTGCACGACGGAAAAATTCCAGATTGTCCGGGCTAACAAGCGGCCAGAGGGAGACCTCGGTTTCAAGCCAGGCACTGAGCCTGGCTGGGGTTTGGTCGTCGTTAGTTTCGAAACAAGTCCCATCGGGAAGTGTGATTGAGGCGGCAGCGCTGCCTCGTTCGTTGGTCGGCAACTCCACAAAGCTGGCCTGGGCGCTCATCAGTTGCGGGTACTTCTTGCCCGTAACGGTGGCCCCTTCGGCGCGAATAGCCCAGGCACGATCGCCGGCAATTCCGTTGGGCCCTACGGTGGCCTCGTCGAGAGACTCACCAAGCATGCTCTTTACGGGATAGCGATTTAGCTGCGCAACTTTCATGGGTAGTTTTCTCTGTTGATGAGCTACGAATAGGGCCAGGCTTAATGCGTTGGATCATCGCTTAAGGTAAATGAATCGGCGATGGTTTCTGCTTTTTCCAGGATTCTGTCGATCAGCACAGCCGCATCGGGGCTGAACTCAAAGCCCACAAAGGCGGTGGTCGAAAGCTCCATGAACGGACCGGCCAGGTCGACTTCGTCCTGGGCCCGCTGGATAGAGCCGCGAATGCGGTTGAAAAAAGCCTGCTGGGTGGCCTGACCCTCATTACCCAGTTGGGAGGCGAGGGCCTCCAGAAGCGGGTCGAGCTGGTTTCTGGCGTCTGTAATTGCTTGCATAGAGTACCTGCTATTTAGACCTCATTCTGGCGTGAGGGTTCTAATTAGGCCAGACCCTCTTAAACTGGTAGCTATGATACGACGAACCGCCATGCGCGCCCTTCTGTTAGACGCAGGATCTGAAGAGATTTTGCTCATCAAGGCGTTGGTGCCCGACACCGGCGTGAAGCTGTGGTTTACGCCCGGTGGTGGTCGGGAAGATAACGAGCCTGATCTTCAGTGCCTCGCCCGGGAGGTGCGCGAAGAAACCGGGTTAGCCGAGCTACCTGACGCCTTTGAAGTATGGACGCGCAGCGAGCAGTTTGTCTTCATGGGGCAGCATTTCCATCAGGACGAGCTCTACTTTCTGGTGCCGATAGACCGTTTTGAGGTCGCTCAGCAGCATCTTGAAGCCCATGAGCGCGATACCTTTCTGGAGGCGCGCTGGTGGAAACTCGATGAGATAGCCCAGTCGAATGAGGTGTTTGTGCCGGCGGATATGGGGCTGTTGCTCAGAGAATTGCTTGAGGACTATCGCCAGGGAAACCTTCCCCGCGAGCTTAAGCATGTTGGCCGATAAGCGTCAGATCTTTCTCGTACCAGTAGACGCTGTGGTAGCCACCAAATTTGTAACCTGCCTCGCTGAATGAACCGATATGAGTGAATCCCTGTGCTTCGTGCAGGGCAACAGATGCCGGATTGGGTATGGCAATCCCGGCGAATGCCCGGTGTAGCTTAAACGGTGCCAGTCGATCGAACAGGTGGCTATACAAACGTTGTCCAAGCCCTTTGCGCTGATGGTTGGGATGCAGGTAGATGGAAGTTTCTACTGATGAGTCGTAGGCAGGCTTTGGTCGAAATGCACTGCTGCTGACATAACCCAGAACCGCTCCATCAATTTCTACGACCCAAAGTTGATGAGGCGTACCTATCGCGTGATGGACAAACCACTCATGCCTTGCCTCGGGCGCGAAGGGCAGTGTGTCGAAGGTGGCGATGCTGTGGCGTACGTAGTGATTGTAGATCTGTGTGAGTGGCTCGAGGTCTTCAGCTTCGGCGTGTCGGATGTGCTCGCGAGATTTGGTCATAGCTGTGCTCCGTAAACCCACAGTGCCCACAGCAGCGGCATTATCCACAGCGCCATGAACAGCCAGCTAATGAGCGTGACATTGGTGCCGCCTTTGTTATAGATCAGTTTTGACTTTGGTAGTAATGGTTGCAACAACAGCAACGCTGCAAGGCCCCAGAACACGGTGCGCCAGAAAAGTTGGCTACCAAACACTCCGGGATAGCTGATGGTATGGATAAACCCCCACAGGCCAACAAGTGCCAAGGCATTCAAGACACCACCAATGATCTCTTCGGTGAGTAACGCGGAGCTATAGCGTTTGTGCTTGCCGCGGAACACCTGCCACAGCTTCAGCAAGCTTGAGATCACTAAAGACGCGAGGTGAAAGCCAAAATAGGCAATCCACAACCAATAAAAAACGTCCACTAACAATGTCCGTCAGAGGTGGTGTTCAAACTGATAGCCGGCCTGTTCAAGCGTTGTGATCGCTGCGTTCAGGGATTCTGACTTCACCAGCAAATAATCGGTGTCAAAACTTGAGATGGCAAAGATTGAGATTTTTGCTTCCGCAAGTGGCGCAGCAAGCCCAGCAAGAATGCCGGTTAAGGCAAAGTCGAGTTGGCCAACAACGCGCATGGCGCGCCAGGGCCCTGAGCTTTGCTCGGCATTCACAGCAAGCGCTGCATCACAAACAATCGACAATTCATTGTCGCTGTGAAGCGTGGCAAACAATTCGGGGCCGCTACCTTTGGTCGCTGTAGTTGGTGAGCCAAGTGCATCTTGCAGTACCTTCGCGAGTGGTTGGGATGCCGGCAGCCGATGAATGCTCAGCTCCTGTGGCAAGACAGACAGAAGGATGCTGGCCATGGACTAAAAAAGGAATCCGGAGTCTTCGTCGTCTTCGGTCTGCGCTTTCCCAGAACGCTTGTGATCGTCATCGTCTTCATCATCGTCGTCATCGTCCGAAGCGTCGAATTCGGCATCGCCAAGAAGCGATAGCAGATCAGCCTTGGCTTGCCGGTATTCGTCTTTGCTGATGCTGTCTGTGTCCAGAGCTTTCTTGAGATCAATCAGCTGCTGGCCGATGGAGACAGAGCCTAGCTGTGTGTTGTTGGCATCGTTGAAACAACCGCTGAGCAGCAAACACAGGCTGAGTGAAAGAATAAAAGTGGTGGATCGAAGTTTTAGCATGGGCTCGCTCCGGGAGTGAGTGGTGGTTAATCAGGGTGTGCGGTGTATGCCGCCGTAAGGCTCTGGGCTGTGGCCTTTGGCCAGTTGCAACAGGCGCTCTAGCCGAGGTCGTTTGGCGGCCAGATAGGCCGCGTTGTTTGTCATGTACGTGGTGGCCAGGCGTTTTTTCAGTTCGCCGTAGCTGTAGGCATCTGCCGGGTGGGTGCGTAGATAGTCGCGCAGCAGCAGATGGTGCACCGCGGCTACGTCGCCTGGTTGGTAGACATAGAGCTGGGCTTCGCAGTGAATACCCTGACCCAGCGAGAACAGCCGTTGCCCCACCAGGCCGCCGTCACCAAAGCTGCGATAACCACGCTGTTCAAGCTCGGCGCTTTGTTGATCAAACGCATAGAGATCTGGAGTGATCAGCAGCAGATCAATCGTAGGGCGACCGACGTGCCGGGGCACTGCGGTGCCGCCGATGTGATCTATGGATTTGGCGAGCGCCCCCAGTCGATTGTGCAGATCGCGAATCAATAACTTGCTGCGTTGGACTGCCCGTTCGTGATTTTTGCCCACAGACAGGGGTGCAAGCTGAGCGATACCGGATTGGCTTAGATCGGTGGTCAAGGCGTTTTGGATCCTTCTCGATTCGCGTGGCGGGCCAGATATCGGTCCAGAGCGTTGGCAAACGCCTGGACGTCTTTTTTGTCGAGCGGCTTTGGTCCACCGCTTACAGCCTCAAGCAAGGGGCCTGCGCTGCGCAATTCTTCCATCATGTCCCGACGTGACAAACGATCCTTGATGTTCTCTTTGGTGTACAGCATGCCGCGTGGATTGAGTGCCGCGCCACCTTTGGTAATGACCTCGTCGGCCAGGGGTATGTCTGCCGTGATCACCAGGTCGCCAGGTGCCAGCTTTTCTACAATGGTGTTATCGGCAACATCAAACCCCTGGGCAACCTGGATCGATTTAATGACTTTCGACGGTGGGGTGCGCACGTACTGGTTGGCGACCAGGATGGTTTGAATCTGTAAGCGTTCTGCCGCCCGGAAAATAACGTCTTTGATGAGGTTGGGTGCGGCGTCGGCGTCTACCCAGATCGCGATGCCGTTGGTCTGATCGCGGGGTTCTGGACTCGCTGTCGGAGCGTCGGGCATTACTGGGTTTAAACTCGCATCTGATACGAAGAACGATACACCACCGGGAAGGCTCGGGACACAGCCGCCAGAGTCGATATGCGCCTCATGTCTATTTCTCTGCTTCTTTGAGCATTTCTGCAAGCGTGCAGACGGCATCGTATTCATAGCCCGCATGAAGTTTATCGAAACTGCTCAAGTGCGAAATCTCTTGCGAGGTAAACCAGCGCACCTCAAACAACTCGGAGAATTCCAGGTCAAAGTGGTTGGCCTCGCAGGGTGCGGCAAAGACTGCGTGTAGCCGTTGTTTGTAGGAGTAGTCGCCAACCTTAATGAGTTGTCCAAGACTGAGATCCAACTCCTCCAGCAACTCCCGTCTGGCAGCTTCCATGGGGTCTTCGCGCCATTCGATGTGACCGCCGGGTAATCCCCACTTGATGTGCCCCTGGGCGCGGGCGTTTGAACGGCGTGCCGTGCTTCTGTTGCGTGGTGATCCTTTGTGGTCTGCCAGCAGAAACTGATCTTTTCTATAGAGAATGCAGCGAGCCGTCTGGTAAGTCGGCTTTCTCAAGCGCGGTTGGCCTCTCTGGGCCCCAGGTGCACGATGATGCGATCGTCTTCGATGCTTATGTCCTGCAAGATTGCTTTTGCAGCACGATCAGACTCGCGCTCGCTGAGTTTGTAGACCGGGTGATCATTGAAATATACCCGTACCCCTTCTGCTACTAAATCACGGGCCTTGTTTGCCCACTCCTCAGGCAGACCTTCGAGAGTGAGTGTTTCCACCTTTGGGTCTGTGAGATAAAACGCCTCATCCACGCGGTCATAACGAATACCCGCTGCCGCATCGATGCGCCCCTGCAGTGGTGGCTGGTCCGGGAGAAAACGGATGCGCAGACTGATATCAAGTCCGGCGTGAATGCGTTCGCTGGCGGCAATCAGGGCAACCCGGGGTGAGTCGTAGGTGACCTCAAAGGCAAACAGGTAGGTTTCGGTGACCGGCAGTTTCTGGCTCAAACGATCGAGAATCTGCTGATCGGTGATCGCAATGCGCAAAGTAGGGTTAAAGAAGTACCACCAGATCCCCGCGCTACCCAGCAGCAGAGTGAGAACCAGAACGGCGAGCAGAATTTTGGAGCTCTGCCCGCTCTGTCTTTGCCTAAGCACGTTGGCGTTGATCATTTACCGATAGTAGTACGGCGGTGAATAGCGTGCAGCGTTAATCACTGACCACAGGTGCACGATCCACCCCATAAGGATGGTCCACAACAGGGCTGCCAGCAGAAACTGAAACGCGCCGAGAACCCATCGGCCCTGCAACAGTTGGCCAAAGCCTGGTATGAAAATACTTGCAAGTGCGGCAAGCACATTGCCGGCAGAACCTTGTCCTACCTCAGTCATGGGGTACTCCTTAGACACTATTAACCTTGCTATTACCAGTGTGATTGCAAGTTTGATGCCACGCTCTGGATTGAGAAAATAGTCATAAATATCAATGAGTTAAAATTTATCCGGTGGGCTCGGGTTGGCCATTTTCACCAGTTTTTGGGAAATTACCCCGGGCAATCAGGACCCGGGACCAAAGCCTTCCGGCCAGGCCGGGTATTCGGCAATGCCGGCATCTGGTGTTGCCCAACTCAGCCGGTCGGCGGTGAACATATGGCCCAGCTCTGTGATTGGCGGATCACCATCAAGGGTTCCAGCCGGAATCGACAGGCTGTCATCCCCGCTCTGGCCATGGATCAGAAGTTGCGAGCCGCACTTTGGACAGAACTCCCGGTAGGCACCGGGGGAGGACTCGTAGGCGACCAGGGTCTCGCGACCGCTTAGCCACACCAGTTGTTCGGGTCGAAAAACCAGATGCGTTGAGTAGGCGCCGCCGTGGATGCGTTGGCACATGCTGCAGTGGCAGTGCATTGCATTGAGGAATTTACGATTAAGCTCGTAGCGTACGTTGCCGCACAGGCAGCCACCGGTGTAGGTCATTCAGATGCCTTTTTCAGACGTGTTAACGATTGGCAAATACCGATAGTGGCCCATCATCCGATTGCTTAACAAGACATCGTCTGAGCGCGGCCCGTGGCCGTTGTTGTGGACGATGAAATAGCGATTGGTGTCAGGCACCCGTTCGCTCGATACCATGCCAATGTGTGGCAGACCATCCGGCAATCGCCAGGACACAATGTCCCCGGGTTCAAAGCTTGTAACATCGGGTTTTTGCACATTGGTTGGCAGCTGGCTGCCGGAACGTTTGAAAAAGGTTTCGAGGTTTGGCACCCGACGGTGATCGATATTGCGGTCGGTGCTGGTCAGTCCCCAGTGATTGGGATAGGCCGAAAAATTGGCACGCATGTCTTCGTGCACCAGCACCTGTAAATCGATACCTAACGCACGATAGGTACGGATCACCACGTCTGTACAAACGCCCTCATCGGCAGGCACGTCGCCGCCGGGATAGCTCAGCGACCGGTAGGCGTTATTGTAGGTCACACTGACTTTGGTGCGCTCGAGTGCGGCTTTTGCTATTTGGTCGCCAGCAAGTTGAGCGCCCGGGCTCATGGTCGGTGCATTTTCAGGATAGGGAGCGTCGAGTGCGTGGCTTGAAAAGGCGGCGATTAAGAGAGTACTGATAAGGGGATGCAGGATATTTTTCACTGGTTCTGTTCAAAGGGTGAATTCAAGAAGCTATAGTCGATTATGGCAGTCAAGTGCAGCATAAGATGAGTTCTGAAGATACCCCAGCAAATTCACTGAGCAACCCTGAATTGATTGCGACGCCTAAGGAGCAAGGGGAGTTGTTGCGCGCCAAGCTGTTGGGAGAAACCGCGCGCGCGCCCTGGAGAGAACTGCAACGCTTTTTTGCTCAGGGCCTTACCCTGCAAGCTCAGCCGGGAGTCGATCTGTTGGCTGTGGCCATGGCTCTGGCTGAGGATGATCGGCCGGGATTCGAAGCGTTCATGAACGCAGGTGAGGCGGGAGTAGTGTCTGATGAGCAGGCTGCGACCTGGTACAACAGCGATGCCACCTTATGGACAGTGGTTGTTAAACCCTGGGTGCTTGTGCAGGAGATCGTGCCGGAGGACGACTTGCAGACCGGGAATAGGTAGCTGAACGGGCGATGGTCTGACGCATTGAATCTGGCTCAATTCTGCTCTGCGGACCTGGCGTTTCTACTACGGCCTCATCTTCAGCGATTGACGAGCGAATGGGTTCAACCAGTAAACCGGTGATCGCCTTGGGCAGTGCCGTGGTCATCACGTCTGAGTCGCTGTTTAGATTGTCGCCCCGCACCAGTACCTGAACGTCGCCGCCTGCCAGTCTGATCTCACCAATGCGTTGTACCGTGGCGGCTTGCAAGCGATTGTTGTTGACCAGGTAAACGCGATCGTTGTTGTAGATCGCCTGCCCAGGGAGAGCAACGAGGCCAGGTTCGCTGGGTAGTACGGTAGTCAGGTTGATTACCCGGCCAAGAGCCGGCAAAGACTCGGGATTGGTATTTGCGCCGGACCTGCTGGCTACCTGAGATGATGTGTGAAATCGAAACCAGGCATCCAGACCACTCTGTCCCGGTCGCACGTTGTGCGCTATGCGACTCAGTACGAGTTGCCTGGGTGTTTCGCTTTTGGTGGAACTGCCGCGAACAACCTCCGCCGAGATAGGCTTGCCTGCGTCGAGGGCCTGACGGATACGCTCGGAGTACTGATCGGGAATGGCGGCGCGTACTTCGAAGCTGCTGGCATCTGCCATGGTCATTAAAACAACGCTGTTATTGGTGCGATCGCCAGGACCAACGGCCACGCTTAGCACCGGTCCTGAAAACGGCGCGCGCAGTTGGGTTTTGTCGAGTTCAAGCTGTGCACGCGCAGCTCGTGCGCGAGCCACCTCAAGCGCTGCGCTGTTTTGGGCGACACGGCTGGGGAAGTTGGCCAGCACACGTTTGTGATTCTGATACTCAAGCGTATCGCGACCAGCCTGCTGTAACGCTGAGTCCAACAACGCCTGGGGAATCATTTTTCGGTCAGCAAGTTCCTGCTGGCGAGCCAGGGTTTGCTGTGACAGCTGGTACATGTTTTCGATGTGCTCGCTTGATTTCTGCATCATCTCGTACTCCACCTGGGTGGAACGGAGATTGGCGGCCTCTTTCTCTGCCTCTGCGTTTGCTTCGCGCAGGCGCAGCTCGATTTCATCAGCGCGCATCTGTATCAATAGTTCGCCTTCTTCGGCCCATTCGCCTTCTTGAACAAAGACGCGTTCAACCTCAGCCTGTATGTCGGTACGAAGTTTTGCCTGTGTGCGTGCCTCTACCCGACCGTAGGTGGCAAACATTGGGTGCAGTTCGCTTGGGTTTGCCCGCATCACCGTTACCGGCCAGGCTTTCTCAATCTGCGGTTCAGCAGAACCATCTGGCCCGGTGACCATGATAAGTGTGCCCAGAGAGGCGGCAGCGACCAGCATAGCGCCGCCAATACCTGCGCGCCGTACTGCTGGTGAATACTTGGGTGGGGCATCTGGTTGCGATGTGTGGATAGGATCAGTGGTCATGGGGTTGTTTCTCCTCTTACTGCCTGTGAAGTAGAAAGCTCTTTATGGGCTTGAAAGTTGTGTAGGGCGTTTTGGATCTTGTGCTTCAGGCTTTCAAGCAACAAAAGCATTGCGGGAATAACCAGCAATACCAGTGCAGTTGCGAAGGCAAGTCCAAAACACAGGGTGACGGCGATAGGTGCGACATACATTTCCAGGGTGCTGGTTTCAAATATCAGCGCAACAAGGCCTGCGATGGTTGTGAGTGAGGTCAGCAGTACTGCCCGGAAGCGTGCATTGACCGCTTTGGCCAGCGTCTCTCTTAGGTAATTGAGGTCAAAATTTTCTGATGGCTTGTAGGCGTCTTTAAAGAAGCTAATCAAGACAATCGAATCGTTTACTACAATGCCGGTTAGCGAAAAGAACGCGAGCAAGCTCATTGCGGCGATCTCCATGCCCAATAGCCAGTGCCCAACGATAGCGCCCGTCATACCAAACGGAATCGCCAGCATGATGGCCAAAGGCCAAAGGTAGCTTGCAAATACCCAGGCCAAAATAAGATAGATCAGAATCAGTGTGAGCCAACCACCCAGTGCCATCACTTCAAGCATTTTGGCATCTTCAGCAGATTGCCCGGCCAAGCCAAAGGTGAGGTCGTATTTGTCGAGCAGTGCTTTGATGTGATTGGTTTCGATATCGTCAATGATGGTAAGTGCGTTGTTTTCTTCGCTGTTCACATCTGCTGAAACCCGGATTGCCAGTTCGCCGTTCTGGTGGCGAATGACGTCAATACCACGACGTGGTGTGAGTTCTGCAACGCTACCGAGCGGCACCCACCCGTCACTGCGAGTTTTTATCGGGTACTGAGAGAGGTAAGAGACACGCTCGCGCTCCAGATCGGTAGCCAGTACTCTGACTTCCAGCTCGGCGTTGTTTTCGTTGAAGATCTGCACCCGTCGTCCGGCGTAGCCCGCGCGCAACTGACGGCCAATCTCTTCCGGGGTTAACCCCAGGGTTTTGCCTGTTGGCGTCATGGTGAAGATAAGCTGTTCTTTGCCGTAAGGC
The DNA here is from genome assembly GCA_964634815.1 of uncultured Pseudomonadales bacterium. Taxonomy (GTDB): domain Bacteria; phylum Pseudomonadota; class Gammaproteobacteria; order Pseudomonadales; family Azotimanducaceae; genus JALZVT01. The sequence continues at coordinate 27,439 of CAZWMD010000006.1, read as the reverse complement.
AGATCGTCGGTGACATTGGATACACCGGGGTAGCTTGAGAGTTGTTGTGCAAGCTCCAGCGCGCCAGCTTTGAGATCTGCGGTGTTTTGACCCCGCAACACCATGGTGATGCTGGGTTCACCGCCATTGGCTCCGCCGTCAACGCCAAGCTGGAAGCGTTCTACCCAGGGCGGCTGGGTAACAGCGGCACGCCATTCTTCGGCGAACTGGTGTGGACTGATGGTGCGGTCTTCTTCGAACGCATAGAACGCAGAGACACTGCCGTACTGCGAACCGGTTTGCCGTTCTTCATCAAATTCTGCGAGATTGGTTTTGGCCAGCCAGCCTGCAAGGTTCTTTTCATCGTGGGCCGCGTGCACCTGCTGCAGGGTTTTCTGTAGATGCTGGGTGAAGTCAGCCTTGTCAGCGTCGCTGGCCTGGGCACTAAACTGGACGTTTGCTTCGAGTGATTCAAAATCAAACCCCGACACCAGATTGAACCCAACATGTTGAGACGCGACCAGAGTCATCGCACAAACCACGCCACCCAGAGCGGCACACACCGTGGCACCAGGATAAGCGAGCGCTGTGTTTACCAGTGGCATGAAGCGCTGTTCGCGAAACGCCGTGAAGCGAGCATCGAAGCGACCACGAAAGCTTGTGGGCTCTGTGGGTTTCACTTTTTCCAGGCTGCGTTTTAGGTGACCGGGCAGCACACAAAAGCATTCGATGAGGCTTGCAATGATGACGCACAGCAAGATGGTTGGCAGGATTAAAATGGTGTCACCCATCTGCCCGCCAATCAGCAGTAACGGTATAAATGCTGCAAGGGTGGTCAGTGAGCTGGTGACAACCGGCACCCACATACGTTGGGCACCAAGCACCGCAGCGTCTTCTGCTGAAGCGCCATTCTCGAAATGTGTCATGGCGTCTTCGCCAACAACAATGGCGTCATCAACCACAATGCCCAAGGCCATAATGAATCCGATCATGGCGATGATGGAGATGCCATAACCGAAGCCGTAGTAGAACAGCGCGAGGGCCAGCAGAAAGCTAACGGGAATACCAAGCATGACCCAAAAGCCCACCCGACCGCTCAAGAACAACAGTAGAGTGATAATGACCAGAAACAATCCGGATGCGGCGTTCTTGCCAATCATGTTGATCTGCGCCGCCAACAGATGCCAGATATCCGCCTGTTGCTCGACAACCACACCTTCGGGGAGGGCCGGCTGTATTTCGCCAAGCCATTGCTCGACAACCTGGGCAGATAACATGGCGTCTGACTTGGTGTCGCGCCAGAGAACCATTTCGATCGCTGGCTTGCCGTCTTTGTACACCAGCGGCTGACCGTCTTGTGGTCTTCGGATAACGCTTGCAAAGTCTCCCAGCCGCACCACCTGATCAGCGGATTCCAGCAGCAAACCTTCAAAGCCGCGCGGGTCCCGGCGCTGATCCAGGCTGCGCAGTTGTCGTTCGTCCTGGCCGCGGCCGACGCTACCGGCGGGTACGTTTTGCGACGCCTCAGCGATCTGGTTAGCCAAATCATCCAGGGTCAGATTCATTTGTTGCAGAGATTCCCCGCCGACAAGGATGGCAATTTCTTCGATGGGTAAACCGTCGTAGAACACACCCTCGATACCGCGGCGCATAAGCTCGGTTTCAAAATCTCTGACCAGTGGAATCAATTCAGAGATGTCACTGCCGCCGTGGACCAGAAGACTGGCCACCGGCTCAAGATCAATGAAGCGGCGCACCGTGACCGGTTCAATGGTTGGCGGCAGGTTTCGCAGATTGGCAACCCGTTGTTTCACGGTGTCGAGAGCGCGGATCATGTCTGCATCGTGATTGAATATCGCATCTACGCGCACATAGCCGTTGCGGGTTCGCGAGCGCAGTTCGTACAGTTCGTTGATGGTGCGCAGCTGGGATTCGATAGGCGTTGTGATCAGCTCTTCAATGTCTTCTGCTGCGGCACCCCGCCACTCCACCTCAACGGCCACTACGGGAAAGGTAGTGGGCGGATCAAGCTGGCTGGGAATGTTCTTCATGGTGAACAGACCCGCAAGTACCATCATCACCATAAGCAAGTTGGCGGCCACGCGATGCGATGCAAGCAGTCGGATCATAGAAACAAATTCCCTTTGCCGAATAGTCGGTAGCTCAACCTATTGATGCGTTTTGAGACTGTTTAGACGCACCAGGGCGATCATTGGTTTATGGATTGATGCGCCAGAGGTCGGTATCGCTAAGTGCTGTGGTCCTTTCACGAACTGTGCCAACTGGTTCAATCGTTCTAACTTGCTGAATTTAAATAGATAATTTGTTCAGCTTAAAAAACGCTGGTGTGGTTGAATTAGCCAACAGTTGGCGTTGATGCGCTGGAAGTCAGAACGTCAGACGACAAAATTCTGGATAAGCCGATGAACAAAACAGAGACCTCTGATGGACTGGAACGTGCTCAGAGGCAGCAGTTGGCAGCACTTGCGGCCCGTCAGGAACGGGGCGAGGCGCTCGCCGGCTGGAAGGTGGGGCTCACTTCCGGGTCAAGCCGTGATGCCTTTGGGGCGGGATTTCGCCCCTTTGGTTATCTACTCGACTCTGGGATCTACCGATCCGGGCATACCTTTTGGTGGAGCAGCACGGTAGGCCAACAGCAAGATGACCTGACCCTTGAGGGTGGCATTGAAAACGAACTCTGCTTTGAGTTTGCGCAGCAGATTGATGCGCCGGTGAACGCGGCAGAGGTGCGGCAGGCGTTGGCCTCTGTCGCCCCGGCCTTTGAACTGACCCAGAATCGATTGCAGATACAGGGGGCGGCCCCCTCAAATGAAGAGCGACTGGCGGATAACCTGTCGCACTGGGGATTGGTAGTAGGAGACCCTGTGCCGATTCCCGACAACTTTTGCAGCGATGAGCTAACAGTGCGGCTGTTGCACAACGCTGATGGGGTTTCTTCTGTCGCGGGCCGTGATCATATGGACGATCACTTTCACAGCCTTGCTGGTTTGTGCAACCGGCTGCTCGACTACGGCCTATCCGTACAGGCCGGTCAGCAAGTGATTACCGGTGCCTTTGGCCGCATGAGTGAACCCAAGAGAGGGTTATGGAGTGGCGACTTTGGCGAACTGGGTCGGGTGCACTTGCGCATCGAACGCTAACTCTCTGAGGCATCCAAAATTTCGTAGATGCGTTTCGAGAAATACCAGCGGCCGGAGTCTTTGACGTAGGTGTCGGTGTATTTGCCGGTGATGTTGCGCTTGGCGCCGTCTTTTTGATGGAGGAATTCTTGCTGGTACCAGGTGCCGGTGGCGGAATCGCCGTCGACAATAATGGGGCCTGCTGAGGCAAAGAAGCCAACAAACGAAAACCCAGACATCGCCTGTTGCCAGGCGCCAACAATGGTGGCCTTGCCAACCATGTCGCCGGCTCCAGGCAGATTCCATACGGCGTCGTCGGTCCAGTTTGCGCCCCAGGCGTCAGCGTCGAAACGCATGACGGCGTCGTTATAGGATTCCACCAGTTCGCGAATGGCGAGTCGATCTTCTACGGGGCCGCTGCTGATCATTGAAAGGCTCTCTCATGCTGTGGGTAATAGCCACAACTTAGCCTTTCAGGTCTTTGGTGGCTAGGTTTTTGGGATCAACCGAACCATCATGTTTTGATAACCCTTCACAAAAGACGAGTTGTTTCGTTCGGGCTCGCTCACAACTTCTACTTTCTCGAAGCGTTTGAGGATTTCTTCCCAGAGCACGCGCAGTTGCATCTCAGCCAGCCGATTGCCCATGCAGCGGTGCACACCAAAGCCAAAACTCACGTGTTGGCGAGCATTCTTGCGGTCGATGATGAACTCATCGGCATTCTCGAAGGCCTCTTCGTCGCGGTTGCCAGAGACATACCACATGACGACCTTGTCGCCCTTCTTAATGGTTTGCCCACGCAGTTCGACATCTTCGGTGGCCACACGGCGCATGTGAGCAAGCGGCGTTTGCCAGCGAATGATCTCACTCACCATATTTGGGATGAGCGCTGGATTGGCCTTGAGCTTGTCATACTCAGCCGGGTTCTGATTCAGCGCATAAACGCCACCGGTAATGGAATTGCGGGTGGTGTCGTTGCCGCCAACAATCAACAAGATCAGGTTGCCCAGATATTCTTCTGGCGGCATGTCTTTGGTGGCGGTGCCGTGCACCATCATTGAAATGAAGTCGTTGGAAGGCGGCTGCTCCAGGCGCTCTTTCCACAGGTTCATGAAGTACTCAAGGCACTCCATCATCACGGCTTTCCATTCTTCTTCGTCGGCCACCAGATTCTGCGACTCACCGCCGGTGACAACGTCTGACCACCAGGTGAGTTTGCGGCGATCTTCCCAGGGGAAATCAAACAGGGTGGCGAGCATTTGTGTGGTGAGCTCTATTGACACCTTATCAACCCAGTCAAATTCTTCGTTTAGCGGCAGCTCGTCGAGAATGTTGCACACTCTGGTACGGATCGTGCCTTCCAGGTCGGCGAGGTTTCTTGGTGCAACAGTGGGGCTTACCACAGCACGTTGCTGATCGTGCTTGGGTGGATCCATGGCAATGAACATGGGCAGCGGAAAATCTTCCTGGCCGTCATCAACCGTGATGCCGCCTTCGGAAGAAAACAGATCGTGGTTTTTGTCGACCCACTTGATGTCGTCGAAGCGGCTGATTGACCAATAGGGGCCAAACTCACTTTCTTTGCAGAAGTGCACCGGTGCCTCTTTGCGCAGGCGCTCAAAGTACTCCCAGTGACCCTCGTTCTTGAACAGTTCGCCATCCGCCACGTTGATATCGGCCAGATCCATTTGCCAGACAGATTTTGGATCTTTGTGTATTGGATTGTTCATGACGCGAGTTTTCTCTTTTGCTGATTTTGTAGCTGGTCTGGGTTGCGTGGAGATATTTTGAAGAAGGCTAATTTTCTGCGCAATGACCTAGTTGACACTTTTGTAGATAAGTTCGCAATGTGAGTGGTCACTATCATTTAGAGTCATATATATAAAGGGGTTGATAATTCGAGTTCGAGCGTGCGCGGGGCTTTTTGCGAACTACACTGAAAACACGGGGCGCAGACGCTGCTCAACCCAGACACCAAAAAAATGGTGCCTCAGGGGGCAAATTGCGCCGTTTTTACTTTGCGCCACCGTTTTTGTGGCGGAAACATGCGCTGGTTCACACCCAAGGGGGAACTGTGCACGTTTTGCCGGCCCTGATGTGACTAGGCTGGTCATTCCTCTAGTGAACTAAGTCCGCAAGGCAGCGGGCGGGAAGTTAAGCGATTGATCTCGACAGTATTTCGAAACGGTCTTTCGGTGTTCAGCATTGTGCTGGCGGGCGGATTGCTCGCGGCATTGCTGCTGATGTCCGGTAACCCAAATCAAACAGCACAACGCAGCATCGAAACTGAGATGCGCTATCTCAAGGATCTGGATTCACTACTCGAAGTCACCATAGAGGCAACCTGGGCGGGTAAAGCCGACACCAAGGCCACCCTTTATGAGCTGGCTGATCGATACGAGTTCATTATCAAGCGTCTGGGCGAGGATGTCGCTCAGGTGCACTCGCCCGATACAGCGGTTGGTCAATTGCGGGTGGGTATGAGCAGCTGGTTCGGCAGCTTTTCGCGCGGCCATGAGTCCAGCGAACAGCTTACGCTTGCTCAGTATCAAACGCTGAAACTTCAAAGTGAGCAGCTGGCAGCCTCGCTGCGCAACTTTGGCGCCAATCAATCCCATCTTTTTGATTCGCTTGCAAAGTTAAAAAGCAGCAGCCGGGAAATTATCGGTACCCTTCGTAGCCGCGGTAACAATGAGTTCGCTGATTTGTTATTTAGCGCTGAACAATCTGTGCTTGAACGCCTGGGCAGCCGCAACCCGGAAGACCTGTCTACCATTGCTGCACTGGTTGGCGAGATTCGCTCCCCCGGTTACCGCATGACAACCTCAGATCGCGAGGCGCTTACGGCGTTTGCCAACGTTGCGGAAAACGCGGGTGAGTGGCGCCAGGGCATGGTTGAGAATTTTGCCGCCATGGGTGCTGCTGAATTCAGCATCACAAGAGCGGCGTTGCAGGAAAATCTTGCGGCCACCTATGTGCAGGGGCTGTTCACGGTGAATGATGCCCGAGTACTGCTCAACGTCTATACGGTGATGCTGTTGCTGGTTCTGGGCTACTTCGGATTTCGTCTGACTCGTTCACACAAAGAACTGAATCAATCGCACGACGAACTGGAGACCCGGGTACACGAACGCACCAAGGATCTTGAGACGGCAATGAATGACCTGACCGAATCTCAGGTGCAGCTTGTGCAGGCGGAGAAAATGTCTTCGCTGGGGCAACTGGTTGCCGGGGTTATGCATGAGATCAACACACCGCTTTTGTACGTGTTGAACAACACCTCGATGACGGCTGAGGCGATCACCGAGATGGAAACCTACCTCGACGCTACCTTGCCGCTGGTTGAAGCCGAATCAGAGCTGGATCGACAGCGCGCGCTTAAGCATCTGGAAAACAAGCGTCATCTGCTTGATCCGGAGATTATCACCGAGAACGCCCAGGAGATTTCTGAGCTTTCCACCGACAGCGTTGAAGGTCTGCATCAGATCAGTGAGCTGGTACAAAGCCTCAAAGACTTCTCACGACTCGATAGAGCTGCCGAAGACCGTTTCAACGTGGTAGACGGTATTGAAAAGACTTTGGTGATTACCAAAAACCTCTGGAAGTACGGCATTGAAATCGACAAAGACTTCAAAGACGTGCCCGACATCTTCTGTTCACCGTCACGGCTTAACCAGGTATTTATTAATCTGATTACCAATGCTGTGCAGGCAATGGATGGCAAAGGCAAGCTTGCCATCAGCACCAGCTCACGGGGTGACTGGGTAGAGATCACTATGCAAGACACCGGTTGCGGTATACCTGAAGAAAACCTGACCAAGATTATGGATCCGTTCTTTACCACCAAGCCGGTAGGTAAAGGTACAGGTCTTGGGCTGTCTATCGTGCATCAGATTATCGAGGAACACGAAGGACAACTGCTGGTTGACTCAAAAGTCGGGGCAGGCACTCGCTTCACCCTCGGTTTCCCGGTCAGACGCAGCGGTAGTGCTACCAGGGACGACAAGAAGAGCGTGAGCATTGTTGGCGCCAGCACCGGCGAAGAACTCGACCAACAACTCGACGAAGGACGTATTGAGTCAGAGCAATCGGGTGATGTTGGCTCGACAGGCTCTGCAACCAGCCACACGGAGGCGGCCGCGTAACATGTTGACTCAAGCTGCACCAACGCGCGCAGAAACGAAGGTTAAACCGGCTTTATTGTTTGTCGATGACGAACGCCGGGTTCTAACCTCGATGCGTGCCATGTTTCGAAGGGAGTACGACGTTTTGCTTGCCAACTCCGGCTACGAAGCCTTGGAGATTCTGGAAAAGCGTGACGACATTCATGTAGTGGTCTCTGATCAGCGGATGCCCGGAATGACGGGTGTTGAGTTGCTTGCGACCGTAAAAGGCGATTACCCCAGCAGTATGCGTATATTGCTGACGGGTTATGCGGATCTCGATGCGGTTGAGGCTTCGATCAACGAAAGTGAAGTATTTCGTTATTTGATGAAGCCCTGTCCAACGGATGAACTTAAAGACGCGGTGGCTCTTGCTGTGCAGGCAGCTCGGGTATCAGAGATGGCGGGCGTTGACGAGCTGGCTGCGGTGCCCGATGACGAGCTCGAAAAGATCGAGATGGTGGATGTGCTTGAAGAGTCTGTGCAAGACGCCATGGACGACGCGCTGATTTACCAAGTTGAAGAAATTACTAACGCAGCGGAAGTGCCTGAACTGCTGGAAACAGAGTTTGCTGAAACAGCGCTCTCTGAGGTTTTTGAGTCTGCCGAAGGTGCTTCTAAGGAGATCGAACCGGCTCCCTTTGTTGCAACAGAAACTGCTGAAGACATCGACGATTCTGCTGAGAATACCCCTGTTCAACAGGAAACGGTTGATCCTGAAGTTCTGGTGCTTACCCAGGATGCGGACCTGCTTGAAGGCGTTAATCTGGCGATCGGTCCACAGTACGCGGTGCGTGAGGCTGATTCGATTGACGTTGCGTTGCGCAGGCTTTCGGAGCACCCCATTGGTGTATTGATTACTGATCTTGCGGTTAACGAAAGTGAAATTGACGAACTGACTCGAGTGCTAAAGCATGAGGTGCCAGAACTCGTCACCATTATTGCCAGCGAACGATCGGATGCCGCTTTGTTGATTGGCCTGATTAACCACGGTCAGATCTTCCGCTTCTTGCTTAAACCTTTGCAGGTTGCGCAAACACGGATCTGGCTCAACTCGGCCATGACCAAATACGCGGAGCTGTGCGCCGATAACAACAAAGTGCTGCGACACCGGGTGGTTCGCAATGCCGAAGTCGAGGCGGCCAACAAAGGCCTGTTCGCTGACGTGCGGTCGCGCATCCAATCTATCAAGAAACGCTTTGCCTCTTCATTACTAGCTGGCCTGTCAGGAGTTCGCGGTGAGTGATATTACTTATTCAAATGATATGAACGATACAGTTTTTGATCCTATGCTCGATCAGGCAGAGCCTGCGGGACAGGAAGGAGCATCTGGCGCGCAAACCAGTCCTCTGCATAACTTTGGTGTTGCCAGTTTGTTGGTTGTGGCGGGTGTGGTTGTCAGTGGTTTTCTGCTGACCAGCGAGCCAAGTCAGTCGGGACTTGCATTGCCTTCTTTGCCGGTAGCTTCCTGGCAGGTTGATGCAGCAGCGGGTAGCGACAGTGAAAGCTGGATCGATCTTGCTGACCGGGCCTTTGCCTCTGGCCGCATCACTGAGCCAGTAAGCGATAACGCGCTGTACTATTTTCATCAGGCAGTGCTTGTAAACAGTGCCGATGAGCAGGCGCAAGAGGGCCTTGAAAAGGTCATTGCCTACGTGATTGGCGATGCCGAAACCGCCGTTTACGATAGCGATTGGCCGCAAGCGCGCCGATCTGCTGAACACATTCTGGCGCTCATGCCTGAGCATGCCGGTGCCAAGAGCGTGATCGAACGAACAAACAAGTTTGAACGCATCGAAGAGCTGTCACGACTTGCTGTTAACCAGCTGGCCACCGATCGGTTGCTGTCGCCACGCGGCGATAACGCATTGTCGTCGTATCGACGCATCGCACGTATCGACCCCGGCAATGCCGAGGCGGCGGTGGGTATAGCAACGGTTGCTCAGCGGCTGGTGTCAAAATCCCAGGCTGCGGCTATCGAGGGCAACTTTGAGGCCTCCACAAAGTTCATGGAACAGGCCCGCAGCATCGCACCAAATCTGGGTAGCGTAGACCAGGCGGCCAAACTTACAGATCAGTTTGCCAAACTCACGCAGGAAAAAGCGGCGGAGGCAGAACTTGAGGCATCCAGCGCCAAAGCTCGAGAGGCGCAAGCTGCCGAGGAAGCGGAGGCGGCCTTGCAGGCAAACTCGGATCGTATCTTCAGTGTGTCTGATTTGACCGTAGAGCGCAGCGTTGCGCCAACATTCCCACGTCGTACCAGTGGTGCTCAAAGAGAAGGATGGGTTGAGCTAAACTTCCGAATCGACTCTCAGGGCAGCGTGTTTGACGCAGTTGTTGTTCGTTCAAGTGATCAGATCTTTGAGCCCTCGGCGCTAAACGCCATTCGCAAGTGGCGCTTCCAGCCTTATGTTGAGAACGGCGTGTCGATGCCGGTACGTAGTGGAGTGCGCTTTAGCTTTCGGCAATAAGCGCAATCTGCGACTACTGACTGACCAGCTCGGGTGGCGGGCCCGCCAACAGGGAAACCAGTAACAGCCAGACGATCATGATGATGGGCAAAGCCTGATTCACTCCACCCTTGGTGGTGAGCCAGGCTTTCTGCGCATCGGGTTGCTGGACAAACAGTTGACTCGAATTGGCAATCATCTGGTTGCACCAGTCGTAGTAGATGCCGTTTGCCTTGAGCGGCAGATAGACCGCTAAATACGGCAAACCCAGAAGATAGGCTGCCAGCATGCCAGTTTCTTCGGAACCGGTTTGCTCAGTGACCACTCCTGCAACCGCATAAGAACAGACGCCGAGTAGCATCGTGAACAGTGCCCAGCGGTACTGACGGCGCCACAGCAGCCAAAACAGTCCCCAGAATAATGCCGGCCAATTCCAGGATAAGGGCGTGTAGCCACGTTCCTCGCAGCGGCGAAAATAGCTTAGATAGAAGTCTTGATTGCTTGGGCCAATAACCGCCTTAAATGCAGCGACTCTGTCCATGGATTTGTGTTCTCTTGGTCGAAGTTAGTCGAGACCAACGGCTGTGGCAGAGAGCGCCCACAGCCGTTCCTGCAAATTTACCTGCAGCGCCTGGGGCGCGCAGTTCTGAGGTATCTGATGTTCATCCAGATACAAGCCCTGCATGGATTCGCTTCCCGGATCAAAAGCAAGATACATGGGCGTTGCTGCGCCATCGGCTGCAGGCTTCAATATACCAAGGGTTTTTCCAAGGCGGGCAAGCAGTGGCCAGACGCGGCCTGTGCCCGGCAGTATTTGACTGCTTATAGTGCCAGGGTGCAGGGCATTTACCCGAATGTTGGTGCCGTCGAGACGCTTTGCCAGAGTGTTGGAAAACATCACATTGGCGAGCTTTGAACGTGAGTAGGCTGACCACATGGAATAGTTTCTGAGGTCATCCAGGTGGTCAAAGTCCATATCCGCGCGCAAATGCATTTTGGAAGCCACGTTTACTACCCGCGCAATACGACTGTGGGTGAGTGCTGGCAACAACAGATTGGTGAGCTGGAAAGGCCCAAGGTGATTGGTTGCAAAGGTCAGCTCAAAGCCGCTTTCCGCCAGTCGAGGACGGGCAAACATAGCGCCTGCGTTGTTGATGAGCACATCCAGTTCGCCGTAGCGCTTGAGCACCAGCTCGGCGCACTTGTCGACGCTACCGCGGCTGGCAAGATTGCACTCGATAACATCAATCTGTGTGCCGGGGTGTTCAAGACTGAGGGTATGGCGTAACTCATGGCCCCGCTTTATGTCGCGTACCGCCATGATCAGATGGTTGTCCGAAATTGTCTTGTTTGCGGTGATGGCTTCAGCGATGGCACGACCGATGCCTGACGTTGTGCCAGTAACAAGTGAGCGAGTCATGAGGTGTGATCCGTCGGCGGTGGCCCAGATTTTCCTGAACCAAGAAAGGTGTAAATGAGATACAGGCCCGCCATTAGAGCAAGTGCCGGGTAGAGATAGCTGGCAAAGAGATCGCCTTGCCCCGGTTCGGAGTGAGCTCCTGCGAGCATCAACACACAGATGGCGAGCACTGTTGGTTTAGGTAACACCAGCCACAAACCCAGTGCGGCCAAAGCCGGAATAACCAGGGCGTGCAAAACAACAGCCTGATTGATATCTGCCAGGCTGGTGACATCTGCGACTGATTGAGCAGGGTCTACCAGCAAGGCGCAGGCAAATAGTGCACCAATACCGGTGATACGGCGTCCCAGGTCGAGGGCAGAGCGATTCGATTGTGACAACTCGCTGTCTGGCGAAGACGATCTGCTGGATTGTTCTTCAGTCAATGTTTAGAGCGCCCTGGGGTTAAGACACAATGTCGAGCGCGCCGCCATCGATACGTATGTTTTGAGCGTGCAGAGCGTCTGCTCTGGGGCTTGCGAGAAAACATACAAGATCAGCCACCTCTTCGCGACGTACAATGCGACCGATGGGAATGTCTTTGGCGACATGAGGTTCGATGTCTTCCCAGGTTGTGCCCCAGCCTTGCTCCTTGCCATGTTGCAGATAGTTGGCTTCAACCTCTGGCGTGAGAATGAGCCCCGGCGATACCAGATTGACTCGTACCGCGGTACCGGCAAGCTCTTTGGCGAGCCCTACCGTCATTGTTGCCAGTGCGCCTTTGGCGGCGTAGTAGTGCGGCATCACCGCATTGGGACGGGTTGAACCCACAGTACCGAGATTGATGATGCGGCCGAAGGGCTGTGTTCTAAGCCCGGGCAGTAGCCCCCGGATAAGTCGCTGGGCGCTTAATACATTTTTTTGATAGGCATCAAGCCAGGCGTCAGTGTTAAGAGTGTCCCACTTGCCGCGGTCGGCCGTGCCGTAATTGTTTACCAGAATTTGCGGTGGTGCGTCTGCAATCTGCTCAAGCACCTGGGCTGCACCCTCGTCGGTACAGATATCACCACTCACCGGACGTGCTCCCGGAATAGTCTGCGCTGCGTCTTGCGCCTGTTCTTGAGTGAAACCGTGGACCCACACCGTTGCGCCTTCAGCCGCGAGACGTGTCGCGATGATCTGTCCAGTGCCTCTATGGGCGCCAGTGACCAGTGCAGTTTTGGTGTCGAGTTTTAAATCCATTAAGTGGGCCTTGGATTGATTGCGCTGGCGTATACTACCCTGCTCATGACCTTTGTTGCTTTTCTTGTCGTTGCCTTTCTGGGCGCCTTTGTCCAAACCGTAACGGGATTTGCACTGGGCATGATCCTTATTGCGCTGGCTGCTGGCATGCAACTGGTGAGTATCCCGGTTCTCACGGCAACCGTGAGTCTGCTATCGCTTGCCAACGTGCTGATGGCGCTGCGTGGTCAAACCCAACATATTCACTTTGGATTCTTGCGTTTTGTAAGCTTTGGCCAGGTCCCTGCAATTGGTATTGGCCTGTGGTTGATGCTGTATCTCAATGAAGGGCAAACTGCGCTATTGCAGTTGTTGCTGGGACTGTTTGTGTTAGCCGGTAGCTTGTCGATGATGGGCAAGAATCCAATAAAAGAAGATGAAAGTCGGCCTGTTGCCCGGGTGATTGCGGGTGTGGGCGGCGGCCTGTGTGGCGGTATGTTTTCGGCATCGGGTCCGGTGATGGGCTGGTTTTTTTATCGACAGCCGTTACCTATTGAAGTCATCAGACCCACCTTGCTTGCCTGCTTTGGTGTCACCACCAGTGTTCGTACATTGATGCTTGGCGTGCAAGGCGAAATCAATACCGACATTGTGCAGCTTACTGGGGCCTCATTGCCCATGGTGGTGCTCGGCACCTGGCTCGGACGCAGGTATGCCCCTCGCATAGAGCCAGAGGCGCTTAGACGTTATGCGTTTGGCTTGCTGACACTTATGGGGCTGGTGATTAGCCTGCGAGCAGGAACGGCGTTTTTGTGAAGGTTTTTTTGTGAAGGTTGTTGTGAAGTCTGTTGCCCTGTGTTGCCGTTTTCCTGAGGTGCTTTTAGCAGCACTGCCGCTTTTAGTGGCGCTACCGCTTTCACTGGCGCTGCCGGTTTGGGCGGACACAGAATCGGTGTCTTGCACCCTGCGTTTAAGCGGTGGCTGGGTGGTTGATGGCAGCGGTGAGCCTGGCTTTCAAGGCGATGTGATACTGGATGGCGAACGCATCGTTGCGGCTATTGATCGCGCGGACCCACGCGGTACAGCCTGGGGTAATGGGCTGCACTGTGCGCATACGCGGGATGTGCGCGGGCTGGTGGTGGCGCCCGGGTTCATCAATATGTTGTCCTGGGCTACCGAATCAATTCTGCTTGATCCCCGAGCTCTGAGTGATGTGGCCCAAGGGGTGACCCTTGAGGTGATGGGCGAAGGGCGATCAATGGGGCCCTTTGTTAATCCGCAGCGTGCCAATCTGCGAGCGTCTGCGATTGATGCGGGAGTAGCACCGCAGTGGCGTACGCTGGGTGATTACTTTGGCATGCTCCGCCAGGCCGGCATTGGCGTGAATGTAGCCTCTTACGTTGGCGCCACAACCATTCGTGAATACGTTATGGGGCGCAAGACCCGAGGTCCCAACGAGAGCGAACTGGCCAAGATGCGCAGCCTTGTGCGCCAGGCTATGGAAGAGGGGGCGATGGGCGTTGGTTCGTCACTGATCTATACGCCAGCAAACTACGCCACCACCGATGAACTTGCTGCGCTGGCGGCTGAGGCTGCGCAACATGGCGGCGGTTACATTTCGCATCTGCGCTCGGAAAGCCAGCACCTGCTTGATGCGGTTGAAGAACTGATTGAAATCAGTGAGCGCTCGGGCGCGCGGGCGGAGATCTACCATCTGAAGGCGGCGGGTAACGCCAACTGGTCAAAACTCAATCAGGTTATCGACGCCATCACAACCGCGCGGTCGCGTGGACTTGAAATCAGCGCCAACATGTATCCCTATACGGCGGCCGCCAGTGGCCTGGATGCGGCAATGCCGCCCTGGGTGCAACTGGGTGGTGTTGACCTGTGGGTTGAACGACTGAAAGACCCACAGGTTCGCCAAAAGGTGGTGGCACAAATGCGTGACCCGCACCCGGATTGGGAAAATCTGCTGCTTGACGGGGCGGACAAGGCACGTCTTTTAGGGGTTAAGACCAAAGCACTCCGGCGCTATGTGGGGATGACGCTTGCAGAGATTGCCGCAGCCCGTGGTGTGTCTCCGGAAGACGCTGCTATCGACCTCGTGATTGCGGATCGAAGTAAAACCCGCATCGCCTACTCGGTGATGAGTGAGGCCAATCTGCGTAAAAAACTGCAACTTGAGTGGGTCAGTATTGGCAGCGATGCGTCAGCACCCGCGGCGGAGGGTCGGTTTCTTTATCAAAGTCAGCATCCGCGGGCGTATGGCAGTTTCGCCCGAGTGCTTGGTCGTTACGTACGCGACGAGGCGGTGTTAGAACTTGAGGATGCGGTTTACCAAATCACCGGATTGCCGGCGGCAAACCTGGGTCTGACAGATCGGGGGCGCATCGCGCCGGGCTACTTCGCCGACCTTGCGGTGTTTGATGCCGGCAAGATCATCGATACCTCAACCTTTGCGGAGTCCCACAGCTATGCCAAAGGCGTGCAACACGTCTATGTTAACGGACAGCCAGTGATTGCCGATGGCAAACCTACCGGGGCGTTGCCAGGTCAGATCGTGCGAGGTCCAGGTTGGAAGGGATCAGTGCAGACCGCAATTTCACAGCGTTAGAGGGGGTTCTTCGAGTGCTGAGAGCTGCTCGCGCAGCGCCAGTATGTGATCTGACCAGTATCGACCGCCATTGAACCAGGGAAATGCCGGTGGAAACGCGGGGTCAGACCAGCGCCGTCCAATCCAGGCCGCGTGGTGCATGATGCGCATTGTCCGCAGTGCCTCGATCAGCCCCAGCTCAGCGGCATCAAAGGGTACAAAGGTTTCGTAGGCTTCAATCAGAACCTGCAGCTGACGATTGCGTTCGTCGCGCTCTCCAGACAGTAGCATCCACAAGTCTTGCACGGCCGGTCCAGTGACGGTGTCATCGAAGTCAACAAAGTGTGGGACATCGTCGCGCCACAGCACATTACCCAGATGACAATCGCCGTGCAGACGCAGGCTGCGGTAGGGCAATGACATCGCGTGCTCAACGCCGGCCAGCAGATGATCCGTAACGGATTCGTAGGCTGGCTTTAACTCCCCGGGTATGAAATTGCTTTGCAGCAACCAGTTACGGGAATCGCGGGCCATACGCTGCCAGTCGAGCGTCGGACGCACCTTGTGTTCTGCTGCGCGACCCACCGCATGCAGCCTGCCCAGCGTACGGCCCATTATGGCCAGATTGTGCTCTGATTCGATCTCAGGCGGATGGCCGCCCTGGCGGGGAAAGATGGCGAACTGAAAGCCTTCGTGGGTGAACAGACTCTGATCATTAAGCGACAGCGGGGCAACGACAGACAGCTCAGCGTTAAGCAGTTCCTGTGTGAAGGCGTGTTCTTCGTTGATCTGCTCAGTGGTCCAGCGATTGGGCCGGTAGAACTTGGTGACAACAAAGGATTCATCAAACAAGCCCGCTTGATAGACACGATTTTCAAAGCTGTTGAGCGCCAGCAAACTGCCGTTGGGTTCGAGCCCGGCACTTTCCAGGGCATCGCCAATCAGATCAGGCGATAGACGATCGTAGGGAGTAGAGGCTTCAGGCTCTGATGCTTGCGGGTCCAAAATTCCAGGCGCGTCATGCTGCACCGGATCAGCACTGGACTCGTAATCCCAGCTGTTGCCGAGGTTGTCGTCAGCGTCTTCGAAATCAGCGTCTTCGAAATCAGCGTCGTGGTTGTCGTTTGGCGATGTGGGGTCGTTTGGGTTCACGCATTGAGTATCGCACGTGCAGGGCTCCACAGATGGATCTCTTTTGCACCGGCCTCGCGCAAGGTGTGAGCAACAGCCATCGCGGTGGCGCCAGTTGTGACAACGTCGTCGACAATCGCGACGCGACCGTTAGTCAGAGAAGACAGTGCCGCGCTGGCTTTCTGGGTGGCTCGAAAAACCCCAGCCACATTGCGGGCTCTCGCACGCGCCGGCAATGACTGCTGGGCAGCAGTGGAACGGCTCCGGGTTACTATCGACTGGGCCATGGGGATGCTGAGTTCGCGACTTAGATGACGAGCGAGCAAAGCGCTCTGGTTGTGGCCGCGAAGCCATTGTCGGCGCCAATGCAAGGGTACGGGGACAAGTAAGTCGGGTAGCCCGGAGGAGAAATCTGTCTGGTGTTTTTTACGCACCACCTCTGCCAGTAGCTCTGCCAGCACTCGACCCTGGACGCAGCCTTTGCGGTGCTTTTGTTGCGTGACCAGCCAGCGTGCACAATCTTGATAGGCCAAAGGCGCAACAGTTTTGCTGATGGCTTTGAAATGTGTACCTCGAGAACACCTGCTACATAGCGACTGAGTTTGCGCAAAGTCAGCTGTTTGCGCACTGAAAGTGCTGTTATTGATACGCATACCAGAAAATAATTTGGTATCTGTTTCAGAAAAAAATTGCTCCGGATCTTGGTGATATGGACGACACACAAGAGCACAACGCGGGCATTGATGATTGAGCCAGGGTAGAGAGTTTTTACAATAAAGACACAGATCGCGAGTGGTATGAGTGGGTAGCTGACAGAGTACGCAGTGTCCGGGTGACAGAACAAAACCCAGCTTTTTTATTGATGAAAATAGACCAGAGAAAGTCTTTTGGTATCTGACTGATCTTTTTCGGGCTGAATTTGGAAGCGTTGATTGAGTGCATGGCCTGATATTTTCTTGATCATTCATCGTATTTTTTGGCGCAGTTTCTGGCTTAAGCCACGCGATTGTGCCGCAAAAACATCCGTTCAAATTTGGTGCAGGGCGTTGTCTTACGCGTTGTGTCTGAACAAATTACAAAGAGCCTTTTGACAGTCTTACAGTCGCTGTTTAGTTTAGCTGGCGCAGAGCTCAAGCCCGTCGTTTGTGGCCTGCCAATTGACCCTTACTGGAGCACCGTAAATGGTTAGCTTTGCCGCGCCTCAGCGCGATATTGAATTCCTGTTGTTTGATCTTTTTGATATGGAATCTGTCTGGTCGTCCATGCCGATGTTGCAGGACGTGAACGAAGATCTTGCACGCGCCGTGGTCAATGAAGGCGGTCGTATTGCCAGTGAAGTTCTGGCTCCGCTGAATCAGGTCGGCGATGAAGTGGGCTGCCAGATCGAAAACGGTGAGGTTAAGGTGCCTGAGGGTTTTGAGGGCGCCTTCAAAGAGCTTGCCCAGGGTGGCTGGCTGGGTCTTTCTGGCAACCCGGAGTTTGGCGGCCAGGGTATGCCAAAGACGCTGTCTTGTGTGCTGGAAGAAATGTTTTACGGCAGCAACTCGTCGCTGTATTTGTACGGCACGCTAACCGTTGGTGCTGCGATATGTATTGATGCCCACGGTAGTGATGCCCAGAAGCGCAGCTATTTGCCCAAGTTGTATTCTGGTGAATGGACTGGCGCAATGGCGCTGACCGAAGCCCATGCCGGCACCGACCTTGGAATTATGCGCACTCGTGCCGAACCCAACGGCAACGGTACCTATGCCATCAGCGGTACCAAGATATTTATCTCCAGCGGCGATCACGATATGGCTGACAATATTGTGCATCTGGTGCTGGCGCGCTTGCCTGATGCTCCGGCTGGCACCAAAGGGATCTCGATGTTTATCGTGCCCAAGTTTCTGCCAGGTGATGACAACACGCCGGGCGAGCGTAACTCCTTTGGTGCGGGTTCTATCGAACACAAGATGGGATTAAAAGGCAGTGCCACCTGCGTCATTAACTATGATGGTGCAACCGGGTTTTTACTGGGCGAGGAAAACAAGGGCCTCGCCGGCATGTTCACCATGATGAACTACGAGCGCTTGTCGGTAGGAATACAAGGCCTGGGTCTTTCGGAACTGGCTTATCAAAACGCTGCCAGCTACGCACGAGATCGTCTGCAAGGGCGTTCGCCTGAGGGAGTACAGAACCCCGATGGTCCAGCGGATTCGCTATTAGTGCATCCGGATGTACGCCGCATGCTGTTGACGGTGCGGGCCTACAATGAAGCCGGTCGTGCGTTTGCTCTATATGTGGGGCAACAGCTTGATCGAGCCAAATACGCAGATGATAGTGCGGCTCAGGAACGGGTTGAGTTGTTAACGCCCATTGCCAAGGCGTACCTGTCGGATCGTGGGTTTGAGTGTGCCGTGCTTGCCCAGCAAGTGTTGGGTGGCCACGGCTACATCGGCGAGTGGGGTCTGGAACAGATCGTGCGCGATGCCCGAATTGCACAGATTTATGAAGGGGCAAACGGGGTGCAGGCCCTGGATTTGGTGGGTCGCAAGATGCTGCGCGACGGCGGCCAGATGGCAGCGAGTATGATTGCCGAAATGCGCAATACCATAGCTGACACTTCAGTGTCGGAAGAATTTGCAGTGCCGCTCGAAGCGGCGCTTGTGTCGCTCGAACAAGCGACGCAGTCCGTGCTTGAACGAAGCGCGGAAGATCCTGCCCTGCCGGGCGCGGTGTCCGCTGATTATCTGGAGCTGTTTGGACTGACTCTGTACGCCTGGCTCTGGGCGCGTATGGCTCAGTCTGCTCCGGCTGATGAGTACGGCGATAATAAGCGGCACACCGCACGCTATTTCTTTGCTCGCCTGTTACCCAGGCACCTGTCGCTTGCAGCCTCCATTGAAGCGGAGGCCTCTGCGGTGATGGACCTGCCTGCGGCGGCGTTTTAGGCTGGCTTAGGTTGTCGGGCAGGGATGCTCTGCGCTTCGGGGATCGCAGAGTTTGATGGAACGCATATAGAGCGACCATGCGGCCATTTCATCGGAAGACAGCGGCGATTGCTCGTTTTGCAGGGGTTCTGAGCGCCTGGCCCGGGAAATAACGTAGAAGTTATCGGTGCCGCGGATTGCCTTGATCAGCGTTACCTCGCCGCGTGCAGATTCGAGATTCTTGTTGCAGATCAGCAGGCGTACCGAGGTTTCATAGCCGTTTTCGATACCGCTGTGGATGTTGGCGTCACTTGAGCCTTCGCACTCTGTTTTTAGTTCTTCGCCCATCACTTCAAGAAATGCCAGGGGATCGGGCAGCGGTTTCAGGGTGTTGGATTCAACAAACAGTTTCTCGAGCCACTCTTCCCGGCTTTGGCCTGCCGGGACGTACTCTGCCAAACGAAAGGCATCGCTGGTTTGAGCGGTCACTTCCAGCCAGGCCGGTGGGATTTGCAGGAGCAGCGTTTCGTCGGTGGGTGGTGGAAGCGCTGGTTTTGCAGCCGTTGCGGGCTGGTTGTTGCTGTCATCGCAGGCAGCCAACGACAACATCACGCAGCACGCCAGACAGGCTGTCAGCAAGGCGGTTACAGAGCGATTGAGCATAGTTTTTCCGAGCAGAAGACCAGAGGTCTAAATTTAATACACCGTGGTGACCACGTCGCGCACAAACTTGGCTTTGCCGTCGCCTTCAAAACCGCTCAGGTAGGTGACCCGGGTGCCCCAGTCTGGGTCTGCTGATGCGCTGCAAGACAGCGCCGGTTTGTCGTCTAGCTCATCAATGCGTGCGTAGCGCTGTTCCGCACTAAAGCGCTCGGGGTGCAGCAGGTAGTTTATTGCCGCTGAGTCCCAGGGATGGAAACCGGCGTTTTTGGGGAATGTGGTGGTCCAGTAGCGTACCCAGTCGAGGGAGTGCTGATAGAAATATTCCGCGGTGGGATTGGAGGCCGAGCGAATGTTCTCAAGGTCTTGTTCGGTTACCTCAACCTGGCTGGTTAACTCAAACCCCGCGAGCACCATGGGAATGTTGGTTGCGAGTAGCTGTGCCATGGCAGGCACGTCGTTTTCAAAATTAAAGTCTCGCACCGGGCCCACATCGTCAATATAGAAGCGGTTGCCTGGCGTTCTGCCGGCCACAATGACCAGGCTCTCTATATTGGAAAGCACTTCGGGAAACTTTTGAATGAGCTGGGCGATGTTGGTGAGTGGCCCAATCGCTGCGATGTGCAGGCGCTGTTTTTTCAGGCAATCAGCCATGAACTGCACGGCGGGTAAAATGGCCTCGCCCGGTTCATTGGTGACAGCGCCCTCGTGCACAGGCACCTGTGATTGTTTTAACGCCACGAGTTCGTGAGCGATGCGGGCTACTGTTTCGTGGGGTGCGTTGCCATAGACCGTGGTGATGCCCAACAGATCGATGGCGTCGACGTTCAGAGCCTCAACTATGGCAAAGCCGTCGTCGATGTCCCGAGGCCTGCCTTCGTGCCAGGCGCCCAGCGCTACATCTGTATCAATGATTAGCGGAATCTTTTTTTGGCTGTCGTTCACGAGGCGCTGGCCAGCACCAGGTTGCAACCCGTTTCCAGCCACGCCTTTCTGGTGGCAACTGAGGTGTCTTCGGCCAGGGGCAATTGCGCGACGCCCAGTAATCGGCGAATGAGCTCAATACCGGCAAAGCCGTTTGCGAGACGCACATCAAAACCCTCGGGCGCTGTGTAGTGAACCAGACAGGCACTGGCCTGATCCAGTGTCATGCCTGCAAACTGCAAGTGCGCCAGACATACACCCACATCAAACTCAGCGGGGCCCACAAAGGCAAATTCCGGATCGATAACTTTTACCGCACTGGGATCGTCGAGGGTTCCAAGCCAGGAGCCGGGATAGAAGTCGCCGTGGAGCAGTACTGGTCGCGCACTGTGCTGCAGCTTGCCGATATAGAGTTCACCCAATCGATTTGCTGCCGCTTTCAAGGCCTCATCACCAGCGTAACGTTTGGCTACATCAGACAGCTCGCCGAGCTCCAGCCCATTGTTGCTTTGCAACGGCAAATCAAAGATGTGCGTGTGATTGAGTTCGCGCATACAGATGTTTTGCAGCACCGGCGGGGCGATGGCATGCAGTTCACCCAGCCAGTTGAGCAGCGGCTGCATAAACTCATCAAGACGCTGTTGAATCTTTGGATCGGTGTAGGCTGTACTCAGATCCGCGGCCTGTCCGAGGTCTTCAAATGCCAGCAGATGATTGGCCTTATCAGTGCCGAGCAGACGCGGCAGACGGGTTTCCAGCGACGGATGATTTTGTGCCGCGTGATAAAAGGCCGCCTCGGCTGCGCCACGTTCTATGGGTGCTGCGATATCTGGATACTTGGCTACAAAGGGCACGGCCTGTTTCAGCACTACGCTGGTCATATCGCCACAGTTTAGGCAGTCAAAGCGCAGCGTGCGGTTCATGTTGCCTTCACCGGCAGGCCGCGGATTGGCGAGTTGTCCGTTTGGCGGAATCCAGCCAAGGGACTGAACGTGAGCGTTAATCGCGGGAAGGTTGTCTACAAGCAGTTCTAGCATGATATCGGTCTGAGTCTAATTAATGCCTTGCGGCGTTAGCGAATCGCGACCGGATTGATTACCGCCTGCACCGCTCCCTCAAATTTGGGTTGCCCCAGAACAAACATGAACTCCCAGGCTTTATCCGCCTGCAGCTCGTGCGTGTTCATATTCTCGAGGATATAGATGCCATTTTTGGCAAGTAGTTCGGGATGTACCGGAAAAAGTTCCCCTTCGACCTCGCCCGGCAACACCTCCACCGCCCAGCTGTCGGCACCCACCGCCATGACGTCCAGACTGGCCAGATATTTGGCGCCATCCAGCCCAAGACCGGGCTCTCCCGCCATGAATTCGTCGGGGGCGCTATCAGCCTTGGTGAGCCAGCCCGTGTGGAATAGAACCACGTCGCCTTGCTCAATCTTTACGCGCTGAGCCTTCGCTGCCGCCTTGATCGCATCGCTATTAAACGCTGTTCCGGGAGGTACCGGGTTTTTGCCAAAGTGCGCTGTCATATCGAGCAGCACGCCTCGGGTGACCATAGGCGGCAGCTTGTGCGTGCCCATTTTTTTGAGCCCCGTGGGATGCACAAAGTCAGCGGCCTTATTGCCGTTGTAGTAAACATGGTCAACGCCCATATGGCCCAGGCCATCGATTTGACTGCCAATGCCCATCCAGATGTTCATCAGATCGTCGTTGCCCGTCGCCCGATTGCTGCCAAGCGGCGTACCCGTGCCATCGTCGAGCTGCAGTATGGTCATGGAATACTTGCGCGGCGGATAAGCCGGGGAGTTAGGTCCGGTAACCACACCCAGCGAGTAGGTTTTGCCCTTTTTGATGAGTCGTGCGGCCTGTTTCACCTTGGCAGGAGAGAGCAGATTCAGTGACCCCAGCTCATCATCAGCCCCGTACTTCGAGGGATACCAGCTGGCCTCATCCGCACTCGCGGTGGCCGTAGTAAGCAGCGCGAGGCTTAGGCTCAGGCTGGCAATCAGGCCTGTGGCTTTGGTTTTTGGTGTGCCCTCATGCAGGCGGCGGATGAATCCGGACATCGTTTTCCCCTCAAACGTTGGTGCCAGGACTAGTAGCGAACAGACTTTTCGGTGCGAGCGCCCTGGCTAGCCCTCGCGCAATCTTGCGGGCAGGCGCTCGTAAATCCCCTCAAAAGCACCGTTACTCATTATGACGATGTGGCGCGGTTTGTCTGCCAGTTTCACCACGCGCTCGATCAGGTTGTCGAGATTGTCGTCGACGGTGGCATCTACCACGCAGTTGCTTGCTACTTCAAAAATGTCCCACTTGATGTTTGGCCCGCGAAACCACATCACCTGATCAGCCGGTGCGCAGCAGGTTTTCAGCTCTTCCTGGAGCGCCCCCAACGACATGGTATGGGTGCGTGGCTCGATGATTGCAATGACTTCGTCACCGCCAACCGCATTACGCAAGCCTTGCAGAGTGGTGCGAATGGCCGTGGGGTGGTGGGCAAAGTCGTCGTAGATACGGGTTTGCCCCACCGTTGCTATCAATTCCATGCGACGTTTAACGCCTTTGAATTCGCTTAGTGCGGCAACGGCTGTAGCGGCGGGCACCCCGGCATGGCGGGCGGCCGCGATGGCGGCCAGGGCGTTGCTGATGTTGTGATTGCCAAGCAATTCCCAGTTCAGCGTGCCAAAACTCTCCTCGTTCAGGCACACCTCAAACTCGCCGCCATCGCTGCGCGCGTTTTGCGCATGCCACTGCTCACCGGTTTCTGCCTCGATGCGATTACGCTGAGTGACCTCACGCAGATTCACATTGATTCGGCTCACGGGTGTCCAGCAACCGGCCTTGAGCACCTGGTTTACATGGTCATCGAGCTCCGGCGCAATGATCAGCCCATTGCCCGGCACGGTTCGAAGCAGCAGATGAAACTGCTCTTGAATGGCCGCGAGATCGTCAAAGATATCTGCGTGGTCGTACTCAAGATTGTTAATGATCAGCGTGCGCGGGTGGTAGTGCACAAACTTAGAACGCCGATCGAAGTAACTGGTGTCGTACTCATCCGCCTCAACAACAAAAAACGGTGACCCACCCAGGCGGGCAGACACCTGGAAATTATTTGGCGCCCCGCCAATTAAAAAGCCCGGTTGCATGCCAGCGTATTCCAAAATCCAGGCCACCATACTGGCCGTACTGGTTTTGCCGTGCGTGCCAGAGGCGGCAATTACCCAACGATTTGCCAGCATTTCGCGACCCAGCCATTCGGCGCCAGAGCTATAGGGCAACCCCTTTTCAAGCACGTATTCAACACCGGCGTGCCCGCGCGGCAGCCCGGCGTTGCCCAGAATCACCAGGTCTGGTGCCGGTTCCAGCTGCGACGCATCAAAGCCTTCAAAAACGTCAATCTCAGCTTCGCGCAGCAGATCGCTCATCGGTGGATAGAGCTTCGAGTCGCTGCCACTCACCTCGTAACCGGCTTCCTTGGCAAGTATGGCCAGGCTACCCATCAGGGTTCCACCAATGCCCATAAAGTAGAGGGATCTGCTCATAGGGATCTGCTCATGTTGGTACTGTTGCCGCCAAGTTGCTTAGTGAGTTCTGTGTCTGGGTTTAGGTCTGGCTAACCATCTGCAGGCTGATGGCCAGAGAGAACATGTTAATGATCAGCCCGACAATGATGCCCAGGCCAATGTTGAGATCGAGTGCGCGGTGCATAATGAAGCCGACAATGAATATGGTCCAGAGCTGAACGACACTGTTCAATATCATCGCTATCTGTTGCGAGACCTCGACCCCTGAGACGCTCACCCCCAGCAAAATCGCGCCGTACAGCGAGGTGACCAGTAAATCTGAGCCCAAAATGGCGCCAAAGGTGGGAATGAAGCGCTCAAAATAGTCTCTGGCATAGAGCGCCAGAGCGGTTAGCAGCCCGAGCACAACGGCCCAGGTAGCGACCTGTAGAATGAGTGACTGCCCGTTGATTTCGGTGTGCAGGGCCAGATTCACCAATAAAACAAAAACAATCTTGCCTAATATTAGAAGCCCGATCAGCGCGTATTGGGCCGGAACCTCTTCCGGCCCCTTACGTGTGAGACAAATGTTCCAGAACAGAGAGACAAGGAAGCGCATAATTCGAGCGGGTAATCTGTCGGTTTGTGCCGCAAAATTGTCGCATAAATTGCAGGTTAAAAAGTGTGTGCCCGGCTTTGTTTAAGAGTCAGGCTTAACACGGGCCTTCATGACGAAGGTGGATGCTTGGCCTCAATGGCCACCGAGTTAAAGATAAGGATCTCGATCTATGGTCTCTCGTAATTCCGGCAAAAAACCGCAGAACGCCTTCTATGCCCAGTCGGGTGGGGTAACCGCGGTGATAAACGCGAGCGCCTGCGGAGTCATAGAGACAGCACGCAAATATCCCAAAAAAATCGGCAAGGTGTACGCCGGACGCAACGGCATCCTTGGTGCGCTTGCCGAAGAGCTGATCGACACCTCCAAAGAATCGGCCAGCACCATCGCCGGACTGCGCTCTACCCCCAGCGGCGCCTTTGGTTCCTGCCGCTATAAAATGCGCTCGCTGGAAGAAAATCGCCGCGAGTACGAGCGCCTGATCGACGTGTTTCGCGCCCATGATATTGGCTATTTCTTTTATAACGGCGGCGGCGATTCGCAAGATACCGCCCACAAGGTGTCGCAGATCAGTAGCAACATGGGCTTCCCCATTACCTGTATTGGCATTCCCAAGACCGTCGACAACGATTTGCCACACACCGATACCTGCCCAGGTTTTGGCTCGGTCGCGAAGTACGTTGCTGTATCGACCAAAGAAGCCGCACTTGATGTTGCGTCGATGTGCGAGACCTCTACCAAGGTGTTTATTCTGGAAGTGATGGGCCGACACGCCGGCTGGATTGCTGCCGCCAGCTGCCTGGCACAGGAAGAAGCCGGCGATGCGCCGCATCTGGTGCTGTTGCCCGAAGTGCCTTTTGATCAAAAAGACTTTCTTGCGCGCGTGAAGCAAACCGTTGAAAAACGCGGCTACTGTGTGGTGGTGGTGAGCGAAGGTGCGGCTTACGCCAACGGCAAGTTCGTCGCCGACGCTGGCGGTAAAGACGCCTTTGGGCATACCCAACTCGGTGGTGTCGCACCTGTGATTGCGAACATGATCAAAGGCGCGCACGGCTACAAGTACCACTGGGCCGTTGCTGACTATCTGCAACGCGCCGCTCGACACATTGCCAGTGGCAACGATGTGAAACAGGCTTATGCCGTTGGCGAAGCCGCGGTGAAGTTTGCGCTTGCGGGCAAAAACGCCGTTATGCCCACTATTGTGCGCACTGCGGACGCCCCCTATAAGTGGAAAGTGGGTGAGGTGGCGCTGTCAAAAGTCGCCAACGTCGAAAAACCTATGCCAAAACGCTTTATCTCAAAAGACGGCTACGGCATCACCGCTGCCGGACGACGATATCTGGCGCCGCTTATCCAGGGCGAAGACTATCCAACCTATAAAAACGGCATGCCCAAATACGTACGCATGAAGAACGTGCTTGTTGCCAAAAAGCTGCCGCCTTTTAAAATCGACTAGTCGAGCTGCAGCCCTTTGGACTCGGAAAATATCTGCTCCAACGGGCTTCGCACACCAGATGCGCCATGATCAATCAGGTGCGTGTAAATCTGCGTTGTTTTTAGATCGCTGTGGCCTAGCTGCTCCTGAATGGTTCTGATATCTGAACCGCTCATCAGCAAATGGGTGGCAAACGAATGCCGCAGCGTATGGCAACTCACACGCTTATCTATACCTGCGCGCTGGCCGGCCACGCGGACTGCTTTCTGAACCGTTCGCTCATGCACGTGGTGGCGCCGGCGTTTGTCGCTGCGTGGGTCAGTGCTGATTCGATCGCTGGGGAACACAAACTGCCAGGTCCACTCGGCCGGCGCGTTGGGAAACTTCTTGGCCAGTGCGTAGGGCAACCAAACGTTCGCCACGCCCTCACGAAAATCCCGCTCGTACATCACCCGCGTTTCTTTAAGGTGCCGAACCAGAAAAGGGACTAACGAATCAGACAGGGTAACCACCCGATCTTTGGCGCCCTTGCCGCCCTTAACGTGAACACACCGATTTTGAAAATCCAGATCTTTAACCCGCAAGCGTACACACTCTAAAACCCGTAGACCCGATCCATACATAAGCGACGCCATTAGCCAGTGGGTATCTCTGAGGTGTTGAAGCAGCAGCGCAACTTCAGGTGGCGTAAGCACGGTAGGCAAGTTTTGAGGTTTCTTGGCGCGAGTGACCGGGCCAAGTTGCACCTCGCGTTTAAGCACCTCACGATAGAGAAACAGTAGTGCAGACAGCGCCTGATCTTGAGTAGAGGCAGCGACCCGCTGCCGGATGGCAAGATGATTGAGAAACTGCGAAAGGTGCCGCGACGTGAGCTCCCGAGGGTGGCGTTTGTTGTGAAACAAAATGAAGCGCCGAACCCAGGTAACGTAAGCCGTTTCTGTACGAATAGAGTAGTGCCTGACACGAATGGCGTCGCGCAGTTGGTCGAGTAACTTAGGCTGCTGGTCATGAAGGGACTGAGGCATTCGCGAAGATTAAAAGCGTAACCGCCGCAACAAAACCGCAAATCACTCGCTGCCAGGTAAGAGAACTAACCCTCTCAGCAAGCGACTTTTACCCTTTCCCCGCCCCAAAAAGCGACCGCCACGCCCTTCCATCTCCGTCATATACTCTTGTTTTCAGGGGAGTTTATAAAGCGACTGCATTTCTCCCCCAAACAACGACTGCCATTCGGTTTTCGCAATGGGGGTTTCTCTGCCACGCAGTCGCTTTCCAGATAACGACTGCCGTTCGTAGAAGGGACGTTAGGCGGCGTCG
>CAZWMD010000005.1:69943-128452 GCA_964634815.1 uncultured Pseudomonadales bacterium | reverse complement strand
GCGGGATTCTGGTTCGCGGCTGGCGTTGCCGGGTTTATGGCGTTCAGTACCTGATCGCCCAGGTCGGGCACAAGGCTCAGTTTGGTTGGCCAGCAAAGCATGGCGTTGCCGCAGCTCACAACGCAAGCTTCATCCGGTTTGGTGCCCAGATGCTGCCGTGGTTCTGCGCGATCTATTCGCAGGGTATCGATCTCAGCCTGGCGCCAATCGATCCAGGGCAGAGTGAGCGCAAGTTCTCGTCGTGCAACCTCAATCTGCGCCTCACGGGTACGTTTCACGCCGGTAGTGGCCAGATGGCCTCCGATATACCAGCCTATTTGTTTGTCCTTTGCATCTTGAGTGTTTAGAGCATGGGTTGTGATGGTGAGTCGCGGTTCAGCGCTTCTGATACCTGTGAGGCAATGGGCGTACAGCTCCTGAAGATCAGGATGGCGGACAAAGACCTGATGTAGCGGTCGTAACTGGGTGGCGGGGGCGTGGCTGTGGCCTGCGGCTTTCAGATCTTCGGAAAATCTTGAGTTTCCCGCTCCTGCGCAAAAAATAACCTGTTGGGCTTGCAGGCTGCGACCATTGTCGAGCTCCAGCGATTGAACGTTTCCGTTTGCATCAAACAGAGTCTGCGTGACACGGCCCGCCAGCAGACTTGGCTGATGGGGGCTTGCCAGGGTATGAATCAAACTATTCACGTCCAACACCAGATCACTGAGTTCATGGACCGTGCCTGTGAACTCCGGGTCTTGGAAGATCTTGGGAAACTCTGTTCTTGTAAGCGCGTCTACCCGTCCTCGGAGCGCTTTGCTTGCGAGGAAGCTTCCCAGCTTGCCGAGCTTGCCGTCAGACCACATATGATATGACCTGGCGACGACCTCAACCGCCTGCAAGTCGATCTCTCCCGTTCCTGCAAGGCATCTACGCCAACGATCAGGCATCCGCGAGATAGCTTCAGACGCGCCGGTGAGCGCGGCGCCCAGAGCGTACTTGATACCGCCATGAATCATGCCTTGAGACGCAATGGATTGAGCGTTGCCCAGTGCCTGGGCCTCGCACAGCAGCACCTTGTAGCCTCTGCTTGCGAGCAGATTCAACACCCACAGGCCTGCGACGCCCCCACCGACAACTGCGACGTCACAGAAGTAGGTTTGCGGCTCGGTATCCGGGCCTGGGTTTGGGGTCATAGTGATGCTTTAGGGGTAGTAGAGTAGGGTGCATTGTACGCTGCCTGTATGCTTGCAGCATGCACATGCTTTACTCACTGTTGCTTGTTGTCGTCCGCCCTCTGGTGCACCTGAGGTTACTGTGGCGGGCGAGGGCCAACCCCGACTACGCACTGCGCAAGCAGGAGCGCTTTGGCCACTCACCGGAGTCCATTCCTTCCGGAGCGGTCTGGTTCCACACTGTATCAGCGGGTGAAACCATCGCCGCGGCTCCGCTCATTCGTAAGCTCACCGCTGATCTGGCTGAGCAGCAGATCCCCGTGCTGGTGACCACCATGACGCCCACCGGCAGCGCTGAGGTTACCCGGTTGTTGGGCTCGGTAGCCCATTGTTACGCGCCCTATGACTTTGCAGATGCGGTGAAGCGCTTTCTTGATCGGACAGAACCCAGAATGCTGGTGCTCATGGAGACAGAAATATGGCCCAACCTGATCGGCCAGTGCGAACAGCGCAATATTCCAGTCTCCTTGATCAATGCCCGGCTCTCGGCGCGCTCTGCGCGTGGCTACTCCAGGGTGCGATCCTTGTTGGCGCCGGCGCTGCGTGGGCTTGGCTGGATCGCCTGTCAGTACCCCGCTGATGCGCAACGCTTCAGGGAGTTAGGCGCATCAGATGCACAGATAGAAGTGGTTGGTAACCTAAAGTTTGACGTTGAAGATATTCCAGTCAGCGAGCAACAGCTTGAACATCTGCAACTCATCAGCGATACCGCGTCCTTGCCAGACCGACCGGTATGGATTGCTGGCAGCACTCATAAGGGTGAAGATCCTGTGCTCCTTGAGGCGCACAGGCAGTTGCTCGTAACAAACCCAGATGCTTGTCTGCTTCTGGTGCCGCGACATCCAGAGCGCTTTGATGCGGTCTACACCATGGCGGTTGAGGGGTTTTCTACGGTGCGCTTGTCGCACTGGTTGGCTCCTGGCGCATCGAAGCCCCAAAAACAGCAACCGCAAGTCATTGTTGTTGATCTAATGGGATTCCTGCGTCCGCTTTATCAGTTAGCAGACCTTGGATTCATCGGTGGTAGCTTGGTCGACACTGGCGGGCATAACCCCATCGAGGCGGCAGTTGCCGGATTGCCGCTGTTTATGGGGCCAGGGCGACACAACTTTGAGGCGGTGTGTGACCGTTTTGTGCAGGCCGGCGCGCTACACATGGTATTGGACTCCAAGACGCTTTGTGGCAGGCTACAAAAACTCTTTTCAAACGAGTCAGAGCGCAGGCTTCAGGGGGAGCGGGCCGCGGCTGTAGTTGCGGCAAACGCCGGCGCAACTCAGCGCATGAGGCATAAGTTAGCCCGCGTTGCCACCGGAACGTCTTCGCAGTGAAGCGAGTCGCCGCACCGTATCGCCGCTATTCATGAAGGCATTTATATCTGCCAGATCTTGTGGTGTGAGTGTGCCGGCTGCTTGCTTGAGACGTAGCAGATTAAGAACGTAGGTGTAGCGAGAATCCGCGTAGTCAAACTGGGCGCTGTAAAGCCGTTGTTGCGCTTGCAATACGTCCACGATGTTTCGAGTGCCTACCTCGTAGCCTGTTTCGGTGGCCTCCAGTGCAGACTCGCTGGAGCGGATCGCCTTAAGGCGTGCCTTTACCCGGATGACGTCAGCATTTACCGAGCGATAAAGATTGCGTACATCGCGAGAGACGGATCGATGTTGACTCTCTAGTTGTTGTGTCGCCTGGCGGAATCGTGCTCGTGCTTCGCGCGAGCGCGCGGTTGTGAAACCACCCTGATAGATAGGCAGACTCATCTCAAGCGCGTAGATATCCTGATTGATCTTGGTGCCTTGGCCAAAAAACGAAATAGAGTCGTCGACGTTGTGAGTGAGTGTGACAGTGGCATCGATAGTGGGCAGATAGTCAGCGCGTCTGGCGCGCAGTGTACGACGTGCGGAGCGAACAGATGCCTGTGCTGAGAGAACGCCGAAGTTGCCTTCTAATGCCGCGGCAACCCAGTCCTCGGGGTTTGCAGGTGCAGGTGAAACCACGGGTAATTGCTCGGACAGTTTTGATAACTCAACAAAGGATTCGCCAGTGAGTGTGGTGAGCGTGTCAAAGAAATTATCGTGGTTGCCGTCAGCCTGAATACGCTGAACGACGGCATCGTCATAGATAGCGGTGGATTCAAGCACATCGGTGATGGCAACCAGCCCAACCTCGAAGCGTTGTTGAACTTGCTCAAGCTGACGTTTTACTGCGGCTTCCTGTGCCAGAGAAGAGTCCAGAAAATCCTGGGCGCGCAGTACATCAAGATACGCGGTAGCGACTCTGATCAGCAGTTCTTGCTCAGAGGCGGCAAGATCCCACTGGGCACTTTCTATCTGGGCTTTGGCGCTTCGCCAGGTGTACCAGTTGGAGAGATTAAATACGCTTTGGCGAAGTTGCGCATTCCAGCTGTGGGTATTGAACTCCTGGTCTGGGTCAACAAAGGTAGTTGGGTCGCCGGGGTTCGCGCCTTCTATGGGGATAGAGTTCGGTACCAGAAAATTTCGCTCATTCCATTGGGTAGCGCCGTTCAGAGCAAGCGATGGCAAGAGCGCGGCGCGAGCCTGGGGTGCGGCCTGGCGCTGGGCGTCGTAGCCGTAACGAGCTGCGCCGATCACCGGATCGTTGACACGAGCGATCTCGTACACTGAACTGAGATCAACGGCCTGCCCTGGTAGTGTCCATACCAAGAGCGTCATCGCCAGAATTTTTGATCTGGCAAAACGAGATCTCGCAAGCGAGCGAAAGGGAGTCTTGTGGGTTGCTTCGCGCACTGGGTCGCGCGCAACCAAATTTTGCAACTTTAGCACTGCAGTCCTGTCCGTCTTAGACCATCACCTTGAATGCTCAGTCTGTTTGCTTGGCCAGATAACCCCAACTGTAGGGTTGATCTGGGGGACAAATCTTTAGTCTGCCAATCGCTGGTGAAGCGTGTCCG
Source organism: uncultured Pseudomonadales bacterium (assembly GCA_964634815.1). Classification (GTDB taxonomy): domain Bacteria; phylum Pseudomonadota; class Gammaproteobacteria; order Pseudomonadales; family Azotimanducaceae; genus JALZVT01. The sequence goes on along the minus strand of CAZWMD010000005.1, from coordinate 124,312 downwards.
TGTCTATTTGTATTTTGTTATAAGTCCAAGCCCTACGCTGTGTTACCCCAACATGTCAATCGAAGCGCCTTGGACCAGATTGTCTGATTTCATTATCAGAACGCCTCCATTCTAGCAGATGACCTGGCTCTCGAATGCCAACTGCACCTATTGATTTGTAGGAAGAATGCGACTTTGCGCACAAGCTGTTGGCGATCCAGCGCGCTCTTCACAATCCAACTTGACCCAGCGGGCTGGGACAGGCAGTGTCCCCAAGCCTGAAAATTCCGCTTTCCAAGAGGCAGATAACGCGTACCAATGCGCAAACGATATTCCATGGACCTCGGCGCCCATATGGCCGAATGTGACGCGAACTACGCCCGCTTGCGAGCGCTGGCGCCAGGCCTGTGTGGGCCGGCATCAGATCAAAGCGGCGGTCAGAGAGACTTTGACGCGCGTACAGAGTCTGTTGCTCATTCAAGCGATGTAAGCGAGTTTGCCCTTGATATGCCTGGAAATCAGGTAGAACTGGTCGTTGAGCTTGTTGAACGCAGCCGCTACACCACGCTTGTGAGATTCACCCAGCACACAGCCGGTGAATCCGGGGCGTCCGGCGGTTCCAGCGCAGCCAACACCCTCGAGGTGGCAGGAGTGTCGTTGAATTTAGCCCCTCCAACCATGCTTGTTCGCCTCTATCATGATGCGCAATCGGCTGAGGTGGTGGAGGTGCGTAACGAAAGTCGCTTCAAGGAAGTATATGAATACCCCAATCCGCGCATGCGGGCCCGAGACGAAAAAGCTCAGGTAAACCGCTTTCTTGGCGAATATTTGTCCATGTGTTTGCGCTACGGTCTTGCTGCGGAGCAGGTTGCTGTTGGCCATTAGTGGTTCCCCGGGTAATAGCGGGCAGGCACCTTGCATACTGCAGATCACCGACACCCATCTTTTTTCCTCGCGCGGAGCGCGGTTAGCCAACGTTGATACGCTGGCCTCGCTTGGAGCGGTGCTGGATATGGCCCTGGCTTCGAAAGAGCCGGAGTTGTTGCTGGTTACCGGAGACATCGCTCAGGAACCGCACCAGGACGCCTACAAGGCTTTGCTTGAGCAGATTCGCTCGCGCTACTCGGGGGCGCTGGTGTGTCTTCCGGGCAATCATGATGATCCCCGGCTTGCCGGCGATCTGTTTGCCAAGCGCTGGGCCCGGTTCGATAGCTGGCAACTGCTGACGCTTGATTCTCACGTTCCGGGCGAAGAGCGTGGCGAGATTGCCGAGGAAGAATTTGAGCGTCTCGATGCTGAACTCGCAGCGTCCGAGGCTCAGCATATTCTGGTCGCATTGCATCATCCTCCTCTGGAATTGGCCTCACCGCTGGATCATGGGCGGGTGGGCAATGGCAGCCAGCTGCTTGCCCGACTGGCGGCTGATGGTCGGGTTCGTGGTATCCTGTTTGGCCATGTGCATCAGGCGGTACAGTTGGAAATCGGAGCGCTAAAGCTCTTCGGAACACCATCAACCTGTGTGCAATTCATGCCGCTTGTGCAAAAGTTTGCGCTCGATACAAAGGCGCCGGGATGTCGCTTTATTACGCTCATGCGCGATGGCGAAATCGCAACGCAGGTCATGCGGCTCAAGGATGGCATGTTTCCGGCATCTCTTGATTGATATAACTTGCGCAACGTTCGTGGTATTTACTTTTTTTAGGAATTCTTGCTAATGGCTGAACAGAGCTACTCCGCAGATTCTCTGCAGGTACTCTCTGGTCTGGACCCGGTTAAGCGCCGACCAGGCATGTATACCGAAACATCTCGACCGAACCATCTGGTTCAGGAGGTGGTAGATAACAGTGTCGACGAAGCGCTCGCAGGCAAGGCCACAAGCATAGAGGTAGTGCTCTACAAGAATGGATCTGTGGAGGTGCAGGACGATGGGCGCGGCATGCCCGTTGATATTCATTCCGAAGAGAAAGTGCCGGGTGTTGAACTGATCCTTACCCGACTGCATGCGGGCGGCAAGTTTGATGATTCCAACTACAACTTTTCAGGAGGCCTGCACGGTGTTGGTGTCTCTGTTGTTAACGCACTGTCGAAATGGCTTGAGGTAGAGATCAAGCGTGGTGGCAAAGTACATCATCAGCGATATGAGAACGGCGACGCGAAGACCAAGCTGAAGGTCATTGATACCATCGGTAAGCGCAACACCGGGTCAAAGGTTACCTTTCAGCCAGACCCCAAGTACTTTGACTCAGCAAATGTATCTGTCTCCAGGCTGAAACATCTGTTGCGCGCCAAGGCCGTACTCTGCCCGGGCTTGCGTATCAGTATTCAAGTAGAGGCTGACAAAAAACAAAACGAGGAATGGCTGTTTGCCGATGGGTTGGCTGGGTATCTGTCGAGCGCCCTGCAAGCTAAGGAGGCACTGCCTGCTGAGCCCTTTGAGCATTCCATAGAAAACAAAAGCGAAGGCGTTGAGTGGGCTCTGCAATGGGTGGTTGAGGGGGGTGGTGAATTAATCACCGAGAGCTACGTAAACCTAATACCTACCGCGCAAGGTGGTACCCATGTCAATGGCTTGCGTAGTGGATTGCTGGAAGCGCTGCGGGAGTTTTGTGAATTCCGTGATCTTCTGCCTCGCGGGGTCAAGCTGACCGGTGATGATCTTTGGGTGCAGTGTGCCTACGTGCTGTCAGTGAAACTCACTGATCCCCAGTTTAGCGGCCAAACCAAGGAACGGTTGTCTTCTCGCGAGTCTGTGGCGTTTATTGGCGGTATCGCCAAGGACGCCTTCAGTCTGTGGCTAAATCAGCATGCCCAGGGCGGTGAAGCCATTGCTCAGCTGGTGATTGGTAATGCCCAGAAACGTATTCAGGCGAGCAAGAAGGTGGCTCGTAAGAAAATTACTTCTGGTCCCGCGTTGCCCGGGAAGCTTGCGGACTGTTCCTCGGGCGACTCGGAGCGTTCAGAACTGTTTTTGGTAGAGGGAGATTCAGCGGGCGGTTCTGCCAAGCAAGCCCGCGATCGTGAGTATCAGGCGGTAATGCCTTTGCGCGGCAAGATCTTAAACACCTGGGAAGTAGACTCATCGCAGGTGCTAAGTTCGCAGGAAGTTCACGATATTGCTGTGGCGGTTGGTGTCGATCCTGGTTCTAGTGATCTCTCTGGCCTGCGCTACAGCAAAATCTGTATTCTCGCAGACGCTGATTCGGATGGCGCTCATATTGCTACCCTGCTTTGCGCTCTTTTCATCAAGCACTTCAGAGAACTGGTGCAACAGGGGCATGTGTTTGTGGCCATGCCGCCGCTGTATAGAATCGATGTGGGCAAAGAAGTCTTTTACGCCCTGGATGAAGCCGAGAAAGCTGCAACTCTTGATCGAATAGAAAAAGAGAAGAAGAAGGGCAAGTTGGTGGTTCAGCGCTTCAAAGGTCTTGGTGAAATGAACCCACTGCAGCTGCGGGAGACTACCATGGCAGTAGATACCCGACGTTTGCTGCAGCTAAATCTCGATAATCCGAAGAAGACTGAAGAAGTGATGGATATGATGCTCAACAAGAAACGCGCTGCAGATCGGCGTTCTTGGTTAGAGAAGAAAGGCGATGAAGCTTTAATCGATTAGCCTGCTGCGGCACAACACCTTGAGCTCAGCGCACCAGAAAACCAGGGGTTGAATCCATGGATCTAGAAAGTAGCGATTTTGAGTCGCTGCCACTGCACAACTATACCGAGAAAGCGTATCTCGATTATTCGATGTACGTTATTAATGACCGGGCCCTGCCACACCTTGCGGACGGGCTGAAACCGGTGCAGAGGCGGATTATCTACGCCATGTCGGAATTGGGTCTTAATGCCACTGCAAAATACGCAAAGTCAGCGCGGACCGTTGGCGATGTATTGGGCAAGTTTCACCCCCATGGTGACAGCGCCTGCTATGAAGCCATGGTGCTTATGGCGCAACCTTTTTCTTTTCGCTATCCGCTGGTTGATGGGCAAGGAAACTGGGGTGCACCCGATGACCCCAAGTCGTTTGCTGCAATGCGCTACACCGAATCCAGGTTGTCGCGATACGCAGCCCTACTGCTGTCTGAGCTAGGCCAGGGCACGGTAGAGTTTCAACAGAACTTTGACGGTACTTTAGAAGAGCCACGCCTTCTGCCTGCGCGTTTGCCTTTTGTGTTGCTTAATGGCAGCAGTGGAATTGCGGTCGGGATGGCGACAGATATCCCTCCGCATAACATCAATGAAATAGTTAGTGCCTGTATTCACTTGCTCGATAAGCCGAAAGCGTCTGTCGATGATTTGATGACCCATATCAAGGCGCCGGATTTTCCGTCTCCAGCGTTAATTGTTACGCCGCAGGAAGAAATCCGCGAGATGTATACCTCCGGTCGGGGCAGCATTCGATCCCGTGCTCGATATCACCTAGAAGATGGCGAAGTGGTGATCACGGCGCTGCCATATCAGGCGTCACCCGCCAAGGTGATTGAGCAGATTGCCGCACAAATGCAGGCGAAGAAGCTGCCCATGCTGGTAGATATCCGCGATGAGGCAGATCATGAGAGCCCGATTCGTATTGTGCTGGTACCAAGATCGAATCGAGTCGACACCGAACGATTGATGAGTCACCTGTTCGCAAGCACCGATCTGGAAAAGAGTTCGCGGGCTAACTTCAACATGATCGGGCTTGATCAGCGCCCTCAAACCCTGGGCCTTGTTGGGCTCCTGAAACAGTGGTTGACCTTCCGGCGCGACGTTGTCACACGACGGCTTCAGTTTCGGGTAGACAAGATTGATGATCGTTTGCACATCATTGAGGGGCTGCTGGTTGCGTACCTCAATATTGATGAAGTAATTCGAATTATTCGTACCGAAGATCATCCGAAGCAAGCGCTGATGAAGGCGTTCAAAATCTCTGACATTCAAGCTGAAGCCATTCTCAATCTGCGACTGAGACGTCTGGCCAAACTTGAAGAAATAGAACTGACCACCGAGCAAAAACAGCTGGAGGAAGAGCGCGGGCGACTGGCGAAGATTCTTGGTTCAAAAGCCCGTATGACGACGCTCATCAAGAAGGAGTTGCTTGAGGCGGCAGAAGAGTTTGGGGACGAACGCCGTTGTGAGCTGGTGGAGGCAGAAGAAGCAGCCGCTTTTGCAGAAGAAGAACTGGTTAGCAATGATCCTATTACGGTAGTGCTGTCGGCCAAGGGCTGGGTTCGCGCGGCCAAGGGTCACGAGGTTGTTGCGGAAGATCTGAACTACCGTGGCGGGGATGAGCACTTTGCTTCAATCAGAGGCCGCAGCAATGAGTTGTTGTCGTTTGTTGATTCCACGGGACGATCCTACTCGGTGCAGCCGCATACCTTGCCATCGGCGCGGAGCCTGGGTGAACCACTCACTGGTCGTCTGAAGCCCCCGGAAGGCGCCACCTTTGTAGGTGTTGCTATGGGAGCGCCTCGCTCAAGGCTATTGCTTGCAAGTAACGCAGGCTATGGCTTTCTTGGCCGGCTCGAAGACATGGTGACAAAAAACAAAGCCGGTAAGGCGTTCTTGAATGTGCCCAAGGGGGGCAAGGCCTTACAGCCATTTGTATTTGATCCGACCGGTGATATGGATGTGGGCGATGCCTATGTAGCCGCGGCAACCAGTTCCGGCCATTTGTTGTTGTTCCCTCTGGGTGATCTGCCAGAAATGAGCCGTGGCAAAGGTAACAAAATAATTAACGTACCCTCTGCGGCCTTCAAAGCTGGTGAGGAATCGGTGATTGCCGCTGTTGTGTATCGGCCTAGCCAGCAGCTTGTTGTGTTTGCCGGGGCGCGACATCACCGCATCAAGTTCAAGGATCTTGAGCACTACATTGGTGAACGCGCGCGACGTGGAAGAAAACTACCGCGAGGCTTTCAGAAGGTAGACCGATTGACGGTTGAGTAGGTTGGAGCGATTGGTTCTGCGAAACTAGGTTGCGGTGGCCTTGGGACTTAGTGCTTCTACCTGGCTGTTGATCATCGATTGGGTCGCAGCCTGAGCGCCACTTAGCAGATAGTAGTCGGTGATCTCTTCGCTTTGCAGGCTTGCAAGTGCCGGGCTGTGTTCGCGCGACAGTTCTAGTCGCTCGGGGTGTTTGATCGATTGAGCAAACTGACTACTTAGTGCAATGGTGTTGTCGTTGGCCAGGGCGGCGTAAATCAGAGCGTCACTCATAAGTGCCTGGCTCAGTTCGCTTGCGTGTTTTGCCTGGCGGATGACGCCATCTGTCAAGGAGAGCGCACCTTCCTGGAGCGAGTATCGATATCGAGCGCCACCCGGTTGATTGCATAGCTGCGCAATGACGAGGGCTGCACAGGCAGCCTGAAAGTGTGGGCCATCGATTTTCTCTGGATCGAATACGAGGCCAACGGCACTTGGGGTCAGAGGTAGAAGCGTTGCGTTATAAATTTGACTGACCTCTGTGAGCCGGTTCTTCGCGGCTCCTATCAAGGCATCTCTGCGACCTGGGCTCATTTGCGAGGCATTGAACAGATTGACGGCCAGCAAGATTGCGGGCGAGTCTTCGCTGGAAGTTTGTCTGGAGTCGGTTGATCCTCGTTGTGGACGGGTCAGCCAATGCAGTATTCCCCAGAGACTCAATATGGCAAGAACCAGGCTTGTTAGTGGGCGCAGCTGGTCCCACCAATTCATCGGGAAGGCGCGTGGTGCTCTCAGTACAGACTCAATGATCGTTACGCGGACAAAACCAGCGGTGGCATCTGCCAACTGAATTGGCCTGTTGAACTCCAGTTCATCACTTTTTTGAATCTCTGATTCTGCTATGCCGTAGCTTGCGAGTTTTTGACCTTCGAGCGAATAGATGATCACCGAACCGATCGCTGGGTCGGACGCGACCTGCTCGGCCAGCACATTCATTGCTATGGCATCCTCCCGAACCATGGCGTCTTTAGCCAGGCGGGCTATTTGCTCGGTAACCAATCCGCCGTAGTGCTCCAGAAAACGGCGCTCGGCGCTATGATCGACCAACAGCAGGTTGAACAACATGAGGAGCAGCATCGCCATAGCACCCGTACAGGCAAGTCGAGCCGGCACGGATAAGCGTTGAAACCTCTGCTGGGCGCTGCCAGCAGGGGTAGATGTGTCGATACTATTGTTTGAACTCATTGGAGCGTTGGCAGATTTTGCGGTTGTATGGGGTTTCTTCCCAATGGATCTGCGAGGGACAGATCCCAAACGAAGGACTGCCGATAGTATGATGGGTGGCCAGCGACAAAACTACCGGGAACACAATGAACAAGACGCCATCCGAGCCGGTGATTGCCGGTGACGATTCCCAGCGCCTGGTGCTGCTAAATATCTCTGGCCAGGATCGGGTGGGATTGATGTCTGAGGTAACCCAGGCCTTAGCGCATGTTCATACCCAGGTTCTCGACATTGGCCAGGCGATTGTGCATAACCAACTGGTACTCAGCCTCCTTGTGCGCCTTTCAGAATCTCTCGATGCCGAGCATCGGGAATCTATGCTCGCGGACTTACAGGCGCTGGCAACCAAGCGTGGAGTTGCTCTGACCTACCGGCCGGTCCTTGAAGCGGATTACCAGAACTGGGTAGAGCAGCAAGGGCAGCCTCGATATATCCTGACTTTGCTCACCCAGGCCTTGAGCGCCCGTCAGTTAGCCTTGGTTAGTAGCATTACTTCCCGTCATGGCCTGAATATTCTGCATGTGGAGCGTCTTTCGAATCGTCTGCCACTTGAGGTTGTTCAGTCGAGCGAGCAAACCGATCAACGTGCCAGTGTGGCGATGACTTTGCGTGGTGGCATCAGTAACCCCACTCAGCTTAAGACTGAGCTGCTTGCGGCAGGCGGCGATCTGGATTTTGATTGCAGCATTCAACTCGACAGCGTGTATCGACGAAACCGCAGATTGGTGGCGTTTGATATGGATTCGACCCTTATTCAGGTTGAGGTGATTGATGAGCTCGCCCGATTACATGGTGTGTACGAGCAGGTGGCTGAGATAACCACCGCTGCGATGGCTGGAGAACTTGATTTCCAGGAGAGCTTTCGCAAACGAGTAGCGCTACTGAAAGGTATGTCTCGCTCGGCGCTCGATGAGGTAGCGAATACGGTGCCACTGTCGGAGGGGGCGGAGAAACTCATTAAAGCGCTGCGACACTTTGGTTACACCACAGCACTGTTGTCCGGTGGGTTTCAGTTTGTAGGCGACCGGCTCAAGGAGCGGCTGGGTATTGATCACGTGTACGCCAACAGCCTTGTGTTTGAAAATGGTTATGCCACTGGGGAAGTCCAGGGTGAAATCGTTGATGCCGCCGCCAAAGCACGTATCTTGTTGCGGCTGTGTGAGGAAGAGGGGATTTCTCCGGAACAGGCTATTGCAGTGGGTGACGGCGCCAATGATCTGCCTATGCTTGCCGCTGCGGGATTGGGTATTGCGTTTCACGCAAAGCCACTGGTGCGCAACACAGCAGGTCACGCCATATCTCACTTTGGCTTAGACAGCGTGCTTTATCTTTTGGGTTTCAGTGACTCTGAAATAGAGCGCGTTAGCAAAACCTAAGCAAGGAGCTAAGCTGTTTTTGGTCGTCGTCTGCTATCAGTCGCCAGTTGAGAAGTCGTAGGCCATCTTCTCACTGGGCTCTTGCAGATAATGACCCTGAATATAGTTCGCACCGGCCTGCCACAAGGTGGACAAAATTTGTGCATTCTCAACCATTGGCACAATGGTGAGTTTGCCGTTGGCTTGCAGTGCCTTAATCATCTCTGTAACCGACTCGGTTCGCTCTTCGTTGCCAGCCATGCCCTGAACATGAGAGCCGTCCAGCTTCACAAAATCAACGGCGAGTTCTGATAGCGGCGATTCATTCTCTTCCAGAAGGCCAAAGCGAGACAAAGATGATCGCACATGCATACCTTTAAGCGTTTCTACGAACTCGCGGGTTTCTTCGATGTGCTCGGATGCATCTTGCTCGGTAATTTGGAAAATCACCGCATCTGATGGAAGTCGTGCTGCCTTGATGGCAACCGAAAGCCACTGCGAAAATTCTTCATCAACCACGCTGTTGCTCGTAAGGTTGATCGTTACGCGAGTATCGTGTCCCTTTGCCCGGTGCCCAGATAGCATTTTGATAGATTGCAGTACAACCCAGCGGTCGATCTTGCCAGCGACGCCGGCTTCGATTGCCGTGCGCAGGAAATTTCCAGGTGCGACTTGATCACCGTTGTCATTGATCATGCGCAGAAACACTTCGTAGTGCTCATCTTCATCGCCACGCAGACTGATGATGGGTTGGAACAGCAGTGCAAAACTGTGTCGCTCAATCGCCAGGTTAACCTGACGCAGAACCTGATTCTGGACACTTTCCGGATCATCAAGGTCAACAGGTGGTTCCTGCCATAAAACCTCGTTTTGACCCTCATGGCCGATGAGCGCAAGGAACCCTTCATCCATCGCAGACTCAATAGAAGGCGTGTGTTCCGTGGTTACAGCCACGATAGACACTGTGCTTTCCACTTTCTTGTCGTTGATCTTGCAGCCCATCTGTTCGATACGGGTGCGCAGACTGTCGACGGTGGATTGATTTTCGGAAGCGGTAGCGCCTGACAGATACATGGCAAATCGATGGTTATCGATGCGGGAGTATCGTTCAAGACCTACAGCGCTCTCGAGTTCGGCGCCTACAGCGAGAGCCAATTGATTGGCAGATCGAATACCTAGTGATGATTGATGCTCATCAAACTGATCAACCTGGGCAATAAGCAATACATGCTGTCGATCAGAATTCTGTTCACAGGCTCTGCCGAGATGTTGCAGAAACTGTTCTATGGTTGAGCCACCCTGCTCGGGGGTGTGTTGCAATGGTGCTTTGGCAGTGCTTGGGCCTGCATCTGAAGCTTTCACCATAACCTGGGTGGACAGCTCGCCATCATAATGGGTGGAGCTGAAGCTAAACTCTGCTTCGAACTGATCGCCGCTGCTGGTTTGAGCCTTACATTCAAATGGTGCCAGAGAGTCTGCATTACGCATGGCGTTAAGCTGGTTCTTTGCAACTTCTGAAGATTCGCTGGCGAACAAGTCCATCAGCGGAACGCCCATAAGATCATCGCCGTCTTCAAAACCGAAGAGCGTTGCGTATTCGTTGTTCGCGAATATGTGCATGCCTTCATGCACATAAGCAATAGGCACGGCGGAGATAGACATCAATTGATCGCAGCGCTGTTGTACTTCCTTGAGCTCGGTTTCCAAAGCGGAGAGCTTAACTCGAGCTAGCATGTGCTCGGCTTCGCGATCGATAATCTTGCCCAGCAATTGCGTCTTGGAATCTTCTATTACATGGGTTGCGCCCATGTCCATAAGTTCGATTGCTTGCGCGCTATCATCGCTTTGGTTTGCGACAACGATCGGTAAATCGCTGCATATTTGACGCAGCGACTTAAGAGTACCGTTTAGATCAGGTAGCGAGTGGTGCAGGAGTAGCAGGTCAACGGATCCCTCCTGAAACGCTTCACGCGCAGCCTGCGGGTCTTCTGCAATGGCCATGCGGGTGCTTATCCCCATATTGCGTAAGGCAGAATCAACCTCATGGGCGCGATTCTCGGAGCCATCTGCAATTAGTAAACGCACTGGTGCTGGCGAACTCATTTCGACCACATCGTCCTCTTAATCAAGCCTATTTATGGCTTTTGTTTTCCGGTCACTTTCGCGGCAGTTTTTAAGTGCTGCGAAATAATTCTGATCCTTGGGGTGTTATCCCCTTAGAGGCGTGAAGCTGTGTGCCTGAAACCCTCTCTTGGGTCGCTAGCGATTAGCCGTTCTGGTGGTGTCCTCACTCACTTCCCACGCGGAACTGATGTTGAGGTCGATTTGGGAATTTTCCAAGTAACCATCCAGCATTCGGAATGTGAACTGGATAAAACTCTCGGTCCGAAGTCGCTCTTCTGCCAACTGTGCCGTTGCCTGAATGCCCTGACGCTGCAAATGTATTTTTTGCTGCTCAGTAAACATTATTGCTGGCGTGATTAGCGTAGCGGGCTGACGGATAGCTGACAGCTCTGGCAGCAATAGAGCCCTGGTGTAGTCAGTGGGCCCACCTTTCTTCTGCACAATACGAACCGCTACAGGTATCGCTCTTGGAGCCATTAGCTCCAAACCGGTTTGCGTGACACCCTCGACCTTGCGCACCCATCTAAGTACAGCGATGCACCAGCGTTGGTCGCGTTCTTCGCGTACTGCCAGCACGTCGCCAGCCTGCATGTTGGTTGGTGCCTCTGGCCCCCAACTCACGCAATAACCGCCTGGGCTTGAGTCAACGAGTCCAACCTCATGAAAGGGGTACAGCAAATCTGCTGTTTCGATTGTAGGTTCTTCATCCAGCAACGGGTTGTAGTCTTCGGCTGGATTTGAGTTGAAGCCGGCCTGAGCCCTTCTTTCAATCCGTGCCTGTTTGGCTCTTTCTTTCTGTTCCACTAAGCGGGCACGTTCCTTGGCGCGCTGTTCGCTGAAATCACTTAACGCGGCTCCCGGATCAATAGCTTCCGTTCCGCCTATTCCAGGTGGAGATCCAGCTTCGGAAGACCATTTTGGCTGGTTGCTTGATGTATTGGGCTGGAAGGTATCCAGAAACGGGTTGATTTCTTTTAACAGCATGGCGTCGGCGCTACCGAGTTGCTCCGCAAAATCTACGCCGCCGGAAATAAAGTAATGCACCGCGCGCATGCCCACCGCGATTTTCATTTGACCGCTTGCGGGTGCACGCCTGAAGCCGCGTTTTGCTATTTCACCCCAACATGAAGCCAGATGATTGACGATAGTCTCGTCAACAAAATCCGGGATCGGTAACTCGGTGTCGATGCCTTTCAGGTAGCCCTCTAGCTGATACACGAGGGTACCGGTATTGAGACCACGCAACGACGGAAGTGTTTTATCCTCAACCAGGCGGGTGTAGCGAGGTGGCTGATCTTGATCGAGATCAATGCTGAACAACGACTCAGCTGGTGTTGGCGCGATATTGGTGTAGCCCACCCACTGTTCCAACGCGTTGAAAATTGCTGTGAGCTGTCGGTGCCGTAACTGGTTGGGTTTCGAAGACGCCAGCAGCAGACATCGCATGTAGTGATCAGCGATGCTCAAGTTCATTACCGAGTGATTTTCGTCATCGGTAATATTGTGAGTGGCCACGCCCATACGCTCGGCGAGACTGTATAGCTGGTTAAGCTCAAGCCACAGGTTGCGGCTTGGGGCAACATAGTGCTGGCAGCTTCGCAGCAGGGTACGCGACAAATCTGCGATGGTGCGATGGCTTGCAAGAGTAACAACCCGGCGGTCATCCACGCTGGCCGGATTGGCGTCTCTGATAACCGCCTTGTAGCCGATTGTCAGGTTGGTCTGTAACCGTTGTGCGAGGATAGACTGCTCCTCGCTATGATCGGAGCTACTGGAAGAGCGATCCAGGCGTGAGCAAATATATTCAAGTGTAGGCCGCAACTGTTCCAGCAATCGCATGCGCTCACCAGAAGTTTGCTTAAGGCGAGCCACCTCGGCGGTTGCCTTCAACAGCTGATCAGCCGTGTTTTGGGTATTTGCCATAGGCAGGCCCGCGACCCAGTCTGCTAGAGCTGGTGCATTTGCCGTGCAGAACGATAGCTTGCTGAGGTCTGCCGCGGGAGTCGTGAGTTTTACTGCAGTAATGACGTCCATGATTCAACCGACTTTTGTTGCGCTCATTATAGTGCATCGCGCTTTACAGAGTGTGTCGTATGCCCGGTTTTAGGGGGTATCATGAGGCGTTTGGAAACACCTCGGACTGATCACGAATGGCAAATTACTCCACCAATGAATTCCGCTCTGGCCTCAAAGTCCTGCTGGAGGGGGAACCCTGCACTATCCTCGAAAATGAATTTGTGAAGCCGGGTAAGGGGCAGGCCTTTAATCGTGTGAAGTTCCGCAATTTGAAGAGTGGTCGGGTCTGGGAGCGAACCTTCAAATCGGGTGAATCGATTGAGGCTGCCGACGTTTTAGAGACAGATATGGAGTTTCTTTACTCAGACGGCGAATTTTGGCACTTCATGAAGAAAGATGACTCCTACGAGCAGTTAGCTGCCACGGCCGCCGCCGTTGGCGAGGCCAAAAACTGGCTTAAAGAGCAAGATACATGTCAAGTAACCCTTTGGAACGACGATCCCATTGCCATTGAGCTGCCTAACTTTGTCGAGCTTGAGGTGACAGAAACAGATCCGGGTCTTAAGGGTGATACCGCTCAGGGTGGCACCAAGCCTGCGACTCTCTCCACCGGGGCGGTGGTAAAGGTGCCATTGTTCATCAATATTGGAGAGGTGCTCCGTATTGATACCCGCACCGGTGAGTACGTCAGTCGGGCCTGATGTCTGAACCCGTCGGCGACTGGCGACCTTCGGCAGTCGTTCAGCACTTGCACAACCGGGGCCAGATGTTGGCTCAAATACGTGAGTTTTTTGCCCGTCGTCAGGTCCTCGAGGTGCAGACTCCGTTGCTGGGCAAGGCCACGGTCACAGACCCAGAGATCGAGGCCCTGGCCGTTCGTTCTGGCGAAACCTTGCATGGCTATTTGCAGACCTCCACGGAATATCATCAGAAACGCCTGTTGGCCAGTGGGGTTGGCGATAACTACACCCTGGGGGCGGTCTTTCGAGCCGACGAACAGGGCGCACTGCATAACCCCGAGTTTACGATGCTCGAGTGGTATCGATTGGGGTTCGATGACCGAATGCTCATGGCAGAACTTGAGCAACTGGTGAATGAGTTGCTGGGTCCCGGGGAATATAAAACCCATAGCTATTCGGCGGTGCTGGAGCGTGGAACGCTGAGCGCGGCTGAACTGGCCGATGTCATGGCTGCGGACCAGGAAGATCTGCGTCTGGTTCGGGCCCTTGAAACCCTGGGTAGGGGCAGACATTTTGTGGTGGATTATCCCGCCCGACACGCTGTGCTTGCGCGGCTGGATCCTGAGGATACGACCATAGCTCGGCGGTTTGAGTTGATCATAGATGGCATCGAGGTGGCGAACGGCTATTTCGAATTGACGGATGCTCGAGCTCATCGCGCTCGATTTGAGATCGATAACCAGCACCGGGCGGCCAAAAATCGACCGACTATTGAACCCGATCAGGCGCTGCTTGCGGCAATAGATGCGGGCTTGCCGGAATGTGCCGGGGTGGCCGTGGGGGTTGATCGATTGCTTATGCTACGTACCGGTGCAGATTCGATTGCGGAGGTTCAGGCGTTTAGTTGGTCCAGGCGTTAGCCAGCTTAGGCCGTCTTTTCCCTGTCAAACCAACCCATTCGCATGCCCATTCGAACCTCGCTGCCGGGGGTTAATCCGGGATCAAATTCAACCCCTTCGGGTAAGCAAAGAACCACAGTAGAGCCAAGCAGAAAACGCCCCATCTCATCGCCTTGCTCGAAAGACCAATCGTGTTCCCGGTCTTCGATTTTCTGGTAAGGCGACGTTGCGTCCGGCCAAACCGTTTCTATGCTGGCAACGATGAGTGCACCAACAAAGACGATCGCCGCAGGTCCCTGGTCAGACTCGTAGACGCATGTCAGCCGTTCGTTGCGTGCGAAAAGGTTTGGCAGATGAGTGGCGGTTGTGGCGTTGACCGAAAATAGCTCTCCCGGCAGGGCGATTGTGCGTTTCAAAACTCCGTTGGAAGGTGCGTGAATGCGATGATAGTTGGCCGGCGCCAGGTACAGCGTGATAAATGATCCGCCGACAAAACTGTCAGCCAGTTCGGAATCGCCAAGTAGATCAGCGGCGCTGTAGTACACCCCTTTGGCCTGCATGAGTTTGCCGTTTTCGATTGCGCCCAACTCGCTCACGTAGCCATCTACGGGTGATATGAGGATGTTCTCTCCGCCCTCCAGAGGACGGACTCCTTCAGCCAGGGCCCGGGTAAAGAAGTCATTGAAGCTTAAGTACTGGGCCGCGGAATCGCGCTCGGCCTCTTGCAGTGAGATGTTATAAGCGCGCATGAAGATCGCGATGAACGGGCCTTTGACCCAGGTCCATTCGCTTGCCGCCAGCCACCCCATAAACCGCGAAATCAGCGGTTTGGGCAATAACTTTTGCAAAGTTACAAAGCCAGAGCTCATTGAGGATCGTCCGTATTATTCGCCTGAGCGGGCACGCCGGTTTCGATGGGTGTGTCTTCGCGATTCCCCCATTCGCTCCAGGAACCGTCATACCCCTGTACGTCCGGGAAATTCAATAACCGGGCAGCCAGGTAAGCGAGTCCGGAACGATGATGTGTCTGACAGTGCACCACCAGCTTTTTGTCTGCGGTTAGGCCACGGGCTGCCAGACACTCGGGCAAGTCTTTGCGCAGACACAGATTGTTGGTCCGGTCCATGACATCCAGCCAATCCATGTGGGCACTTCCAGGTATCCGTCCGGCGCGGGCGGAGCCGCTGCGCTGGCCCAGATGTTCTGCCCGTGAGCGTGCGTCCCAGATCGCGAGCTTAGGGTCGCTCCGTGTCACAGCATCGATCAGATCGTCGCAGTTGGCGATAAGACGTTCATCGTATTGGATCTGCAGTGTGGAAGACGGGTTATCGGACCCGGAGGCGTGTCCGGTTGCCAGTTCGCCGCCGCTGGCAGCCCAGGCGTGCAGGCCGCCGTCGAGGTATTGCCAATTCTTGTGGCCAATAACCTCCAGAGTCCAGATGAATCTGCCAGCCCAGCCTCCGCCCTCGTCATCGTAAACCACGATGTTCTGTTCAGGACGGTAACCCAGCCGTTCGAGCGAACCTGCCAGGCGCTGTGGTGGCGCAATTTTGCCGGTCGCAGGAGGTTCACCAGACACAAGTTCCATGGGGGTGAGCAACACAGCGCCTGGGATGTGCGCTGACGCAAAGGCCTCGGGGCTGCTCACATGTACAATCAACGAATCGTTGAACATTGCTGTATTCCCGGTTGCGGAAATCAGCTGTTCAGAGAAAATTTGTGCGCTCATTTGATTGCCTGCGGTTAAATCATTTCAGCCCTTGATTGGCCAGGCGAGTAATAATAGTCGTCGAAGGCAACTCTAGATAGCTGCGGTTTAGCGTCAGTGCTAAATGAGTTGGTGCGACAAGAAAAGCAATTTCCGCGCATAAAGCGGATGAGAAAAGGAAATTCATGGCAAGCCCCCTGGTTTGGATCGATCTCGAGATGACGGGCTTGGACCCGGATCGCGACACCATCATTGAAATAGCCACCATTGTTACCGATGGTGACCTTGAGACCATTGCAGAAGGACCGGTGTTTGCCATTAAGGCACCGGATGCGCTGCTTGATGGCATGGATGAGTGGAATACGTCGCACCACACCGCTTCCGGGTTGCTTAAGCGCGTGCGCGAGGACAGCGTAGATATCAAAGAGGCTGAAGCCATGACGCTGCGCTTTCTTGAGCAGTATGTGGAGCATGGCAAGGCACCCTTGTGTGGCAACACAATTTGGCAGGATCGCCGCTTTCTCGCTCGACACATGCAGCAGTTAGAGAATTTCTTCCATTATCGACTGATTGACGTCAGCTCGATCAAGGAGATCGCCAGGCGCTGGCGGCCAGAGATGCTTAATGGCTTTACCAAGAAAAATGAGCATCTTGCGTTGGCGGATATCCGCGAATCAATCGAAGAACTCAAGTTCTATCGCGAGCACTTCTTCAAGCTCGACTAGTGACTGATCAGGATTTTTTTATCAGCTCATCAAGTGCCCAGTCGATATGCTCTTTTACCAGAGCAGAGGCCTGTCCCTGGCGCGCACGCAGTGCTGCCACCGCGGCATGGGAAAATGGACCGTTGCCGAGGCCAATGGCCAGATTGCGTTGCCACTGATCGAAACTGATTCGCCTAATGGCTGAGCCTCGGGTGTTTTGCTCGAACTCATCGCAAGTCCACTCGAAGAGCTTCACGAGACTGGTCTGATCGAGTTTGTTTCGAGGGGTAAAGTCTGCTTCTTCTGTTTCGGTTGTGGATCTGTTCCAAGGACAAAACAATTGGCAATCGTCACAGCCGAATACTCTGTTACCCATTTGTTTGCGAAATTCCTGAGGTATTGCGCCCTTATTTTCGATCGTCAGATAAGAGATGCAGCGGCGTGCGTCCAGTTCTTGTGGCCCGACAATGGCATCAGTAGGGCACACCGTAATGCATGCCTTGCAGTTGCCGCAGCGACCGACTTCGGTTGAGCCGTGCTTGCTCTGTGGCGTTGAGTTTGTCACTGGCAAATCCAGGCTGGTGAAGACCTCACCCAGGAAAAACCAGGAGCCGACGTCCTCGTTAAGTAGCAGTGTGTGTTTGCCAATCCAGCCGAGCCCTGCCTTTTCTGCCAGCGCTTTCTCCAACACCGGGGCAGAATCGGTGAACGCTCGTAGTGCGGCCGGTGGGCTGGCGGCGTTGTGACCAAAGTTTGTATTGATGCGCGCGGCCAACTGTCCGAGACGTTTACGCAAGACCTTGTGATAGTCGCGACCGAGCGCGTAGCGCGAGATGTAGCCAAGACTGGGGTCGTCCAGGATTTTCAGGGGCTGGGTGCCGGGTGGCAGGTAGTTCATCCTTGCGCTGATAACTCTGGCGGTATCTGGTACAAGTTCCGCAGGGTTTAGACGTTTCAGCTTGTTGCGTGCCAGATAACCCATGTCGCCATGGAAACCACGTTCCAGATAACGCTCCAAATGGACTTTGTAATCAGACAGGTCCAGGTCGCTGACACCAATGTCCTGGAAACCGAGTTCCTGAGCCCAGCGGCGAATACTTGTGAGCTGGGGTTGATTCGGCATGGCTACAGTATAATCCCTGTATGCATGCTTATACCTCTGCTCAGTCAAAAGCTCTCGATCTGGCCGCCCAGTCCCAGGGCATTGGCGGATTTGATCTGATGTTGCGAGCGGGCTTTTCTGCATTTCAGCAGATTGGCGCGCACTATGACGCAGCACGATCGCTGCTTGTGCTCGCCGGCAAGGGCAACAACGGGGGGGATGCCTGGGTCGTCGCCGGCGCGGCTCTGGCAGCGGGCTGGCAAGTTTATCTGTGGCAGGTTACAGGCGATCCGGAAGATTTTCGGGGTGAGGCTGCCGCCGCCCGAGATTGGGCATTGGCTCGTGGGGTTGGTGATGTCCTCGTTGATCGCGAGGCGATCGATAGTTTGGGCCTGGATGCGCCTGAGCATGCGCAGTCGATGATTGTTGTTGATGGGCTGCTTGGCACTGGCCTGCAGGGGGCGCCGAGACCCGATATCGCCAATGCCATAGACTGGCTTAACAGCAAGGAACTCAATGTTGTTGCGCTTGATGTGCCGTCTGGTCTCAACGCAGACAATGGCGCTGCCGCCGGGGCTTTAGTGCGCAGCGCGTTGACGGTAACTTTCATTGGCATGAAGCTTGGTCTTCTTACCGGACGAGGTCCAGGGTGTGCGGGGCAGATTGTTCTGGAGAACCTGGGTGTTGATGTTCAACGGCTGATCCAGACAGTGGCCACCGGGGATCTGACACAGGGTTGCCCTGTCCTGGCCAGGCCGGTTGACCCCTTACCGCCTCGCAATCCTCTGGCCTATAAGAATCAGTTTGGTCACGTCGCCGTTCTGGCGGGAGACCATGGTGGCGGTGGTGCCGCATTGCTGGCCGCCGAGGCGGCGCTGCGCATCGGTGCGGGCCTGGTATCCGTGGGTACCCGCGCGCTACATGTTCCTGGTTTTTTGGCACGCCGGCCGGAACTGATGGCCCAGGATGTGGATAGCAAGTTGGCGGCTCTTCAACTCCTCGAGCCCGCATCGGTATTGCTTGTCGGGCCCGGTCTCGGTCAAAGCGCGTGGGGCGAACAACTTTATGCGGCTGCTGTTGACACGATGAACCGGTCGAGTGAATCAGGTCAACATGCAGTCAGTGCGGCGATTGTCGACGCCGATGCGTTGAATCTTGTGTCTGCTGGTGCGCCATTACCGCAGCGGTCGGTGATCACGCCCCACCCCGGAGAAGCGGCGCGGCTGCTTGGGTGTGTCGTGAAAGACATCGAGGCAGATCCGGTGGGAGCGGTGTGCGAGTTAGCTGTGCGCTTTAACTGCATAGCCGTATTGAAGGGTCCCGGTTCACTCGTAGCAGATTGTTCAGGACTGAAATACGTGTGTGCTCTGGGCAATCCAGGCATGGCAACGGCCGGCATGGGGGATGTCCTCGCCGGGATAGTAGCTGGGGTTGTGGCGCAACAAACGCTGGATACCTATTGGGTGGCGCGTGCCGTACAGTTTCACGCGGCCGCCGGTGACCTTGCTGCGGCGACAATGTCTGAACACAGCCTGCTTGCTGCGGATGTCATCGATCAGTTGCCAACGATTATGCGCGGAGAAAACTAGCCCAATGCGGCTCGTCAAAGAAGAAACGATCATGCTTGTGGATGAGCAGGCAACGGCCGATTTTGCTACTCGCCTGGCTTGCGAGCTCAGGTCGCCGGCAACGGTGTACTTGCGCGGCGATCTTGGCGTTGGCAAAACCACCTTCACGCGGTATTTTTTGCGAGCCCGGGGTATCGAAGGTGCTGTGAAGAGCCCCACCTATACACTGCTTGAGCCTTATCAACTTAGCGATGGCCCCCTCTATCATTTTGACCTTTATCGCATCAACGATCCGTGGGAGCTTGAGCTGGCGGGTTTTGCCGAACTGTTTGACGAGCCCGGCCTGCGCTTTGTTGAATGGCCGGAGCGCGGGGCACAATGGTTACCCCCTGCAGATCTGGAGCTGGAATTTAGCGCTGATGTTTCTCAAAGCAACAACCACGGCGCTTCAGCACAGGACCGAAAAGTTCGAGTTTGCTGGTTTGAAATTGACTAGTCCTAACCGGTCGGTTGTAGATCGCCGTGTGACCATTGCTCTGCCAATGCTTGTACTGCTCACGTTGGTCCTCTTGCTCTTCTTCTTACTCTTCTTCGGCCTGACGTTGCCGGTCAGGGCTGAATCTCGCGGGGAAGCGGTTCTGCAGGGAGTTCGAGTCCACAATGCGCCTAACTATACGCGACTGGTTATGGACACCACTGAGGAGCTTGAATTTCGCCTTGGAGGCAGTGAGCAGAAAGCGTTTATTGCACTGAATAACCTGTCGCCAGAATCGGCGTTTGATTTTGATAACGTCAACCTTGCAGGCAGCCGCATCGTCAGTCTGACCCTGGAGCGGGGTCGTGGCGCAAGAGCGAAATTACGCCTGCCCACCAGTATGCCATTGCACGCCAAAGCATTTCGCCTGGACCCCATTGCACCTTACGGTCATCGGTTGGTGGTTGATCTGTTTGTAGATCAAAAACCGGCTGAGTCCGCAGCAACGATACACAATGACGGCGATGGAGCCCTGCGCGATATCGTTGTTGCTCTTGATTCCGGTCACGGTGGTGAAGACCCAGGTGCCCTTGGTGCGGGAGGTGTGCACGAAGCTGATGTGGTGATGACGCTCTCGCGCAAGGTTGCCAATCTTCTCAACAAGCAACCCGGATTGCGGGTTTTGCTGGTACGGGATGGCGACTATTACGTCCGGCGTCTGGAGCGAAAAAATATTGCTCGTGATGCGCGCGCAGATTTGTTTGTGTCGTTGCATGCCGATGCCTACATCGAGGCAGACGTACAGGGTGCTTCCGTGTATGCACTATCGCCGAGTGGTGCATCCAGCGAAGTTGCGGCCTGGCTTGCTGCGAAAGATTCGCGCTCCGATCTTATTGGTGGCGTGATTGGTGGTGTTGTCAGCGATGTCAGCTTGCGAGAAACCGATGCTGATTTAGCGCGGGTACTGCTGGATCTATCGATGGATGCGCAACGCAACGCGAGTCTTCAGTTAGCGGATGAGCTCCTCACTGAGCTTGCTCGCAGTGTAGAAATGCACAAATACACGGTTGAGGAGGCGGGTTTTGAAGTGCTGAAATCACCCGATATTCCTTCAGTGCTGATCGAGACCGGGTTCCTGTCTAATCCTGAAGAGGCGCGCAGACTCTCCGACTCCAGGTATCAGGATCAGGTGGCAGGGGCGGTGGCCCGAGGCATCTTAAATTACGTCCTTTTGCACCCACCGCCGGGGTCACTCATCGCACAACGCTCATCAAAGCCGAAGTCAGGAGCGGACGACAGCGGTCGTTCTCGTTTACGGGGGAAGGATGGCTTGCGTCGGCATATCATTCGCTCCGGCGATAGCTTGTCAGAAGTGGCGGCGCTTTACGGGGTCAGTACCAAGGCGTTGCGCGCAGCCAATTCTCTCGCCAACGATCGCATCAAAATCGGTCAAGTGCTGAGGATTCCGTTACCCTAGTCGTGTCGACTGTCAGTAAGACTGTATGAGCGCTAAAATTAGACAACTCAACGAGATCACCTCCAACCAGATTGCTGCGGGAGAGGTTGTCGAGCGTCCGGCATCTATCGTGAAAGAGTTGGTCGAAAACTCGCTTGATGCCGGAGCCACCAACATCTCGGTACGTCTTGAGCAAGGCGGCATCAAACGCATCGTTGTCCAGGACAACGGCCACGGGATAGATGCGAGCGACTTGCGACTGGCTCTGTCGCGGCACGCAACCAGCAAAATTCAGCGCGCACAAGATCTAGATGGTGTGCAAACTCTTGGCTTTCGTGGCGAAGCCCTTGCGAGCTCGGCAAGTGTTGCGCGCCTGACGCTCTGTTCGAAGAGCGGCGAGGACGACGCCGTAGCACTGGTCGTTGAAGGTGGTGTTGAGCTTGACCAGGGGCCGCGCGCCCATCCACAAGGCACCACTGTTACCGTTGAGGACTTGTTCTTCAATACGCCGGCGCGGCGGAAATTCCTGAAGACAGAACGTACCGAACTTAATCATATCGAAACTACGTTACGTCGGTTGGCACTCGCGCACTTCACGACGGGCTTCAGTTTGAGCCATGGTTCCCGTCAGTTAATGAACCTGCCACCTTGCGTGGATGCACAAGGTCGGAGCCGCCGTGTCAGCGATATTCTGGGAGGCAGCTTTGTAGAGAATGCTCAGCTGATAGATGAGTCTAACGCTGGAATGAGAATATGGGGCTGGATAGGCGATCCTACCTATACTCGAGCGCAGGCCACCGGCCAGTTCTTTTTTGTCAATGGGCGAGCCGTGCGCGACAAGCTGATTGGTCATGCAGTGCGTCAAGCCTATCGCGATGTGATGTTTCACGGTAGGCAGCCTGTGTTTGTTGTCTATCTGGAGTTGCCGTTCGAAGAGGTCGACGTCAATGTTCATCCAACCAAACATGAGGTTCGCTTTCGTAACTCTCGCACGGTACATGACTTTATTTTTGGCACGCTAAACCGCCTCTTGCGTGAGGTTCGTCCCGAGTTGGTTATAGACGATGGCGTGCAGACTTCTGCGTCTGAGTCAGCTACGCAGATCGCCATCAGAGATGTCGCGGATAACTCATCTCCAACCAGTACTGCGTCATTGGATTTTTATCCCGCCGCTCAGCCGGAGAATGGTTCTGGCTACAAGCCAACAACAACCTTTGCAAGCTACACCACCGCCGCGCCGTCTAACACGGCTGCTGACTCCCCGAGTAAATCTGATGCACCCCTGGGTTATGCACTGGCTCAGTTGCAGGGTATCTATATTTTGGCGCAGAACAGCGCCGGTATGGTTTTGGTTGATATGCATGCAGCGCACGAGCGGATTACCTACGAACGATTGAAACGCGAGCTCAGCGACAGAACGGTTGCATCGCAACGATTGCTGGTTCCGGTGACTGTCTCGGTATCCGCTGCGGAAGCCGATATGGTAGAAACTCAGGCCGAAGAACTCGAAAAGTTGGGTTTGACTCTCAGTCGTATGGGCAAAGATGTGCTGAGCGTGCGCGAGGCACCACTTTTGCTGCTCGATGAGGACCTGGAATCGCTGGTGCAAGATCTGGCGTCTGATTTGGCTCAAAACGGCGCTACGGATCGCATAGAGTTTCAGCAAGAAAGACTCCTGGCCAACATAGCATGTCGCGGCTCGGTTCGTGCGCATCGTAATTTAACGATTGACGAGATGAACGCTTTGCTCAGGCAAATGGAAATCACGCCAAATGCCGGGCAATGCAATCACGGTCGACCGACCTATCGCATGTTCTCCATGAAAGAACTCGACAGTTTCTTTTTGCGAGGTCAGTAAGGGTTTTGTTTCTGGGGAACCGAACCAGTGTCTGATTCTTCAGTACATACTGGCCAGCGTATTGCACTTTGCATCATGGGTCCTACGGCGATTGGCAAGACTGCGCTTGCCATTGCACTTGCCGATGAACTGCCGGTGCGAATTATTAGTGTTGATTCAGCCATGGTGTTTCGGCACATGAATATAGGCACAGCAAAACCCAGTACCCAGGAGCTTGCTTCTTATCCGCATGCCCTTGTAGATGTGATCGAACCCTTTGAAAGTTATTCCGCGCATGAATTTTTGCGTGATGCTCGACTGGAATTGGAAAGCGCCTGGGACGCTGGTCAGCTGCCGGTGTTTGTCGGCGGCACCATGCTTTATTTTCGTGCCCTGCGTGACGGCCTGGCCCAGATGCCAGCCCGGGATCAAGAGGTGCGCGACGAACTCGAGAAAGAGATAGCTGATAGAGGGCTGTTGGCGTTGCACGCACAACTTGAGCGCTTTGATTCCGCTGCTGCTTCTGCGATCGACCCGAACAACCGTCAGCGTCTCATCCGCGCCGTGGAGGTTTTCCGGCTCACAGGCAAGCCCATATCGAGCTTCTGGGCGAGTGGCCATGATGGGTTATTGGCCAAGCTCGGAGGACGCCTGATCGAGCATGCCCTCATACCCGCCGATCGGGCCAGTTTGCATGCCCGGATAAACTCGCGGTTTCAGCAGATGCTTCGCGAAGGCTTTGTCGACGAGGTGACTGGTCTCTGGGCGCGCGGGGATCTTTCCGCAGACATGACCTCCATGCGCTGTGTTGGCTATCGTCAGGTGTTGGGACATGTGCAGGGACTGTGCTCGCTTGAGGAGGCTTCAGAGCGAGGTCAGGCAGCCACGCGTCAGCTTGCCAAACGGCAACTCACCTGGTTGAGAGGCTGGCATCAGGCGGGTCTGGTCGAAGAATGGGTTTGTGCAGATGACCCCAGAAAACACCTGCCTGCCATTCTTGAAGCGCTGCGAATCCAGGGGCGCGCATAGTCCTGCCCTGATTTTTAGCTCTTGTTGCATTATTTTGGGTCGATGCCCATAGTTGGGCGGTCCGACAGGGAGTCGGTAGCGCAGTGCAGCTGAATCAAGAGGGTGCACCGCAGGCATTTAGAATGCTGTATTTGGTGTTCTGTCTATCGCAAGGGCTCTTTGGCAAGGGCAGAAGGAGAATAACAACATGTCCAAAGGACACTCATTACAAGATCCGTACCTGAATACTCTGCGAAAAGAGCGGATTCCGGTCTCCATCTATCTCATCAACGGCATCAAGCTCCAGGGTCAGATCGAGTCGTTTGACCAGTTCGCCGTCTTGTTGCGCAACTCTGTTTCACAAATGGTCTACAAGCACGCAATTTCGACCGTGGTGCCCTCCCGGCCCGTTAAGCTGTCTGCCGCTGTGACTGGCATGGACGACGATCCGGTTGCCTCTGAGTAACAACGTATCGACAGGCCTCTGCTGTTTCTATCCGTCCCGGAGCATCGTCCCAGAGGGCAGCTCCTGAAGGTCTGGAATACTATTAATGCTGTTTGATCGACCTGAAGCCGGCCGCCAGGCGCTTTTGCTCCATGTGCGCTTTTCACAGAACTCCGAATCTGAACGCGCAAGCGAGTTAACTGAGCTGGTTTCATCTGCAGGCATGGATGTTTGTGGGTTGCTGCTAGCTCGCAGAACCACCCCCCACCCGCGCTGGTTTGTTGGCAAAGGCAAGCTGGAAGAAATTGCCAATGAAGTTCGCGCTGCGGGAGCAGATGTACTGGTTGTGAATCATGAACTCAGTCCCACGCAGCAGCGGAATCTGGAAACGCACTTAAAGTGTGGGGTGCTTACCCGTACCGAGCTGATCTTGACGATCTTTGCGGATCGCGCCAGAACCCATGAGGGGCAATTGCAGGTGGAGCTGGCGCAGTGCAGGCATGCCCAGACGCGGCTGGTCAGAGGCTGGACTCACCTTGATCGCCAGAAAGGCGGCGTTGGCTTGCGTGGGGCGGGTGAGACACAAATCGAGCTCGATCAACGCATGCTCGATGACCGGATCAAGAGCGTCCAGAAGAAACTCGCCCAGGTTCGAAAACGTCGCGCTCAGGGTCGACGTGCCAGACGACGTGCCCAGACCTCAACCGTTGTATTGGTGGGATACACCAACGCGGGCAAGTCGACGCTGTTCAACGCGCTAACTGCAGGTGGCGCTGTTTCGGAAGATCGTCTTTTTGCAACCCTGGATCCAACGATGCGGCAGCTTGAGGTACCTGGGGTTGGGCAGGTGGTGCTGGCGGATACCGTTGGCTTTATTCGCGATTTACCTCATTCATTGGTCGAGGCGTTCAAAGCCACGCTTGAAGAAGTCAAAGACGCAGACTTATTGTTGTTGGTAGTGGACGGCGCAGATCAGGCGGCGGCAGAGCGCGAAGCGGAAGTACTCAAGGTTCTGGGCGATATAGACGCGCAGGATGTGCCACGGTTGACGATCTATAACAAAGCGGACCTGGCCGGAGACAGAGGCCCCGGGGCTGCGCAGGCAAATGAACTGTCAGAATCCGGTGAGGTTCTCGCCAAACGTCGCTGGGTTAGTGCGCACACCGGGGAGGGTTTGCCTGCCCTGACCCAGGCCATTGGTGAAGCGCTGGGTCGCGAAGCGCAGCCTGTTGAGGTTTGCTTAACGCCTGTTCAGGGCCGGCTGCACGCCTGGCTGCACTCGATTGATGCGGTAGTGGAGGAGACCAGTAGCGATACCGGCGGTTGGTCCATGCGCATTCTTGTAGACGAGCAAGGTCGACGACGGCTCGCCCAGGAGCGGGTCGAAATTATTGAACCTGAGTCTGATGAGATTGCACCCCCAATTACACCCCCAATCGCCAATTTCCAGTAGGACTCTTCATCTATCGCCATTGCGACTAACCTTAGGGGTTCATAGAATGCACTTTGGTGGTTACTATCACCTGTTGATCCGAGTTTGATCGGGTTTTCTCTACTCATGACCCTGCTTTTTTAGGTGGCACATATATATGGCTTG
Organism: uncultured Pseudomonadales bacterium; assembly: GCA_964634815.1. Lineage (GTDB taxonomy): Bacteria > Pseudomonadota > Gammaproteobacteria > Pseudomonadales > Azotimanducaceae > JALZVT01. The sequence continues at coordinate 98,177 of CAZWMD010000005.1, read as the reverse complement.
GAATGAACCCGGCGGCGACAAAGATCCCTGGGGCGGACGCGGCGGCGATCAAGGCCCGCCCGATCTCGATGAAGCGTTTAAAAAGCTGCAGGGCCAGCTGTCTGGCATCTTTGGTGGCAAAGGTGGTGGCGGTAATGGGGGCAAGTCTTCCGGCCTAAGTGCCGGCATGCTATCTGGCGTGTTGCTTATTCTGGTGATTCTCTACGGCCTCAACGGTATCTACGTAGTCGATGAATCCGAGCGTGGCGTGGTGTTCCGCTTTGGTAAGGTCAAAGAGGCGGTAGTGACGCCTGGTTTGAACTGGTACGCCCCCGTGATCGACAACGTCGAGCTGGTCAACGTGTCGCGAGTTCGTGAGCACGAGCACCAGGCGCTGATGTTGACCGAAGATGAGAACATCGTAGATGTGTCTTTGGTTGTCCAGTGGATTGTCGATGATGCCCAGGATTTTGTGGTCAAGGTTAAGGATCCCGAGGTGTCTCTTGACCATGCTACTGAATCGGCTTTGCGGCATGTGGTGGGTAGCTCGGTTATGGACTATGTCATCACCGAAGGCCGGGCTGACCTGGGTGTGCAGGTTCAGCAACGTTTGCAAAACTATTTGAACAACTACGGCACGGGAATCCTGGTGCGCACGGTCAACATCAATGAGACCGGCCCGCCGCGTGAGGTGAAGGAAGCCTTCGACGACGTTCAAAAAGCCAAGGAAGACGAAAGTCGGGTTGTCAACGAAGCAAACGCTTACGCGGAACAAAAGCTCCCCGAGGCACGTGGTGCAGCACAACAACAGCTGGAAGCCGCAAATGCCTATCGTGATCGTGTGATCGCGCGAAGTGAAGGTGAGGCTGATCGCTTTGTGAAACTGTGGTCCGAGTATTCACAGGCCAAAAAGGTAACGCGAGATCGCTTGTATCTTGATGCGGTCGAGACGGTCATGTCGAGCTCGAGTAAGGTGCTGCTCGACGTAGAGGGCGGCAACAACATGCTGTACTTGCCCTTGGATCAACTGCGTAACCGAGGCGGTAGCGACGGGTCGTTGTCAGATAACGATTTGCGCAAAATTACCGAGCAACTGCGGCGGCAGGCAACTCGTAACACAACGAGCAGCCGTCGCAGTGATCCTCGATAACAGGTTCAGATTAGTCATTCCGGGTAAGTCATCCCAGGTATTTGAGGTATTGGCATGAGTTTTAGAACACTAATCATGTTTGTGTTAGTGGCGATTACGGTGGCGGCAGTCAGTGGCTCCGTGTACACGGTCAAAGAAACCGAACGAGCCATCAAGTTGCGTTTTGGTGCGGTTGAACAAGCGGATGTGCCCCCGGGTTTGCATTTTAAACTGCCGTTTGCCGATGCCATACGGAAGTTCGACGCGCGGGTGCTCACCCAGGATTCCGAACCTGCCCGTTACTACACGCTTGAGAAGAAGCCGCTTATGGTGGATTCCTTTGCGAAATGGCGCATCAAAGACGTAGGCCGTTACTACACTGCTACTTCCGGTGATGAGCGCCGTGGTCAATCGCTTTTAGCCCAACGAGTGAATGAAGGCCTGCGAAACCAGATTAGTCGCCGCGATATGCACTCTGTCGTGAGTGGTGAACGCGATGAGCTGATGGTGGAGCTGCGCCACGATCTCGACGAAAGCATGCAACGAGACCTTGGCGTTGAGGTTATTGATGTCCGGGTTAAGCGTATTGATTTGCCGGACGACGTGCGCGGTGCGGTATTCAATCGGATGAATTCCGAGCGGCAAATTGAGGCCCGCCAACATCGGGCGCAAGGGGAAGAACTTGCTCTGGGTATTCGGGCTGATGCGGATCGCCAAGTGGTAGTTATTGAGGCAAACGCCTACAAAGAAGCAGAGCAGCTTCGTGGTGATGGCGACGCACGGGCGGCGCAGGTCTATGCCCAAGCCTATAATCGTGATTCAGAGTTTTACGAGTTTTATCGCAGCATCAACGCCTATACCACGGTGTTTGGTGGCGATGGGGATTTGATGGTGGTTGACCCCAATAGCGAGTTCTTCAAGTATTTGAAAGACTCTGCTGGCGGCGGCGAGTGATACGCTGCCGTGAAGCGAGCTGACCGGCTTATCACCTGATTCCCTGCCGGTCGTCGAACCCTTATTAATCCGTTACCAACCAGCCGCTTCTGATTCTCGCGAAGGAGAAGCCCCGTGTCTCAAGATTTCTGGCGCCTGCCTAAAGGTGTAGATGAACTGCTGCCGCCTCGAGCACGGCATCTGGAGCTGTTGCGGCGCCAGGTTCTGGATCTGTTTGATGTCTGGGGCTATGACTACATCGAGCCACCTATTGTTGAATATCTGGATGCGTTGCTTGTAGGGAATGATCTTAAGCTGCAAACACTGCAAGTAGCGGATCAGGTGAGCGGTCGTACGTTGGGAGTTCGGGCAGACATCACCTCCCAGGCGGCTCGCATCGATGCAAATTCTCTTGCTGATGAAGATGGACGCAATGGGCATACCCGCCGGCTGTGTTATGCAGGGCCAGTTGTGCGCGCAAATCCGCAAGGTGTTCTCGATTCCAGAGTGCCGCTAAAAGCGGGCGCCGAAATCTATGGTTGTTCTGGTCAGGAAGCAGATCTCGAAATCATGTGTCTTGCGATCGATGCGCTACATACTGCTGGTGTGCGCGGGGTAGTTATCGAACTGGGTCATGTTGGTTTTGTTCGGCATTTGGTTGATGCGCTAACGCTCAGTGAAATTCTGCGCAAACAGCTTTTTGAAGCCGTACGGATCAAATCTGAAGCAGATATCAGGGCGATTTTTGACAAAGCGTTAGAGCAATCGACAGAAACTCCAGCGCCTGACTATAGGTATGCCGCTGATCGGTTGTGCCGGTTGGTTTGTCTTATGGGTGGTGATGTTGCTCTTGAGAGCGCAAGGAAATTATTTGGTGCAACCACCGAGTCTGGCGCCGGTGATCTGTTGGATGAAAAGCTGCTGGAGCTGGTCAGCCAATTAGACTACTGTGCGGCGCGGTTGCGAGAACTCCGGCCTGACGTGTTGGTACGCTTTGATCTCAGCGCCCCGGTTGGCTTTGGCTATCATCATGCTCTTGTATTTGCGCTATACGACCCTGGTCATGGCAGGGCGGTCGCACGCGGTGGTCGTTACGATGGAATTGGTGAGCAGTTTGGCGATGCTCGTCCCGCGACGGGGTTTGACTTGAACCTGAAGACGCTCTTGAGTCTTGACGCTGTTACCACAGGTATTGATAAACGAAGTAATTCGGATTCTGTTTGGGTCAGCTTTGGTGCGAGCCAGGAGAGTGGTGATGCAAAACATGCAAAACATTTAGAAGAACTTGATGCGGCAATTGTGCGGTTGCGTGAAGCAGGCGTTCGCGTTGTGCAAGCGCTAAACGAAGAGGATCTCCGGCCTGCCGATTGTGGTCGGGAATTAAAGCACACAGCGCAAGGTTGGCAGCCGGTTTGACGGACAGGCTACTTTGGATCGGATTGATCTTTTTGGAAACTAATAATGGGTAGAAACGTTGTTGTCATTGGCACTCAGTGGGGTGACGAAGGCAAAGGCAAAATAGTTGATCTGCTAACCGAACAGGTGGCAGCGGTTGCGCGTTTTCAAGGCGGGCACAATGCTGGCCATACGTTGGTTATTGACGGCAACAAAACCGTTTTGCATCTGATTCCGTCGGGGATCTTGCGACCAAATGTGCAGTGTCTTATTGGTAACGGAGTAGTGCTGGCTCCAGATGCGCTACTCGCCGAAATTCGTGGTTTGGAGGAGCGTGGTGTTCAGGTCAGAGATCGATTGCGTGTGTCGCCGGCTTGCCCGCTCATTTTGCCGTATCACGTGTCGCTGGATTTAGCCCGGGAAAAAGCTCGAGGTAATGACAAGATTGGTACAACCGGTCGTGGCATCGGGCCCGCCTATGAAGACAAGACTGCACGTCGGGGCGTTCGAGTTGGAGATCTTGCGCACCCCCAGGAGTTTGCCGCGAAGCTGGCTGAGGTGATGGAATATCACAACTTCATGCTCACAAACTACTACAAGACCGACGCCGTCGACTTTAGTCAGACTCTTGATGATGTGATGAAGGCGAGTGAAGAAATAATGCCACTGGTCACTGATACGGGGCCGCTGCTGCATCGATTGCGTGAAGCAGATGAGAACATTCTTTTTGAGGGCGCCCAGGGCGCCCTGCTGGATGTTGATTTGGGCACCTATCCGTTTGTGACCTCATCCAATACAACCGCCGGTGGCACATCGATTGGCAGTGGCTTTGGTCCACGCTATCTTGATTATGTATTGGGTATTACCAAGGCGTATTCCACGCGAGTTGGCTCGGGTCCTTTTCCTACCGAACTGTTTGACGATGTAGGGGCTGAGCTTGCCAAGCGCGGCCATGAATTTGGTGCAACAACCGGTAGACCCAGACGTTGCGGCTGGTTTGATGCGGTTGCTCTGCGGCAGGCGGTAGAAATTAACAGCATCTCCGGGCTTTGCCTCACCAAGCTGGATGTGTTGGATACCCTCGAGGTTATCCGGGTGTGTGTTGGCTACGAGGATGACAGTTCGTTGCTTTCGACCAGCGGCTTTGATGCGCATAACTACGCAAAATTGAAGCCGGTCTATGAAGATATTCCTGGCTGGAAGAGCAATACAGTCGGGGTGAAACGTCTGGAAGACCTGCCAACGGCTGCGCGGCGCTATCTTGAGCGTATTGAAGAGGGGGTTGGGGCGCCCGTGGATATCATTTCCACTGGTCCCGATCGCTCTGAAACAATTGTTTTGCAAGACCCGTTTTCCGGGCCTTAGGCTAGATTTAGACAGGTAACTGTATATGGATACTCGACTTCTGGATGTGCTGGTTTGCCCTGTAACAAAGACTTCTCTTGTCTATCGCGAGGCTGAACAGGAGCTCTGGTGCAGGGGCTCGGGGCTGGCTTACCCTATTCGGGACCAGATGCCGGTAATGCTTGAGGATCAGGCCCGGGTGCTCACTTCAGAAGAAAAGGGCATGCTGGACTGATAGAATGGTTGGCCGAGAGGTTAGGGAACCACGATGTCTAGCGGAAAACTACCGAGTTCAGCAACCAGCGCAAAGCGCCCCGCGCTTGCTACGTTTAGCGAAATGCCCGATGTGCAACAGGGCAAAGTGCAGGATCTGCAAGATACCCTCGACTGGGTGGGGATGGCTAACGTCCGCCAGCCTCTTCTGGTTCGTGATGGTGGTAAAACCCATCAGGTTCACAGCAAGGTCCAGGTATACGTTGACCTGGGCGACCCTGAGGCGAAAGGCATTCATATGTCGCGCCTGTATCTTATTCTCGATGAGCACGCAGAAACTCGGCCACTGACCGTTGCTGGTCTGAAGCTGCTGCTGGGCTCTTTACTTGAGTCCCATCGAGGTTTGAGTCAGCGGGTTTATGTGGACTTTGATTTTGATTATTACCTCAGGCGACAAGCGCTGATAAGTGATAACTCCGGTTGGAATGCCTATCCGGTGACCTTGCGGGGCTCTTTGATAGACGGCGAAATTCGCATTGAACTGCGCCTCGACGTTAACTATTCCTCCACCTGTCCTTGCTCTGCAGCGCTCGCGCGGCAATTGATTCAGGAGCAGTTCGACAGCGACTTCGGATCAAACGGATCTGTAAAGGCGAGCGAAGTTAAGGCCTGGCTCGGTACCGAGCAGGGTATTGTTGCTACCCCTCATTCGCAACGCAGCGTTGCGCAACTCAGGGTTCAGTTGAAGGATGACCTCACGGAGTTCCCAATCACTGCACTCATTGATGCCGTAGAGGACTGCTTGAAAACTCCGGTTCAAACTGCGGTCAAGCGAGAAGATGAGCAAGAGTTTGCTCGTCTGAACGGCCAGAATTTGATGTTCATTGAGGATGCCGGGCGTCGCCTGAAGCAGGCGTTGCGAGACAACGAAAACCTGACCGATTTTTGGGTGCGGGTTGAGCACCATGAAAGTCTGCATGCCCACGATGCCGTGGGCGTGTTCATAAAAGGCGTTGAAGGTGGTTTCGAGGCCTCTCCGGATTAACCTGTCGGGCTGAGTCGCAGCAACTTTCCCTCGGGGCTATCTGTCAGCACATAGATGAGCCCGTCGGGTCCGACCCGGACATCACGTATGCGCTCGTCGAGTTCACGCAGCAAGATAGTTTGTCCCACCACAATGTCGTTTTCGATGTTGATGCGGCGGACAGTCTTCTCCACCAGTCCGCCCGCCAGCAGGTCGCCGTTCCATTCTGCGAATGCCTCACCCCGATAGACCGCGAGTCCGCTTGCAGCGATGGAGGGGGTCCAGTGCAGTAGTGGTTTGGTGATGCCCGGATACTCCTCGAAGGGCGAGATCAGTGCACCTGAGTAGTCGACCCCATGGCTTACCATTGGCCAGCCGTAGTTATTGCCCGGGGCCAGCAGATTGATCTCATCGCCCCCGCGAGGGCCATGTTCCTGTTCATAGACCTTACCGGTTGCCCGGTCTACTGCCAGTCCCTGGGGGTTGCGATGACCGTAGCTGTAAACGTAGGGATCTGCGTTTTGTAGTGCGCCAATGCCGCTTTGCACGCCATCTTTGGGGACTTCGCCGCCCGCTGTCATGCGCAACACCTTGCCAAGCTGGTTGGCGGGGTCCTGGGCATCCTCGCGGAAATTGAAGCCATCGCCGGTAGTTAACAATAGGTGCCCGGTTGAATCCCAGGCCATACGTCCGCCGTAGTGCACAGGGGTATCTTTTTTGTAGTCAACTTCAAAAATGACCTGGCTGTTTTCCAGTGTCATATCGTTTAGCTGAGCCCGAACCACCTGAGTGGCGTTGCTTTTTGGAGTGCCGGCGGCCAGCGACAGGTAAACTGTGCCTGTTTCAGCAAAATCCTCTGCCAACAACACATCAAATAGCCCACCCTGGCTACGAACGTAAGGTTTAGGGGCGCCACTGATGGGGGCGCTTACCACACCGTTTGAGTCGATATAGCGCAACTCGCCTGAGCGTTGGGTGACCAGCAATCGGTTGTCAGGCAGGAACGCGACACACCAGGGAAAGTTCAGCCCACTTGCCAGGGTTTCTACCTGGTAGCCGGTTTCGGGTTGCACTTCGAAGGCTCTTGCGGCCTCAGCGCGGGCGGAGTCGGCTGTGCTGAGTGCACTCAGAGCGGCAAGCAGCCCGGTAAGGCACGCTGCGGACATGATTTTGGGATTTAGCATCAACCTGCTCGTGTACAATTCTGGTCCTGCGACTGTAAAAGCTAGAGTTAGTGAAAGCGACAGTTAAAGCGAATAAAACGGGTGCTAAGAAGAGGGAGTCGTCGGTGCTGCAAACTTTTTTGGGTTACATAGGGGCGGTGATCATCACCTATAGCCTGGGTGTGGTTGCTGCCACTGCACACGTTATTGGCCATTTTGAATCAATGTCTGGCGCCGCGGTTGGGCTTTCGCAGCGAGTTTCCTGGACTCTGCAAGATATTCTGGGCATGTTGGCTCCACCAATCTATCCATTGGCAATTTCTGTCATGTTACTGATTGCCTTTGCCGTCGCGGGTTTTGTGGTACGCCGGATCGGTGGTCTGCGTCCCGCGGGATTTGTTATTGCCGGCGCGCTGGGTATGGTTGGACTACATCTTCTGTTGAATTTTGTTTTTGAGATCAACTCAATCGCCGCGAGCCGCGAGCTGACTGGCTTGCTTGGTCAGGCGTTTGCGGGAGCCTGTGGCGGTGTCGGCTACCTACTCTTGCACCCGGATCGGTCCGGACCCCCTGGGGCCACAGCTTGAGCGACGATTCGATTCACATCAGCGCGGGTGATGAAGATACTACGCGCGCAAGGGAGCCTCTGGACAAGCGCCTTCGTTTTTGGGATTTGAAGTATCGTAGCAAGGAGCTTGAGCTCGCGTACGCACAAAGCTATTTCGAGAACGACATTGGCAAGACCCGGATCGGCTTGATTTCTGGCGCTGTCGTGCTGCTGATGTTTGCAATATTTGAGCCGTACCTTCTTGAAACCAACCCCATTGTGAATCAGGTCCGGTTGTTGTTTGTGATGCCGCTGATCGTGATTTGCCTAATCGCTACTTTCAGTCTGCGCGACTACCTTCGGCCGGTTATTGTCGGCGTTGCGGTTTTGGCGACATTGAGCCAGATTGCGATGTTGCCCGTGCTGGGGGCGGAAACGGCCACCAACACAAGCATGGCCTATTTGCAGTACATTCTTTTCACGACGGTATTGCTGTTCCAGCCGTTCCGTTATCTGGTGTTGCCGGTTGTCGGTCTTGCGGTGCTAATGACGATTGCTATTCGCCAGTTCGGCGGTGGCGGAACTGATTCGGCGAATTACGAAATGGCTTCGCAGAGCATTTCATTTATTGCCCTTCTGTTTGCCTATCTACGGGAACAATCTCAGCGCCAGCTGTTTGCTGCGAATGTCGAGGTTGACTCGCTGCGAGACGAAACAGAGCGTCAACAGACCAATCAGATCAACTGGTTGCGCAATCTCTCAAGGTATTTGGAACACGAGTTACGTAACCATGTGTTCATATTGCAGTCCAATCTCGAATATTTACAGCAGGACTCCGATCAAGAGCGCGACCAGCTGGTACGTCGGGCGCTTCGCTCTGTAGCCGCTCTATCTGATCTTTGTGATTCTGTTGGTGAGGCCAGCACTCTGGAAGCTGTTTTACAGGCCGATCAAATACATCTCGTCAACTTTAGTCGTATGGTGACGAACCGAGTGCTGGAGCGCTCCAGAGACCTCGCAGAAGTGAACCCGCTGGAACTCGCCATTGATCCTGACTTGTGGGTGAGCGGTAGCGAGGTCAGGTTGTTGCAGGTTTTTGATCATCTTTTAAACAACGCACTCGAATACTCCTCCGAAGAAGCCTTTGTTCGTATCGAAGTGAAGAGCATTGCCAACTCAGTGTATTTCACTGTCCATAATCGAGGGGAACCGCTGCCCAGAGGTCGAGATATTTTTGCGCCTTTTGAGTCGACTCGTCCCAAAACCAGTTTGGGTCTAGGGCTTTATGTATCGCACAAAATTATTGAGCATCACGGCGGCACAATCGAAGCGCGGACCCAGCTCGGTCAAACCATAGTCATGGTGACCTTGCCACAGGTTGATTCGCCCATAGCACTGGTTGAAAAAAATGATATGGCCGGATCAGCGAGTGAGTCGATAGAACCGGATCGCAAATCGGATTGAGCTGGCTTAAGCCAGCTCGATTGCAACCGCTGTACCTTCTCCGCCACCAATGCACAGGGAAGCGATACCGCGTTTGCCGCCATTCTTCGCCAGAGCGTTGAGCAGGGTGACAATAATGCGGGCACCCGATGCGCCAATAGGATGGCCAAGGGCACAGGCGCCGCCATTAATGTTGACTTTATCTGCAGGAATATTCAGTTCGGTCATAGCCGCCATAGGCACAACGGCAAACGCCTCGTTTATCTCCCACAGATCTACATCGCTGACCGACCAGTCTAGTGAATCCAGTAATTTGTTTATGGCGCCAACAGGAGCTGTTGTAAACCAGCCGGGAGCTTGAGCATGGCTCTTATGGCCGCGAATCAATGCCAGAATGTCACGACCTTGGGCAATGGCGTCACTCTCACGCATGAGCACAAGAGCGGCTGCACCATCAGAGATTGAGGAAGCGTTGGCGGCGGTGACGGTGCCGTTGTCGCGAAATGCCGGGCGCAAGGTAGGAATCTTGTCTGGTCGTGCGTTACCTGGCTGCTCATCCACGCTGATCTGGGTCTCTCCGGCGCGCGTTTTGATTTTCAGCGGCACGATTTCGTTGTCGAAGCTGCCATTTTCGGAAGCACTGGATGCGCGGGCCAGTGACCGTAAAGCGTATTCGTCCTGGGATTCTCGCGAGAACTGATATTTCTCGGCACAGTCTTCTGCAAACGAACCCATAAGTTTGCCTGGTTCGTAGGCGTCCTCCAGACCATCAAGAAACATATGATCTTTTGCCTCGGCATGCCCCATACGTGCCCCGCCACGGAGCTTGGGCATGAGATAAGGGGCGTTGGTCATGCTTTCCATACCGCCGGCAATTAGGGTTGTGCCGTTACCCGCGCGCAGTTGATCGACGGCGGCCATTACGGTGCGCATGCCCGAACCGCACATCTTGTTCAGCGTGGTCGCTGGGATATGTTCGGGCAAACCGCCGGCAAAAGCGGCCTGCCTGGCTGGCGCCTGGCCTTGACCTGCGGTGAGTACACAGCCCATGAACACGTCGTCAATCTCTTCAGGCTTTACGCCACTGTCTTCGATACAGGCTTTGATGGCGGCGCCTCCCAGATCTGCTGCCGACAGAGAACTTAATTCCCCCTGAAAGGAGCCCATGGGGGTCCGGCGGGCGGCCACAATGGCAATCGCTTCGGAGGCGTAGTTATTTGTAGTTGACTGAGAGGGGGTAGACATGGCGTTCGGAACTCCGATAGATCTCTGGTTCGATCACCATGATAGCGTGACTATGGCCTTTGCGTTAAGTCAGGCTATTTTCGGACAATCAGGCGGTGAGCAGCTTCTCGCTGACAAACCGCTCCAGCGCCTGTTCGCAAGCTTCGCGCCGGGTGAATGGCCCATGATCGTTATCTCTGGTTTGGAAAAACCATTCTCCGTCCATGCAGAATATCCGTGAGGATACTCGAGTAAACTGGCGTGCCTGCATCGATGGCTGCGTCGATGCAGCCGGATTCAGTTGGTCTTCTTTGCGAATCTTGTCGCGTATAGATGTCTTGTCCATGGTTTCATTATTCACGGCAGACTCTTCCGGGCGTGGAACCAGTTCACAGTTATTCCACTTTTAACTTTTTCGAACTGCATCGGGTCAAAACACCAAACTATTACCAGATCATTGCCCGGCCATTACCAGGGCAGCGGGTAGACCACTTGCCAGCGGGCAAGCTGTGGTGGATAAACCAGGCTAATGTGATTGTCTTGCCACTGTACCAGGTAGGTGGGTTTGGCATTCTGCATACCCCGCTCATCGACCCGGTAGTGACCAAGTATCGAACGGAATTTCATAGTAGCGAGCTTTGCGCGGACTGCAGCCGGTTCTGCGGATTTTGCGAGTCGCATCGCTGCCTCCAGTATTTGTCCAGCCGCGTAGCCACCAGCTGCATCGTAGCTTGGGTAAATACCAAACTGACTGCGGTAGCGGAACCCAAAGTCAAATGATCCTGGCATGCGTACGCTGCGCAGCCACTGAACCGTTGAGATCACGCCCTCGGCAATCGAGCTACCAACCGCATTGCCATACTGCCGCAGTGCGGGGCCACCGCTGAACGCGATGAGCTTTGTTTTCACCCCTTGTTTGTGAGCCGCTTTGGTGAAGTCTATGGCGTCTTGAAGGTAAGACCCAACAATGATTGCGTCGGGTGAGCTTTGACGAATAGCTTCACTGAGTGGACCAAAGTCCCTGGTACCTTCCGGGTAGCTCTGATCGAGCACAATCTTCAGATTCAACTCAGCGGCTTTGGTCCGCACACCCTCGGCAACGGCAGTCGGGAACTTTGATGCCTGATAGGCAAGCGCAACCGTAGACAGGCCGCGTTTGGCAACCATATGCATGAAGGGATCCATGTTGTGGTTGGCCGGCGTGTAGGCACCGAATATTCTTGTATCTTCAGTCGCCCAGATTTCTGGAGCTGAGGCGATAGAAATCATCGCAATGTCTGCACGGCCAACGTCGTTCCGAACAGCCAGCGTCATCTCTGAAGAATAAGGGCTGATAAACAGCGAAATGCCGGAGTCACGCATTGCGCGGTAGTGTTGTACAGCCTGTTGGGCACTTGAGCCGTCGTCATGCAGTTCTAACTCAACCGCTCTACCCAGTAACCCGCCGCGCTCATTGATGCCAGCCTGCCACATGATGAGGCCGCGTCTGACCTGGGTTCCGAGATCAGCCAGCTCTCCAGTATCAGAAACCGTGGCGCCGATTCGCAAAGGTGCGCCTTTGGTGGTGCCTTCCGGTGTCATTTGCGGAGACTCCAGAGACCCGGGCTCGGCGGTAGCCGCGTAAGCGATGTTGCCGGTAAAGCCAAGCAGTAGCGCTAACGAGGCAGTGAGCGCTAGTCGTCTATTTAACAATGTCTAGCTCCCGCTTTTTCACATACAACATTCGTAACAGCTCGTACTCAAAGGGTGAGCCAGTACCAAAGTATTCGAAGGCCGTAGTCGCTCGGGTATCTATGATTAGAAGTGGATAGTAGGGGTATCCGCGCCCACTGTGGCCGTTCAGATCCAGTGGATCAATCAAAGAGAAAATACCTGCATCAACAGCGCGACCGGTAGCATCTCGCAATCCCGACGGTCCAAACAGCGGCAGCACCAGGTAAGGACCCGCACCGACGCCATAGTGACCCAGAGTTTGACCAAAGTCCTCGTCGTGCTTGGGGATGCCAAAACGACTCGCAGGGTCCCAGAGGCCTGCCACACCCAGCGTTGTGTTGGTAAGAAAGCGGCCGCCAGTTTCCAGAGCGCGCCTTGGCCTGAGCTGTAACAGCTGATTTATTCCGGTGCGAATATCATCGAGGTTGTCGAAGAAGTTAGTGACCCCCTGGCGAGCAAAGCGCGGCAGTATCTTTTGATAAACCCCAATCACAGGCATAAGTACCCATCGGTCGAGTTGGGCATTGAAGCTGTACATCGCGCGGTTGATTGGCTCGAGAGGGTCACGAACTTCGAGTGGATTTTCCACATCATCCAGCACGACTCGCTGCGAGTTATACAGTGGGTCAGCAGTGCGCTCGGTTACTTCGGGCGAAAAATCTTCTTCAAAGCGCTCTGCGGTTTCGCTGGAGTCTGGGCCGTATAGAGCGTCATACAGGCTGCTTGGGTCATCTGCACCGCGAGAACTTGCGCACCCCGAAAGCACAAGAATACCGATCAACAACGTGGTGCTGCACAACAGCCCACCTATGGCTCTCAATTCTCTTTGGCTACTCATGGCGCTGCACCATCCACCAGGAAGCCGATGTAGTCTGCCTGGGTTTCGGCGAGAGCCAGGTTGCCGAGATGTCCACCTCTGGGGTAGATAAATGCTCTGGAACCGAAGGTCTCCTTAAGGAAGTCAATTTCTCCAGCAACCAGAATCACATCGTCAGTGTTGTGAACCACAGCGATATGCGGGGAACCTGCAAGAAATGGTTTCAGGTGGGTCAGGCTTTGACTCGCTGCAAATTCCTCTCGATCACCATCAAATGAATCGGCATGGAATGGCCAGAAAAAGTCGTGAAAATAGTCAGTGAATCCGACGCGCAAGGCGACTTCCAGATAGTCGCTGCGATCAGTCTGTCGAGTGAGTTTCTGGCGTGATGGCTTTATAAAGCCGAAGTCATTCATTACATCGGCGGTGAAAATAAGGTTGGCGGCAGACAGCCGAAACGCTACCCCAATAATAGCTGCGAGTTCTTCGTCTGTTGGTGGTGCCGCCTGGAAGGCCTGCAGGACGATGTCTGGATTGAACTCTACAGTGGTGGAGCGGGTATAGACCGAGCCAATTCGACTCACAACATCGCTGAAGAAACTATTCAGATTATCTACACCACCGGGAATGTTGCGCAGCATGCGGTCTAGCTTGGAGATCGAGTTGTACAGAGAGACTGATGGGTTTAGCAACAGTACCTTCTGGAAGTTGAAACGCTGTTCCCGTGAATCTATTTGGGCGACAAACGCCGAATGCGTGCCGCCCAGTGAATACCCCGCTAACGCATACCCGTTGATGCGTTCTTTATGTTTAAGTCGTTCAACGATCTCGCCCATCACGCGGTATAGATCGGCGGCATCTTTTTCCATGTGCCCCGGTACAGCTGTGCTCGACTGCGACACCATGAATTCCGGATGGCTGGGAGACGTAATACCTACTACGTGATAACCCGCGTTGTAGAATGCCTCCATTAGTTGCTTGTTGGTTCCGCCATCATGGTAGCCGCCTGTGCCGGCCACAGTGAAGATTAAGGGGGCATCTGATTTTTGCATTGCCCATGAGTATTCGAGTTTCTTGGCATACCAGAGCGCTTTGGGGATTTCCCGATCGGCCTGTTTGGGCAGCTTTGCCGTTTTGAGTTTGAGAGTCAGAGCGTGCTTTTTTTGCAGTACGCTGGGAGTGCCGGCGATGGTGGCCAGGAAGGGATTGGCTATTGGATAGCTGAAGTTATCCTGTGCCTGAGTTGCCTGGGCAAGCATCAAAGCCCAGCAAGTGAACAGGCTTGCATAGCCTTTTAAGCAACGGATGCGGGTGAAGAGGGTCATGCCAATCCTGATCCAGGCCCAAGCCTGAAATGGTTAGAGGAGTTTGTCGGCGCTAATGTAGCATCGATTATTTCTGAGTTTCAGTGCTACACCCGGGCTTGGCCAAACAGCCGACGGGTAAGCCTGGGATACCCCCATGCGAGTAGACCGCCGCGGACCAGCATAAAGAGCATCATGGCTAGCCAAAGTGTGTGATTGGTGAGCGAATCCGTCTGCTGGGCAACCCCCAGTACAGCCAGATAAACAAGTGCCGCCAGCAGCATCGCATTGCGTAGAGCCTTTACTGCAGCAGCACCAATATAAATACCGTCATATAGGAAAGCGGCCACGCCGGCCAGTGGCAAACCCACTACCCAGGGCAGGAATTCTCTGGCACTGGCTCTTACCTGGGTAAGATCTGTCATTAGCGAGATTAGAGGGCCGCCCAGCAGCAGGAGGGCTGCTGCGCTCCCGAGCCCAAGGAACAATGCCCAGATACCGCAATACTGTGCCGCTTTGTGCATGCCCTGTCTGGACTTTGAACCCACGGCAAATCCGGTGAGCGCTTCAGCAGTGTGCGCAAAACCGTCCAGAGCGTAGGTCACGATGAAGAAAAACTGCATCAATATGGCGTTGCCTGCCAGTACTACGCTGCCAAACCGGGCTGCCAGCAGCGTGTTTAGAAGAAAGGGCAGCTGTACAAAAAACGTACGAATCAGCAGATCGCTACTCATACCTAAGAGCGCTTGCCAGTTGGTGCTGGCAAATAGCTGAGCCCGGGCCGGGCGTTTGGCGAGCTCCAGGGGTTTCCAGATCAAGCGCAGTCCCAGACAGGCGGCGCTCCATTCGCTAAGCACGGTTCCCCAGGCGACACCGGCAACTCCCCAATCGAAGACCAGAACAAACAGCAGGTCGAGCGCAACATTCAACAAATTGAACAACAGCGTTAGAAGCAGAGTGGTTCCCATCCTCTGGGTACCAAAGAGCCCTCCAAGTACCACCAGGTAAAGGAAGTAGGCCGGGGTGCCAAAAAGTCGAATTTGCAGGTACTCAAGGGCCAGTGCAGTCACGTCGGCGTCTGCTTCGATGAGTAACGCTGCGCCGCTGAGTAGCAGGGGGCTGGCCATCAGGAGGATGGCAGCAACTAGCAGAGCCAGGATGGCAGCGCGCCACAGAGCAGCTCGCAAGGCTGCCATGTCATCTGCGCCAAATGCCTGGGCAACCAGCGCGGTGGTGCCCATGCGTAAAAAGCCAAACAGCCAGTAAACGCTGCTATACAGCATGGCGCCCAGGGCAACAGCGGCGATATAGCTTGCTGCGGGCTCATGTCCCATAACAGCAGTATCTACCGTACCGACCAGCGGTACGGTGAGATTCGCCAGTATGACGGGCCAGGAGAGTTTCCAGATTCGAGCGTGCCAGCGACGGTCTGCTAACCCTCGCGTATCGGACAGGCTGCTAACTGGCTGCGTTTGTGGTTCCTGCCTGGTCGTACTCTTGTTGGTACTCTTGCTTGAATTGGGCGACGTCAGAATCCTGCCCCCTGGCAAGTTGTACGGTGGAACCTGGCCCTATTATAGGGGTCTGTTCGGGCTCCGACACCTTAGCCGGTTGCAGTACCACTGAAGGGGTAGAGTAAAGATCTTGTGCCATTAATGGTTTGCGCAGTGGTTTGCGGGCCTGTCTCGAGCGCAGGAAGTAACCGTCGTTGATGTGGGCGTTGGCCTGGTAATCGGGGCATTCAAGCAATAGCTGGTGCAGCTTTGGCAGCTGATAGAACGGGATTGATGCCTGTAAATGGTGATCAATGTGCAAACCAATGTGATGTGGTGCCAGCACTAAACGCTCGAGCCAGCCTGCTCTCACAGTGCGTGTCTGACGCAGCGGATGATCGTGGCGCAGCGCAAAATGCTCGGCAATGCTGCGAATTCTCATGATTAGGGGTAAAACCAGCAGCATTGGTGCGAGCCAGTAGATGAGAAAACCCGTCCACGCAGAGCTGAGTGTGAGTAGAAGGCCAACGAGCGCGTACAGGCCATATTTCAGCGCGGCCAGGGTCGAATCTGTTAGTCCGTTTTCTTGAGGCGCTGGAGCTTCTGAGGCAGATCGCTGGTTGTCTGAAAGGGACTTCAGCAGATACGCCACGCTGTGGCCATAGAGCTTCACGAGTAACTGCCACAGGGGTACCTCAGCCGGGAACAACCACTGATTCCGATCAGGCTCGTGATCTACCTTGCGGCACCAGTCTGGGTCTGCCTCGCTGTTCAGGTGTTGATGGTGTGCCAAATGCGCCTCGCGATAGCTGCGCGTGCTTACCAGTAAGGGTGCCCCACATAGCAAATCGCTGAGCAGATCATTCAGAGCCCTGTTGCGACTGATACTTCGATGCGCGCCTTCGTGCATAAGAACCAGCAGCGCGTGTTGGCGCGCTGCAATAAGCACAATGGCGATTGGCCACAGCCACCAGAAGCCGCTGGTGACGCTGAGGCCGATGGTGGCCGCAATGAAGGCGTAGTTGAACAGCACTGCGCCAAGAAATCGGCCAACGGAGGGTTGCCGAAGAGCTCGTAGCCGATTGGCCACGTGTTCCTGACGCAGGAACTCGCGCAGCAGATCTGGTGAACCGGCTTCCACTAAGCAGCCGCTCGGCCGGGGAGACGACGTTCTGCGAGGTCGGCACCAAAGCTTGAGCCGCTGTCTGCACTGGCGAAGGCTCCGGTTGCAAAATGGCAATACAGCTCGCCCGTTACCCGCAAACCGTAGATCACCGCATCGAGATCGTGTTGATCATGGATTAGATTGTCGACGTAGCTGGTCATTGCCTGGGTATGGCCCACATCGATCACCGAGTGATCTTGCAGAAAGGTGGTGGCCTCGAGAGGCACCTGCATGGTCGACAGACCGGCGATGTAGTCTGCGCCGCAGCGAACAGGCATAAACTCCAGGAAGTACAGGTAGCCCAGATAACCGACGGGATTCATGCCGTAGATTTGGTAATACGCAAATGCTGTGAGTGCGATGGTTGATGGCAGAGGACGTGTTTCTGCGATACCGGAACTGTCGAATCCCACCGCGCTCATGTCGTTCAAGGCAAGCTGGTCATGGCCGATTTCTGATGTTGCGTGACGTAGAAAATCCTTGACCACGTTACGCTGGCCACCGCGAAAGAACGCGGTAGCGGCGGCCTGTATCTGAGGGTTTTCCCGGGTATAGAAGTAGGTTTCGCGCATTAATGCGGCGTAGTGTTCCTTGCCCAGTTCGCCGTTCTTGAAGCGCTGCATGCCCTCGCAATTGTTGAATGCGGTGATTACTTCATCGAACACTTCAGCAAGCTGTTCGTTGGCATTTTCGATGGTCATAGCACGGTCTCTCCGGATTGAATCTCAGTTGGATAGTTAGATAAGGAAATGCGGTTGAAAGGTTTATTGCCTGGCAGACTAGGCTGCAGGCACCTGGATACGAGATATTTCGCGTCGTTCGCCTCGACCAGGTTGTGGCCGCGCTTTGGGAATTACGCCCTGTTCTCTTTGATAGCGTTGCAGCACGGCGAGGAACGGCGAACCAACCCGGCGCAAGCGTGCTTCATCGGTTATCTCGAGATGCATTGAGTTCACCTGGCCGTAGTCTTTGTGGTACAGGGACGGCAGGTGTTGTTCGTAACCTAAACGAGAAAACAGTCTGACCAGATGGTCGTTGCAATCGATGTAGTTGTGTTTGATACCAACGTGCAATCCCCAGTCAAAGGTTGCGAACGCCAGCCGCAATGGCAAGCGCGTCCGACGCAGCTCTGCCTTAACCATAAGTTTGGTGGTAATTGAGCTGGCCCACTGATCTTCGCGACTCAGTGATTGCAGTCCGTAGAGTGAACGGTATTTTTCGGTGGCGGGGTGATCGACGGGGGTGGAAAGTACCGTACCAACCACCTCGCCATTCTTGCGTGCCAGACACAGAGAGCCTGCTGTTGCCAGGGGATCAAAGAGTTGGCGTTTGTCATGTGATGTGTTGGGGTCATCGGTGTGGCGCCCCATTTCGGTGACGTAGACCTGATACCAAAAGCGGTAGACGTCAGCAAAATCTGCGTCTGTCTGTGCCGTGCTCAGCTCGAGCATTTAGAGAACCCCCTGTCACTGCATTGTCTTACTGCGTCCCTTGTGCACGTCTTGTCGTCTAGCGCCTTTGTTTGGCTTTGTCCGACGACGTACTACCCTAATCTGGACCTAGTCTGGTTCGCAGATCGGGTATTGATGGCAGTGCCCTGTCCTCCAAAAGAGTAGTTTGATTCCGCAGTTACGCCAGAAGGTAATCTCTCAACGCGCTGTGAGATAAATCCTACAGCGCGTTACATTTCGTGTGCGCCAGCATCTGCTTGCGCCAGCATTTGTCATTGCTGCTAGCGCTGGGGTAAGTCCTGGGCTGGCCCCAGGTCGAACATTTTGGCGTCTACGTTTTTGGGCGGATTGCTGGCCATGGCCTCGCCAAATTTCGCCATATGTGGTGTTGCGAAGTGTTCAATCAGTGCCGCCTCGGATTCCCATTGCTCGACCACCACCATTCTCTCTGGATGCGACAGTTCCTGAGTAAAACGGTAGCTGATGCAGCCAGGCTCTGCCTGACTTGCCAGCTCCATTGTTGCAATGGCCGCCTTCATGGCTTCAATGCCGTCCGTTGTCGATTCGATGTTTGCCAGTACTAAAATCATGGGTTTGTCCTCGTGGAGTAACCGGTTCTGGGAGTATGATGGGTCCCGGGAAAAAATTTGAATGGAGAGTTCCGATAATGGCTGATCTGGCTAATGCAACAAAGTTTTATATCAACGGTGAGTGGGTCGAGCCGCTCAGTCAGGATCGACTCGACGTCATCAATCCGGCCACTGAACAAGCGATTAACCAGATTGCGATGGGCAATGTGCAGGATGCGGATCGCGCTGTTCAGGCAGCAGCGAAGGCCTTTGATTCTTTTTCGCAAACCAGTAAGCAGGAACGGATAGAGCTTCTTGAGCGCATCATTGCCTCTTATCAGAAGTTCATGCCAGCGATTGCAGAGGCGGTTTCAGATGAAATGGGTGCCCCCACAGGGCTGGCCAATGCCGCTCAGGCACCATCCGGTCTTGGTCACTTGATGACTACACTTGCCGTGCTTAAGGACTTCGAGTTTGAGGAAGACCTGGGCAGCGCAAGAATTGTCCGTGAACCCGCTGGAGTCTGCGGCTTTATCACGCCCTGGAACTGGCCGCTTAACCAGATTGTCTGCAAAGTTGCGCCCGCCATTGCAACGGGATGCACCATGGTGCTTAAACCCTCAGAAGTAGCACCAAATAATGCGGTGTTGTTTGCCGAGGTCATGCACGACGCTGGCGTACCTGCGGGCGTCTTTAATCTGGTTAATGGTGACGGTCCGACCGTGGGAGCTGCACTCTCCTCACATCCGCTTATCGACATGATGTCGTTTACCGGTTCTACCCGGGCCGGGGTAGAGGTTGCCAAGGCCGCAGCGCCGACCGTTAAGCGTGTATCGCAAGAACTTGGCGGCAAGTCGGCAAACATCATTCTTGATGATGCTGATATGGCGAAGGCCATATCCCGTGATGTGTTTGGGCTGTGCATGAATTCGGGTCAGAGCTGTAATGCGCCTACTCGAATGCTGGTACCGAATGCGCGCATGGACGAAGCGGCGGCCATTGCCAAAGCCGCAGCAGAAAACGTGACTGTAGGTGATCCCAAAGCCGAAGGAGTGGTCATTGGTCCAGTGGTTTCCGCCGTGCAGTTTGAAAAAATTCAGGGCCTGATTCAAAAGGGCATCGACGAAGGCGCTACCCTCCAGGCGGGCGGCACCGGCCGTCCGGATGGTCTGAACGCCGGCTACTTCGTTAAACCGACAGTGTTTTCTCACGTGACCAATGAAATGACGATTGCTCAGGAAGAGATCTTTGGTCCAGTGCTGTCATTGATTGGGTACGAAGACGACGCCGACGCCGTTCGGATTGCCAACGAAACCCTTTATGGTTTGTCGGGTTATATCTCGGGCTCGGAGGATCGCGCGAAGAAAATGGCGAGACAAATTCGAACCGGCAATGTCCACCTGAACGGCGCACCAGTGAACAACCAGGCGCCTTTTGGTGGGTACAAACAATCTGGTAATGGGCGTGAGTTTGGCCAGTTTGGGCTTGAAGAATTTCTCGAGGTGAAGGCAATACTTGGCTATAACGCCGCCGGCTAGTCGCGGAGCTGAGAGTTGTTGGACGAAACTCTCGAAAACTGTGCGCCAGTTGGTGTTTGCGTTGGTGCAGGGCCCCGGAATCTGGGGCTCTGGCCGGGTAGAGTAGGCCAATGAAATTGTTCTACGTAATGATGGTTCTGATGCTGCTGGGCGCGTTGGCGCTGCCGTTCTTCATGAAAGGACCTGGTGGCGAGCCGATTATGACCATCGACAAGATGGTGGGTGAGTCGGTGACTCAGATAGTTCCAGAGGAACCTCTGGAGATGTACCGCTGGCAAGATGAACACGGCGTTTGGCAATTTGGCGAACGAGCGCCGGAACAGGCGGTAGCGGCCAGACTGGCGGTCGACGGCGCGCGAACCAACTCCATGGGCTCTGAGTGGAACATGTCAGAAGTTGTGTCCCAGGCAGGCGCTAGCGATCCTGTAGATTTCAAAATGCCCAACTCATTAACCGATGCTTACCGCGCGGCCCCTGAACTGATGGGGGCAACAAAACGCGCGGCCCAGGCTATGAATGGTCGTCAGGAAGATATGGATGAGTTGCTTCAGCAGCTCAATCAAAACTACAACAAGTAATGCGCTGCGCTTTCAGATGATGATCTGGCCCCAAACCCTATTCGGGCTCGGCCAGTAAAATCTCGCTGAGCCAGTTCGCAAACTCATGGTTATCGATCTTCTCGACCCCCAGCAAGCTGGGTAGCGCTGAGCCTGATATTCCCAGGCCAATTGCTGAGGTAATGATCAATAACAAACAGTTTCTAAGCTGTGCCTGGTCGGGTTTGTTGAAGCGTTCTCCAGTTTGACGAATCAGCTCTGAGAACAGCCGTTGCACGGCGGGTTCCGGTGTTTCGGCCTCGTTTTCGTTTAGCGCCCGCCAGGCCAGCAGTTTGGCGTGACCCTTGCCTGTCATGGCGTGGAACACCGCAGCCAATATCTCCTGGGGCTCGGTTTTGCTCTTTAGGGCGTGCACCAGGTCAGCAAGCAACGCCTCGACCATCCGATCGTCCAGCGCCTGTCGCATGCCAGCCGTATTGCCAAAGTGGTGGATGACGTTGGCGTGGGACAGGCCGGCCTCCTTGGCCACGCCAACTACGTTCAGTCCATCGAGACCCAGCCGCTCAAGGCGCTGTTCCGCGGCATCCAGAATGACGGCTCGGGCCTCTTCGGGGCTGCGGCGAATACGTGTGGTTTTGGCGGCTACCTTTGGAATCTTGGGGTCGGCTGTCACTTGCGGGCTTGGGCACCTTGAAAACACGAACTATCCCACTAATTCCTTATTGACACCAATGTAGATAGCGATATCATTCATTATTAACATCATTGTCAATTGCCGGGGATGCCCCTATGACTCGAGTCGCTCTTCAATCCAACGAATCATCTGCTCCAGTGGTCTACGGACCTCGAGCCCGCATGCAGCCACTGGTGGCACTGCGGGCATTGAAGCGCCTGATTAACGATCCACAACAAACCGAACAGGTGTTTGTGGTTATACGAGCGCTGGCGGGTAATTCCGTGGGTGCGGGCCTTGCTCGATTTAAGAGTCTGCCCCTGGGTCAGCGGGTTCTTGCCAATCGCGAAAACTTGCTCGATTCGCTACTGGATCAAAAGCGCCTAAGTGAGTATCCCCAGGGTAGTTTGGCAGACGCTTATCTTGGCTTTATTCGCGCAGGCAACATCACGGCGGACGGCCTGGTTGAAGCCAGTGAGCAAACCTCCGCTGCCGGTGAGGAAGTTTTCGAAAGCGCAGACCACAAGCTGTATAGCGATCGTCTGCGTGATCAGCATGATTTATGGCACACCCTGGTTGGCTACGATCGAGATGAGCTGGGTGAGGTCTGCCTGTTGGCATTCACCTATGCTCAAACCCGCAACCGCGGTATTGGCGCGATGGCGTTGGTTGGTTCTATAAAACTCTCTGAATTTTATGGGCGCCAGGTGTTTTCTGCCGTTTGGCGTGCCTACCGCGATGGCAAGCGGGCGGACTGGTTGCCGGGACAGGACTGGCGAGCGCTGTTAGCGCAACCAATTGATACGGTCAGGGAGCAACTGGGTATCCGGCCACCAGTGCAGTATCAGGCTTTGCGGCAGCCTGAAGTGGCAACGGCTTAGTCCGGTGCCTTTGGCATCTCTTTGATGTACACATCTGTTTTGCTGTAAGGGATTTCGATCTTTGCCTCAGCGAATGCCTTATAGGTAGTCATCAACAGCTCGTGCAATACCCGACCCCGGTCTTCCGGCCGGCGGATCCAACCCATGAGTTGAAAGTCCAGACTTGAAGGTCCAAAGGCGCGCATGCGAACCCGCGGCGCTGGATTTGGCAGAATATCTTTGTGTTGGTTTGCAACGCTCTGTAAGACCTCGCACACCTGGTCGACATCAGAGCCATAGGCTGCTCCGACGTTCAGGCGTACTCGCATGTGGCTGTTGGTACCACCGGATTCATTAACAATTTTGGCGTTAGCTATTACGGCGTTTGGCAGAGTGATTTCAATATCATCACGAGTTAAAAGGCGAGTACTGCGCATACCAATATTGGTGACCATACCGCGTTCGCCGGAGTCGAGATTAACGTAGTCGCCCAGTTTGTAAGGTGCATCGGCGAGTATGAAAAAGCCGGAGAACAGATTGGCGAGCGTATCTTTGGCGGCGAATCCCAACGCGATACCTACGATGCCAGCGCTGGCGAGCCAGCCCACCGGGTTGATACCCCACACCAACAGGAGGATGTAGCTGCCTACCAGTAGAACGAAGAGTTTGTTTAGTAAATCCAGAATCGGGATGGTTCGTTCTTCGATAATATGAAAACGCGCCTTTTGGTTGCCCACGGCGTGCAACACAATACTGCCGATATTCATCAGTGCCCCGATCCAGTTGATCAGGATTAGCGATAGTAGAGTGTTAACGACGACATCAGCACCCATCGGCAAATTGCAGGCTTTTGTTGCGAGAATGAGTCCGAACAGAAAGATGGTGTAGAACACCGGCTTACGCAGATAGCGGATGATGTCGTCGTCGAGGGTGGTTGCCGAGCGGCTGGCAAGCCGGGACAGGCTGCGAATCACAAGACCACCTACCAGATGCGCGAGACCAAAGAACAGCAGCGCGATGATTAGGGCTTGCAGGGCAGGGTACTGGGCAATGGTATCCCACGCGGGTCTCAGCTCGGCAGGCAGGTAATCTACAAATTCCGGAAGCTGTTCTCCCAGCGGGTGCACACTTACAGGTGCCGCTGGTTTTAACTCTGCGCCAGTAGCGGAACCAGCGCCTGGCAGAGCGGCTGCCAATTTGAAAATCAATCCAGTCATTAAACTGCTTCCAGACGTGCGGGTACCGACTTATGCCAGGGTGTGCCTGCGAACCTGTCTCTATCCAGGCGCGATGTTAGTTCGTTAGGCGCAAGGCCAACTGCTGATTCTGCGCCTGCGTTGTCTTCGGGATAAATCAATCCGGCGCCATTAGGTAACGCGATGTGACCTTCCTGCATGCGATCGTTGATCTCAACTACGGCGTCAGCTGTACCTGTGGGTGTGGTTACCCGGGCAGTTGCTCCGTCGCCAAGATTTAGCCGTCTAGCATCTATGGGGTTTATTCGAATAGCGCCTTCTCGGTCCTTACGTTTCCAGTCTGGATCCCGGATGATGGTGTTTGCAGTAAAGGCGCGACGTTCGCCAGCAGACAAGAGAAATGGAAAGTCCTTCGGGCCTTTGAAGGGTTCGTCTGTGTCTAGTACCTGCAGCTCTTCGAGCATCTCGCTTTGGTTGATACGGAATTTTCCATCGGGTGTTTTCACGCGTTTCCAAACGTCTTCCCAGCTCTCCGTGGAAAATACCTTTCCTTGTGGGCTGGACAGAATCGCGTCAAACAGCATGTCACCCAAGTCTTCTGCGGGAACGTCAGCCAACGCATCAGAGCTGGCCCGAACCGCATCCGCAGAGGCCATGGCGAACTTCTGTATTACAGCCCACAACGGGGCAGCTGGAGCTAGCCCTTCACCGAGATGGTGGCCAAGCGTTCGATATAGAAGCGCAGGCGCCACGGCCATTAACTGTGGCTCTGCTGCCAGACCGGCCATCACTTCTTTACGAAACTCAGCTCGGCCTTTTTTGAGTGCAGATTTCAGTGCTGCTACGTGATTCATCGGCAGAGCACCAAGAGCTTCTGTGAGTCGAGCGTGGATCTCTGCTTCTGTGAGCACGCCGGCTGGTGGTTCGAACAGTGGCTGCCTGAGCTGATAGTAGTTGTTGGGGAACTCAAAATTGAAAAAGGTCGCTTCCGCCTTCTCGTATTGGGTGGCGGTGGGCAGAACATAGTCTGCCTCTCTTGCGGTTTCGGTCATCGCAACGTCGATCACCACCGTGCACTCAAGCGAGCGCATGGCTTGTCTGAAACGTTTGCTTTCTGCCAGTGAATGCACCGGATTTGTTGCTTCAACGATCATTGCCCGAAAACGTTCCGGGTGATCGCTTAGTATTTCGTCACTGATGAGGTTGCAGGGTATTAGCCCACCGATAATCGGCCATTTGTTGACTGGAGAGACACCGTTTACGCGGCCACTTCCCATGCTGCCAAGCGTGTTTGGCAAATAGTGCGTACCTTTGCGACCAAAATTGCCGGTGGGCAACCATAGCAGCCGTTGCAGATAGCTTATTAAGGTGGAATGACGATTCATTTGCACGCCGAGGTCTTCAAAAACGGCAACGCTGCTCGCGCCGGCGATAGTGCGTGCGGTTAACCGAATTTGTTCTTCAGAAACCCCGCATAACTGAGCGTTGCGTGCGATATCTACCTGAGCAAGAGCGGCGAGTACATCATCCATGCCGTTGATATGCTGTTTGATGAAGTTGTTGTCAAAGAGATTTTCTTCGGCCATAACGGCGGTAAGAGCAGCGAGTAACCAGGCATCGCTCGCGGGTTTTACAGCCAGGTGGATGTCAGCCAGGTCTGCGCTTTCTGTGCGTGCAGGATCAATCACAATAAGCGTGCGGTTAGGATCTTTTGCTATCTCCTTAAGCGTTGCGCGGGCCTGGGCGATGCCGTGAGATTGCCAGGGGTTTTTGCCGAGAAACACCGCAACCTGGGCATGCTCAAAATCACCGTGCGCCCAGCCCCCGAGCATATGTTCGCTGACCCAGAACTCCCCTGTTTTTTCCTGGGCAAGGGCGTTTGAGCGATAAGCGACATCCAAAGCAGCCAACGTGCTTTGGGCGTGTACGCCTGGCAGATGATTGCCCTGGCCGCCCCCTCCGTAGTAGAAGATTCGTTCGCCACCATGGGTATCGCGTATCTTGCCGAGTTTTTCTGCGATCTCGGCGATAGCCGTATCCCAGTTAATCGGATCGTAGCCGCCACTACTGTTTCTGCGCATTGGTTCTGTTAGTCGATCAGCACGGTTCTGATAGTGGTTTAGGCGAGACGCTTTATTACACAGATAGCCTTTGCTGCCTGGGTGAGCCTTGTCGCCGCGGGTACGTACTATTTCTCGATTGCTTGCGCCACCGAGTTGCACTTCAATACCGCAGTTTGACGCACAAAGAATACAAGCTGATTGATGCCAGTCGCCCTGGCGTGCGTTCTTGGTGGCAGGTGCTGAAGCTTGTGAATCCTTACTCATGCGGTTCTCCCGGTAAGCCCTTTTTGGCCGACCGAGTATAGCCCAGTCAGTGGTTTTCTAGGGCGTATCCAACTGGTTCGATAGATCGACGTTCATGTCGCGCAACAGATCCATGCCGAGTAAACCATCCCAACTCGCGGGAGGGTTGTCGAGTGCGAGCACAACCAAATCGCGAAACGGGGTGTCTTCCACAATCAGCTCAGGCACTTCGTAAAGTTGCGTGGTTATTCTGCCCGCTGCGGTCATCACCTGAGCAGTTTCATTGAGAGGTCTTGCACCCAGGCTACGCAATACGCTGGTCGCGAGTGCGGTTTTTGTCGCGCCGGTATCAACCAGTAGTTCGACGGGAGCGGAGTTGAGCGTGGCGTTTGCGATGAGGGAATTGCCCTCACTTCTAAAACGGATCGGCGCCACTGCTGCGCGCACCAAACGGTCGCGAAATTCGTTGATCTCGCGCTGTGTAACTCCCGCTTCTGTACCCGTGTTATCCAGCGTATTGATGGCAGAAGTCGCATCACCACTATCGGCCTGGGCTTGGGCCATAAATAATCTGGCGCGATCGTTGTTGGGGTCTTCCAGCAAAAGTTCGTCGAAGTAGGTAAGTAAGCCCTGCCAGTCACCCAGGGCTGCGTGTTCATCAAAAAGGTCGCTAAAAATATCAGCCTGTAGGCGCTGAATGATTTGTAGTTGTTCGTTTGATTCCGGAAATTGTGCTGCAGCAAGCAGTGGTGTGATTGCTTCTCTTAACCGGCGCCTGCCTTGGTAGAACGCTGACTCAAGCAGCAGGGCGGTTGCATCACGTGGGATAAGACGGTTGTAGTAACCCAGTGCAGGAAGGTACTGCTCTGCTGACGGTGATCGAAGCCCCAAGGCAAGGTCGCGTAGAAGGCCTGCGCGCTCTTGATCGATAATGTGATCCTGGGTTTGTACCGACAGGGTGTTAATGCGCTCTATTAGTGAATCAACCTGCTCGCCTATTGTCATGGCATCGCGAGAAGGTTCTGCGGAATCAAATGCTTGCTGAAGCTGCAGTGGGTCGGCGGCGTTCTGATTTAACGTGGCTGTTTTGTCGGTGAGGTTCTGTGTGAGGTTACCCTGGCCAAGCAGATAACCAAGCCAAACGGAGAGCCCGATCAGCGAAAGCAGAGCCAGCGCTCTTATGCCTGTAGTCATAGCGTTGTGGCTCGTGAGGTCTCTGGCTCAGAGAGGTTTATCCAGCAAGCTCAGGGCTGTGTCAACCTGTCGGCCAATCGGGCGAGGAGTTGGCTGAGATCTTTGTGGCTAACTTTTGATTTGGTGAGGACCGCAATCGCCGCATTGAATTGGCTTTCCAGCTCTTCGCGGTGGGAGTTTAGCGTTTTATCTTGCTGCTCGGTTTGTAGTTTCAAGGCTGAGTTGATTTCTTTTGTGTTCGACAACAAAGTATCCCGCAGCTCCATCAACCCGGCGGATTGTTCTTCATTGAAAGAACGCACCCGTTCATCAATCAGATTGCTAAGCTGGGTGCGCAGGTTGTTAACCGTGGTTTCCGAGTCGGCGATAAACCCTGCAGACTTGCTATCAAGTTGTTCGCTAAGGCGCGTTTCTATAGTGCCAATAGATGATTCCAGTCGTGCACTCATACCTTGCAGCAACTCATCGGTTCTGGCGTTGACCTTTTCTAGCTCGGTCTTAACAAACGCTCTATTGGACTCGCGGTCTTCTTCGAGCTCGGTGCGCAAATTTGTTAGCGTATTTGCCAGACGTGCTTCAAGTGCGTCTAGCCGATCGTTGTGTCCCTGAAGTTTAGCGTCGGTGTCCGCAACTATCCCGCTCCAGGAGGCTTCATTTGCGGGCTCCGATTGATGAGCCTGGCTGTTGAGAATGGATGTTTCCAGCTGTTCGATGTACTTGCTCAGGTCGCTGAGGCTTGCGTCCATCTCTTTGCGCAATCCGTTGATGCTGGCCTGGGTGCGTTGCTGGATGCTTTCTATCTGATTTTCTTGCAGGCGAGCACTTGATCTCTGTTCGGGTGAGCCGGTCATTGTCAGGGCCTGGTAGCTTGCTGGGGTCGACTCGGAACTGTTGCGGGAAATTTCTTTTTCTCTGGCCTGATATAAGGCAGCCGAAAATTTGTCGGTGCTGGTATCCGTTTGCCTGGAGGGGTCTGCGGTTTCGGAGGCGTTGGTTTCGGAGGC
>CAZWMD010000005.1:49360-69843 GCA_964634815.1 uncultured Pseudomonadales bacterium | reverse complement strand
TGGTATCCGTTTGCCTGGAGGGGTCTGCGGTTTCGGAGGCGTTGGTTTCGGAGGCGTTGGTTTCGGAGGCCTTGGTTTCGGAGGCCTGGCTGGTGCTCACTGATGGAGCTCGCGGCAACTCTGGCTCCGCGTCAGTGTCGGCCAGTCGATTTGACATCTCCAGCTTGCGGCGGGCTCGAGCTTTAAATGTTTCCAGATTCATCACGCAAAAGTCCAACACCAGGCGCACGCGCGCCGACTAAGTACATTGAAGTTCATGTTAACAAAGTTGCCTATAATTAGTCGCATCGTTTTGGGGTAACAATGTGTGGACCTTGTACATCTGCCGCCCCAAGCAATTCCAACCTAACACTGGTTAGCGGTCTAATTTTTCGGTTGCGATTTTCCAGTCCTGGGGCGGCGGATTATCGGCGCGTAAGTTAGATCCAGATCGCGGCTGACACTGGCTACATCTGCAACAGTGACAGTGCCCCTGCCGCGCAAGTAGGCCTGGAGCAGAAGCGCGTCAGCGATGCTGTTGATCATTCTCGGGTAACCCCGCGACAGTGAATAAATTCGAATAATCACCGATTCCTCAAACAGGGGGCGCGTTGCCCCCGCGAGTTGGCACCGGTGGGAAATGTACCGCTTGGTGTCGGTCAGGCTCAAGGCCGGTAGTTCGCAGCGCATACCTATCCGCTGCTTCAGGCTCAAAAATTCCGGAGCATTCAGACGGGCTCCAAGGCTTTTCTGGCCCACCAAAATAAACTGCACTGCTCGCCCGCTGGGACTGTCGAGATTCGACCAGCAGCGCAAGGTTTCAAGTGCTGCATCGCTTAGTCTTTGCGCTTCGTCAATAACAAAAGTGGGATGGCGTTTTTCCGAGCGCGCTTTTGCGATGTAGTCGCGCAGCAAGGCATTCTTCAGGTCTATTCCTGCCTGCGCATCTGGCAGCAGCTCGCGATTCACGGGCTTGCCATCCTTCATCTGATTGTTTTGCGCCGCGCGAAGAGCCAGAGCACTGAGTCTGTCCGCTGAATTTTCGGAGGGATCCAGATCTTCCGGGTAAATGGTCAGAAATTCGCAGTGATCCTCGGCCAATTCCATGAGCGTTTGAAGCAGGAGCGTTTTGCCAGTGCCGGGTTCACCTTCTACGAGGAGAAAGCTCTTTCGGCCTAAAAGCGCTCGATACAGTTTGTCGAGCGCTTCTTCATGGCCCGCTGACAAGACAAACAGTGAGGTGTCAGATTCGATGCCAAAAGGAGCATGCTCCAGCTCAAAGTGCAGGTGATAGTCCTGCCCTTGAGCATTGGTTAACAGGTCGGGGTCTGGTCGCATGCACAGAGAATGGCAAAAAGCGGAGCTCAAGAGTTGAATTCGCGTGGGGAATTGGTAAATAAGTTGTTTGTTTTTCTTGGGTGGAACCCCGGTGGCGTGTTGCTAGCCCTTTCTATTAGCGTAAGGTGCAGCGAGCTAGCTTAAGGTGCAGCGAGCGCTGAGGTTCGGCGAGCAAAGTGTCGAAAGAGGTTGCCGAAACAGGGTATCGAAACAAGAGAATGGTGCCGAGGAGAGGACTTGAACCTCCACGCCCTTGCGAGCACTAGCACCTGAAGCTAGCGTGTCTACCAATTTCACCACCTCGGCATGAAGCGGGGATCGCACATTACTCAAGCCCATCTTTTGTGTCAATTTGGCGGGCTCACATTTTCTCGCAGGTAAGCAACTTTTGTCCAAGCGACGTACTCCCAACAAACCTACCAGGCGTAAAGGCTCTGTTGCCCGTGAAGGCTCAGAGAAAAACCTTGACGCGGGTAGCCTGATTTCAATTGTTCGTGATGCCACGGAGCAGGGGGGTGTCATAACCTGGGCAGAGTTGCGCGATCAGTTCCGGGATCTCAAGAGGCTGCGCAACCTGGTCCGGGGTCTCGTTCGCAATGGTGATCTTGAGCAGGACCGAGGGGGTAACTACTACCTGCCCGGAGCGAGTGGCACAGACGAGCTGTATCGTGGTTTGGTTGTGCGAGCGCCACAAAATCTGCCCGGCCATCTGGCAGTGCAGCCCCTTCTTGGCGGAGCTGAAAAAGATTTGCTGCCGTTGCCGCCCCAGGATCGTGACAAGCGAACAACGCTTTGGCTGCGCGAAGGCGACGAGGTGAGTTACCTCAGCGTCGCAACACTGGATTCTGCTTCCTCTGGGGTGGCTCAAGTGATCGAAGTGACCCGCTATTCAAGTGCCCCACTGGTGGGTGTCTTGATGCACAGCAGGTTTGGTCCGTGCATTGACAGTCTGAGTCCTGGATTTCGTGGTCGAGTTGCATTGGATGATCTGCCACAGGGAATCGCAGAGGGCGATACGGTCAATGTACGGATAACCGGCAGTGACCGTTTTGGTTTGCGCGGCGATGTAACCGGCGTTGTCAGTCGTGGTGATGTGGCTGATGCGGCAGCGGTTACCTTAATTGCGAGTCATGGAGTACCGCTGGATTGGCCAGAGGACGCACTTGCGCAAGCGAGCAGCCTGCCCTCGGTGGTGCAAGCCGGGCGTTTTCGCAGTCGAGTGGATCTCCAGTCCTTGCCGCTTGTCACCATCGATGGTGCAGACGCCCGAGATTTTGACGATGCGGTTTACGCTGTGTCCGATAGTGATGGCGGCTGGCGGCTTGTAGTAGCCATTGCAGATGTTGCTCATTACGTAAAGGCGGGCTCGCCACTCGACAATGCCGCCTTTGAAAGAGGCAACAGCGTGTATTTGCCCGATCGGGTTATCCCCATGCTGCCAGAATCTCTGTCCAATGGGTTGTGTTCCCTGCGTCCCGACGAACCCAGACTGTCGCTGGTATGTGATATGCAAGTAAACGCAAGCGGCCAGATTACGAAGTATGAATTTTGTGACGCGGTGATTTGCTCCTGGGCTCGGCTCACCTACACGCAGGTAAACGCCTATTACGAGTCTGGTGATGAATTGCCAGTGGCCGATAGCGCAGTGAGTTCGCGCACTACCGAGGAAACTCGGGTCGGGGTCCGGGCTAACGTTGATGAACTGCGCCTGGTCTATCGTGCGCTCTTGAAGGCTCGTGCCGAGCGCGGTGCGCTGGAGTTTGAAACCCGGTCAGGTGTGTTAAAGCTCGAGGCCGGGCGTGTTGCAGAAATTATTGAAGTCACGCGCAATGATGCTCATCGACTGATTGAAGAAGCGATGATTTCAGCGAATGTCTGTGCTGCGAAATTCATTGGTGGCAGAGAGGCGCATGGACTCTATCGGGTGCATGAACCACCGCAGCCTGATAAGGCGGATGTCATGCGCGACGCGCTGGCCTACGCCGGCATTCGGGTGCGAGACGTGCCGTCAGATCCAAAGCAGCTAGCGAAACTTCTGGAGCCCTTGGCGGGTCGAGAGGATGCCTGGCTGCTGTATTCTCTTATTCTTCGCTCCATGAGTCAGGCCCGTTATCAACCTGAAAACAGGGGGCACTTTGGACTGGCGTTAACCGACTATATGCATTTCACGTCACCCATCCGGCGCTATCCTGACCTGATAGTGCACCGGGTAATAAAAGCACTTGTACGATCCAAACGCCCTCCAATGCAGCAGATGGATAAGCTTGTCCAGGCAGGGGAGCACCTGAGTACGACTGAGCGGCGGGCGGAGGATGTAGAGCGCGGTGTTAGTAACTGGCTGAAATGCGATTTTGTTGCCCCACGGATTGGTGAAACGTTTTCGGGAACAATTGTTGGTGTCCAGGATTTTGGGTTGTTTGTCGAACTGGAAGGCTATTTTGTGCAGGGCTTGGTGCATATTTCGAATCTCGGCGAAGACTACTTCAACTATCAGATGCAAAGTCAGAGCCTGGTGGGCGAGCGGTCCGGTCGCAGTTACCAGCTGGGAGATACGCTGGAAGTGACTCTGCTTGAGGTGCAGGCTCCTCAGGGCAAACTTGATCTTGTGCCCACGGCTAATCTCAAAGCCCACAAACGTTCCAGGAAAAGTTCTGGCAGTCGTGGCCAGCGCAAAAACAAGACCAAGAAAGCGCGTTAATGGCAGCCCAGCAGGAAGACTACGCGTTTGGCTTACACGCCGTTGGCGCACTGATTGAGCAATCTCCGGAGCTGGTTGCGCGCGTCTGGATACAGAATGCGCCGCGATCAGATCGTCTCGCCGGATTATTTGGCAAGGCCCGTGCTGCCGGGGTTAGGGTGGAATCGGTGGAACGCCGCTGGCTTGACCAGAAGTTGGGCCCGGATTGTGCGCATCAGGGCATTATTGCGATGCAGCAAGTTCGGGAGTTGGCTAATTCTCAGGCATTAATGAAGCATATCGAGCAAGCCATGGCGGTCGACCCTGGCAAAGTGCTTCTGTTGTTGCTCGACGAACTGCAGGATGCGCGCAATCTGGGAGCCTGTCTGCGCTCGGCAGAAGCGGCAGGTGTCACGGCAGTGATCGTACCTAAACGACGTTCTGCGCCAATCAATTCACTGACCCGAAAGACAGCTGCGGGTGCTGCAGAATCCCTTTTCATTGCTGGGGTTACCAATATGGTGCGCACCATAGAGGATCTGCAGAAGCTGGGTGTCTGGGTCTATGCGACAAGCGATGCTGCCTCGTCGGGTTATCTGCAAGCGGATCTCACAGGTCCCTGCGCCCTGGTCGTGGGTAATGAAGAGCAGGGGGTTCGGCGCCTGGTTCTTGAGCGTTGTGATGCCACCCTCAGCTTGCCCATGCACGGCAACGTTGAAAGTCTGAATGTCTCTGTGGCCACCGGAATACTGCTTTACGAAGTGTTGCGCCAGCGTGGTGTCCAGGATCCAGGTGGCTAAGCAACGCTCTAGCTCTTGCCGAGCGGCTGATATCTCCCTATCATCCGCCCCCCGATAACTCCTCGGCCCACTGTCAGCATCCTGCTGGTCAGGGGTCAAACCCATAAGGAGCAAGTTATGCGACATTATGAAGTCGTGTTCCTCGTGCACCCTGATCAATCGGATCAGGTCCCTGGCATGGTGGAACGCTACTCTGGCCTCATCGAACGTGGTGGCGGCAAGGTTCACAGAACCGAAGACTGGGGCCGCCGGCAACTGGCCTACCCCATCCTGAAGATTCACAAAGCGCACTACATCCTCATGAATATCGAGGTCACCGGCGAGGTATTGACCGAGCTCGAGAGCGCCTTCCGGTTCAATGACGCTGTGTTGCGCAATATGATTGTGAAGCGCGACGAGGCGGTGACCGGCAACTCCAAGATCTATGAAGAAGAGTTGAAGGAGCAGGAGAAGGACAGAGAGCGCGATAAGCGTCGCGAAGAAGAGCTGGCAGCTCGAGCCGCAGCGGCTACCCCGGATGCAGAGGGTGGTGATGCTGAGGGCGCGCCTGCTGCAGAGGCAGAAAACCCACTTGCGCTGGATTCTTCTGAAGCCGCCGCAAATGAAGAGGAAGCTGAGTAATGGCCAGACATTTTCGACGCAAGAAATACTGCCGCTTTACTGCCGAAGGCATTAAAGAGATTGACTACAAAGATCTCGATATTCTGCAGCAGTACGTCACCGAAACCGGCAAGATCGTACCCAGCCGAATCACTGGCACCAAAGCCAAATATCAGCGACAGCTGGCGACTGCGGTAAAGCGCGCTCGTTATTTGGCGCTGTTGCCCTATACCGACCAGCACGAGTAGGGCGAGACAGGAAGGAAACGCAATGAACGTTATTTTGCTTGAGCCTATTGGCAAGCTTGGTGATCTTGGAGATGAAGTCGTAGTAAAGAACGGCTTCGCCCGGAACTATCTGATTCCTCAGGGGCGCGCGGTGCGTGCTACCGAAGATAACCGTAAGGGATTTGAAGCCCGACGGGCAGAACTGGAAGCTGCGGCCCTTAAGCGTCGTAGTGCCGCTGAGCAACGCGCTGCGACACTCACTGACCAGGAAATTACGATCGTCGCGCGCTCAGCCGACGAAGGTAAGCTCTACGGTAGTGTGGGTACCCAGGAAATTGCGGATGCTCTTAACGCGAAGAATCTTGAGGTTGTTAAGGCCGAGGTTCGGATGCCCGAAGGAGCGATTCGTCAGGTAGGCGAATACGTCGTCGCTATTCAGTTGGAATCTGAACTGTCTGTCGACGTTAAGGTGATTGTTGTCGCTGAATAGAGCTCGATCTGCGACACGCTTGAAGCCCGGCACTGCTCGCCGGGCTATTCCCAATTGCGCTTGATATTCCTCCTCACTAGCGCCACTCTGGCAAACCGGCCAGACTATTCAGACTGATGTCAGAAACTACCGATCCGCCCGAAGACGCCTCAATCCCTGAGCCCGATAACGGTTCGGGTAGTGGATTGTCCGGTAATCAGGGACAGGACGCTGATGGCCCGCCGCCGCAAACCGACGTACCTCCGCTTGAAGAGCGGGAGTTGCCGTCAGATTTGCCCGATCCTGAAGATCTTGATGCGGCTGACTTCCAGCCTATGGATGGAGTGCCGGCAGGTGCTCCGCCAATAGGTTTGCCGCCTGGTGCACCTGAAATTTCGAGCACAGCAAACCCTCAGGTGAACTGGGGCGGTGGCACCAGTACTCTCAAGAACCTCAAAGTACCGCCGCATTCGCTGGAGGCAGAGCGAGCCGTTCTCGGTGGGGTGATGCTGGATAACAATCAGTGGTTCAATGTGCTTGAGGTGGCATCCGCTACGGACTTCTACCGCCCGGCGCATCAGATTATTTTTGAAGCGATGAGCTATCTCGCTGAAGACAACCAGCCGCTTGATGTTGTGACAGTAAGCACCAGGCTCCAGCACAGTGGTTTGCTTGAAAAAGCAGGCAGTGCAATCTATCTGGCAGAAATTGCTGAAGAAACACCCGGCGCTTCTAACGTTGTAGCCTATGCCAAGATTGTCAGAGAGCGTTCAACACTCAGACAGTTGCTGGGTGCGGCCAATCGTATCGCTGAATCCGCATTTAACCCTGACGGTCAGGCAACGGCTGACTTGGTGAACAATGCTGAGGCGGAAATTTTTCGTATTAGCGAAGGCCGGATGGAAGAGGGAGGGCCGCAGCCTGTCATCCCGCTGCTTGCGGCCGCGGTGAAAAAAGTAGAAACGCTCTTTGCGAGTCGCGAACCTATCACCGGGCTTGAAACCGGGTTTGTTGATCTCGATCGGATGACGGCTGGTCTGCAGATGTCAGATCTTGTCATTGTTGCGGCGAGACCCTCTATGGGTAAAACAGCGCTTTCCATCAACATGGCTGAGCATGCGGTGATGTCTCCAGGTGAAGGCGGGGTCTTGTTCTTCTCAATGGAGCAACCGGCTGATCAGATTGTGATGCGTATGCTGTCTTCACTGGGTCGAATTGACCAGACCCGGTTGCGAACCGGCGACTTGCAGGATGAAGACTGGGAGCGCTTCACCAGTGCTGTAAGTCAGCTCAAAGACAAGAAGTTGTTTGTCGACGACTCGCCGGCATTGTCTCCGGTTGAGGTGCGTACGCGTGCACGTCGTGTCGCTCGCGAGGCAGGTGGAAAGCTGAAGCTCATAGTTATCGACTACATGCAGTTGATGCGCGGCTCCTCCGATAAGGTTGAAAATCGTACGAACGAGATTTCGGAAATTTCACGTTCACTTAAGGCGATTGCCAAGGAGATGAAGTGCCCGCTCATTGCGCTGTCGCAGCTCAACCGTTCGCTAGAAAGTCGTGAGAACAAGCGACCTGTAATGAGCGATCTAAGAGAATCGGGCGCCATTGAGCAAGACGCTGACGTCATACTGTTTATCTACCGCGATGAGGTGTATCACCCGGAATCCGAAGATAAAGGCAAGGCCGAGCTGATTATCAGTAAGCAGAGGAACGGCCCAATTGGTGGCATTAAATTGAAGTTCACCGGCAATTTGACCAAGTTCGATAACCTGGCTAACGAGCGCTACGAGGACTTTGAGTAGCCCGTGGTTGCACGCAGCAAGAAAGCTAAAACGGCCTATGTGTGTACCGACTGCGGCGCTGAACACAAACAGTGGCAAGGGCAATGTGCGAGCTGTTCGCAATGGAATACATTGTCGCGAGTAAGTGTGGGTCCTGTTGCGTCAGGCGGCGGAGCGCAGGGCTACGCGGGCACTGTTTCTGAAGTGAAAATGCTGGTTGATGTCGATGCTCAGGAGATGGCTCGAATCGAATCCGGTATCGATGAGCTTGATCGTGTATTGGGTGGCGGCTTTGTACCCGGCTCGGTTGTTTTACTCGGTGGCGATCCGGGGGCGGGCAAGAGCACGCTGTTGTTGCAGGTGAGTACCGAACTGGCAAAGCAGCAATCCGTACTTTATGTGTCAGGTGAGGAAAGCCTGCAGCAGCTCGCTATGCGCGCTAGACGGTTGGGATTGCCGTTGGATCAACTTCAGGTGGCTGCAGAAACTCGAGCAGAAGCTATCGCAGAACTGATTGCCAAGAAGCCGCCGGCCATGCTGATACTTGATTCTATTCAGGTGATGCAACTCGAATCTATTGATTCTCATCCCGGCACAGTGACTCAGGTAAGGGAAACCGCGGCGTTCTTTACGCGACTGGCCAAGCAAACAGGGACCGTTGTTGTCATGGTCGGCCACGTCACCAAGGAAGGCAATATTGCTGGCCCCAAGGTGCTCGAACACATGATCGATTGCTTTGTGATGTTTGATTCTGGCGGCAGCAATCGCTACAGAACACTTCGCGGGATCAAGAATCGCTTTGGTGCAGTCAATGAGCTGGGCGTGTTTGCGATGACCGATAAAGGCATGCGTGAGGTTGCCAATCCGTCAGCGATATTTTTGCAGCGCCCCGACAAGATGTCGCCAGGAAGTATTGCTACGGTTACCTGGGAAGGCACGCGCCCGTTATTGGTTGAGATTCAGGCGTTGGTTGATGAAGGCCAGGGGGGGTATGCCAAACGTCTCGCGGTTGGGTTAGATCCGCAACGTCTGGGTATGCATCTGGCGGTGTTAAACCGCCATTGTGGGATTTCCCTGACAGATCAAGACGTATTTGCAAATGTTGTCGGGGGCGTTCGCATTAGCGAAACCGGAGCAGATCTCGCCACGTTGATCGCTGTACTTTCCAGTTTTCGCAACAAGGTTCTGAGTAAAGAATTGATTGTGTTTGGCGAGTTGGGATTAACAGGCGAAATTCGCCCGGTAGCGAACGGCGAGCAGCGACTCTCGGAGGCTCGAAAACATGGCTTCAAGCGGGCCATCGTGCCTGCAGCCAACGCACCCAAGAAACCATTGCCGGGTCTAATGGTTGAAGGCGTCCACAATCTGGCTGCAGTATTGGATGTCTTTGACGGGTCCTCCAACTCCTGAGTTTGGTCGTGGGCGAATCTCTACAGCCGCTCGTTGACTCGCTGGCCGTTGCGGCCGAATCCGCTTCCGACATCTACGAATTGGTTTTTGCGCGCTATTTTGAGCTCTGTCCAGATTCCAGGGAGTTACTGGAACACACCGACGATCTGATTCGCGGACGTATGATGGAGCAGGTGATGAGCCTGCTCATGGATGAAGACCTGCAAAATCTGGAGTTGTATTTCAAATTTGAGGTGGCAAACCATGAAGGTTATGGCGCATTGCTGCCGATGTATGGCCATCTGTTTTGTGCGTGCAAGGACGTAACTCAGTCGTACAGCTCATCCGCCTGGACTGAACAGACTAACTCGGTGTGGGACGCCCAAATCAGTTTGCTGCTCGAGCTTATTGAGAAGCACTCGAGTCGTTGATCGAGTGTTAAGTCTGAAACTTTTATACCAATTGAGAAAAGGCAGGTGAGTGTAAAAACGCCGTAAGGGCTCCTCTGTCCAGAGCTAAACCGGGTGATGAATGTGTTTGTATAGTGATCTTCGAAAATGAGGGTATTGCTATGACAAGAGCATTAGGCGCCGAATTTTTAGGCACGTTTTGGTTGGTTTTGGGAGGCTGCGGCAGCGCGGTATTGGCGGCTGCATTTCCGGACGTAGGTATTGGCTTGCTGGGTGTATCGCTTGCCTTTGGTTTAACGGTGTTGACGATGGCTTATGCGATTGGCCATATATCGGGGTGTCATTTGAACCCGGCAGTGTCACTTGGTCTCTGGGCTGGTGGACGTTTTGAAGCAACTAAGCTGGGACCCTATATTGTGGCTCAAGTGCTTGGCGCAATTCTCGGCGCCTTTGTGCTCTATATGATCGCCTCAGGTCAGGCCGGATTTGATGTCAGTGCCGGGTTTGCATCAAACGGTTATGGCGCGCACTCGCCGGGTGAGTACACCATGACTGCTGCGTTGATTACAGAATTTGTCATGACCTTTATGTTCTTGATCATCATTCTGGGGGCGACCGACAGCAGAGCACCAGCGGGGCTGGCTCCAATAGCCATTGGACTTGGTCTTACGCTAATCCACCTGATCAGTATTCCGGTTACTAACACCTCTGTTAACCCGGCTCGGAGCACGGGCCCTGCCT
This sequence comes from uncultured Pseudomonadales bacterium, assembly GCA_964634815.1. Taxonomy (GTDB): domain Bacteria; phylum Pseudomonadota; class Gammaproteobacteria; order Pseudomonadales; family Azotimanducaceae; genus JALZVT01. The sequence goes on along the minus strand of CAZWMD010000005.1, from coordinate 59,432 downwards.
TGTTTGTTGGTGGCTGGGCGCTCAGTCAGCTCTGGTTGTTCTGGGTGGCGCCATTGCTGGGTGCAATCGCGGCTGGCGCAACCTACAAATGGCTGGGTGCAGAAACCGACGATTCTTAATCGATAGTTGCTCCAAGTGCTCGTAAACGGCTAGTCTTTGTTGATCCAAAAACTAGCCGCTTACTAACTTGAAAGCTATCGGAGCAAACCAATGCTAAACCACGTGATGATCGGGTCGAACGACATCTTGAAAACCAAGTCCTTTTACAACGCAGTACTGGGTGTACTTGGGGCCGCTGAGCCTATCGAAAATGTGAACGACACCGGCCAAACGCGGCTGTTTTACATGCACGAGGGCTCAACGTTCAGCGTTAGCGAACCGATCAACGGCCAACCTGTAACCGTTGCCAATGGATCGACCATTGGCTTTGTTTGCAACTCGCCAGAGCAAGTTAAAGAGTTACACGACGTTGCTGTTGCAAATGGTGGTAGCAGTATCGAAGAGCCCCCCGGTCCTCGCGAAGGCAGCATGGGCGTCATGCACCTCTGCTACTTTCTCGATCCCGATGGCCACAAAATTTGTGGTATTCATCGCCCGGCTTAGCCGCCCTGCAGGCCCTAATCCTTGCCGTTATTGAGTTCTATTGAGTTCATCGATCTCGGCTTTTAGGGCCTCTGCCTCGGCCACCAGGCGGGCGTTGTCACGTATGTCACCCCGCCGCATTGCCGCCATAGCCTCGCCCAGCTTTTGCTCGTAGTTCTTCTTCAGCTTAGTCAGGGGATCACGACGGAAACGAAATAAAGCCATAAGAGTGCTCTGGATGTTGTTCGCCAACATCAGACCAGCTTAGCGGTGAAGCAGTCGTTAATCGAATTTCAACCCGGCGTCACCCAATGAGCACATTTCGACACAGACCTGCCGTAAGCGACGACCTGGCCGCGATCAGTGAGTTAATGGACCTGGCAATTGCCGAAAATATGAAAGCGTTTCTTACGCCTGAAGAAATTGAGGTAGCACGCCGTTCAATGGGTCTTGATCGGTTGCTGGTCGACGACGGCACCTACTTTGTCATAGAAGCTCCAGACATCACCGAAACCCCAAATCCTGCCAGCGACGCCAGCGTTCGATGGATTATGGTCGGTTGTGGCGGCTGGGGGCGACGAAAAACACTCTACGGCGGTGATCATACGCCGGGACGTGACGATAGCTTTGCGAATCCGTTGAAGGATGCCGCTCGTATCAGAGCGATGTATACCCATCCGGGCTGGGTTCGTAAGGGAATTGGTAGCCTGTTGCTGGAACTTGGAGAGGACGCAGCTCGTGCCGCTGGTTTTTCGCGGATTGAGCTAGGGGCGACTCTTGCAGGAGTGCCGCTTTACCAGGCACGGGGGTATCGAGAAGTCAGTCGCACGATGACTGATTCCCCGGATTCCTCAGTTGTTGAGGGTGATGATCGGCCTGAAGTCGCCGATACGATAATCCTGATGGAAAAATCGCTGTTAAATGGTGCCTGTTAGGTACAAATTGGTCTGCAAGGCCCTGTAAATGGACACAAAGAAGCCTCTGGATACAAAAAGAAGCGTCCAAACACAAAGAGATGCCTAATAACGAGAGACTCAAGGCGCAGTAGGGTATTATTAGCGTAACAATTTTCTGGAAAACGAAGTGCCTACAGGTAGACCTCAAGAATACGTCTTGTTCCACCCCACCAAACGAGCGGCGAACAAAGAGTTGGCTGTTCGATTAGCCCTGCATCATTTGGGCGGTACTAAGGTAGATGCAGCAACAGTGGAAACGCCGGACTGGGGTGTTTGTCATGTTGCGGCGTATACCGACACACTGAGTGCGTTGGTGGCGGCGTCGAGCACCACGGTTAAATTCGGCGAAGTTGATTGGCATTCCAAGGGTCGAATGATTCTGGTTCGGGAGCAACCCAGGAAATCTCGAAGCCCTGCGAGACTGACCATCTACGTTAACGACATTGAACCCTTGTTTGGTCGCATTACCGTTGGTTTAGGCGGTGTTAAATGGACCGGCGTGTCGAAACTCAAACTGTACTCCAAAACCTTTGATTCGCTTGAGCTGCAGGAAAACCTGGCTGAAGCTGAAGGTGAAGCAGAGCAAGCAGAAAACAACGCCTGAGTTTACCAAAGGCCTGCACGCCTCAGTGCGGGAGGCGAGAGCCCGGTATTTTGAGAGCAATGGTTTTGCATCGGATGGTGGTTACTCTGCGCGCTGGGTCCCTCTGAAGTTAGGGTTTCTAACGTTCTATCTCTACAACAGCGCGGCACGAAAGCGTGCTGTTCCGCTCCACGATCTGCATCACCTGGCCACTGGCTACTCCACATCACCTAAAGGTGAAGCGATGATTGCAATCTGGGAGCTTGCCTCTGGCACCAGCGATAAGTGGTTTGCCTATTTCATTAACCTGCCAGCCTTTGTTTATGGGTATTTGTTTTGGCCCAGATCTGCGCTCGCTGCCTGGCGACGTGGCCGTAACAGCAAGAATCTTTATGGCAGGGACTTTGCAGACGATTTGTTGGAGTTAAGCGTTGCCGAGCTCAGGCTGATTACCGTAGATGCGAAGGCCCACGAGAGTTAGAGCTCTGGCCAATCTGCAAGCTCCTTCTCTCCCTTGGGTGACAGGCTGTAGTACCCGCGCCTGGTACGTTCAAACCAGCCATAGTGATTATCGCGCAGTATGTTCCCAGCCCGCTCCACCGCGGTTTGTTCGCGGACACTGCTTACCTTGAGCTCGTCTATACCCTGCAACTCACGAGCACAGCGCAAGGCATCCTGGCGATAGGCGGTGAGGCGCTTTTTTGAGCTTGATCCACCAGCCTCAGGATCACCCACACGCTCGGAAAATTCTTTCAGCAGGCGGTGACGTCCACGCCGATCAGCGCGCGGTTTATAGGGTAGGGGATCGAGTTCGGCAACCACGCGATTTCTTGTCGACACTGTCAGCAGGCCCACCCCCAGACGACGGAGCAAAGCAAGCACTTGTTTGCGTTTGGTGCGCCAGCTGGCGCTCTGCCCTTTGCCAACACGAAATGCGATGTAGACCGAATCTGCCAGGGGCAATCTATCCACGGCTTGCAACACCAGGGCGAGGTTGAACTGCTTTTTGAGTTCCACGACAACCATGGAATTTTCGCTATCGGTCTGGCGGGTAGCAACGATGTCGCAGGAACCGATTTCTCCCTTCGCGCTGTACCCCTGGGCCTCAAGGAACTTCTTTATGGGTGCGTAAAGATCTGCTTCGGACATGCAGTCGCTACCAGGGTGGATGAATAGCTAGTTTAGGTACGCATGCGAGGATATGCGACCGCCTGAGGGGGTGGGTTATCTTGACAGCCTGTGAACTAACGCACAGTTTTCCCGAGACCCGGTTCGTACACTTCTTGTGCGTTGGAACACAGAGCAAAGGACAAACAATGGGTAGCGCTTTGGTAAATCGGTTTGAGGGGCGTCTTTTCCTGGAAGACGGCCGGCTGTGCATGGTGGTTGAGGCTGATGAGGCGAGCGGTATAGGCCGGGTTAGCAGCCGGGTCGACGGCACCACCAAGGTTGTCGAAATGCCACTCTCGGATATAGGCAAGAGACTGTCTCTTGGGGCCAGGATGACGCTGGATGGTATTGGTGCAGCGACATCAGAGCAACGGCTGCAGGAAGACACTGACGGCTGGTACTTTTCTGCCCGAGAAGGCCAGAAAGGACCCTTCCCCAGTCGCGAACAGGCTCAGGAAGCACTTACGCGCTATATCATGAAGAGCCAGAGCGCCTAGCGATCAAGGTGACGCCAAGGCGTTGCGGACATAGGCAGCTAATTTTTCTTCATCAAGAGCCCCATTGGTTCTGATGCCGCTGCACAGATCGAGCCCAAAGGGCGCAACCCGGGCAACGGCGTCTGCGACATTTTGCGGATTGAGGCCGCCCGCGAGGAAGACGGGCTTCTGGCTGCGTCTCACAAATTCAGCGCTTACTTCCCAATCGTGAGTGCGTCCGGTGCCGCCGAACTCAGGTATGGCCAGGTTTGGGCGTCCGCTGTCGAGTAAGAATGCATGCACCAGGGGTTCATATGCTGGTATGAGATCGAGCGCTTCTAGCCCCTCAACATGGACAACCTGAACTCGCCGGGTTCCGGGTAAGAGACTGGTCAGTTTTGCCAATTCATCTGGAGGGATCTGCTGAACGATCTGTACGGTATTGCAGCCACAGAAACGCACATGGTCTGCGATGGCGTCAGCGCTGGTTCGGGAGGTCAGCAAGAACGTGTCAACGCCCGGTGGAATCTCAGCGGCGATATTGCGAATTTCTAAATCAGAGATTGGTCCTGGACCCGATGGCATGTCCGCCACAAAGCCCACGGCATGCGCGCCGTAGTAGATTGCAAGCTGCGCTTCTTCGAGGCTCTTGATGCAGCAAATTTTTTGTCGGGGAGCAGGCATCTAACTAGCTCTGCATGCGTCGACAACCCGCCCGGCGGGAACGCTTAACGCAGTCAGCAGGTAATCGACAAACGGTGGCTCCAGATCCATTGTTTGAAGTGCTTCATTCATGCAATCAAGCCACAGGTTTTTTTCTGGTTCGGTAATTGGCAGGTGGGCGTGGACCCCTGGAATGCTAATCGCGCCATACTTTTCCTTGTATAAACGGGGGCCGCCCATCCAGGCGCACAAAAAACGTGAGAGCTTGTCTTTTGAGGTTGCTCGATCAGGTGGATGCATGTCCCAGATAGTTTTGTATCTGGGTGATTGTTCCATAATTGCGTAAAACTCATCGACAAGAGCAGTGACACCCGGCTGCTCCCCCATTGCGCGATAGGTTGCATCGCCCGTTCCCCAGCTCATAAAGATACCTACCTTTGTTGTTTCACGATGAACCGTTGTGAATGTGTTGGCAGCAATTCGCCATTGCTCACAGCGTCCTCGAACGCGAGTTCCAGTTCGCGGCGCGAGCGAAAGCTGCAAGCGCGCTGATTGTCGCTGCGATACTGCTCGAGCCGGTACGCATCAAACTCGCTGATTTGACCCTCTTTTCCAAAGTCGAATGCCACACGTCGGCCATTGCGGTCGATGTGCAGGCCGTACTCCAGTTTTTGATAGTCGCCGCCCGAGGAAATTGTGCCTCGGTGCGGTAAACCATTGGCCGCCCATTCGATGTGGCTACCAGGTGCTGCGCATAGTCCGCTGTCGAGGAACGCTGCAAAGGCCTCAGAGACACTCACCTGATAAGACTCGATTAGGCGCAGTAGCTGCGGATGCAACGGTTACATTGCCTCTGTAAAACGGCTTAGCATTTGAACGTAGCCGTTGGGGTCTGGGTGCTTGTCCCACACCGCGGCCCACTGAGGTGAAGCCATGATGTCTCCAAACTTTGCATCTCGATCTTCTTTACTGTCCCAGCGGATGATCCAGGTGATGTTGGCGTAACCAATTGAAGGCTTTTCCGGGTTTGTACCATTGGCCTCGGGGGTCTCGCCGGTGTCTACGTAAAAACCAACCACATCCAAAATTTCCTTGAGTACCGGTACTGCCTCTTCGCCCCAGGTTTTGTAGGCTTCAAATTTTTCTGGCAAATAGTGATAGTCGCGAATCTCGTAAATCATGGTCTCTCCCGCATATTTTCTGTGTCTCTGGGTAGCTATGGTAGCGCCGTTCAAGGGTTGGGAGTACCTCGGTATGTTGCAGGCCTGGTGCCAACAGGGCTGGTGAGGTTCGCCATTTGTTCTTGATTCTCGCTGGCTTGTAGAGGTGCGATTCAATATAAGTGTCTGAATACAAAGGATAAAATATCCGGCCCGATAGTTGCATCAACTGCTGTAGTGAGGCTGGCTCGCAGAGCCATCTGTTTTTCTAAGCCATTGAGGAGCAATTTATGAGTGAAGTTATTGAGGCTAATCCCGACCGCGGTCCTATTTGGAAGCGTGGCTTATTCATGCTGATGTTTTCTGTGCTCTATGGGGTAGCGGAGGTAGTGCTGTCGCTGTTGGTGTTTGTGCAGTTTGTACTGGTGCTTATTAGCGGCTCGGCCAATCAGCAGTTATTACGTTTGGGCGGATCGCTCGCGCGCTACACCCGTGAGGTGTTCGAATACCTCACCTTCAATACCGATCGACAACCGTTTCCCATGAGCGACTGGCCCGATGACGATGCTCAAACCAGTCCCTGGTATGAAGGGCCGGAGGAAGCCATCCAGGTTGAAGAGGTTCAGGTGCAAGAAGAAGCACAGGTGCAAGATGATGGATCTGATCAGTCAGAACTGCAGCGTTAACCGGAAGGCTAATTCCAGAGTGAGCTTTGAGTCTACATCGTTTGGTACCCAGGTCCTTCTCCACCCTGGGGTGTTGTCCAATCGATGTTCTGATTCGGATCTTTGATATCGCAGGTTTTACAGTGCACACAATTCTGGGCATTGATCTGAAACCGAATACCCTCGCGTTCCTGGTGCGCGGCGTTGCTGGCGATTACATTTCCATCTGCGTCAATCCATTCATAGACCCCTGCCGGGCAATAACGTGCAGACGGTCCTGAGTACTCGCCATACTCAGAGGCAATTTGAACCGTCATATCTTCGACTTGCAGATGTATCGGCTGATCTTCCTCATGATTTGTATTCGAGAGGAATACAGATGATGTTTTGTCGAAGCTTATTTTTCCATCAGGCTTCGGATAGTCGATTGGTTGATGTTTGGAAGCGGGCTCCAGAGCTTCGTGGTCTGCAACACCATGTTGCAGGGTCCCAAACGGTGACCAGCCGCTTGTGAGTTGATTGATCCACATGTCGAAGCCACCAAAGATCGTGCCCCAAAGCGTACCGAATTTGGACAGCATCGGTTTAACGTTTCTAACAAGTCTCAGATCTTTGCCTATTGCTCCCTCGCGCCACGCTGATTCGTAGTCGTTCAGTTCATCCTGAGATCTTCCCGCGGTGATTGCCTTATGTACTGATTCAGCGGCATCGATGCCTGAGAGTATTGCGTTATGAGAGCCCTTGATTCGCGGCACATTCAGCATTCCGGCGGAGCAACCGAGCAGTGCTCCGCCTGGAAATACCGTTTTTGGTATTGATTGCAAACCACCTTCAGAGATCGCTCTGGCACCGTATGAGAGGCGGGTACCCCCTTCCAGGGTAGGTTGTATTGCGGGATGAGTTTTGTACCGCTGAAGTTCATCGAATGGCGACAAGTATGGATTTTTGTAGTTCAAGTGAACAATGAATCCCAGGGCCACCTTGTTGTCTTCGAGGTGGTACAGGAACGACCCTCCCCCGGTAGTTGAGTCTAGCGGCCAGCCCAGTGTGTGTTGCACAAGTCCTGGTTGATGTTTGTCAGGAAGCACTTCCCATAGCTCCTTGATACCGAGGCCAAATTTTGCAGGCTCACAGCCCTCTGCCAGGTTGTACTTTTTTATCAGTTGCTTGCTAAGCGAGCCGCGAACGCCTTCAGCAAAAAGTACGTATTTCCCATGTAACTCCATACCTGCCATGTACGCAGGTCCTTGGGAATCGTCGCGAAGTATGCCCATATCACCGGTCGCAACCCCGACAACTTCATCCTGTGCGTTGAACACAACTTCCTTGGCGGCAAAGCCTGGATAGATATCGACGCCAAGATTTTCCGCAATCCCCGCCAGCCAACGACAAACCAGGCCTAAGGAGACGATGTAGTTGCCATGATTGTTCATCAGGGGAGGCATGATGAAATTGGGTATTGGCGCAGACCAGGTTTTTCCAAGCCAGCGAAACCGGTCTTCCGTAACCTTGGTCAGGAGTGGGTGATCTGGATCGTTTTGCCATTCAGGAAGAAGTTTGTTCAAACCACAAGGATCAACAACAGCGCCGGAGAGAATATGCGCGCCGACTTCTGCGCCTTTTTCCAACACGACGATGCTCAAGTCTGAGTTGAGTTGCTTCAATCGTATTGCGGATGCCAAACCAGCAGGGCCTGCACCAACGATGACAACATCGAACTCCATACTTTCTCTGCTCATTGAGTTTTTCCTTTTCCTGTCCAGAGGATGAGTTTACCTCAGGTGAAAGCGACCAGGGTCCTCGAATTTTGACTTGATCTAGATCTTGAGTTGCATTCGCAGCCGCCGCTGCCTCTGCTGCTAGAATACAAAAGTACTATTCGAGAAGCGCTTTCCTTCTTCGCTTTCAACCTGCAGGCTGATTAGTGGTAGCCATACAGCCCTAAATCTCAATCTAAGTGAGTTTTTTCTGATTCGCTTGTGAAAAATCATCTATCAAGATCAATAGGCCACAGAAGAATATTTCTGCTGCTCGTGCTGTTTTTTTCTTTGCACAACGTCGAAGAAGCGATTTTTGGGCTACCGGCCTGGATGGTTGAACATTGGGGCGATGCCCGTCAGATTGAAGTGGCTACTTTTCAATTGGCCTTGGGTGTAATTACGCTGCTCGCCTGGTTGATTTACCTGTGGTTTCGAGCAGGACAAAGAACGCCTGTTCGCTTTTGGGTTGCGGGGCTTATGGCATCGACCCTACTTAGCAACAGTCTTGGCCATATCGGATACTCAATAACCACACAATCTTTGATGCCTGGTGTGCTCTCGGCATCTTTGCTTATGGGACCTGCTAGCCTGCTGGTGTTTGTCGATTGTTCGCAGCAGCTTAGGCTCGGCGTACCGTATAAACTGTTGTTGCTTGCCGGAGGTGTAATTGTTCAATTATTAGTGCCCTTTGCGGTTTTGTTCTTGGCTTAGTTAGCTGTTGATGCAAATCTGTTACCTCTGGGGTAATAGATTTTGAATCTTAACTATCTAGAGTGGTTTCATAGCCAATCAAGGAGAACCACTGATGAGTCCATCTATTAACCAGTCTGTTAACCCATCTGTTGATATACCTAGAATCACGCACAATTCCAACGCCACGCCTGGGCATGAGGTGATCGAGCAGCTTGTGCACGGATACGCGTTTCAAGACATGAAGGTTATTCTCAAGCTTTTCGACGAAAAGGCGATCTATCAGGATGTATCAGGGAGAGGTACCTTTGGGAAAACGCGTTGCGGTACGGCGGCGATCGAGAACCATTTCAACGTCTACTTCAAATATTTTCTGCCTTCGCATACTTATGAGGACGCAATAATTGTAGGAGAAGGCGACAAGCTGTTTGCCAGCTGGACGCTTGTGCTCGGCACGAGACTCAAATCGTCGTCACAGTATCGGGTGAGGGGGTGTGACTTTTTTGTTGTGAAAAACGGCAAGGTCATCCAAAAATCTGCCTTTCTCAAGTTCAGTCTCACGACTTGTCTGGCAATAGCCAGGATTAAACTGATTGAGCTATTTAGCTTCAGATTCTCCAGTATTCAATTGTCGCCTCGCTAATTTAGGGTAATGCAGTCAAAAGAGATATTTGGAAATCAGCTTCGACAGTTGCGCCAGGCGCGGGGTATGAGTCAGCAAAAACTGTCTGAAGAAGTTGGCGTTAGTTATCGACACATCAATTTCCTGGAAAATTCTCGTGCCAGGCCCAGCCGTGAAACGGTTTCAAACGCGGCCAGAGCACTCAACCTGTCTCTTAAGTATACCAATGCTCTGCTACGTTCGGCCGGCTTTTCAGCGTTGCATCCTGTGACTTCGCTGGATGATGAAACTATGAAGTTTGCAAAGGCGGCAGTGTCTCGAATACTTGAGCAGCAAAACCCTTACCCTGGTGTAGCGATGACACCTATTGGTAACCTGGTTCTGGCTAACGAGGCTGTGTTCAAATTATTCGGGTTGCTTGTGCCAATAGATACTCTGGCGTCTACGAGAAATATTTACGAGTTCATACTGACTGATGAGCGGATTAAGAAGGTCTTGGTGAATTGGGCGCAACTGGCACCAAGGTTGCTTGAGCTTGTGAGGCAAGAGGTATTCGAAATCGATGCTTTGGATGAAGCGCGTGCGCTGTTAGATAAGCTCGAAAAGGCAACGGGCCTCAAGGGTGGAAAGCAAGGAGTTGTAGGCCACAGTGATTTGCCCTTGTTCACGCTTCAATTTGAGTTAGATGAGATTAGCCTCAGCTTTTTTTCAACCTACACCACATTTGGCACGCCACATGATGTCG
>CAZWMD010000005.1:40833-49260 GCA_964634815.1 uncultured Pseudomonadales bacterium | reverse complement strand
ATTAGCCTCAGCTTTTTTTCAACCTACACCACATTTGGCACGCCACATGATGTCGCGCTGCAAGAACTACGAATTGAGTGTTTTTATCCGGCTGATGAATTCACGGAAGAGTTTTGTCAAAATCTTTAGTGCTAATGCCAAGGGTGCCGTTCAGACATCTGCACATTTGCTCTTTGCCCACATGAAGGCGTCTGCCTGCTCGGGGAAGTGACGCCACTCCAGTCTTTTGTTTGGGCGCATCTTATCGCTCAGATTCACCAGAGTCTTGCTGAACTCCGACACGCCGGTGATAAAGGCAATGCGACCCCCGGCGAATTCCAGGCGGGAAATGTATTCCATAAGTTGGGTAACCTCGGCAAGTTCGAATGCGACGAGCATGTTAGTCAGGTCCCAAACTGTGGCGATTCGAGCTGGATTGGCCTCGATACACAGTGCAACACCCTCTGATAAATCGTTTAGGGTAGTCGCCCCGTTGAAACAGACCAGGAACAGACCGGTCTCTGCGTCGGTTTTGTAATGGTGCATATGAGCATCGATGTTTAGGTTGCGATTAGGTTCACACAAGCTTCAGCATGTTCTGGCGATGACAGCTCGGCTTCATTAACTTCGGTGCCAAAGAGCTCCCGCAGTTGCAGGGCAAGCACAGCAAGCTGGGTTGAGTTGCTGGGCAAAAAGTCGTTTGGTAAGTAAGAGTTATTGTTCTCGCGTTCGGATGCTAGCCAGTTTGCGGCGCGAGCGATTGCTGCCTGGGTCGCCCTCGCCGCCGGGTTTGCATAGCTGAAGGCCCAGGTCGAGGTTTGTCTGCTCACCAGTGCCTTGTCCGTTTCGCCGGGTTGCATTTCAGCTGCCGCGAAAATCCGACAATCGTAGGCGCGACAGGTTTGAGGCCGGTCGTTGTAGATTGAGCATCGTTCGTTGACAAGCATTGGGCAATGGCCTTGTTCGGTGTAACCCATAACAAAATGACCGCTGGGCAAACCGGGGGCCTGAACCAGCAGCTCTTTGGGTATTACTTTTAGGGCACCCACATCTGAGGCTGTTATGTGAATAAAATAAAATGACTTGCAGCAAGCGTTGCAGCTGCCGCAAGGCACATCTGCCTCTTTGCCATTCAGTTGGCTGGCTTTGGTTCCTGCCAGCCAGGTGTCGAAGTCTCCGGCTTCGAGCGTGGTGGTGCGGATGGTGTTTTCTGGTGGATTTTCCATTACCTCGATAGATTACTCTAGAGACCCAATGCATGCATTTGATCCGACCAACAACAACTGATGATATTTCTTTGCTGCCTGGTATTGAGCGGTCTGCGGGGCAGGCCTTTGCGGCTTATGCTCATCTGGCCTGGCTCGTTGATGGCGATGTGATGAGCGTGGATGAGCATGCGCGGCTTGCGGCGCTCGGAACCTCATGGGTTGCTGGTTCACAACAGCTCCTTGGTTTTGTGTGTGCAGAATCTTTTATTCAGGATTCAAGCCAGCGCGGGCGCGAACAATGCATTGACCTGCATATCTGGGAGCTGGCAGTTCAGGCTGATTCTCAAGGCAAAGGCGTAGGGACGGCCCTTATGCGGCATGTGATTGATCTTGCCGCAACGCGTTACTCAGGCCTCACCCTTACTACATTTAAAGACGTTGCGTTTAACGCGCCATTTTATGAGCGCCTGGGGTTTTCGAGGATTGAGGATGTGTCTGTGGAGCCGCGGCTGGCGGGAGTGCTGGCCGCGGAACAGGCGCATGGGTTACCCATCGAAGATCGGTGCGCCATGCGCTTGGTGCTGGACGGGTCTTAGACGAGCAGAGGCGCAATAACCAAACTAACAATAGCCATAACATTGATAAGAATGTTCATTGCTGGGCCCGAGGTGTCCTTGAAGGGGTCGCCTACGGTATCGCCGACAACGGCAGCCGTGTGAGTGTCAGAACCTTTGCCGCCGAGGTTACCTTTTTCAACGTACTTCTTGGCGTTGTCCCAGGCACCGCCGGCGTTAGCCATGGTGAGTGCGAGTAATACGCAACCCAGCAGTGCGCCACCAAGGAAACCACCAAGCGCTTCAGCGCCGAGCAAAAAGCCAACGGCGGGAGGTACCGCAACGGCGATAACGCCAGGCAGCAACATTTTCTTCAGAGCAGCGCTGGTTGCAATATCGATGCATTTTTCGTTGTCGGGATCAGCGTTGCCTTCAAGCAAGCCAGGAATTTCGCGGAACTGTCGGCGAATCTCTTCAATCATTTCCATCGCCGCATCACCGACTGCTGTCATGGTGATGGCTGCGATCAGGAATGGGATAAGCCCGCCAATGAACAGGCCAATCAGAACGTCAGGATCGCCGATGTGCAGTACAAATTCGCCGCCACGGCCCGCAGAGATGGTTTCGACGTAGGCGGCGATGATAGCGAGTGCGGCCAGTGCTGCTGCACCGATGGCAAAGCCTTTGCCCATAGCTGCTGTGGTGTTACCCAGTTCGTCCAGCGAATCTGTGATAGCCCGGGTGTCTTCGCCCAGACCTGCCATTTCGGCGATACCGCCTGCGTTGTCTGCAACGGGGCCATAGGCATCCACCGCCATGGTCATGCCCACTGTCGCCAGTAAGCCGACCGCTGCGACACCGACACCGTAGAGTCCGGCCAGGCTGGTTGATAGCCAAATAATGCCGCAGATGGTGAGGATTGGGATAGCAACCGACTGCATACCCACCGCGAGGCCAGTAATGATCACGGTCGCTGGCCCGGTCTTGCCGGATTCAGCGATACGAACCACGGGAGTGCTTGAGGTGTAGTACTCGGTAACCAGCCCAATGATGACGCCGCCAACCGAACCGCCCAATACAGACAGCCAGACGTTGTTGTCTATTCCTGCGCCTCCAAGCGCGAAGTAGGCGCCAGCAATAAACAGAATTGGCGTGACGATCATACCGATACGCAACGCAACAGCAGGGTCTTTGGCTGACATGCTGCGGACCACACCAATGCCGATGATTGAACAGATAAGTCCAACCGATGCCAGTAATAACGGAGCAAACATCAGGGTGGAGCGGGCAGTCGTTTCGTCCATGCCTGGTGCAAGAGCATTCAAGGACGCCAGTGCCATGGTGGATGCGATGGCGATAGTTGCAATCATTGAACCGCAGTAGGATTCAAAGATATCGGAGCCCATGCCAGCAACGTCGCCAACATTGTCGCCCACGTTATCTGCAATCACGCCAGGGTTTCGCGGATCATCTTCGGGGATACCGGCTTCCAGCTTACCTACCAGGTCGGCGCCAACGTCAGCACTCTTGGTATAGATGCCGCCGCCAACACGAGAGAACAGGGCAACGCAGGATGCGCCCATGCCAAAGCCGTGAATGTGGTGAGCGGTGTGGGGATCGCCACCCATGAAGTAGTAGACCGTACCCAGGCCGATCAGACCTAATGAAGCAACGGCCAGGCCCATTATAGAGCCGCCGAAGAAGGCAACCGACAGAGCGGCTGCGGCGCCGTCTGAGTGGGCTGCCGTGGTGGTTCTGACGTTGGCTTTAGTGGCGGTATACATGCCGATCCAGCCAGCGATGGCTGACGATATCGCGCCGGCGATAAATGCCCCGGCAGTGCCGGTGCCAAGCGGCGAAACAAAGATCAATACAAGCAGCACTGCTGCGAAGATGCCCAGCATCGTGTATTCACGACGCATGAAAACCATGGCTCCGGTGTGAATGGCATCGCCAATCTTCTTAACGGCATCTGTGCCTTCGGAGTAACGCATTACCAGCCTGTACACAATGAAGGCAGCCACAAGGCCACCGACACCAAATACGGGTGGTAGCAACGACAAATCAGTCATAGCTCATCCCAGTTTATTTTGATTCTTGGAGTTCAGGCGGACGTTACTGCTGCCCCTTCGAACTAACGGTTGTTATATCGAGCAAGCGCTTCTGCGCTGCGTACCCTCCCCAGGGCAACGCTCCCTGATAATACCCAAGCCCAGTGTGAATAAGAACCTGGCAGACCTGGCCGTACGCCTTAGTTTTTTGGGGATATGTAAGTGCTTGTGCGGATTAACCGCTTGTGAGGAGTGCTCGCAGATCAATGATTCCCGCATTGGCGCGGGAGATATAGGAGGCCATGACCAGCGAGTGATTGGCGACAAAGCCCAGGCCTTCGCCGTTCAATATCATGGGGCTCATGATCGTTTCCTGAGTGCCTTCGAGTTCGCGCACGATCTGGTTCAGGCTAACGGCAGCGTTCTTGTCTTCCAGAACGTCTTTAAAGTCGACTTCGACTGCGCGCAGCAAGTGAATCAAAGCCCAGGTGTGCCCTCGAGCTTCAAAAAATACATCATCCAGTTGAGTCCAGGGCGTTTTGACTGTCTCGTCGTTGGCGGTTTGGGTGGACTGTGTGGCCACAGGATCGCCAGCCAGCGCCAGATCGAGCTGCCGTTTGCCAACACTTGCTGACAGTTGCTGGGAGAGATTGCCGAGCCGTGAAGCAACACCTTCCAGCCACTTCTGCAAGTTATCTGCCCGCGCGTAGAACTGGCCGTCTGAGTCAGCTTCGCTGGCAAGTCTGGTGGTGTAGGACCGAACCAGATCGTCGCCCTTGGCGTATTCGTCTTCTGTACGCGGGAATATCCAGCTACCGTTGTCAATGAAGTACTGGCCTTCTGCGAGTTGCAGGTCTTTGTCTTCGGCGGACTGACTCTGCGATCGAGCAAAGTCGATGCGCATCGCGCGGCTCATATCGCGGATCTGAGTAAGCGCACCAAACTCCCAGTTGGTGATGTTGTCGAGCCATAACCCGGGTGGCGTTTTGTCATTAGAAATGTAGCCACCGGGTTTGTTGCGCAGTGTGGAGGCGATGCGGTGAAGCGCTGTGGCGGTGGTGTAGCCAGTGACGATGTTCTCTACGCCGTCTTCCTTGGCGTACGTCTGGGCGTTGGCGCTGACATCAAACAGATCAGGCTCACGTGACCACCATATGCCAATGAGCGCCGCCGCAACCAGATAGAGCGCGATCAGGCCAAGCAAAATACGAAGAATGCTGACGGCAGTGCTGCTGTCGGCGCTGGTGCTGTAGTAGCTGGTTTTCCAGAATTTCCAATTCATTGGCTAATTATCACAGTTTTTTGGATCGAGTGTTCGCGCGCTTTACTCGGAGAAGGATTGAATCCGAAAATTCCCTTCAAAGGCGCGACCCGTGGTGGTTCCAATCACGATGGGTACTGATGGGGTTGTTGAGTCCAGCCCTCGCAAGCCCATCACCATCAAGTGCATCCCGCCGGGTTTCAGCTCAGCGCGTTCGCCGGGGTCAAGGCACAGCTGGGCGAGCTGCCGCATTCTAACGCGGCCGCTATTCGGCTCCCCGACGGGTTCCGTTACGTGCAGCTCGATCTCACCTGCGAACGGGGCGGCGAAGTGAGTCAGGCACAGGCGTTCGGGCTCATGATTGATAATTGTTGCGTAGGCGGCGGTCATGGTTCTTCCAGGAACGGCGGTCTTTATGTAGGCATCGTCCAGATAGATGCCAGTTTTTCCTGGACCACTGGGTCCTCCGCAGCCGTTCATCAGACCAAGGAGCAATAGCAGGGGAGGCAGAAGCGGGCTGGCCGAGCGTAGCAGGCGCAAATTGGGGTGGTTTTTTAGGGGGCTTGTAAGCTTGCTTGGCACTGATTTATCGTCGAAATTCATGCTTTTGCGCAGTCTGCTGTAGCGTACAAGATCGAACTTCGGCAAGGTTGTCCGGTCATAAACTAGCTACTTTCTGCGGGGCAGGGTTCCTGGGCTTTTGTTGAGGCCTAACCTGAGCCGACTAGACTAACACTAAATACCTCTCAGGCTTATTGTGGACATCATGGCTGAAGCGACATCAATTCAATCCAAAGGATCCGGTGAACTGAACTCCCGTTTGGGCCCATTTTCCGGATTGACCAACAGGTCTGGGGATCTCTTGCGGGGACTGGCCGCAGCCCTGTGTTTGCTGTTTGCACTGCCCGGTGCCGTTGTTTTGGCTGCGGATGCAGGCGGGTCCCTGGCCAATGACGGCTTGAGTAATAACGGGGCCGCCAAATGGCTCGCCGAGCAGGACGTCGAATTCCTGAAAGTAGATCAGGCTTTTGCGTTAACTACCGAGCTCGGCAGTGACGGCGCATTGCTTGCCCGCTGGGAGATGCCCGACGGCTATTATCTGTATCGCCATGGCTTTTTGTTCGAAACCCGGGGTACCGCTTCGCAAACTCTCTCCGAGGCGCAGATTCCGCCTGGCAAGGCCAAGCAAGACGAGTTCTTTGGCGAAGTTGAGGTTTACTACCACAGCGCCAGCGCACGTCTGCCCCTTGATGGCGTCCGTCCAGCGGCTGCTGATTTACCCGCGGAGATAGGTATTACCTACCAGGGGTGTGCCGATGCGGGACTTTGTTACCCGCCAGAAACCAAATGGGTGGCGTTGGATGCAGCCGCACTCGACTCATCTGCTGTATCTGCTACCGGCTCTGCGGGAGCCGCTGGGGCACCCAGTGCTCCAGCGAGTGCTGGTACTCAGGAGCAAAAACTCGCAGCAGTCCTGGCTGATGCCAGTCGATTGTGGGCGCTGGGGTTGTTTCTGCTGTTAGGTATTGGACTGGCGTTCACACCCTGCGTGTTGCCGATGGTACCCATTTTATCCAGCATTATTGTTGGTGAGGCGGAGGGGCTTAGTCGTCTCCGTGCATTCTGGTTGTCACTGGCCTACGTGCTGGGCATGGCTATTACCTATGCGATCCTGGGTGTACTGGTCGGCAGCTTTGGTGCCAGTCTGAATCTGCAGGCCACCCTTCAGTCACCTCCGGTGCTGATTGTCTTCTCGCTGGTGTTTGTGGCTCTGTCTTTCTCAATGTTCGGTTTTTACGAGCTGCAGCTTCCCCAGGGATTAACTAACCGCCTGAATTCTCTTAACGAAGGTCGGGCCGGCGGAAAATACATGAGCGTGTTTATTATGGGCGCGCTCTCCAGTCTGGTGGTTTCTCCCTGCGTAAGCGCACCTTTGGCGGGCGCCCTTATTTACATCAGCACAACGGGTGATGCGGTGTTTGGTGGGCTGGCTCTTCTCGCTTTGGGATTGGGCATGGGTGTGCCTCTGCTGATTCTTGGTTCCAGCGGAGGCCATTTATTGCCTCGTGCCGGCGTATGGATGGATAACGTCAAAGCCGTTTTTGGTGTTCTGCTGCTTGGTGTTGCGGTGTGGTTACTTGAGCGTGTTGTTCCCGCGTCCGTTACCCTTGCTCTATGGGCGGCATTGGCGGTAGGTGCTGGGGTTTATCTTGGTGCTTTGGACTTTTCACCCCGTCAAGGTTTTGGCCAGCTCTGGAAAGCCAGTGGCGCGTTGTTTTTTGTCTATGGCGTGTTACTGCTGATTGGGGCCGCAAGTGGCGCTAACGATCCGTTGCGGCCGCTAAATAATCTGACTGCCGGCGTGGCCCCCGCGGCGGCTGGCTCGGCGGCCACGGCCACAGCAGGACATGGTGACTGGGTCACTGTTAAAGGTGTTGAGGCCTTTGATGCAGAGCATGCTCGTGGTGTCGCGCGTGGGGTGCCCGTGTTGCTCGATTTATACGCAGACTGGTGTATCTCCTGCAAAGTCATGGAGCGGCGTGTGTTTCCAGACCCGGGAGTAAGCGCTCAGCTCGCCCAGTTCCATCTGATCCGTGCTGATGTGACACGCAATACAGAGGCTGATCAGGCGCTGATGGAGCGCTACGGCCTCTATGGCCCACCCAGCATGGTGTTTTTTGCGCCAGATGGCACCACAATAAGTGGCTTTACCGTGCAAGGGGAACTGGATCGTGACGCCATGGCGGCCCACCTGGCTCAGGTGCTGGAGCTGGCATCACCAGAAACTTCGCTTAAAGTGGCGATAAATTCTTTGAATTAGCCGATAAATTCGGTGAAATCGTAGAATTTTCTTTTCTGCTCTTTAATCTTGGTCGCGCATGCGGCAGACTTCTTCCTCTAAGCGTTTAGCGCATTTTAAGGACACTACCTCGATGACTGCGCCTACGATTCTGGTGTTGCAGGGGCCTAATCTCAATCTGCTCGGCAGTCGCGAGCCCGAGGTGTATGGCTCAGATACGCTGAGTGATATTCACGCGCGTATTGAAGCCCGGGCCAATGAGCTGGGTGCCGCCGTGCACTTTGTGCAAAGTAACGCCGAGCATGAGCTGATTGATGCCTTGCATCAGGCGCCGGCCCAGGGGGTGGACTTTGTGATCATCAATCCTGGAGCCTTTACCCACACCAGCGTTGCCTTGCGGGACGCCTTTCTTGGCGTGTCTCTGCCCTTTATCGAGGTGCATCTGAGCAACGTCCATGCCCGGGAGGCTTTTCGTCAGGTTTCTTATTTGTCTGATATTGCGGTGGCAGTGATTACCGGACTTGGGGCCTCCGGGTATCTTTACGCGCTTGATAGTGCGGTCGAGCGTTCAGCC
>CAZWMD010000005.1:38497-40733 GCA_964634815.1 uncultured Pseudomonadales bacterium | reverse complement strand
AGCAAAGAGCAAAGACAAAGGAGAAAGCCATTGGATCTGCGCAAGATCAAGAAGCTGATAGAGCTGGTTGAAGAATCTGGCATTGCTGAGCTTGAAGTGAAATCAGCGGACGAAGCGGTCCGAATAACCATGAATCCGCGCGCTGACCTGGTTCAGGGTGGTTTGGTTCAGGGCCGGGCGGTGCAGGGTGACTTTGTGCCAGTTGCTACCCAGTTGCCGGTACCTGGAGCCTCTGCAGCGGCGCCTGATTCTGTTGTTAGTCAGCCGGCTGGCCGTGCTTTGAAGTCTCCCTTGAGCGGCACCTTTTATGCCGCCCCAACCCCGGACGCTGCTGCATTTGTCTCCGTTGGGGATCAGGTGGCGAGCGGCCAGGTCCTGTGCATCGTCGAGAGTATGAAGATGATGAACCGCATTGAGGCAGAGCGTGCCGGGGTGGTCACTGCTGTATTGGCTGCCAATGGCGAGCCCGTGGAATCCGGGCAGCCGCTGTTCCTTATAGATGGGTAACCCAGACAATGAGCTGGTATCAGATCAAATTGGCTGTGGCCGGCCAGTTTGCCGACACATTAAGCGATTATTGCCTCGAACTTGGGGCGATTTCGGCGGTATTGGACAACGCTGGAGCTGATACGCTCGCCGAAGCTGTGCTTGAACCGGACCCAGGTGCAACGATTGTCTGGGAAAATGTCGTTATCTCCACGTTTTGGCCCATCTCCCTCGATATTGGAGAAGTTTCTGCTGCTCTCAAAGAATATTTGAAAGATGGAGGCATATTTGCCGAAGTTAACGTAAATTTTGTTTCAGAAGAGCAACTTCCACCGGTACCAGCGCAGCCGACTCCCCGTCTTTGCTTCGGTGACAATCGCTTATGGCTGGTACCAAGAGATCTGGCAGACCTGGATGCTTTTGAACTTGAGGCATTGGCAGAGACCGCCTGCATAAAGCTTGATCCGGGCCTGGCGTTTGGCAGCGGATTGCATCCAACGACCCAGTTGTGCATCGACTATCTGGCCCGATTGCCAACATTGGCGGGTTCGCGGGTTCTCGATTTTGGCTGTGGGTCGGGCGTTCTGGCGTTGGCGGCCCTGGCGCTGGGGGCATCGCTCGCCCATGGGGTGGACCACGATCCCCAGGCGCTGGTAGCTACCCGGGATAATGCTGCCTACAATGATGTTGGGGACGCCTTGCAGGTGTTTACTCCGTCCGAGTTACCCGATGATGCGCACTATGAGGTGGTGGTGGCGAACATTCTTGCAAACCCTCTCATTGAGCTGGCACCGCTGATCAGCGACCGGGTTGCGCCCGGCGGGCGATTAATCATGGCCGGTCTGTTGCACGGGCAGGCGGCGGCAGTGAGTGCGGCCTATCCCGGGTTTGAGTTTGCCGCGCCACAGATCTACAACGGCTCTGCGGTTGCCCGGATGGCCAACGAACAGGCCCCTCAGGTAAATGCCGGTGGAATGGTTGCTACTCCGCAAGAGGATTGGGTGTGTCTGGCAGGCCAGAAAGCGCAAGCGTGAGCGTGGTCGATCCACCACCGCTGATTACGGAGTGTCCCAATTGCCACACTCGGTTCCGGGTGGGTGAATCACAATTGCAAATGGCCCATGGTCGGGTGCGTTGCGGGGCTTGCCTTGCCGTGTTTGCGGGTGTCGACCATCTTTTGCTGGATGAATCTGCAGCCGCGCCGGAGTTACCCGGGCAACCGGATGCGCTGGATTCTGTGCTTGCCGAACTTGCCATCGATCCCACATCCACTGACGAAATCAAGGTGCCGGGCGATGATGTACAAAATCCCGCTGCGGTCGATACAGACCACGATTGGACTGCGGTTTCGGTAGATACCCGTGAGTTTGATCGCGAGGAAACGCTCGAAGTATCGGGTGCTCGGGGGGCTGTTTCAGGCACCGGGAAAGAAACTGAAGCAGGGTCCGTTAGCGAACCTCGAGCCACCATAGAAGATGCCCTGAACGACGAAGAAGCATTGCGTTGGTGGCTCGAAGATGAGTTGCCGGGCGAAGATGGCTCAGCCCAGATTGATGACCCAACCGATAGCGATGAGATGGTGGTGCAACTCTCGCAATTTGATGAGGTACAGGACGAAGAGCTGGACCTTCGTTCTCTGGTGGAATCGATGGAAGACTCATCGAACGCCAAGGTTCTGCAAGAGTTATTTGAGGAAGAGCCATTTGATGAGGTAATTTCCGAACCCGCTTTAAAACCTGATACGCCTATT
>CAZWMD010000005.1:0-38397 GCA_964634815.1 uncultured Pseudomonadales bacterium | reverse complement strand
GCAGCGCCTAAAACGGCAGCGCCTGGGAAAGTGGCAGCCCCGGAGAAGGTTGATCCGCTAGAACTTGCTCAAACTGATCTGGCCGCGTCTGCCGAGGGTTCGGCGAATGACCTCCAGGCAGCGATTGATAAGGCAGAGCCGCTGGTTTCCAAAGCGCTGGCAAATGGCACCATCGCGGCTGCGGCTGAGCGGATGAACGCGTCGAAGGCAGCTCGTTCCGAGGCTACGGAGCCGGCCTCCAGAGGTGCCGTTGCGCTGGTGAAATCTCCGCACACGCCAAAACCAGCTGCACCTGAAATTGCACCTGAAGCTGTACACGAAGAAAGCGGCTCCCTCGTCACGGAAGCACAGGCGCCCGCAGCTATTCCAGAACAGGTTAGGGATCCCTGGGCTGCAGACGCCATAGCGGAAACTCCTGCGGAAATGGTGCGTGGGATAGCAGAGGAAATGGCCGCTGCCGGATCCGCCGTAGATCATCCGGGTGCAAACTCCAGTGAGAAAGCTGGGGGTCCTTTACAGCGCTTTTTTGGCCAGATCCTCGTGCTGCGGATCGCGATTACGCTGGCCTTTATTTTGCTTACCGGACAAATCTTGTATTGGCAGTTTTCGGACTGGGCAAAAACCGATGCTATGCGTCCTGTCTATGCAGGTATTTGTTCCGTGATTGGCTGCGAACTGCCGGTGCGCCGAAGTTTGCGGGATTTGCAGTCTCGCAAGTTGGCCGTACGCAGCCATCCTGAGCAGGATGGGGCGCTGCTGGTTGATGCTTTGATTATTAATGAAGCGCCCTTTGAGCAGCCTTTCCCCATCATTGAGCTTCAATTCATGGACATCAATCAGCAGTTGGTTGGCTCGTATCGTTTGGAACCTTCTTCATATCTCGACGGTGAACTTGCAGGCAGTGAGGTCTTGATGGCGGTGCGTACACCGGTTCACATCGACATCGACATTCCCGATCCTGGCCCCAAGGCGGTTAACTATCAGCTGCAGTTCAGATAGCTGCAGCTACTATCCAAACCTGTGGCGCACACGGGTATGATGTGCGCCCCTCGAACTGTCTGATCCGACCTTAGCCTTGAAATGTTGACCCTTGGTCCTCACAGATTGCGCAATCTGGTGGCACTCGCTCCTATGGCGGGAGTGACTGATGTGCCGTTCCGGCAGCTCGCCTGGCGTTTGGGTGTGGGCTATATGGTGGGTGAAATGACCGGATCCCGACCGGAGCTTGCACAAACGCGCAAGACCCTCCTGCGTCGGGAAGCCGTCGCAGGCGCGTTGCATGCCGTGCAGATTGCAGGTACCGAGGAACTCTGGATAGCTGACGCCACCAGGCAAGCGATAGAGCAAGGCGCCGCGGTGGTTGATATCAATTTTGGTTGTCCGGCAAAGAAGGTATGTCGTAAGGCGGCTGGATCTGCGTTGATGGCACAACCGCAACGACTGCTGGAGTTAACGAAGTCCGCTCTGGATGCAGCCGAAGGCAGTGACGCGGTGGTTACGGTGAAAATGCGCACTGGGCCTGACCCGCAGAATCGAAACGCTGTCGATCTGGCGCTGCGCTTGCAGGACGCGGGTATTCAAGGGCTGGCCATACACGGTCGCACACGTGCTGACAAATTCAATGGCTTCGCAGAGTTCGATACGATTGCGCAAGTGGTCGCAGAGCTGGATATTGCTGTGTTTGCCAATGGTGACATAGCAACGCCTGATGATGCCCGGCGGGTTCTCGCCCACACTAATGCTGACGCAGTGATGATTGGTCGCGCGGCACTTGGTGCGCCCTGGCTTCCCACCTGGGTTGCGCAAGAGCTGGCAGGCAGAGACTACAAATTGCCAGACTTCAGCCAGAGGCTTGAATGGTTGATGGAGCAGCTACTCGCCACCCATTCGTTTTATGGCGAACAACAGGGCGTACGAATTGCACGCAAACACATTCAGTGGACCTTGCGACATCAGACGCTAGAGCTATTGGAACCCTTGGACTGCGAGCACCTCGCACGATCGCTTGTGCGCGCCGACTCTGCCAGTGAGCAGATTGATCTTCTATCTCAGGCCTTTGAGCAGCGAGCTGCCTGATTAATTTTCACGCTAAACCTTCGGAATAGTTTATGAGCGATTTCACGGCCCAAGACTCTCAAGCACCTGCCCAATCGGACCATCCAGTATCAATCAGGCGAGCGTTGCTGAGTGTTTCTGATAAAGCCGGAGTTGTAGAACTTGCCACTCATCTCAGTGCCGCGGGTATCGAGTTACTTTCTACTGGCGGAACCTTTGCAGCGTTGCGAGACGCTGGTTTACCGGTGACCGAAGTTTCAAAACATACCGGTTCGCCAGAGATCATGGATGGTCGGGTGAAGACACTGCACCCAAAAATCCATGGCGGTATTCTTGGGCGGCGAGGTACGGACGATGCCGTGATGGCAGAGCAACAGATTGCACCAATTGATCTTGTGGTGGTTAACCTTTATCCGTTTAGAGAGACAATCGCCCGAGACGACGTTACGGATGAGCTGGCAATCGAGAATATCGACATTGGCGGTCCAGCCATGCTTCGAGCTGCGGCTAAAAACCATAGTGATGTTTGGGTTGTGGTTGATCCTGAGGATTATGCCGAGGTCATCAAGGCGATTGGCGCAGGGGGGAGTTCCTTCAAGCAGCGGCGGTTGGCGGCCCTCAAGGCGTATCAGCATACTGCAAGCTACGATAGCGCGGTTGCAAACTATCTTCTTGGCTGTGAGATGGAAGAAGCCAATGACGATGGCGATACATCTCTTGTATTACCAGATGCGTATTCCTTGTCATTTTCGAAAAAACTTGAAATGCGTTATGGCGAGAATCCACACCAGCGAGCTGCGTTTTATGTCGAAGACCAACCGCCAGCGGGAACCATTGCTTGCTTCGAACAGTTACAAGGCAAGGCTCTAAGCTACAACAATATTGCAGACACAGACGCAGCTCTTGAGTGTGTGAAAGTGTTTTCAGATCCGGCCTGTGTCATCGTCAAGCACGCCAATCCCTGTGGAGTAGCCTGTGGCGCATCACCGCTTGCGGCCTATGAACTTGCGTTTGCCACCGACACCACTTCTGCCTTCGGCGGTATCATTGCGTTTAACCGCCCCCTTGATGGATCAACGCTTGAAGCTATTTTGGAGCGACAGTTTGTCGAAGTAGTGATCGCGCCTGAAGTGAAAGCAGATGCCCGCGAAGTTGCGGAGCGAAAGAAGAACGTAAGGCTGCTCCAGACCGGCGCTTTCCCACAGCAGTCTGCTAAATTTAGAGATTTCAAAAGAGTAGGCGGCGGCTTGCTGGTGCAAGATGCCGATCAAACCGCTTTGGTAGATGCTGATCTTAAGGTCGCAACGCAACGAACGCCTTCTCAGCAGGAGCTTGTTGATCTGGTCTTTGCCTGGAAGGTCGCGTGGTTTGTTAAATCCAATGCGATTGTCTATGCGCGCAATGAGCAGACCATTGGTGTAGGGGCGGGACAAATGGCTAGAGTCATTAGCGCTCGGATTGCAGCCATGAAGGCAGAAGAGGAAGGGCTGCCTGTTCCTGGTTCGGTGATGGCAAGTGATGCGTTCTTCCCGTTTCGTGACAGCATTGATGCGGCGGCAGAAGCCGGCATTCGCGCGATTATCCAACCCGGTGGTTCAATGCGTGATGCAGAAGTTATTGCCGCGGCTGACGAACACGACATTGCGATGGTGTTAACCGGGATGCGACATTTCCGTCACTGAAGGTAAAGCCAATCCAAAGAAATCTGGAGATTCTGAAATGAAAGTACTGGTGGTTGGCAGCGGTGGCCGTGAACATGCTCTGGCCTGGCGTTTGATCCAGGGAACGAGTGTCGATGAGGTGGTTGTGGCACCGGGAAATGCCGGTACCGCAAAGGAAATTGGGGTAAGAAATGAACCCATTGCCGTGGATGACTTTGATGCGCTTGTAGCATTTGCTCAGCGCGAAGAGATCGACCTTACGGTTGTGGGCCCTGAAGGTCCTTTGGTTGCAGGAATTTGCGATCGGTTTGCAAGCGCAGGGCTCGACTGCTTTGGTCCCAGTGCAAGTGCGGCACAGCTTGAGGGGTCTAAAGCTTTTGCCAAGGATTTTTTGGCCCGCCACAACATTCCAACTGGACGCTATGAGACCTTTGCTGAAGTAGACGCAGCGCTAGCCTATGTGCGCAAGCAGGGCGCGCCTATCGTTATTAAGGCTGATGGGCTTGCTGCCGGTAAAGGCGTTGTTGTCGCGCATGAGCTTGAAACCGCAGAAGCAGCAATTACCGATATGCTCAGTGGCAATGCCTTTGGTGATGCCGGGGCGAGGGTGGTTATTGAAGAATTTCTTCCGGGTGAAGAAGCAAGCTTCATCTGTCTGTGCGATGGCACTCGCGCAATACCTTTTGCAAGTTCGCAGGATCACAAAGCGCGTGATGATGGAGACCGCGGACCAAATACCGGTGGTATGGGGGCCTACTCTCCGGCACCTGTTGTGACTTCTTCAGTTCACGATACCGTGATGAGCACTATTATTGAGCCGACTATGCGTGGCATGGCAGCTGATGGCGCTCCCTATGTTGGGTTTCTTTATGCTGGCCTGATGATTGGCCCTGATGGATCTCCCCGGGTAATAGAATTTAACGCGCGCTTCGGTGATCCGGAAGCTCAGCCTGTTATGGCGCGTTTGCGTACTGATCTGGCGCAAGTCTGTTTGCGAGCAATTGATGGCAGCCTTGACGGAGTGGCTCTTGAGTTCACTGAGGACGTTGCCTTGGGTGTAGTGCTGGCAACCCAGGGTTACCCGAGCGACTATGCAAAAGGTGCTGTGATCAGCGGATTGGAGCAGAATTTTGATGATCAGTTTCCACATGCCAAGGTGTTTCATGCGGGTACTGCACTGGAAGGTGACGAGGTTGTAACCGCGGGAGGTCGAGTCCTCTGTGTGGTGGGGGTTGGTGCTGATGTCCAGGCCGCGCAGGAGTCAGCGTACGCGCGGGCCAAATGCATTGACTGGGACGGCATGTTTTGTCGAAAAGATATCGGTTACCGGGCCATCACCAGGTCACCCATGTAACCTGGCTTACCTCAAGCGGGGCTAACTTCCCGCATCGAACTCGCTGGGCATTTGGCATGCTCGTGTCATGTTGTCTTATCCCATTCGCAATGTGTTTCGAGACAGTGGCAGAAAACCCTGTCGCCAGAGCTTTTCAGCCAACTCAACATTGAACCTGTTGCGGCGTTTTGATCCGATGGCAGGTTTTGACTGGGCTGGCCTGTCATCAATTGCCCGTCAGGTACAGGAGTTTCGCCTGCCGGCGAATCGTATTCTGGTTAGACATCCCAGGCGTTTGTCAGGAGTTTACTATCTGGCTGCGGGCACGCTTGTTGATGTCGAAACCGGGGAGCGTCTGCAAGCGGGCTCTCATCGCTGTCGCTGGGCGGTATACCCCCGGCATCGGAGTTTGCAGGCGCTTACTCCGGTGCAGATGCTATTTTTCGACAAAGACGTGGCTGGGCTTCTCCATGGAACCGATCGAGCAGATGGAGCAGAAGTCATGAGTGCAACTCAGGGCATTGCAGAACTCGTTGAGCATGTGGAGCCGTATCAACCCAGAGAATCTGGTCTTCAAACGAGTGATCCAGGCGATTGGCTTGCTACTTTGGCTGCGTCCTCAATTCTGCGGTTTCTCTACCACCGGCGCGGCGCTGCGGGGTGGCAAACCTGGTTGCAGAACCTCGATTCTTTGTCGGTTGGAGCAAACGAATTCCTGATCCGACGCGGTGGTGTTGGTGATTTTTTCTACATTGTACAAGCCGGTTCAGCTGTAGTGCGCACTAACGATGGGCCTAGACAAATCCTTGAGGGAGGGTTTTTTGGCGAAGACGCACTTCTTAGTCATCAAAGGCGCAACGCCTGTGTGATCATGCCATCCGGAGGCCGTGTGTTACGCGGTAACGCTGAGCTTTTGTTGAGTCTGGTGGATGATCTTTGGTGGGTGCTGGCGCGAGATGCAGGGTCGTGGAAAGGCATGAGCGAAGTGCTGAGATTGCCTAAGAGGCTTACCACCACAACCATGCGAGATTGGCTCGTGCAATTATCAAAAGAAAAGAACTATGCGTTATCTGTTGGCTCACAGGGAGTGATGCAAGATCTGCTGTTGCTATTGCTTGTGCATCGGGGTTACTCCCTGGTTCTGGAGTGCTAGATGATCGGTAGGCGATTTATGTAAGCGATGTTGTTAAGTAGAACTACAGCATGTAGCGCATGCACAGGCTGAATGGGTCAGGTTTGTAGTCTGCAAAGGGTGGGCATTCTATGAAGCCGAAGCGCGCATAGAGTTGGCGTGCTGGCCGAAAGTAGTCGGGCGTGCCAGTTTCAAGGCTTAGACTGCGCATACCCTTCAACCGGGCTTGTTCAACTATATGTTGTAGAAGCTGTCCGGCGACTCCCTTTCGCAGATGAGCCTGTGCTGTCCTCATGGACTTCAGTTCTCCGTCGTCAGCCGACAGTTGTTTCAATGCAGCACAGCCAAGTAGTTGCCGGGCACCCTCAGGCAAATGGTTGTTCAAGGCGCGGGCTGTGTAAAAGTCGATGTTATCTGCCTGCAATGCGGTGATATCCAGCGCGTGAACAGATTCTGGCGGCGAGGTCGCGGCCATGTCAGAAAGATGTTCGCTCAGTAGTGCTGAAACATCTGGGGTGGCTGGGTCTTCAGGCTGAATTTGTATTTGAATGTTGGGGACCATATCTGATTCAGTACTGGTGTTAAGCGGGCACGGTACGTTCTGCAGCCCATGTGCGAAGCTCACGTATGCTCTCTGCCCGTAGCACCGACATCGGATAGGTTCGATTGATGGCCGATAGCAGGGCCTGGGTGGTTAGTTCAGAAGTTTGGGCGGCGCTCATGTAGCGAGCAGAAACGATGGCTTCTTCGATCTCTGCACCGGTGAAGCCGTCTGCGGCCGCGGCCAGTTTATCAAGATCAAACTCATCCGGGTTTGATGCGCGTTTCTTTAAATGTATTGCAAAGATCTCCCGGCGCATGGATTCATCTGGCAGATCGACAAAAAACACTTCATCTAATCGCCCTTTCCTTACGAGTTCAGGGGGTAGTGCGGTGATGTCATTTGAAGTGGCTATAATAAAAACAGGCTCCGTATTTTCAGCCATCCATGTGAGTAGTGTGCCTAGAACCCGTTGCGCGGTTGCATTGTCGCCGTCGCCGGTAGCCAACCCTTTCTCGATTTCGTCCATCCATAACACACAGGGGGCCATGAGTTCAGCTTGTTGCAGAGAGTTCCTGAGATTGCGTTCGGTCTCGCCGTAAAACTTGTTGTAAAGCGTACCGAAATCAAGGCGTAGAAGAGGAAGTCCCCAGGCTCCGGCAACACACTTTGCAGCCAGGCTTTTGCCACCACCCTGCACACCCAGCAGCATCACTCCTTTGGGTCGGTCGGCGTCGTTGTTTCTGTTTTCTTCGCTACTCCTGCGTGCAGCCGTTTTGCGAAGTTCGAGCCAGCGCTTCAGATTGTCGAGACCCGCAACTTCAGCAAAGCTTTCAGTGTCGTACTCAAAACGCAGTACACCCTCTGCGTCTAGCAGCTCGAATTTCAGTTTGTTGATGGCAGGAATATCACTTTCGGTGATTGCCCCGTCACTGAACACCGCGTGGCGAATTAGAACCTGTGCATCTGCGTGGGTGACTCCGCGCAAATTAGCGATGAGTTTTGTGAGAGTTTCGCGGTCGGTTTTTACCCGCGTCCCCTTGTTTACGGCGGCCCATTCCTGGGCTTGCTTGCGTACGATGGCCATCAGCTCGTCGTCGCTCGGAAGCTGAAGCTTGAAAGACGCAGTGAAGCGAGACAGTTCCACGGGCGTCGTCAATCGGTGACTTACCAGTACAATGGTGCAACCCATATGCTCATGCTCAAGAGCAATGTCTTTCAGGTAGCGCACAATTTTGGGTTCGTTGAGCCAGGGGTGTAAATCGCACAGTGCATAGATTGCGGGTCCGTCCTGACCAGCTATGTGTGCAAGCATCGCTTCTGGTTCTTCGAGCTGTGTATTGCTCGATACGTCCGTGCCAAAACCGCCGCGCCGTAGCCCACGAGTGACGCTCCATTCATTGAATTGCGTACCGCGCTTCATTGCCAAAGCCAACAGCAACCCCAGCACGCGCCGTTCGTCTGGTGATTCGATCGCGATGATAGGAATACGCGAGTCAAGTATCAGTTCCAGGTCGCGGGTGTCGCCCATAGCGTGTCCAGGTTTCAGTGGTTGTGAGAAGCAGTGTTTTCAGGAGACAGGTTCTGCTGGAACCTTGATCCAAGTTTATCGCGTCCTGTGACTGATAATCTTGCCACAGCGCTCGGATTTGTCTCTCGGGTTAGAATAGACGGCACAACAGGTAACGGATATCAGGCAGCACCTATGGAGCAGCTCATTCGCGGTTTTGACAGAGCTCTGCGGACCCTAACCGGCCAGCATCGAGCCAAACGCCCGTCACCGGCGCAGCAGACTGATTCCGGAGAGGGTATTCAGGAAGAATTGTCGCTGGAGGATGCCCGGCACTCTGCTGGTCTCATGCGGGTGAATCACACGGGGGAGGTCTGTGCTCAGGCGCTCTATGACGGCCAGGCCGCAACAGCTCGCAACCCTGAGGTCACCCAGGCGTTGAGCGCAGCGGGCGATGAAGAGGTTGATCATCTGATGTGGTGTGAGGATCGACTGCGGGATCTCGATGCCCGTCCCAGTGTGCTCAATCCGCTGTTCTACGGCGCGTCCTGGGCCCTGGGTGCCGTCACCGGCCTGCTGGGCGATCGAACAAGTCTGGCGTTTGTAGAGGCCACCGAAGATCAGGTTGTCAAACATTTAGACAGACATCTTGAATCCCTGCCGGAGAACGACGTTAAGAGTCGAGCTGTGGTCACCCAGATGCGGGCCGACGAGGCGCGCCATGGCGACGAGGCCTTCGCTATGGGTGGCAGCCGTCTCTCGGCGGTGCAGAAGCGGGCGATGGCTGCGGTAGCCAAAGTCATGACTGCCACTACTTACCGAATCTAGGTAAGCGTACCGAATCTAGTTCAGCGAATTCAGGTTATCTCAACCTGAGCGAACCAGGTTAGCTAATCGACTCCAGGCTGGCTGGGCCGAGAAATAGGTGGGTGAAATATCAGCTGGACCAGGGTGCCGTCCGGGTCATTGCAATACAGGGACCGGGCCCCGTCACGGTGGGTTTTGGGGGCCTGAGCGATCGGTACGGCGCAGTCTTGCAGGTGTGCATGCCACAGATCTATGTCGTCGATATTGTCGATAATGAAGCCGATATGGTCGAGTCTGCCAGTTAGGCCTTCAGGAGGCTCGCCTTGGGGTCTTGGGGTCATGATTCGATGCAGGGCAAGATTGTCGTTGCCTGAACACAGGAACACATTGTCGTCGTCCGGTTGCCACTCGACAGCCATACCCAGCACCTGGGTATAGAAGTGCAGGCAGTCTTCCAGGGCATAGACGTTGAGCGCGACATGGCGCATGCCCGATGTGGACAATTTTGTTGTCATAGCTGTCCGGTCGACTCGATCTCGTGACTGTGTGTCACCTTGACACCGCCACGCATCAGCATGATGGATGCGCTGCAGTATTTTTCAGCAGACAACTCTACGGCCCGGGCAACCTTCTCGTCGGCCAGATCCTCACCCGCCACCACAAAGTGAACGTGAATGTCGGTGAATACGGCCGGGACATCATCAGCACGCTGCGCCGTTAACCTGGTCACACATTTCGTCACTTTCTGACGGGATTTGCCTAAAATGTGCACAACGTCGTAGGCACTACAACCACCCATTCCCATCAATACCAACTCCATAGGACTGGCACCGTTGTTTGTCTCTCTATTGCCATCAATCAGTACGCTGTGTGTACTGCCTGTGGTGCCCAGAAATTGCTTGTCTGATTGCCACTCCAGGGTAGCGGTCATTTCTTGCATCGCTCAGTGTTCTCTTTCTGTTCTCTTAGTGTTTGCTAGTGTTTGCATCTTCTTGCAGAAATTAAAGTGTGACACAGATCACGCTTGCTTGCCCTTGGTGAGTAAATTTATTGGTATTTCTGCTTTTATATAGCTTCGGATGTTGCTGATTTTGCGATTAGCCACATGTTCAAACTGTGCGTTTTCAGCACAACACCTTGTCTACCTTGTGAAGTCTGTTGGTGTTTAACGGGAATTGAGCGGCACTAATCAAGGCGAAACAACCGTTCGGCATTCAAATTTGCACCGCTTGTCGCTAAGGCGTAGGTAACATCGAAATGCTGTGCAAAAGTCTCACTCGACCCTTGATGTCGGCACCAAGTTAACTCTTGGTTAAAAACTGGCATTGAATATGCAGCTCAACTTGATATTGAGTATTCACACTAACGCAAGGGCATTTCGCAAGGTTACTACGAAGGAGCGCTAGCATGCTTGCAGCAAAAAATACCAAGGTTTCTGGTCTTACAACGAAACGACCTATGGCCAAGGGCTTCGCAATGAGTGCTAACGCGCAAAGTGAAGATACTTCTCATCTAGATGCATTTCTGGCTGCGGCTCACCGCCGTAAGTACCCGGCAAAAAGCACACTGATTTATGCCGGTGACAAGTCTGATTCGATCTACTACATCCAGAAAGGTTCTGTAACCGTTTTGGTTGAGGACGAGTCAGGTCGCGAGATAATCGTCGCGTATCTCAACAAAGGTGATTTCTTCGGTGAGATGCCATTGTTTATGTCTGATAACAACCCGCGTACTGCCTGGGTTAAGTCCAAGACAGAATGTGAAGTAGCAGAACTCAGTTATGCTAAATACAAAGAGCTGGCAGAGCGTGATACCCGTTTGTTGTACGCGGTAGGCGCACAGATGGCCAAGTCGTTGACCAAGACTACGCAGAAAGTAAGTGATCTTGCTTTCCTGGATGTTACCGGTCGTGTTGCACGTACACTACTTGAACTCGCCAAACAGCCTGATGCCATGACTCATCCCGATGGCATGCAGATTAAGATTACCCGTCAGGAAATTGGCCGCATCGTCGGTTGTTCCCGAGAGATGGTTGGCCGCGTACTAAAGACTCTGGTTGAACAGGGCCTGGTATCTGTAAAAGGCAAAACCATGGTGGTTTTCGGAACACGCTAAACCTCACTACCGTTGTGTGAATCTTGCGATAGCGCAACGGACTTTGGGCCCAAAAGGCCCATTGGGGAAGATGTTTCGATTCGGCCAGGATTGCCGAAAGACAGGGACTGATAACTGCATGATGCAGTTGCAAAGGAATTGCCCCACAAGCCGGATCTCTGATCCGGCTTTTTTTCGCGCGTTAGCCAACGCGCTCGCGTAACGCCCCCCCCGGATCCTCTTCACGCATGAGCGCTTCACCTATCAGGTAGCAGTTCACATCGAGTGAACTCAGTTCAAATCGAGCAGCCAGCTGCGATTTCAATTTCGTCGTGTACTTCTGCCAGCAGATCCAATGGGAACTCTTTGGCCCGGGTGCTATTAGTGGACTATCTTGGCGCCTAATGTATACAGATTTTGGGATGTTTCGTACTATCAGACGAACGCCAGACGATTGATTGGCATGGCAGCCAAATGACAAGTTACAAGTAAATCAGGGATTTGATATGTATCGAATGAGTGCATCATTACCGGCAGTGCTAACACCGGTAGTGCTAACGATTACTGGGGCAGTTGGTGTGGTGGCCCCAAGCACCACAACGGCGCAAACGGCAACTACGATCACTGAAGAAATCGTAGTCACGGCCCGAAGGCGGTCCGAAAGCGTGCAAGACGTTCCAGGATCTGTAACGGCAATTGGAACAGCGGCCATTGAGGATGCTGGCATTGAACGGGTTGAGGATTTTATCGCACTCACGCCTGGCGTAACCCTGGTAAACGCGGCAGAAGTGGGTGATACCCAGGTGAACATCCGCGGCATCAATGGCGCCCGGGATGCCGAAAACAGCTTCGCCTATATCGTGGACGGCGTGTTACATACCAATCCGGCAGCGTTTAACCGGGAGTATCCGGCGCTGCAGCAGATTGAGATCTTCAAGGGCCCCCAGGGCGCAATCTACGGCCGCAACGCGGCAGCGGGGGCGATTATTGTCACCACCGAACGCCCCTCTGAGACCTTTAGTGGCTCGATTAAGGCCAGCGGCGCGAACGACGATACCTATTTCATTCAGGGCTCGCTCAGCGGTCCGATCATTGAAAATCAGCTGTCGTACCGCTTATCGGGCACCTGGCGTGACAGCGATGGCTTCTATCGAAACGACTTTCAAGACTCAGACGCCATTGTGGACCGCTTTGAGAATTTTGATATTGATGGTCGCCTGCTCTGGGAGCCAACAGACAATTTCAGTCTGGATTTTAAGGGGCGTTACGGCGAGGTAGATGCCTCGGCGATTACGTTCAACGCAACCTTTCACTTACCAAATTTTGCTGAGGGTGCAAACGCCCCACTGGCCAACGAAGATGTGAATGACCACGACTTTGTGTTTCAGCCCAACGTTCGATCAGACAACAATCAAGAGGCGTTGGAGTTGTCTGTAAAGGCCGACTTTGATGCCGACTGGGGCAGTGTTACCGGTTGGGCGCTGTATAGCGACATTGACAACGACCTGATCGCGGACGGTACGTCAGCGGCCTTTGGTTTCTTTAACGGCAATGAACAATGTCAGCAGAGCACGGCCGCTTTGAACGCTCAGGGTGTCACTCTTCCTGCACCACAAATACTTGGTACAACGCCAGTAGGCATCTTGTTTACTCCAGATTTTTCTGGCTCGTTCTTTGGTCCTTACACACCAACAACCTGTGATGGCATTCAGGAACAATTGCGTAACCAGAAAGACTTTAGTTTTGAGCTGAGAGTAGCCTCTAACGATGATGCGGCGCTGCGCTGGATGGGTGGTGTTTATTACCTCGACATAGATCGAGACGTAGGTGTATCGCTAAACACAGACAGCGGCCAGGAACCCATTCGTGGTCTGTTACAGCCTACGGGACCCAACCGCACTGAAGCCCTGGTGTTTGATAACTTTACGAGTGAAGTGTTCGCGGTGTTTGGGTCCTTGGATTACGACATCACTGATGCGATCGAGCTGTCGGTGGCCTTGCGTTACGACACAGAAAAGCGCCGGGTATCAAACCTCGTGCCAACTGATTTGACATCTACCGTGATCGACCTGAATTTTGACGGAGTGTTTAACGACCCGTTGAACCCTGGATTGAGTGACCTGATCAATCCATCAGGCGTGATCGCTGATCAGAGCGAAACCTACAGCGAGCTTCAACCAAAGATTGCGCTTACGTGGGATGTGGCAGAAAACACAACGATTTATGGCAGCTGGGGCAGAGGTTTCAAAGCAGGTGGCTTTAACAACCAGGGTAGCGCCGCAACGGTCGACATATTCATAAATGGCTTTATTAATGGTGTGCCGGCAGGTGAACCATTTGCAGATAACCTTGGAGTGCCTCTGCCAACCGTCCGTGATGAGTTTGATGAAGAAACCTCTGATTCTTTTGAGCTTGGCTTCAAAACCCAACTGTTCGATGGGCGCTTGCGGCTCGAAGGGGCGGCCTATCGAGTAGATGTATCTGACATGCAGTTCTTTGAGTTTTACGTGGGCACGTTTGGACTGTTGCGCGTGGTGTCGAACATTGATGAGGTTGAGATTACCGGCTTCGAGTTTGCAGCTCACGCTGACATCACAGAGAACTTCAGCCTGTTCGGCGGGTTTAACGTACTTGATAGCGAAATAGACGAAAACAGCTCGCGCCCCGATACTGTTGGCAACGACTCGCCCTATACGCCGGATTACACGGCTAACGTCGGTGCGGAGGTGCGGTTCCCATTGGGCAATGGCATGAACTTCTTCTCTCGTGTAGATGCCCAGTTTATTGGACAAACCTGGTTTCACACCGTTCAGGGCGGGCAACGCCCCACCATTTTTGCGCCGCTATTCGAATTGTCGGTGTTTGGCGCGGGTTCTGGACCCTTAGGGTTTGCCGACTTCGATAACTCCAGACGTGATAAGTACCATCTGGTGAATCTGCGAGCAGGTGTGGAAGGCGAAGCCTGGTCTGTAACCGCCTTTGCCAAGAACCTAACGGATGAGAACTATCTTGAGGAGGTTATTCCTGCACCGGAGTTTGGCGGCGCCTTCAATCATCCAGGAACACAGCAGCGCTATGGACTTGAAGTTAACTATCGGTTTTAGAGCGCACTTAGTGCTAACGCGCAAAAACCCTGATCCGGCTTTTTCGCGCGTTAGCCAACGAGCTCGCGTAACGCTACTCCCGGATCCTCTTCACGCATAAACGCTTCACCGATCAGGTAGCAGTTCACATCGAGTGATCGCAAATACGCTATGTCTGCCTTGCTGTGGATGCCTGATTCTGAGACGAGCAGCGTACTCGAAGGTGCGAGTGCCGCAAGCCTCTGGGTAGTCTCTAAGGACGTTTCAAAGGTTTTCAGGTTGCGATTGTTTACGCCTAACAGATCGCAGTTCAAATCGAGTGCCAGCTGCATTTCTTTTTCGTCGTGTACTTCTACCAGCACATCCAATTGGAGCTCTTTGGCCAGGGCATAGAGTTCTTGCAATTTGTTGGCTTCGAGTGCGGCGACAATGAGGAGCAGACAATCTGCGCCGAGTGCACGGCTCTCCCAGACTTGATAGTCGTCGACAATGAAGTCTTTACGCAGGACGGGCAGGGTGCTTGCAGCACGAGCATCGCGCAGGTAGTTGTCGTGGCCCTGGAAGTATTTCTGGTCAGTAAGAACTGAAAGGCACGCAGCACCTCCTGCTTCATAGGACCGGGCTATGTCAGCTGGCTCAAAGTTCTGTCGAATCAGCCCCTTACTGGGTGACGCCTTTTTAACCTCGGCAATTACACCGCTATGACCTGAGTCGATCGTTCTTTGCAACGCCCCAACAAAGCCTCGAGGTTGTGCGGCTTCTATATCTTGATTGCTGCGAATTTGATCTTGCAGTTTGGCAAGCGGTACCCGGGCTGTGCGTTGTACAACCTCATCTATCTTGTCTTTTAGAATGTTATCGAGCACGCTCAAGAGGTTGCTTCCCCAGATTGGCTAAGAGACTGGCTGAGTGCACCAAGACTCTTCAGGCACTGCATTGCCTTGCCATCCCTAATGCTGTCTCTTGCCAATGATACGCCTTGCTTCAGACTGTCTGTAACGTCGGCTGTATAGAGTGCGGCGCCAGCGTTGTAAGCCACAATGTCAGCGGCGGTACTATCTACGTCGTTGAGAGCCCGCTTGATGAGCTCCAGACTGCTCTCGGGGGAGGTGCAAACCAGATCGTCCATAGATTGTGTGGTCAGGCCCACTTCTTCAGGAGTTACTTTGTATTCTCTAACCTCGCCGTCACGTAGTTCAATAACCTCTGCGGGCGCGGCCAGGGAAAACTCATCGAGCCCAGCACTGTGAACTGTAAGAGCGCGCTTACTGCCCAGGGTTTTTAGTACGTTGATCATCTTTATTTGCCACTGCGGCGCAAATACACCGATCACCTGACTCTTTGCCCCGGCTGGATTGGTCATTGGCCCCAGAACGTTCATCATGGTCCGTATGCCCAGCTCTCTTCTGGGCACTGCCGCGTGGCGCATCGCGCTGTGATGTGCCTGAGCAAACATGAATCCCACGCCCACCTCTCTTATACAGCGTGCCACCTCTTGCGGAGGCAGTCCCAGATGCACACCGGCGGCCTCTAGCACATCGGCGCTGCCGGATTTGCTGCTCATGGCGCGGTTCCCGTGTTTCGCCACTCTGGCCCCGCCAGCGGCGGCGACAAAAGCGGATGCGGTAGAAATATTGAACAGCTTGGCGTGACCACTGCCTCCGGTACCACAGGTGTCTACGAGGTGAGGTAGATCAATATCTACTTTCAATGACAGATCGCGCATGGCAGCGGTCGCTCCTGCGAGCTCCTCTGCGGATTCGCCTTTCACCCGCAAAGCCATCAACAAACCAGCGAACTGGGCCTCGCTTAGTCCACCCTGCATGGCCGTTGTAAACAAACTCTTACTGTCTGCCAGGCTTAAATTCTGATGGTTTACCAATGCTTCGAGTGCATCAACTATGTGCATGCCTAATACCCCGTCAGAAAGTTGTTGAGCAGTTCGTGGCCTACGGGAGTAAGAATGGATTCCGGGTGAAACTGCACACCTTCAATGGGGAGTGAGGTATGACGTACCCCCATTATTTCATCGCGCTCACCCTCTTTTTCGGTCCAGGCAGTCACCTCGAGACAGTCGGGCATGCTGTCTGCCTCGACGATCAAGGAATGATATCGGGTTGCTGAAAAGGGCTGGTCCAGGTTTCGAAATATCCCTTTCCCGGAGTGATGGATGTCGCTGACTTTGCCGTGCATAACTTTCTGGGCGCGAGAGACCTTGCCGCCAAATACCTGGCCGATGCTCTGATGTCCCAGGCAAATACCAAGTAATGGGATGCTGGCACCGAACTCGCGTACCACATCCATCGAAATCCCAGCCTCGTTCGGCGTACAGGGACCGGGTGACAGGACAATCTTCTCCGGCGCAAGTGAGCGTATCTGGGAGAGACTTACTTCATCATTTCTATGCACAACGACGTCTGCCCCAAGCTCCCCCAGATATTGCACGATGTTGTAGGTAAAGGAATCGTAGTTATCGATCATTAATAGCATGTTTATTCACTGTCTGGTTCAGCTGATCCGACGGGTATTCGATAATTGCGAAAGTCGAGATCTGCGGTATGTCTTTGGGCGCCTGAGGTTTTAACTCTGCGCAGGGGGGTGTGTTTGCTTGGGGTGGCTAGCGTCGCCAACAGTGTTTGCTGATATAGATAGGCATGGGGTATAGCTTACATGGCCAGCTGCAATGCTGAAAAGTGCGGAGAGCAGCCAATTGGGGGGGGTGGTCAGGATGCCCGGTGAGGCGGTGCCTGGTTACAGGGAGTCGACAGACGCTCTTTTGGATTTGGCGCCAGAGCGGGGTTGTTTGCGGTCAGGAACGTTCTGAGCGGGCACAGTACCCGAAGATATCTCATCAGTCGCTGGCGCGGTTTTCCTGGCAGCTTGTTTAGGTGGCCGACCAATTCCTGGTGCTGCCCAGGCGATGGCAGCGCACCAGTCCCGAATATCCATATCCGCGACAGTCACCTCGCCCTGGCGCGAGCACCAGATACGTGATGACTTGGCTCTGTGGTAAAAGTACTCGATACAGCTCTCATCGCCGCCGATGCGCTGCGCCTCTCTGGTGCAGGCTTCGAACAGGCTTTGATGATCGAACTCTGACAGCTTCTTATTCAGCGAATCCATAGTGGCCGTTAGCCACCGCTTGCCGATCGTGGGTTGTCAGGCGTTGCGGTTTTACCGTCTTTTAACTCACGTAGCTCCTGGAGTATGCGCTCGTTTGCAACGCGCGCGAGTTCCAGCTGTTGATTCAAGACAGTGAGCGATTTGTCCTGGAGATCTCGTTGTTGTTTCATGCTGGCCATTTCTTTGGCCTGAGTGTCAACAATCTCGTTCAGCGATTTGCGTGCCTCAGAAAGGTCAGCAATCTCGCTTCGCAAATCGTCTATGTCGCTTGTACCACCTTGGCTGTTGTTCTCTTCGGCTGACTCGCGTGCGCGAATTTTGCTTTCGAGGTCAAGGAGCTCGGCTTTCAGGTCGATACTTTCCCTGGGCTTTTCTTCTTGCGGAGAATTCTTCTGATCAGAATCCTTTTTCGCTGAATCGTCTGAGTCGTCCCAGCCCTCAAGCTCGTTCTGCAGCTCTTCTTCAATACTCAGTTGAGGATCTGTTGCGGGCTCCGAGGAAGTGGCTGGTGCAGATGCTTCTGCTGAGTCTTCTGCAGACTCTTCGCCGTCTTCGAATATGTCCTGGATGTCGGTGAGAAACTCGTCGTCGCTCATTAGTTCCGGCTCTTCGGTATGAGCGCGATCGGCTTCGTCGATTTCGAAAACCGGCTCGTCTTCAGCAACGTTACGAGCCATTCGCAGCTCGTTTTCCAGGTCGATTACTTTTTGACGTAGTTCATCGATCTGCTTCTCTTGTTCTTTAGAGCCTTGCTGATTGTTCTCAGGCTCTGGCCGCTTGGACTGTTCGGCGAGTTCCTCGCGTAATCCGTCAATCGCCTGGTCGCGATTGGTGATTTCTGATTCCAGTTGTGGAATGCGACTTTTAGTTTCGAAAATAACTGAGTTCAACTGCTCGCGCAGTCGGGCTGCCAAATGCATTTGTAGCGCCCAGGCCATGCCGAAGCCAACGCCCAGCGCAACCAGAAGGGAAACCACTATTTTGCTAACGAGATAAATCATGTCTGTGTGTCCGTTACGACAAATTCAATGCGTCGATTTTTTTCCCTACCCTCAGGCGTTGAGTTGTCGTAGATAGGTCGAGTATCGCCAAAACCCATGGCGCCGAGTTGGTCGGGGTTTACGCCGCTGCTAACCAGGTACTGGCGTACGGAGCGAGCGCGTCGTTCGCTCAAGCGCTGATTGGCTTCTCGCTCACCGACGCCGTCGGTGTGACCGATAATGAGTATTTGTGTGTCGCAGTTGCGAGCTACAACCGCCAGCATTTTCAGAAGGAAGTCGCTGTTGGCACTGATAGTTGAGCTGGATGGCTTGAACTGAATTTTCTCTCGCGACAGGGCGTCGTTCAGACTGTGCTGGCAAGAACCAGCCGTACCTACCAGCTTTATATTATTTTCGATGCTGCTAATGCCAACAGTAGCTTCAGCCGATTGCTGTGCTAGCTGAAGTGCATTGTTGTCTGGAACGTATCCGCTAAGAATCAGATGCTGGCCATCCAGTTCAGCAGTCACCCAGCTGAGGTCTTCACCCTCAGCGGTGATACGCTTCGTAGCAGCAAGTAGCTCTTCTTCTATAGCGGGTGCTGCATTGCTGACAGTCATCCAAACCAGACAAACGAAAAGCGAGACGCCGGTAGCGACGATGTTGAATCGTTTTGGCTCCATTTCCTTGTGAGCAGCCCTTTTTAGCAAGCGATAATGAAGCCTTATTGTCGGTTTCAGTCGGCTTGCATACTGAGGCAGAGGTCACGCTTTTGAGGCCTCGGTGGCTAACTACTTAGTCTTCAAGGTGCTGCGAGTCGAGCTCCAGCCGGGCCTCTGCGAGGGCGGCAGCACGAAAGATGGCTCTGCCCTTGTTCAGGGATTCTTTCCATTCGAGGCGGCTGATCGAGTCTGCGACCACCCCACCGCCGGCCTGGATATAGAGCGTGTCGTCCTTGATCACTGCGGTACGAATAGCGATGGCAGTGTCCATATTGCCGTTCCAGCCGATATAGCCCACTGCGCCGCCGTAGACGCCGCGTTTAACGGGCTCAAGCTCATCGATAATTTCCAGGGCGCGGACCTTGGGAGCACCCGACAGAGTTCCCACAGGTAGTGTGGCGCGCAACACATCAAATGCGGTTTTATCTTTGGCAAGTCGGCCCGTGACGTTGCTCGATATGTGCATCACGTGCGAATAGCGTTCGATGACAAAGCTCTCCGAGACCTCAACGGAACCAATTTCCGCGACTCTTCCAACATCGTTGCGTCCAAGGTCAATGAGCATTAAATGCTCTGCGCGCTCTTTAGGGTCTGCTAGTAGCTCTTCCTCAAACGCCAGGTCCTCTTCTTCGGTGTGTCCGCGTCGCCGGGTACCCGCCAGAGGACGACTGGTAATAACACCATCTTCAACGCGTGCAAGTATCTCGGGAGAAGAGCTGACGATCTGAAAATCGCCAAGATCCATGAAGTACATGTAGGGCGATGGATTCAGATTGCGTAACGCACGGTACATATCCACTGGTGCCGCAGAAAACGGCAGACTCATGCGCTGGGAAAGAACTACCTGCATGACATCGCCAGCAACGATGTAGTCGCGTATTTTTTCTACTGCTGTTTTGAATTCTTCCTCACCAAAGGCGCTTACAAAGTCGCTCTCTTTGACGGGCTGGTTGCTGTGGCTTTGCACTGTTGCGGGTACTGGCTGGGCGAGTTGCCTGGCGCGTGCAGCGAGCTGTTCTTTGGTTGATTGCAGCGCGTCATCGTCGTTTGGGTCGATGAGGCTTATGAGTTGCATTGTGCCCCGCAAATTGTCGAAGATCACCAGATCATCAGAGACCATCAGTTGAACGTCAGGGACACCCAGCGGATCCGGTGGCGTGCTGTCGCGCAGCCGCGGTTCAACGTAGCGCACCGTGTCGTAACCGAAGTAGCCAACCAGGCCGCCGTGAAAGCGTGGCAGACCCTCTACAGGCGCCACCTTGAAGCCTTTGTGGTAATTCTCGATGAAGGCAATTGGATCGCTGGTTTTGTGTTGCTCGACGACTTTCTGGTCGTGGGTGATGGTGATGTCATCACCACGTACCGTCAGGATGGTGCGTGCAGGCAGTCCAATAATGGAGTAACGCCCCCACTTTTCACCCCCCTGAGCTGATTCGAGCAGGTAGGAGTAGGGGCCGGCGGCAAGTTTGAGATACACAGACAGCGGTGTATCCAGATCAGCCAATACCTCATGGGTGACCGGTATCCGGTTGTACCCGGCTTTCTTCAACGTATTGAGTTGTTCTTGGTCCATTGTATTAGCTGGATTTACCCGGGTATGACAGCAATTGAGTTAGATTATCGATGACGCCATCAGCGCCCAGCTCGCTGGCTGGAATTCCGTTGTTGTAACCATCTCGAAGCACAACGACTGGGCAGCCGGCGGCTTTTGCACAACCGACGTCAGGGCTTGCATCGCCAATAAACAGAGCATTGTTCGGCGCGACGCCTAGCTCATTGCAGGCGTAGAGTGCAGGGTCTGGAGCCGGTTTTGGATTGGCCGTGGTTTCACTTCCAACGACGCAGGAAAAAAAGTGCTTCAGTTCAAGGGCTTCGAGCACCGATTGTGACAAACCAATATATTTGTTGGTAACGACCGCCAGCTGTGCGCCGCGCTGCTTGAGCGCCTCCAGGGTTTCACAGGTGCCTGGGAACACAGTTGAGTGTACGGCAAGGTTGCTCTGATAGAACTGAAGAAATCTATCCAGCATAAGGCCAGGGTTGGCGTTTTTGGTCTCGATGCCGTTTGTTTGATGGTGGTCGAGTGCCCGGCGTATGAGAGCCTTGGAGCCCATGCCGACAAAGTCTCTTGTCAGGGACAGTTCGACTTCAGGTAGTTGAGTGTCTACCAGTGCGTGGTTCAGCGCGGCGTGTATGTCCGGCGCACTGTCGACAAGCGTACCGTCCAAATCAAACAGGTAAGCATCAAAAGGTTGTAGCAGATTGGAAGTGCCAGCAGTCATTACTTATGCCGTCTATGTTGTCGATTCAGCAATAGCTGCGCGCATGGCAGAGATGGTCTGGGCATAACTTTTGCTGCCAAAAATCGCCGATCCAGCAACGAAGGTGTCGGCACCTGCACTGGCGGCGCTAGCAATGTTGTCTGTTTTTATGCCCCCATCGATCTCAAGGCGAATCTCTCTGCCGGAGCGATCAATGATTTCGCGGGCAGCGGCAAGCTTATGCAAAGCACTGGGTATGAACTGTTGTCCGCCAAACCCAGGATTTACCGACATGATCAACACCAGGTCAACGAGATCGATAACGTTGTGCAGTACGTCAAGCGGAGTCGCTGGGTTAAATACGATGCCAGGCGAAACACCTGCCTCGCGAATCATCGATAGCGTTCGGTGCAAGTGCTCTGTGGCCTCCGGGTGAACGCTAATGATGTTCGCGCCACTTTCAATGAAGTCGCCAACCAGCCGGTCCACCGGTTTGACCATGAGATGGACATCCATCGGAGCCGTGATGCCGTGTTTGCGCAGTGAAGTAAGAACCAATGGGCCAACTGAAAGGTTGGGTACATAGTGGTTATCCATGACATCGAAGTGAATGATATCCGCACCTGCGTCGAGCACAGCGTTTACCTCTGCGCCCAATTGGGCAAAGTCTGCAGCGAGAATGGAAGGGGCGATAAATGGCGTCATACACCTGCTCTTGATGGTTTCTGGGTAGTTATCCCCGGTACCAGCGCTCATGCTGTCTTGGGCCCCCGGCAGTTTACTCTGCTCGGCGCCCGCTGGGGAGATCATTGGTCGTCGGTGCAGACGGAGGCAATTTCAGTGGCGGACCGGTTCGAACGCTAATGAGCTCGTCTAAGGTGCCAATATCGCGCCAGACGCCGTTGAAGTGCTGGCCAGCCAGACGACCTTGTCGAGCCGCCTCAAACAGCACATCACGTAGTGAAAAACTGCCCGTTCGAGTGCCTACCGCACTTGCTCGCCAAACGCCGATGCCACAATAGACAAAGCGCCGGCGAGTTTCGGATGACGGTCGCCATAACCTGTGGTGCGCATACTCAAAGTCGCCTGTACTGCGATTGGGCGGCGTTGGTGTGGTGACCAGGTGGGCGGTTAGATGGGGCGGCAGTGCTCTCGGCAGTCCAGCGAAATCGAAGTCGGTCCATATATCGCCGTTCAGTAAAATGAAGGGCTCTTCCCCGAGCAGCTTGCGGGCGTGAGCGATGCCGCCACCGGTCTCAAGCAACCTGGGTTCGATTGAGTAGTTTATGGTCAGCCCGAACTGGCTGCCATCGCCGAGCTCGCGTTGAATATCTGCGCCCAAATGAAACAGGTTA
The DNA here is from genome assembly GCA_964634815.1 of uncultured Pseudomonadales bacterium. GTDB lineage: Bacteria > Pseudomonadota > Gammaproteobacteria > Pseudomonadales > Azotimanducaceae > JALZVT01. The sequence continues at coordinate 15,740 of CAZWMD010000005.1, read as the reverse complement.
ATCACCACCCGCTCTATTCCCGCTCGCTTTAGCCAGCGCAGTTGATGAGCGATTAGGGGCTGGCCATGAATCTCAAGCAGTGGCTTTGGGATGTCATCGGTGAGCGGTGCCAAACGCGATCCGCGACCCGCCGCCAGAATCATTGCGCTGGTGATTCCCTTGCTGCTCATTGGGCTGCTGTTAAATGGTGATTGCTTTTGGTTTTGACGACCCAGGCCAAGGCAGGCTCGGTGAGCTCGTCTTTGAGCCATACGCCCAGAGCTCGGCACTCGGGGTAGTTGTAGCAAAGGCGCCCCAGGCGCTCGAGCACCGGTTCGATGTAGGAAAGGTGACTGATCTTGCCGTCGCGGAGCGCAAGTCTTGTGAATATTCCGAGTGCTTTCAGTTGACGCTGAACGGCCAGTAGATCGATGGCTCGTCGCGTGATGGGTGGCATCGACTCCGGCAAATTCCGTAAAACCTGGTTGATGTCTGCATCACTGAATTGCCAGTAGCAATCGTGCAGCAGTGAAGCGAGATCGTAACCCGCTGGGCCGCGCAGGGCGTCCTGGAAATCGAGTACCCCTATGGCGGTGTCCGAGTACAGCAGATTCTTGCAATGAAAATCGCGATGCACACAGACCTTCTGTTGGTCGGCTGCGTTGTCGAGCAGGGTGTTTCTAACGCCTTCGAACAGATGCTCTGGAAACGCCACATCGCACGCTTTTGCTATGGTCCACTCGATGAAAATGTTGAGCTCATCGGACAGTCGCTCGGATGTGTAGTCGGGGATACAGGGTGCGTCAACAGCTGAGATCTGTGCGAGGGTCTGGATAGCCCCGTTCAGGCAGTTTGTGGCCATACCTTCTTTGTATGCATCAATGAAATGAGTACTGCCAAGATCTGTGAGCAACAGCCAGCCTTGATCTTCTTCATGGGCAAGAACCTCTGGTACCTTGATACCGGAGCTCTGAAACGCCTTGGCGACCGCAACAAACTGCCGGTTGTTTTCTTTTGCGGGTGGTGAGTCCATGAGTACGAGTGGTCTAGTGGCTCCCAGCACTCTATAAAATTGCCGAAAACTCGCTTCGGCTTGCAGTGCTTTAAGCGTTATCTGCTCATCACTCGATGCAGAATGCGTTCCCGTTGTGCTATCTGCCATGGTTAGGCTCAGCTTTAACAGGGTATCGCCAAGCCAGCGGTGGAGCTGATCTGAGATAGCGGGTTGTTTTGACAAGGGTGATTGGGCCATGGGGCCATCATAGGCAATCGCGAGGCAATACCCTATGATCCGCGACCATCTTTATTCACTCCTGACGGTGTTTGCCCGCGTCATGTTGCCTGCAATAAACCAGTTTTTTGTGTCCGCTGGCTCCGTTGTCTTTGGGAGCGGTGAATTGTGAAGTTAGGCTTCTCCGGGCGGGTCGCAACGCTGTGTTTGGGGTTGACTGGTGTGTTGCTGGGCAGCCAGCGAGTTCTCGGTGCGGAGGACAATACCTCTCAGGCTCCTGCTGAGTCTGCGTCTGCCGCTGCCCAGCGCCTGCTGGCTGAATACTGGCTGCCCCGCGAGCAGCTCAATGCCGCCCGCCAAGCTGCCTTGCCCGACTGGTGTGAAGGCGACTATCGAGCGGTCCCGCAACGCGTCTCCCCCGATATTGATCCGGCCACGCTGCCGATTCATGCAGAAGCCGACTCGGCACGCTATCTGATTGATGATCGCATCGAGCTGGAAGGCGATGTTGAGATTATTCGAGGCAATCGACGACTTCGCACGGATTCGGCACAGGTATACGAGGCGTCGGAGCGGGCGGAGTTGCGTGGCAGCGTGCGCCTGGAGGAGCCGGGTCTGGTACTGCTGGGTGAAGGCGCTGATGTGGAACTCAACAACGAATCGGCAGAGCTCGACAACGTTACCTTTCTGTTAACCCAGGCGGGTTTGCGCGGCGACGCCAGTAACGTCACCAAGAGTGACAATGGTGATCTTGTCATTAGCAAAGGGTCTTTGACGCGCTGTGAACCAGGCAGCAATACCTGGCGCATCAATAGTCGCAGTATTGTTGTGGGTGAGGACGCGGTCTGGGGGACAGCACGCGGTGCGACGTTGCGGGTTAAGGATGTGCCGGTCTTGTACCTGCCGTATATGCGCTTTCCGGTAGACGATTCGCGGCAGTCAGGCTGGTTATTTCCAGATCTGGGATACTCGGGGCAGGATGGCCTCCAGCTGGCGGCTCCGTATTACCTGAATCTTGCCCCCGACTGGGACGCTACTCTCACACCGCGCTTGCTGACCAAGCGCGGTCTGGGATTGGAGGGGGAACTGCGGCACCTCAATCGCTATGGCGACTACCAGCTTGGCGGTGCGTTTCTGCCCAATGATGATCAATACAACGGCATTCTGGACCGGGACGATTTCTTCGACGAGTTTCCGGACGGTGATTTCCAGAAAGCAGATCGCTGGCTCTTGGCTCTGGATCACAACGGCGGCATCAATGGTGAGTTTGGCCGGCTCGACACGCTTGTTGACTACACCGCCGTTAGCGATCCCGATTACTTTCGCGATCTGGGCACGGGTCTGTCGGTGTCTAGTCGAGTGGAGCTTGAGCGGCGTGCCGCGGTGCAATATCGGTCAGCAGGTCGAACCCCTGCCATTGGCGAGATTGATGCCCAGCTTTGGGTGCAACGTTTTCAGCGCCTTGATGAGCTGTCTACCGATGCCTACCAACGGTTGCCACAGCTTGACCTGAGCTATTCCAGACGTCTGCTGGGTCCTGTTGAGTTTAATCTCACGACACAGGCGGCCTCCTTTGATCGAGATAACGATGACCTCAGCGGCGTAGCGCGCATTGTTGGTGAGCGGTATCACGTCCAGCCAGAGCTGCGTCTGCCCTGGCAGTGGCCCTACGCCTTTGCGGAGTTGAGCGCCGGCCTTTATTACACGGCCTATGACTTACGTGATGTCCCCGAAGGGTTCGAACAGCGGCCCGAACGTTCGGTCGGCTATGCGAGTGCGGATGGGGGGCTGTTTTTTGAACGCACCGTTAACCTGTTTGGTGCTGATCTGGTTCAGACCCTTGAACCCAGGGTTTTCTATCTTTATCAGGAGCGCGAAGATCAGGATCAGCTGCCGTTGTTTGATGTAACACCCCTGCGGTTCAGCTACAGCCAGCTGTTCCGCCGCAACAGGTTTAGTGGGCTGGATCGAATCAGCGATGCCAATCAGGTCTCTCTGGGGCTCTCAACGGCGTTCGCCAGCGCCAGCAGCGGCAGAGAATTTTTACGTGCCTCTGTCGGACAAATATTTTTCTTCCGCGACCGGACTGTTTCTGCGGCCCAGGGGCTGGTGGACGACGATCGTCATTCTTCGTCGGCTATAGCCGGGGAGCTGCGGGCGTCCCTGGCTCGATACTGGAATCTGGGTTCCACCGTGATCTGGGATCCTAACGACAACACAGTTGACGAATCCTTCTTCACCCTGGGTTACCGCAAGAACAATCGCAGGATTGCTAACATCGGCTACCGGCAGGGTGGCCCAGAGCAACTCGATCAAACCGATCTGTCTTTGCTGTGGGGCCTGTCCAGCAGGGTGAGCCTGCTCGGGCGCTGGAATTATGACTTGCGCAGTAATCGAACTATCGAGGGCTTTGCCGGTCTGGAATATAACGATTGCTGCTGGCAGGTTCGTGTTATCGCCCGGCGCTTTATTGAAAACCGCAGTGCTGCCCTGATAGAACAGGTTGAATCCGATAAGGGTGTATTCTTCCAGTTCGTGTTCAAGGGCCTGGCTGGCTTTGGCACCAAAATCGATACGCTGATGCAGCGTGGTATCCGAGGATATAGACCTGATGATTCGAACCGTTTTTAACGCCTGTTTGGCTAGTATATGTGCTCTCCTGTTTACGCTGCAGGCGTCTGCGGTGGTGCGTGAACTCGACCGCATCGTTGCCGTGGTTGAAGACGACGTGGTGTTGGGGTCAGAACTTATTACCCGTCTGACGACGGTGCGCGAGCAGATGGAAGCGGCTGATATCACCCCGCCGCCTAATGAGGTGTTGTTGAACCAGATCCTTGAGCGGTTGATTACTGAGAGTATTCAACTCCAGGAAGCAGCGCGACGAGGCATCGAGATCGATGATGAGTCGCTAACGAGAGCCGTCACCGCCTTTGCTCAACAAAACCGGATGTCGCTTGACCAGTTCCGCGAGGCGTTGCGTCGCGATGGCATTGCGTACGGTGAGTTTCGCGAGCAAATTCGCCGAGAGATGGTCATTACCCGTGTGCAGCGCGCGTTGGTTAATCGAAGGATTCAGATTACGGAACAAGACGTAGAGGCGATTATCGACTCGCCTTACTACGAAGCACTCTTGTCAGATCAATATCGGGTTGGCCACATACTGTTAGAGATTGACGAAAATGCCTCTGAGGAAACTCGGGTGCGGGCAGAGACAGAGGCTGCAGACCTGGTGGCACAGTTGAAAGCCGGTGCGGAGTTTGGCCCCCTGGCTGTCGCTCATTCGGCGGGTGGTCGGGCCCTGGAAGGTGGTGACCTTGGCTGGCGCCGGGCAGGTGAGTTACCCAGCTTGTTTAGCGAGCGTGTGCTGGAAATGAAGCCCGGCGAAACTTCAGATCCAATAAAAAGCGGCAGAGGATTGCACATTATTCAGCTGCTTGAGCAACAGGGCGCCGGAGTAGAAGAGGAGCAGCAAACCCGGGCCAGACACATTCTTATGCAAGCCACGGAAATTCGTACTGAGACAGAAACCAAGGAAGAGATCGAAGCGGTATACCAACAGTTGATCAAGGGTGAGGAATTTGAGGCGCTTGCCAAAGAGCATTCCGAAGATCCTGGTAGTGCCTTGAAAGGCGGGGACCTGGGGTGGTCTACGTCGAAAGACTTTGTTCCCGCGTTTGCCGCTATGGTGGACTCTGCGGAAATCGGCAAGATTTCAAAGCCATTTCGTTCGAAATACGGCTGGCACATATTGCAGGTGCAAGAGCGACGTATGGAAGACATGAGCGAAGAGGCCCTGAAAAACAAGGCAGCTCAAATACTCCACAAGCAACGCTTTGAAGACGAGTTGCAAAAGTGGATCAAGGAAGTCCGCGACGAAGCCTATGTTGAGTTGCGGTTGAAGGCTGCTGGAAACTAGAGGCCTGGCGCCAACTCGTAGCATTTTTGTTCCTGACTGCGTAATGAGCGGCACAGTTTGACGCTGGCCGTTACTCCTGGTGAGCCTGCCGGGATAGGTCCAGACCTGGTGGTGCAGCTTGCGCAGTCCGCCCGGAGCGAGCCCTGGGTTGCCGTGTGTTCAGCGACGATGCTTGAGGCCAGGGCAGTTAAGTTAAACCTTCCGCTAGCCATCAACAGCGATGTGACGCGTCCCGCTTCCGAACCAGGACGCCTGACAGTGCTGGATGTGCCGTTGTCCGAAGCCGTCACCCCGGGTGAACTTTGTGTTGCTAACGGACGACAAACACTGGCGGCTTTAAAACAGGCTCTTGATGCTGTGCTGCGTGGAGACTTTAGTGGCCTGGTCACTGGACCCATGCAGAAATCTGTCATCAACGATGCCGGTGTTCCGTTTACAGGTCACACAGAATTTCTGCTCGAAAATTGTTCAGCGGATGACGTGGTCATGTTGCTTGTTGCTGATGAGTTACGGGTGGCGCTGGCGACAACCCATCTACCGTTGCGGCTGGTCGCAGATCAGCTATCGATAGAGCTGTTGGTTCGGCGCGGCAAAATTCTGGCTTCAGACCTAAGCACCAGGTTTGGTATTGCTAACCCATCGATCGCGCTCACGGGACTCAACCCCCATGCGGGTGAGGCAGGGCATTTGGGGTGGGAGGAGATCGAAATCATCGAACCCGCAATCAAAGAGCTTCGAAGCCATGGCATTCACGTCAGTGGGCCCTTTCCTGCGGATACCTTATTCACACCAGGACCGCTTAAAGATATCGATGCGGTGCTTGCCATGTATCACGATCAAGGTTTGCCGGTGCTCAAATATGCCGGTTTTGGCAGGGCGGTAAACGTGACGCTTGGGTTGCCCTTTGTTCGTACCAGTGTGGATCATGGGACTGCGTTGGACATCGCAGGCACCGGCCGCGCGGATGACGGGAGTTTTCGCGCAGCCCTCACACTTGCACAAAAGCTCACTAAAACTGCGACTGATAGGGCTTGATCCAGATGCGACCGCGAAAGAGATTTGGTCAGCACTTTCTGGTTGATGAGCAAGTACTGGATGCCATTGTGCGCGCTGTGAATCCGGTAACGGGGGATCACATGCTTGAAATTGGTCCGGGGCGTGGCGCCTTGACCGAGCTTTTGTGCAGTGAGCTGGATGTGCTTCATGCGATTGAGCTTGACCGCGATTTGATTGCGTCTCTTGAAGCCCGCTTTGCCAACCTTCGTCTTACACAGGGCGACGTGCTGGACCTGGACTTCGCGGATCTGCTGCAACAGGGGCGATGGCGTCTGGTGGGCAATTTGCCCTACAACCTGTCGTCCCCTTTATTGCTGCGCCTGGTGGGCTATCCCGATCTGATCCACGATATGCATTTCATGCTGCAAAAAGAGATGGCTGAACGAATGGCAGCGCAACCAGGAAGCAAGGCCTGGGGGCGCTTGAGTGTGATGCTCAAACTGAATTTTCGTATTGATTCACTATTCGATGTTGACCCGGAGGCCTTTCATCCGCCGCCGAAAGTTATGTCACAGGTTGTACGGCTGGTTCCCTTGCCTGCTGATGCTCGCCCCGCGCGACTGCTTGATGATATGGCTGAGTTTCGCAGAGTGGTGGCCGCGGCCTTTGGGCAGCGTCGAAAAACGCTGAATAATTCATTGAAGGCCTGGCAATTCGATTTCCCTGCTTTTGGGCTCGATGGCCGCCAGCGGGTCGAAAATGTGACCGTAGAGCAGTTTGTCGCCCTGGCGAACGATGCGCACACAAGGGCTTGTGCGCCTGGATAATTACCGAATCCGTTACACTAGGGGCTGGATAGTAGCGCAGTGACAGATTGGTGATCAAAATTGACGTGCAAACGCAGTATGTGGCGGAAGACTCGAAGCCGGCAGAGGAGCGGTTTGTATTTGCCTATACGATCACCATTAACAATCGCAGCAATGCAGCTGCTCGACTTCTGAACCGGCACTGGATCATCGCAGATGGCAATGGGGAAGAGACCGAGGTTCGTGGTCCTGGAGTTGTAGGAGAACAACCCCGACTGGAACCAGGGCAAACGTTTCGCTATGTGAGCGGGGCTGTACTGGAAACCGAAGTAGGTAGCATGCGCGGCAGCTACGAATTCGAGGACGACAGTGGTGAGCGTTTTGAGGTGCCGATTCCTACCTTTGGCCTTTCTCGGCCTAACGCCGTTCATTAGCGTTTACGGTTGCCCTAGTTATGGCCAACTACGTAATCGGCGATCTGCAAGGTTGTTTTGACGAGTTTATAGCTCTACTCAAAAAAGTCGCCTTTGCGCCAGATAAGGATACCCTGTGGTTGCTCGGTGACCTTGTAAATCGTGGACCAAAGTCGCTGCAAACCCTTCGCTACGTAATGGGTTTGGGAGAATCAGCTCGAACCGTGCTCGGGAATCATGATCTCCATTTTCTGGCTGTGTATTACGGCGGTCATGAAACCAAACGATCGGATACGCTGGATGAATTGCTCAGTGCCGCAGATGTTGATGAGATTGCGAGCTGGCTCCGGAGCCAACCATTGCTTCAGGAGCAGCAAGAGCTGGGCTGGTTGATGGTGCATGCCGGTGTTCCGCCCCTTTGGACGCTGGAAGAAACCAGACTCAGAGCGCAAGAAGCCCGAAGGTTTTACGCAGGTAGTGGGGGCGCTGAATTCTTCGCAGGGATGTACGGCAATGTACCCGCTCGATGGAGTGATGACCTGGCCGGCCTTGCGCGCATGCGCTGCATCGTAAATTACTTAACGCGTATGCGTTTAGTGGCTCGAGACGGCACGCTCGACTTTGACCTTAAAGGCGCTCCAAGTGTTTTGCCTGAGGGTTTTCTGCCCTGGTTTTCGCAAGACAGGCCCGAAGCATTGGGGGTGCGGGTTGCTTTTGGTCACTGGGCGGCATTGGAGGGACAAACCGATGATTTGGAATACATAACGGATGAAGCGATTCCCCAGGTAGAGGTTGCTGCTCTCGATACGGGCTGTGTCTGGGGGCGAGAGCTGACGGCTCTTTGTTTAGAGAGTGGGAAACGCGTTGCTGTTGCTGCCGGAGAACGTGGCTGATGGAAAACAACGGCACAAGCACTGGTACCTTCCTTGTTGGTGGAGCAGTTCGCGATGAGCTTCTTGGGCGTCCTGTAAGCGATCGCGACTGGGTGGTTGTGGGGCGTACTCCTGAAGAGATGCTTGCCGAAGGTTATACCCAGGTGGGTAAGGACTTTCCGGTCTTCCTGCATCCTGAAAGCCATGAGGAATACGCTCTGGCACGAACGGAACGCAAAACAGCCTCGGGGCATCTTGGCTTTGAGTGTCACGCTGGCGTTGACGTTACCCTGGAGGAGGATTTAGCCCGTCGGGACCTCACCGTGAATGCTCTGGCGAAGTCCGCTGACGGGAAGCTGATCGATCCCTATGGGGGTGAGCAAGATCTCCGTGACGGCGTTTTAAGACATGTCTCACCTGCGTTTACTGAAGATCCTTTGCGCGTGCTTCGAGTAGCTCGCTTTGCTGCTCAGCTGGGATTTGTCGTGGCACCCGAGACACTGGAATTAATGCGCGCTATGGCCCGCGATAACGTGCTGGCAGAATTGCCTGCCGAGCGCGTTTGGCAAGAGTTTCACAAGGCCCTGGGGTGTATGGGAGCGCCGGCTTTTGTGCAAGTGATGCGCTCTGCCGATGCACTCAGTCCCTGGTTTGAAGAGTTAAAAAACCTGGAAGAGTTAAAAACAAGAGACACTGGGACCGATCTAGAGTTGTCGATCTACGGTGCAACAGCGCTACAGCGATTTGGTTCTTTTGCGTTGTTACTCGAAGGCGCCGCCAACTCTTCATTCTCTTCTTCCTTCTCTTCTTTCTATTCTTTGTCGCAACGCTTGAAGGTTCCCCGACGCTACGAACGTTTTGCAACCGCTGTTGCCGATCACGCTGGAACACTCAGTGGTTGGTTTCGAGAGAATCCTCGTGATCTGTTGACTGCCCTGACGAAAACCGGTGCGCTGCGCCCTGATGCCAGAGAGCAGCAAGAGGATTTTTTAGCGTTACTTGACCTGTTAACGGAAGCCTTTGGTGAGTTCGATGCGGGTTCGCTGGCGGTGCTGGCACGTAAAATTTCAGCGATTGGTGCGGCGGATGCGGTTGCTTTGCTCCAGCGGCAGGGCCGCGAGGCCCCCCGTGGACCGGAGATGGGAGAGGCCATTGCAGATCTGCGAATTCAACACATCAAAGGTGCGCAGGGTCGAGAATCGTCCTAGCGCTGCCGGAAAATTTCGACACCAACGCCTTCGGCATTGCCAATAGCTGTGGGTTTGGTGATACGCAACCGCAAGGTCTCTATGGGCCATCGGGCGAACAGTGTGTTGGAAATCTCTTCGGCCAAATGTTCAACCAGTCGGGCTTTACAGGCCTTGCTGACCTTAGTGATCTGGTCGGCAACGTCGACGTAGCTTAGTGCATCAGTAACCTGATCGGAGGCCGCCGCGGCCGCCAGGCTTAATCCCAGTTCGACATCAAAGCGCAGCTCTTGTTGCACTTCTCGCTCCCAATCAAATACCCCAATTATTGTTTCGACAGTAAGCCCGCTGATAAACAGTGTGTCGTGAGTTTTGGGCTGATGGGTCGACAAGGGTGTGCTCATCACTGGCCGATCAAACTCTGATTCGACCCCGGGGGAGACAGCTCCTCGAGGGGCCAACGAGCGCGGGTGCGGATCGCGAGTTCCTCATATGCGCCGGAACGCAGGCGTAGCCAGCCGGCGTAGGCAATCATGGCGCCGTTGTCGGTGCACAAATCAAAAGCCGGAAACTGTACGTGGGCCTTGAGCTTGTCGCGAAGATTGGCGCGCAGACGTTTGTTGGCGCCGACGCCTCCCGCAACCACCAGGGTGCTATGGCCGGTTTCCTGTAATGCGCGCCTGCACTTGATCACAAGCGTTGCCACCACGGCTTCTTCAAACGCCCGGGCGATGTCGGCGCGAGTTTGATCGTCGAGAGGCGTTGAATCGGTTGAATGTTCGGCGATGGTGTTTCGAGCGTAGGTTTTCAAACCACTGAAACTGAAATCGCAACCGGGTCGGTCGGTCATGGGGCGGGGGAAAGTGAAGCGGTTGGGGTCGCCTTGTTCGGCGCAACGCGCCAGCGCTGGCCCGCCGGGATAACCCAGATCAAGCAGTTTGGCTGTCTTGTCGAAGGCCTCACCTGCGGCATCATCTACCGATTCGCCAAGCAGGCGATAAACGCCAAGCCCGCTCACCTCAATGAGCTGGGTGTGGCCGCCAGATACCAGCAGTGCGGTGAATGGCATGCCTGGTGGTGCTGCCTCCGGAAATTCTGGATCACCCAGTAGTGGCGCCAGCAGATGGCCTTCCATGTGGTGAATGCCCAGAGCGGGAATACCCAGGCTGAAGGCGATGGTGCGGCCGAAGGTGGCGCCAACCAACAGGGCGCCAAGTAGCCCGGGGCCACTGGTGTAGGCCACGGCAGAAAGCTCATCCAGAGTCTTGTCGCACTGAGCCAGAAGCTCTCGCAGCAGCGGGGTGATGCGCTGAATGTGGTCTCGGGACGCAAGCTCCGGGACCACACCGCCATAGCGATTGTGTAGCTCAATCTGACTGTGAAGCACGCTGCCAAGCAGTTTGCCGCCGACCGGTGGATATTTGGGGTCCTCCTTTCCGGCGTTGTTCGGTCCCTCATAGAGGGCCAGGCCAGTTTCGTCGCAGGAGGATTCGATACCAAGGATCAGCATGCGGCGCATGATACGGCAAGCCGCAGGCCTTGGCAGGCCGTAATTGTTCAAGTAGACTTCGCGGCCCGATTATCACGAGAACTGCGGCGCTATGCCTCACGTACGAGTTAAAGAAAACGAACCCTTCGACGTTGCGCTCCGGCGCTTTAAACGCTCTTGCGAAAAGGCAGGCGTCTTGTCGGAAGTTCGTCGTCGTGAGTACTACGAGAAGCCCACATCAGTTCGCAAGCGTAAGGCCGCAGCCGCGGTGAAGCGCCACCTCAAGAAGCTCCAGCGCGAATCGCGTCGCTTCGAGAAGACCTACTAGAACCTAAGCGACCCTTCCGGGTTCTGCCAAGGGCCTGGCAAACGAGGGCCTGCAAAACAGGGTCTGCTAACAGGTCTGCCAGACAGGGTCATTTCTATGAGTTCTCTCAAAGACCAGATTTCCGATGCCACCAAAGCAGCGATGAAAGCGCGCGAGAAAGAGCGCGTGGCTGTTTTGCGGCTGATCAATGCCGAAATCAAACGTTTTGAGGTGGATGAGCGCGAGACGGCCGACGACGACAGGGTTCTCGATATCCTGAATCGCATGCAGAAGCAGCGCAACGACTCGGTTAAGGCCTTTGAAGAGGCTGGCCGAGACGAGTTGGTTGCTCAGGAAGTCATGGAACTTGGCATCATCAAGGAATTCATGCCGGCAGCGCTCAGCGAGGCCGAAGTCAAAGCCATAGTAACCGACGCCATCGAAGCGGTCGGTGCCCAGTCGATGAAAGACATGGGCAAAGTGATGGGCAAGATCAATGGCCCACTTAAAGGTAAAGCTGACATGGCTGCAGTTAGTGCGCTGGTTAAGGGCTTACTAAGCTGATTCTCCTGTTAGGCTAGGCCCTATGGCTGGCCGATTCCCTCAATCTTTCCTGAACGATCTCGTCGCACGTGCGGATATCGTGGCGCTTATTGGTGAGCGGGTGAAATTGACCAAGGCGGGCAGTAATTACAAAGGACTCTGCCCGTTTCATGACGAAAAGAGCCCGTCTTTCACTGTGTCAGCAGACAAGCAGTTTTATCACTGTTTTGGCTGTCAGGAATCGGGCACAGCGCTTAAGTTTCTGATGGAGTATGACCGGCTGGAATTTGTCCCGGCAGTCGAAGCGCTTGCCGCCATTGTGGGCGTTGAAGTGCAGCGCGAAGGTAGTGGCGCACCAACGCGACGGGTGGGTACAGACCTCTATGAGGTACTCGAGCAGGCTGCTCGGGTTTTTCGCAAGCTGCTACCCAGTTCCGAACCGGCTGTAACCTATCTGAAGGGGCGGGATCTCACCGGTGTGACGGCTCGAGATTTTGGTCTGGGTTTTGCGCCGGACGCCTGGGACACAATGATGACCACCCTGGGTTCAAAGGCTGCGGCAGCGCCCGGGTCTGGCGTGGCCAGCGAGAATGATTTGCTTCGTGCTGGTTTGCTGACACAAAACGATAATGGGCGTCGCTACGATCGATTTCGTAATCGGATCATGTTTCCCATACGAGATACCCGGGGCCGGGTGATTGGCTTTGGCGGTCGGGTAATGGGGGAGGGTGAACCCAAGTATCTGAACTCACCAGAAACCGATGTTTTCAAGAAGGGTCAGGAGCTCTATGGCCTCTTTGAGGCGCGTCAGGCCCTGCGGCAAATCGATGAGTTTTTTGTGGTTGAAGGCTACATGGACGTAATCGCACTGGCCCAGGCAGGAATTTGCAACGCTGTGGCTACACTAGGTACTGCCAGCTCCACCCTGCATTTCACCAAGCTGTATCAGTTTGCGCCGCGGGTTATCTGTTGTTTTGACGGCGACAAGGCCGGGCGTGCTGCAGCCTGGAAAGCACTGGCGGTGGCATTGCCTGCCATAAAAGATGGTTGCCAGCTTCGCTTCATGTTTTTACCCGATGGTGAAGATCCCGACTCGCTGGTTCGCAAGGAAGGCAGGAGTGGCTTCCTGCGGCGAGCTGCGGGTGGCGTCTCCGCTCTGGATTACCTGTTCGACACGCTAGCCAAAGGGCTGGATTTGTCCACACCAGATGATCAAGCGCGGTTTGCATACCTTGCCAAGCCACTTATAGAGACTGTGCCTCAGGGTGTCTTGAAAGACCTTTTGCATGAACGTCTTGGACGCTATGCGGGGCAAGCTGCGATTCGTTCGTTGCAAAATGCGCCAGCCGTTGCAGCGCCGTCAAAACCAACTGGTGCTCGCGGTGATTTGCGCGGACCAGTAAGTGCTGCGAGTAAGGTGTCTTCCACAAGTGACGCTCCGCCTAAAGAAAACCAGCGCACCAGGAGACTCCTGATGATGCTGCTGAAGTCTCCTCAGTTTGGGCGAGATCTGCCTGATGCTGAGGTCGCAGCGATCGCTGAGTTGCCCAGCATGTTTGTGCAAGTCCTGCAGTTTGTGAGAGCGCAGAGTGAACGGGCACCTGATGTAGAAATTGGTCTTGCCGATATTCTCGGTTATTGGGCCGGACAACCCGACGAGCCGCTGCTGTTAGAGCTTGCAGGAGAGCAGCCCTTGTTGCCCCCTACCTTTGCCGCCTTTTGTGAAGATGTACGCCGCCTGGGCGAGCAAAAACAGCGCTCTGAGAGCGCTTCACGCCTCGCCCAGATGAGAGACGCTGACCTAAAAGGGGCCTTGTCTGAGGATCAGTTAAGGGCGTATTGGGAGCAACGGCAGGGCAAAGAGGGCTAGCAGGAAAGGGGTGAACCGCGCTGAATGCCTGATTTGGTGGTCATTTGGGCCTGTTTTTACCCTTTGATGGGGTAATTCGTTGGGCAATTCGTGGTGCAACGGTTGGCTTGCGTAGTACCTCCCGGGTATAATCCACTTCCGTGAGCCACCAGGCGGTGCGTCACGGATCAGGCGCAGACCCAATCTTTCGTCACGCCAAGTAACATCGCTAGCGGATTCTCTTCCAGGTCCGGAGCGACTGTGCATCAAACCACCATTATTTATATCGTCCTCGACCCGCTAATGGGCCGACGTGAGGTTTTATGAGCGCTGCCAGCACAAAATCCCAGGAATCCCGCCTGAAAGAACTTATTGCCAAAGGCAAAGAGCAGGGCTTTCTGACCTACGCTGAGGTCAATGATCACCTGCCGGATGACATCTCAGATCCAGATCAGATCGAAGACATCATTCGCATGATCAACGATATGGGCATCACGGTGTACGAGGCGGCACCGGACGCTGATGAGCTGCTAACGAACGAAGAAAACACAGCCGATGAAGTTGCTGCCGAAGAAGCAGCGGCGGCGCTTGCTGCGGTTGAAACCGAAGCAGGTCGTACAACTGATCCCGTTCGAATGTACATGCGCGAAATGGGTACGGTTGAGCTATTGACCCGTGAAGGCGAGATCGCAATCGCCAAACGAATTGAAGAAGGCATCCGTGACGTTCTTACGGCGCTGGCCGCTTTTCCTGGCTCCGTTGAGTACATTCTTGAAACCTATGCAGATGCTGCCAAAGAAGATCGACTGACTGATATTTTGGTGGGCTATCTTGATCCCACCGAGCATGTGCCTGCGGCCCCACAAGTGGTGCCGACAGCTGCTGGCAAAAAAGTAGAAAAAGATGAGGAAGAGGAAGGCCCCAAAGGCCCGGACCCGGTAGAGGCGAAGAAACGTTTCACCAAACTCAAGCGTCATTACAACGCAACTCAAAAGGCCCTCACTACTGCGGATGGCGAACGTACTGCCGCACCGGTAAAGAAAGAGCTGGTGAAACTGGGCGAAGCATTTTGCTGCTTCAAGCTGGTGCCACGTCACTACGATGAGATTGTCGATCTTGCCCGTTCTGCACTTGAACGTATTCGCCGCCATGAACGCAATATCATGTCGACGTGTGTACGTACTGCTCGCATGCCGCGCCACGCCTTCTTGAAAGAATTCCCCGGGCATGAGACCTCTGTGGTTTGGATTAACAAACACATCAAGGCAAAAAAGAACTATTCCGCTAAATTGGAAGCCCACAAAGACGAACTGCTGCGCTCGCAAAAGAAGCTAAAGCAAATTGAAGCCGCGGTTGGTCTGACGGTTGCAGAGATCAAAGACATCAACCGGCGCATGTCGCTGGGTGAAGCCAAGGCGCGACGCGCTAAAAAAGATATGGTTGAGGCCAACCTGCGTCTTGTGATCTCGATCGCCAAGAAGTACACCAACCGTGGGTTGCAGTTTCTTGATCTTATTCAGGAAGGAAACATTGGTTTGATGAAGGCGGTCGACAAGTTTGAATACCGCCGTGGTTACAAGTTTTCTACCTATGCCACCTGGTGGATACGCCAGGCCATCACGCGGTCAATTGCTGACCAGGCCAGAACCATTCGAATTCCTGTGCATATGATTGAAACCATCAACAAGCTGAACCGCGTATCGCGGCAAATGCTGCAGGAGATGGGACGCGAGCCTACCCCGGAAGAACTGGGTGAACGCATGGAAATGCCTGAAGAGAAGGTTCGAAAGGTGCTTAAGATCGCCAAAGAGCCAATCTCTATGGAAACGCCTATTGGTGATGACGAAGACTCACATCTGGGCGACTTCATTGAGGATCCCACTATTGGATCGCCAGTTGATCTGGCGACCGGAGAAGGCCTCAAGGAAGCGACTCGAGAAGTCTTGGGTGGCCTTACTGCGCGCGAAGCCAAGGTGCTGCGAATGCGCTTTGGTATCGATATGAATACCGACCACACGCTGGAAGAGGTGGGTAAGCAGTTTGATGTGACCAGAGAGCGTATTCGGCAGATAGAAGCCAAAGCGTTGCGTAAATTGCGTCACCCCAGCCGCTCCGAGCATCTGCGCAGTTTCCTCGACGAGCAAGGCGAAGG
>CAZWMD010000004.1:129003-135826 GCA_964634815.1 uncultured Pseudomonadales bacterium | reverse complement strand
CAACCTCCGGGTAAACAATGAGCTTTGCATCTGGAAGAATATTGGCAAAGCGTTGGCCATTCGCAACGGGCGTTAGCGCATCCGTTGCTCCCCAAAGAATCAGTGTTGGCATGCCTAGCGTGCTCAGATCTTGTTCAGTATGAGCGAGCTGACCGGCTTCTCTGCCATAGCTTGCAAATCGGCTTAGTGTGGCCTGCCGAGTACCTGCACGCATACTCATTTGATAATACAGTTCAATCATGTCTTGAGTGACTTTGCTCTTGTCATGAAACGCAGAACGCAAGCCCTGAGTAGTAAGGAATCGGGTATCCAGATGTACGGCGATACTTCGGAACCAGGGTTTGCGTAGCAAACGAAATACAAGCGGGCCGTTGTTTTCTGCATTCTGCGAATCACTGTGTTGGGCGTTTTCTTCTTTTCGCCACTGCGAAAGCCCTGATGCGTCTACCAGAACAAGTGCCTCGATCTGTTCTTGGTGTTGTAGCGCATAGCGCCAGCTCGCACCGCCACCCATTGAGTTTCCGCCGAGGATGAACTTGTCGATGCCCAGGTGCTCAACAAGAGCCGCTATGGTGTTCAACTGAGCGCTGGCATCGTATTGATTCCCGGGTACGGCTCCCGTTAGACCGTGACCCGGCAAGTCCAGTGTGATCACCCGGTACTTGTCTCCAAGTAATCGCACCCAGGGCTCCCAGGTGTGTAGAGACGCGTTAGAGCCATGCACCAGCAACACGGGTGGGCCATTGGGCTGTCCCTGATCTCTAAAATGCACCCTGGCTCCGTTGCTGGTCTCCAAAAATTGGGACTGGTCATTGCTGTAGTTGGCATCAACCACCGCGGGATCCATGTCCTCCTCAAAAACCCAGACGGCCGCTGCAATAACGACGAGAGAGACGAGTAGAAGCGTCGTGAGCAAGAACTTTGGCAAGCTAAAACCCTTGTTAACAGGTTGCATAATTGGTTCCACTAGTCAGTTCTTGCCGGGTTGAGGGCAATGGTGCCATATCCTCAAGTTCATCATACTCTGGGCTGGTGTTGTGGAAATTTTGGGAGAAGACGATGACAGATAGAAATTCACCCCCAGGCTCAGGGCGGCTCGCCGGCAAGGTAGCGGCAATAACCGGTGGCTCCAGCGGGTTTGGCGAGGCCGCGGCCCGACTGTTCGTGCAGGAGGGTGCCCGGGTCGTTATTGGCGATATTCAGGATGATGCTGGCCGCCGGGTTGCCGAGTCACTGGGTGATGCAGGTCGTTTTGTGCATTGCAATGTGGTGGATGAAGCCGACATTGCGAACCTGGTGGATACCGCGGTAACTGAGTTTGGCCAGTTGGATATCATGTTCAACAATGCGGGTATTGTTGGTGCTGTGGGCCCCATCGAAACCGTTGACGCCGCAGAATGGTCGGCAACTACGGGAATTCTGCTCGACGGCGTTTTTTACGGGATGAAGCACGCAGCGCGGGTTATGAAACCAAGGAAAACCGGTGCGATTGTGAGTATGTCCAGCACCGCGGGCATCATGGGCGGACTTGGACCGCATGCTTATACGGCGTCTAAGCATGCGGTTATTGGCATGACAAAAAGCGTTGCTGCGGAGCTTTGTCACTTTGGCATACGAGTTAATGCTATTGCACCCCATGGTATGGCAACGGCTATGGTGTCCAGCCTGTCTGGAGACCCAGCCGATATTGAGGGCACCAAGGCTGATCTGGCATCCCGTTCGCCATTACCAGGCAGAGCAGGAGTGGCGGAAGACGTGGCCAACGCCGCGTTGTGGCTGGCCAGTGATGAGTCGGGTTATACCAATGGCCATACGCTTACCACCGACGCCGGGGTGACTACTGGATCTTCCGCCACTGCGCCTGCTTTCAATGAAGCAGCGCCGATGATTAGAGAGGCGGGTAAGCGCGGGCTGTAGCGGGCGTTAGTTGGCTGCGGCTGCCGAATTCATCGAGTTTGCCAATGAGACATCAAGCTCGGTGATTCCACCGGCATCGTGGGTTGTCAGGTCAACCGTTACGCGATTATAGACATTGAACCATTCCGGATGATGGTTCATACGTTCGGCAATGAGCGCGATCCGGGCCATAAAGGCGAAGGCCGTAACGAAGTCATCGAAAACAAACTGGCGATGTAGCTTCTCGTTCTGCACGGTCCATTTTGCTGTGTTTGCGTCTGCTGCTGTCCCGCTATTGGAAGCATTGAGCTTATGCAAGGCGTTGGTTAGATCGTCAGTAGATAACTCAGTGGGTGTGTTTGGCATGTCTGGCTCTTGTCTGGATTGAGAGGTCTGGATTGAGAGGCTTGAGCTGATTCAGTCTTCAAGCTCGCTTCGATGTCCGATTTGTGCAAGATTTGACGTACAAGATACCAGCTGGGCGGGAGGGCTCATGAATTTTGAATTTTCGGATGAACAGAATCTGCTGCGAGATCAGGCGCGCGGATTTCTTACCGACAACTGTCCGCCAGAAGTGGTGCGTGCGGTTCTCGACGGCAAAGAGCCCTGGGCTGAGGGTCTCTGGCAGAAGATTGTTGAGATGGGCTGGACCGCGACAGCCATCCCCGAGGAATTCGGTGGGCTTGGGCTATCGCACTTCGAGCTGGTGGTGATTGCCGAAGAGCTCGGCCGCTGTGCGGCTCCGGTACCCTTTTCATCGTCGGTCTATCTTGCAACAGAGGCGATCCTGGCCAATGGGTCTCAGGCTCAAAAAGAGCAGTGGTTGCCCAGGCTTGCGGCGGGTGAGGTGATTGGTTGCCTCGGCTACGCGGAGGGCTCTGGCCAACCGAGCGCGGCTCGTCTGGCGACCGAGGTGAGCAGCGGCAAGATCAACGGGGTCAAATCGGTCGTGGCTGACGCGCAGATTGCACAGCTTATGGTGGTTGTTGCAAAGAGCTCAGGGGGAGACGGAGCGTCTCTGTATCTGGTTGATATGAGTGATGCTGGCGTCAGCTGCGAGCCGGTCAAGACTCTGGATCCTACCCGGCCTCATGCAAACGTGACCTTTAATGGGGCAACTGCAGAGCTGCTCGGTGGTGAAGGACAGGGTTGGACTGCCCTTGAGAAGCTGCTCGACCGCGCGGCGGTGTTGTTTGCCTGGGAACAGTTAGGCGGTTCTGAAGCCTGTCTCGAAATGGCCAAGAATTACGCGTTAGGTCGCTACGCGTTTGGTCGCGCCATCGCCTCTTACCAGGCCATCAAGCACAAGCTCGCCGATATGTATGTGAAGAATACCCTGGCGCGCTCCAACGCCTATTTTGGAGCCTGGGCGTTGGCCACCGATGCGGCAGAACTGCCTTTGGCTGCGGCCACAGCCCGCGTTGGTAGTACCCAGGCCTACTACTTCTCATCGAAGGAGAACGTGCAGACCCATGGCGGAATGGGCTACACCTGGGAGTTTGATTGCCAGTTTTACTATCGACGATCCAAGGTGCTGGCTGTTGCGATTGGTAGCGAAGGCCTCTGGCAAGAAAAGCTGTTGGCGGCCGCCGAGCAGAGCAACGCCGCGTAGATTGCCCAATTTTTTGACAATAAAAAATATATAAATTACAGAGAGTTACAGTATGGATTTCGACGAAACTACAGAAGAGGTGGCGTTTCGGGAAGAAGCGCGAAGCTGGTTGGTTGCGAATGCTCCAAGCGCAGATGAGCTCAAGGGTCTGTCTGGTATGGAAGCAGCCAAGCTATGGCAGAAGCGTAAAGCTGATGGGGGTTGGGCCTGTATTCGATGGCCCAAGGAATTTGGCGGGCGAGAGGCGAGCGCAATCGAGAACGTCATTCTGTCTCAGGAAGAAGCCAAGCTGGATTTGCCAGAAACCGGGGTGTTCAGCATTGGTCAGGGTATGGCCGCCCCAACGCTAATGGCCTGGGCCGACAAAGACGCCCAAAGCCGATTCATTCCCAGGCTAGCCAGTGGCGAAGACATCTGGTGTCAGTTATTTAGCGAACCGGCGGGTGGTTCCGACTTGGCGGCGCTGCGCACCAAGGCGGAGAAAGATGGTGATGATTGGGTGATCAATGGCCAGAAGATCTGGACTTCCGGTGCTCATTACTCCGACTGGGGCATTTTGGTGGTGCGAACAGATCCCACGGTGCCAAAGCACCAGGGCCTCACCTATTTTTATCTGGATATGAAATCACCCGGTATTGAAATCAAGCCAATCCGGCAGATTTCTGGCGAATCCAACTTCAATGAAGTGTATTTCACAGATGTTCGAATTCCGGACAGCCAGCGTATGGGTAATGTTGGCGATGGCTGGAAAGTGTCTCTCACCACCCTGATGAATGAGCGTGCAAGCATTGGCTCTGGCGGGGGCGGTGTGAAGTTTGATGCGCTTAAAGATCTGGCTCAAACCGTGAACATTGGTGATCGGCCAGCCATCGAAGACTCTGCGGTTCGGGCGAAGCTGGCGAGCTGGTATGTGGAAGAGGCTGGACTTAAGTACACCTCCTTCCGGACGCTGTCGGCTATTTCCAGGGGCGAAACCCCGGGGCCGGAAAATTCTATTGGCAAACTCGTGGGAGCCCGTAAGGCACAGGACATGGCGTCCTATGCGATCGATTTGCTTGAACAGGAAGGCATTGTGCGTGATGCCGACTTTGATGAGCGGTTTGGGTCGTTGTTCCAGGATACCTACATGGCGATACCGGGGCTGCGGATTGCTGGTGGCACGGATGAGATCATGGCCAACATCATTGCCGAGCGTGTTCTTGGGTTGCCGCAGGAACCCAGAGCGGACAAAGGTATCCCCTTTAACGAAGTGCCAACAGGTAACTAACCGGCGCTGCCAGGTAGCTGCAGGCTAGAGCCTAGCGGTTACCAACCCAGCGGCGCTGACGAGCGAGGCCTTCTTGGTAGGCCTCGTATTCAAAATCGTCGATGGTGCCATTGGCGTCGATGTCCAGATCCCTGAAGCCGGAGCGCTGAGTGAGTTCGGCACCTATTTCGGCACGGCTCAGACGTCCATCGCGGTTGCGGTCAAGGTTTTTGAAGTTTGGAACCACGCGCTGAACCCTTGCCTGCCGCTTGGCAACAACCGGCTTTGCTACTGAGGCGGAACGGCGAATGGGTCCGTTTACCAGCTCGCGCTTGCCATCTTCGTAGGTCGCCTTCTTGCTGCCAGCGGTAATCGTGGCTGTTCCTGTAGCAGACAGGGGAGCGGTGGTGTCGGCCCCGTTGCTGGCAGAGTTATTGTCGGCAGAATCTGCGGAAGCTGAATTTCCGGCGACCCGAACATCTGCAGCGTCTGGCCAGTTATCAGCGTTGAATCGGTGTGCCACCTCAAGATCTTCCATCCGCAGGATCAGTGGATCCCCGTTTGCAATCTTGGATAAACTTTTAGCTTCGACAGCTATCAGGCTGTTTTCTATAAGAAAACTGCCAATAGATATCACGATAAACTGAAGGTTGCCGTTGGCAGGGTCAATCGAAAAGTCTTCGATGTTGCCAAGCCGTTCGCCGTTGTCTGTTTCTACGGGATGACCAATAAGGTCGGCCAGTTTAATACCTTGGGCCTGGACGCTGGGTGTCAGCAAAGCAAGCGTTAGGACGGCGGATTGGGCGAGCCCCATCATGGTACTGCGGTGAGAATGGCTTGATGCAAATATTTTCATACGTTGAGGCTATTCGGCGGCAGGAAAATAGGCAAGTATTTTTTCTATTTTTTTGTGCGCTCAGAGTACAGCCAGGCCGCGCTAAACAGTCCTTTTGTGTACACTTTCGGCGCCTGCGGCGGCGTTTCGCGCCGCTGTCAGACCTCTATATTTTAGGACATTTTGCAGATGAGCGCGCTTGCGTCGGATGTTGAGAGCGGATCCCGGGAGACCACGCCAGGAGCGTTGCCTGAAACTGCCCAGGTAGATGTGGTAGTGATTGGTGGGGGCCCTGGCGGTTCGACCATTGCGGCTCTGCTTGCTGCGGAAGGCCGCAGTGTTGTGCAGCTGGAAAAGGCCCAGCATCCCCGATTTCATATTGGCGAGTCGCTGCTGCCCAACAATCTACCGATTCTCGAGCGGTTAGGTGTGGCCGATCAGGTGAAGGCCATTGGTGTCCGAAAAGCCGGAGCTGACTTCACCTGCGAAGTAGATGGCACCAGTAGCCTCCTGCAGACCTTCCGCTTTGACCGGGCACTTGGAGATTCACCTCAGCACGCCTGGGAAATTACCCGGGCAGAGTTCGACGAGTTGCTATTCAACAACGCCAGGGCCAAGGGCGTACTCGGTTACGAAGGCTGCACGGTGACCGATGTTGAAGAACGTGACAACAACGGGCTAATGCATGTGGTGTGTGCCAACGCCGAAGGCACCACTCGCCGTGTGCCTGCCCAGTTTGTTGTTGATGCCTCCGGGCGTCACAGCTTCCTGGCGAAGAAGCATCACTGGCAGAAGAAAAACACCAAACACGCCAGTGCGGCGATCTTTGGTCACTTCACCGGCGTTCCCTATCGCCCGGGAGATGACGCCGGGAACATAAGCATCTACTGGTTCGATCAGGGCTGGATTTGGATGATCCCCCTGAAAAACGGAAGAATGAGCGTTGGAGCGGTGTGCTGGCCTGATTATCTGAAGTTGCGCGATACCGATCCAGAAACCTTTCTACGACAAACTCTTGCGCGCTCCGAAGCTGCGGGTGCGCGGATGAAAGATGCCGTGGCGGTGGAAAGCGTTCGTGCGACAGGCAACTACTCCTATCGATCCGAACGTCTCTATGGTGATGGCTTTCTGCTGGTTGGTGATGCCTACGCCTTTGTTGATCCAGTGTTTTCCAGCGGTGTGTACCTGGCGATGAGCTCTGCTGAACGTGCTCTACCGGTAGTGCAAGCAGCGC
>CAZWMD010000004.1:79292-128903 GCA_964634815.1 uncultured Pseudomonadales bacterium | reverse complement strand
GTGTACCTGGCGATGAGCTCTGCTGAACGTGCTCTACCGGTAGTGCAAGCAGCGCTGTCGGGGAACAAAGGTGCTTACAGGGGTGCGGCCAAGACCTATCAACTGCAGGTGAATCGCAAGATCTCCTCTTTCACCTGGTTTATTTATCGGTTTACGACACCGGCCATGCGCGATCTGTTTCGTAATCCGCGCAATGATTGGCAGATAGAGCAATCGGTCATCTCGATGCTCGCAGGTAACGGTGACGGTTCCCGAGCTATCCGCATGCGATTGCTTGCGTTTCGAGGCATATACCAGGTTAATCGACTAATGCGTTTACCCGAGACCTTTGCGGCCTGGCGCCGACGCCGCAGAAACGCAAAGCTCAAGTTCGCTGATGAACAAATTATGGGCTGAGCATGGATTAGACCCCTGCGATATTTCTATCTCTACTTTTAATCCACATTCCAGGGCATTTCAGCAAGACCCCTATAGTGCCTATGCCCGGCTGCGCGAGACCCCGGGTCTCACCTGGTACGAACCCTATCGTACTTGGCTGGTATCTCGCTTTGCCGAGGTAAATCACTGTGTAAAGAATCCACAGCTGGTGCGCACCCTGGATTCTTTTACCCGTCTTGAAGATCGGCTAGCGCAAAAACGCCGGGATAACTGGCACGATATGCCATTTCATTCGCGCTTTGTTCAATTCAGCATGCTTGATAGCGATGGTGAGGTTCACGATCGATTGCGAGCCCAGGTGTTTAGGTTTTTTGGCCCGGCGCCGATTGCTGGATTGCGCAGCCTGTTAGAACCCGGCATCTCGCTCTGGGTGAGCGAGGCCGTCGAGCGTCGTGAGTTCGAATTTGTGGAAGACCTGGCGGCCAAAGTCCCAGGTTACGCGATAGGCACCCTGATGGGGGTGCCTGAGGCTGACTGCGAGCAGATCAGGGTCTGGTCAGAACTCATTGTGCAGTACTTTGATGTAGATCGTAGTGACCATAGAAAAAACCTGGCTGAGGGCGCGACAGAGGCGTTTTACGACTACTTGCAGGATCTCGTCGCCCACCGGCAAAAGCTGGATCCAAACAATCGCCCGGATGATCTGTTGTCAAAGCTGGTTGCTGTGGAGGCGGCCGGGCTTATTAGTCACGACGAGCTTTATTCGACCTGCATGCTTATTGTTATGGCGGGGCACGGGTCAACCCTTGATGTTATGGGCAGTGGCTTGCTGGCGCTCCTGAGGTTTCCGGAGCAACAGGCAAAGTTGCGAGCGGATCCAACTCTGATGAAAACCGCTATTGCGGAAATGTTTCGCTTTGAGTCACCTCTGCCGTTTTTTCATCGGTATGCAGCTAAAGACATTGAATTTTGTGGCCAGAGTTTTTCACAGGGAACCCGCTTTGGGCTTCTTTATGGTGCCGCCAATCGAGATCCAGCTGTGTTTGATGAGCCACAGCGCTTTGATGTATCACGCTGGCCTAATCGACACCTGGCGTTTGGCGGCGGGGCGCATTTTTGCCTGGGTAATCATCTTGCACGACTGAGCATGGATATTCTGTTTACCCAGCTATTGGCGATGACAGCCGACATTGAGCTTGCTGATGAGCCGGAGTTCAAACCAGGGCTAAGTGCACGCGGCCCTGTAACCTTGCCGGTTAGGATTACGCTGTAAGTCTCTTGGCTGTTAACCTAGTCGTCCAGCCAGCGCTTGAAGATCAGCGATGTGTTGATACCACCAAAGGCAAAGTTGTTACTCATCACGTATTGAGTGTCTATCTCTCTACCGTCGCCCATCAGATAATCAAGTTCTCCGCAGTTGGGTTCGCCCAGATTCAATGTTGGAGCGAACCAACCGTCGTTCATCATCATAAGTGCAGCCCAGGCTTCGATTGAGCCACAGGCACCCAGGGTGTGACCAATGTGACCTTTGAGTGAGGCAACCGGCGTATCACCCAGGCCGGCTGCCTGCAGGGCCGTGACCTCCGCTGCATCGCCATACTCGGTAGCGGTGGCATGGGCGCTCACGAAGCCGATATCCGAGGCGGAAAGGTTGGCATTGGCTAATGCCATCTCCATGCACAGAGTTTGAGTGCTGGCCTGGGGACGGGTGATGTGGGCGCCGTCTGCGTTGGTTGCAAAGCCGGCGATCTCGCCCAGTATGGTGGCGCCCCGGGCGTGTGCGTGCTCAAGGCTTTCCAATACAAAGGTGCATCCGCCTTCACCCAGTACCAGACCATCGCGGTCCTTGTCGAAGGGGCGCGATGCTGTTGTTGGAGAGTCGTTACTTTGGCTTGTGGCCAGTAGCGAATCGAAAACGGCGCTGTGAATAGCGGTTAGTTCATCTGCGCCGCCAGCCAACATCATGGTTTGTTGACCGTTTTGAATGGCCTCGAACGCGTAGCCTATCGCCTGGCTTGCCGCGGTACATGCTGTTGTTGTGGTGAGTATTCGCCCGGTTAAGCCGAAGTAGACGCCAATATTTACGGGCGCTGTATGGGTCATCGCGCGAATGTAGCTGGTAGATTTCAGTTCTTGCGTTGTGTGATCGTTGAGCAATCCGAAGAACTCTTGCATGCCTTCTACGCTTCCCTGGGCGGAACCATAGGCCACGCCTACCTGGCCGCTGGATAGCCAGTCGTCACCTTTTTTGTAGCCTGCCTGTGCCAGTGCAAGTTCGCTTGCTCGTACGGCAAGCTGGGCTACGCGCCCCATGCTGCGCAGTGTTCGCCGGCGGTAGTGATCTGGCGGGCTGAAGTCGCAGGGGGCGGCCATGTGGCAAACCAGACCTTCAATCTTCTGCCAGTCTGGCATCAGCTGTATCGCGCACTCATGAGACTTTAGCGCTGTCACGATGGTCGGCCAGTCCTGTCCGAGCGGAGTGATCCCTCCAATGCCTGTAACGACGACTCGTTGTTTTTGGTTTGTTGTCTCTTGTTGTTTCATAGGCGATTCGTACTGCGCGCTAGCCGGCTAGACCACCATCGACGCCGATGACTTGACGGGTGATGTAGCTGGATTGTTCGGAGCATAGAAATGCAACCAATGCCGCCACTTCTTCAACCTTGCCAAGTCGGCGCAAGGGAATGGCGTTCTTTATGTACTCAAGCGGTGCACTTTCAACCATATCTGTTTCTATGAGGCCCGGTGCGATGCAGTTTACGGTAATCCGTCGTTTGGCCATTTCCAGGGCCAGTGATTTTGCTGCACCGATCAGGCCAGCTTTTGATGCGGCATAGTTGGTTTGACCGCGATTGCCTATTTGGCCAGAAACCGAGGTCATGACAACAATACGTCCAGGCTTGCGGCGTTGAACCATGGGCATGATGCAGGGCTTGATGACGTTAAAGAAGCCATCCAGATTGGTATCAATCACGGCGTCCCAATCCTCTCCATCCATCATCGGTAACGCTTGATCCCGGCTTATACCGGCATTGAGAACAATACCGTAGTAGGCGCCATGACTGGCTATATCTTCGGTCAGTGCCGATGCGGCCTGATCTCTGTTGGCGACATCAAAGCCAAGTAGTCGAGCCTTGCCACCGTTCGCCGTGATTTCTTCGGCGCATTTTTCTGCTCTGGATCGGTTGTTGTGGTAGTGCACTACGACTTCATAACCTTCCCTTGCAAGGCGTCGTGCAGCACTCTCTCCGATGCCGCGGCTTGCGCCCGTGACTAAAATGCTCTGGCTCATGTCCGCGGAAGGTACACAGAAAGATCGCCGTTCGCAAAGGACTCGGCGGTTACCAGATCGCTAAGGGTGCCTGTGAATTTGACGAGCCCCGTTGGTGTGATTTTGCTGCTTGGCGAGATGTCGATTGCTAGGGTGCTATGCGCAGGAAAATAAGCCCGTTCACTTCGGTAGTTGCGACTGGCTATGAGCATGCCTGGGCGCGGCTCGGTGTCTGCCGATTCAGGCGCACACAACGCAAAATATGCGGCGCATGCCTGTCCCAGGTATTCAAGGCCGATACACGAATGCACGCCATCCGCAGTCCAGAAAGGGCAGCCTGGTTCAATGGTCGCTGTGGCTTTTAGATGAGACTCCCCACACTCAACAATTGCATCCAGTAAACGCATGGGCGGCTGATGGGGGATGAGATCCGCGACATCGGGGAAGCTATTCATTGTTGATCATCTTGTGGATACGCTTGATCAAGGTCTCGGGCGAGCCAACGATAATGAGCTCATTTGATGTCGGTAAACCGGCCTGCATGCCTACGGGAACCTGGACGGTCCAGGCTTCATTGACCAGCGTTCCGTCTGACTTGTGTACCTGATAGTAGATACGCAAGCGAAACTCCCATTCGACCAACTGTGCGCTGATGCTTATACGATCATCGTAAGCGACGCTGCCGACGAACCGGGCACGAGTATCCACAATGGGCCAGAACTGGCCTATGGCTTCCATGCTTCTATAAGCGAAGTCCAGCTTGTCGAGCAGCGCCACTCGAGCCTTATCGTAGTAACGATAGTAGTTACCATGCCAGGCCATGCCCGTGGGGTCGGCGTCTTGAAACGGGACGATGAGATCCACTGTAGCGCAAAGCTCTGGATGATCCGGCCAGTTCTTATCCCACAGTGCGCGACGTCGCTTACTTTTCTTCTCTGTCATGAGGCTGAATTCTCAGTGAACTTACGAAATAGGCGTACCGGCAGTTTTACCATAGCCTCAAGCAGAAGCCTCGCATGCATCAGTGCCATTCGAACATTGTCTTGGCCCATACGAAAGTGTGAAGCACCCTGTTCCGGATAAATCACTCGGGTATCTATGTAGCGTACCTCAATCCCTTGCCAACATGCTCGAACGAGTAACTCCGTATCTGTTTCCATTCGCAGGCGTGCGCCGCAAGCCTCGATGAGCTGCAAGGTTTTTTCGATCGGATACACCCTGAGGCCACACATGGCATCTTTTAGGCCAAAGTTTCCGGCCTCTATGCGTGCGAGTATGTTTGTAATCTCCCGGCCGTAGAGCCTCGCCGGAGGGATATCTGGACCAAACTGAGGATGCCCGGAAACCAGGGCGTGTGGATGTTGCCTGGAGTGACTATGCACGGTGGCGATGTCATCCGGGTCGTGCTGGCCATCCGCATCGACAAGAATGATATGAGAATAGCCTTGCTGTTGTGCGCGGAGCAGGCCGGTCCAGGTAGCAGCTCCCTTGCCACCGTTTGAGTCTCGTTCGATGAGTTCGGTCTGTTGATGGTTGTCCACAAGCGTCGCCAGTTGCCGGGTCACATCGCTGCCACTACCGTCGTCGATTACCAGAATGGGCAGATTGGCCCGCAAAAGGCGCGGCAAGAAGCGTTCTAACTGTGGCACATGTCGATAGTGCGGGATGACGATGCAGTAGTTGTTAGTCACGGTATAGCAACTGCCCGCTGGTAAGCGCCTGGCCGGGTGTAGTGATGGCAAGCGCTACACCAGACGTGTTGAGCTGGAGCCTTATTGTTAGCACGGAGCTCGGTAACACAGGTGATTTGAACTTGATTGCTTTGCTGCCTGAGAACTGGGTTACGGCGCACTCAACGGGCCAAATTGATTCTGCCAGGCTAACGGCCCAGTGCAGCTGGATAACGCCGGGTAGCAAAGGCTGCCCCGGGAAGTGGCCATCGAAACAGGGTAACTCGGGGCGTACATAAGCCAGAGCATCTACTTCTTTGGGCTTTTTTCCCTGCTCAACTACCTCATGGTGCAGCCACCAGGCCAGGTTGCTGCGAGTATCGACATGACCCGCAAGTGCCCTCCTGTGCAGCGCACCCCAGGTTTTTGCCGTTACTGGTAACGCCTGGTCTGGAAACGCCTCCGGGTTGGCAGCAAATTCTTCGCACGCCTCGCGAGAAGCTATACAAAAGGCAAGCAGGCCTGCCTTGTCGGTGAGGGGGGCGCCTTTGGCGATTGGGCGTTCAGGCGACATCACTGTTTGGTGCGGTATCGGCCGATTGGTGCCGGCGCTGATAAAATGGCCGATAGAGAATTTCAAGAAGAAAAATTACGGCAACCAGCACGTAGCTGATAACACCATTGTAAAGTGCCCAGCCGCCGGTGCTTTGATGGGTTGCGGTAAACAGCGCGATCCCCGTATTGATGGCAAAAAACCCAAACCAAACTCCGGTCAGGCCGCGCATATAGGCGCGTTGAGCTTTGCTTGGTTCGAGCATGTTAGTCGCTGTATCTGTTGTATCAGCCAGTGGTATGCGTTCACGCACAGGCTTTGGCAAACCGTCTGTGGATCTGCTTATGACGATGAGCAGGCGTTCGATGGCGGTAGGTGGAGTAAGCAGGGTGTATCCACACCAGATTGCCGCTGTAGCGCTGAGAGCCGCAGGATACAGCTTGATAGCGACAACATTCTGCGCGATGGCCGTTACGATGCACAGTACAACGACAGCACTCAGTCCCAGGGCAACGGTGCGCATGGAGAGGTGTTTGGCCAGCAGCAACCTTGGGCCTGCAATAGCGGCGAACAGACACGCCATGATAAGCGGATCTGTTGTGTCGGCTAGAAAAAACAGAACAGCCGGATACGCAAGCAAGGCCATGGCCAACACTTTTCGCAAGTGTCAGTGCGCCTCAACCAGCGAAACCACATCGCCCACTGTCCGCACAGATTTCAGTTCATCCGCAGGCAGTGCTTTGCCGGTGAGTTCCCTGAGCCTCGAAAGCATATCGATAGCGTCGATGCTATCGATATCGAGATCTTCGAACAGGTGGGCATCCATGGTGATGCTTTGGGGTTCTATCTCAAACTCTTTCGCAAGCAAGGCGCTCAGCTGTTGCAGTGTTGTAGTCATAGCGCGTAGTCATCGGGCATTGAAAAGGGACTAGTTTCCCACACCACGGGCCCTGAGTCGTTGGTCAAAGTGATCTTCCCACAAGGCATTGGCTGCCCGCCGAAGCTCTCGTCGATCGGCTCTTGAAGACTCCTCAGTCAGTGGGCCAGGTGCTGCCAGCATTGGACCCAGCTCCAGGCGATAGCGGAGCTTGTCGCGAGGCCATTGATACCAGGGGTGACCCTTACTGAGATAGCGGCTATTGCAGTGGATCGTGACTGGCAACACCGCCGTTGCACTACGCAGGGCCAATTCAGCCGCACCCAGGCGGAATTTTGGCGGTCTGCCGGGCTCGGTCCGGGTACCCTCCGGAAAAATCAACAACCGCTCCCCAGCCAGCAAGCGGTCCTGAGCTTCTTCGAGCATACGTTCGGGATCGCTGTTTGGCAGATAGTCCAGAGATCGGATCAATAATGTGAACAGCGGGTTGTAGTGAAGTGCCCCTTTGAGCACGCAGCACAGGTTGGGCAGGGTCGCGGTAATTAGCAGAACGTCGATCAGACTTGGGTGGTTCGCTATGACCAGAACTGGCCCTGCATGCTCTTGAGTGCGGGAGTCGATGACTGAAACGTCGAGTACGCCCAGCCACTTGTGAACCTTCATCCAGGTTCTGGCGCCCAGATGCAGGGCGGTTCTTAACCACCGGGTACGCTCATGTTTTGCGCGAAAGCGTAGGGTGGCAATCGGTACCAGAAGAATCATGAGTATGCTGCCAATGACAAAGATCGGGTAGCAGATTGGTATGACCAAAAACTGCCAGGCGCGCCACAGCCAGTTGCCAGGTTCGGTTGTTGATGCGTCACTCATAAGCGCCGGATTATAGTCGGTTCTAGAGCTTTCAGTGGCTGTTACACTAGGCTCTATGGGCCAAGATTTTAATAGAACAAATCCTCGCGATCCGGTTGATGTCGTGGGTTACACACTCACCAGCTCGTTGGGTGTTGGCATCCGCAGCATGCGCGAATCGCTCTTGGCTGATCATGGTGGCCTGACCAGTTCTCCCTGGCCCAGTTGTTCTGTGCCCTGTTATCTGGGCCAGCTGCAGCTTCCCGCGCAGCAGAATCTGGAGGCGTCCCGTTTAAGCAGAAACAATGCCTCAATAGACCTGGCGCTACGGCAGGATGGTTTTGCAGACAGGGTGGCTGAGGCGGTGCAGCGCTTTGGGGCTTCTCGTGTAGGCCTTGTGATGGGCACAAGCACTTCCAGTATTGATCGCACAGAAGACGCCTATACCAAACTTGAGGCAGACGGCCGTTTTCCCCCGTCTTATCAGCAGTCGCTTACGCATAACCCTCATGCGCCAGGCGATTTTGCTGCCAGCGTCCTCAATCTAAAGGGTCCGAGGATTACAATCAGTGCCGCCTGTGCCTCCAGCGCCAAGGTCTTTGCCACGGCACAACGCTGGCTCAACCAAGGATTGGTTGATGCCTGTGTTGTTGGTGGTGCAGACAGTCTGTGCCTGAGCGTGATCTACGGATTTCACTCGCTTCAACTCGTGGCACAAGAGGCCTGTCGTCCCTTTGATGTGGAGCGCACCGGCATCAGTCTCGGTGAAGCCGCCGGCTTTGCACTTTTAGAGCGTGCGGGCAGCGATTTGCATGAGTTACAACTGTTGGGAGCGGGAGAAAGTTGTGATGCCTACCATATGTCCAGCGCACACCCCGAGGGATTGGGTGCCAAGTTGAGTATGCAGCGGGCCCTTGATGCAGCTGATTTAGAGATGAAGAATATCGACTACCTCAACCTTCACGGTACTGGCACCCGGGCTAACGATTCTACCGAAGGCAAAGTCTGTGCGGAGCTTATGGGCAGTAAGACGCTTGCCAGTGCGACCAAAAGCTGGACCGGACACACGCTGGGTGCTGCAGGAATCGTCGAGGCTGTTTTATGTCTCGATACATTGCGTACGGGCTTTATTGCAGGAACGCGCAACACAACCAGGGTAGAAGGCAACTTTCCCTTGCTCACTGAAAGCCGGCAGACCAGCGTGTCGACAGCACTGAGTAACTCGTTTGGCTTTGGCGGTAACAACTGCACGTTGGTGTTTGGCAAGTTATGAAGGCTGGTATTGCAGGTTATGGTGTCTGGGCGCGAGGTCTTGAAGGGGTCAAGAGCTTTGAAGCAAGTGCAAGTGCTGACTTTAGCTCGATTGCAGGTGCCGAATTCCTCGCTCCCAAGCCTGAGGCAGTGCCACCCAAAGAGCGCCGTCGCGCCGGATTGATGATCAATCTTGCGGTTGAAGTAGCCCATCAGGCCTGTGAAAACGCTGGTATAGACAAAACGCAAATTCCCTCAGTGTTTGTCTCCGCTCTGGGAGACACAGCGATTACCGACTATATGTGTCGAAAGTTGGCTGAGCCGGAAAAACTGCTGTCACCCACAAAATTTCACAACTCGGTTCATAACGCCCCCTCTGGTTATTGGACCATTAGTGCTGAAAATCGCGCCCCCAGCAGTTTTGTGGGCGGCTTCCGAGAGAGTTTTGGTGCTGGTTTGCTTGAGGCAGTGAGCCAGGCGCATGCCTACTCAGTACCGGTGCTGTTGGTAGCTTATGACATTGCAAATAACGCACCTTTCAAAGACATTGAGTCGATCGAGGAAACGCTCGCGATAGCACTTGTCGTAACTAATGGCGATGCCAGGGGTTCTGGCGACGCCAGTAATATTCGTTGTTGCGAAATCGAGTATCAGACTGACCTCCCCGAAACCTGGTCCAGCAGTCAGCCACAATCAGAAAATCTACGGGTGCTGAGTCAGGCCAATCCGGTTGGTTGCGGACTCGCGGTTATCGAAGCCATGGGTCGAAAGTCGGCAGCCAAGCAATCCGCGTTGTGTTTGCCAGCGGCACCTGGAGCTGCATTGCAGTTGGAATTTCTGCTAGAGGGATCTTCTGGTAAGGACAGCCGTTCAACCGGGTCGCCGATATGAGGCATCACGACGTTGTTATCCTTGGTGCAGGTATGGCCGGGCT
Source organism: uncultured Pseudomonadales bacterium (assembly GCA_964634815.1). Classification (GTDB taxonomy): domain Bacteria; phylum Pseudomonadota; class Gammaproteobacteria; order Pseudomonadales; family Azotimanducaceae; genus JALZVT01. The sequence goes on along the minus strand of CAZWMD010000004.1, from coordinate 119,123 downwards.
GACGCTTGCGCGGCAGTTGCGTCGGCGCTCTCCAAGTCTTGATATTGCGCTTGTTGAACACCGACAGTTTCCGGTTGCCAGTGCGACCCATAAGGTGGGTGAGTCAACCGTTGAAATTGCATCTCACTATCTTGCTGAAGAGCTTGGCCTGGGTAGCCATCTTGAATCGCAACAGTTGCCAAAGTTTGGTTTGCGAATGTTCTTAAGGGGTGAATCGGTTATTCGTGATGACCTGGCGGTCTACGATGAGATTGGTGCGAGCCGAGTGTTGCCGATTCCTACCTATCAGCTTGATCGCGGCCGGTTTGAGAATTTTCTGGCAGCCGACTGCGTCGCGGACGGTACCCGGTTGTATGACGGTTCAACAGTGAGAGATATCTCTGTGCAACCCGGTAAGCATCAAGTACGGGTGCGCAGCGAAGGGACTGAGACGACACTGGCCGCCAGATTCCTTGTCGATGCCAGTGGTCGGCGAGCCTGGCTCAGAAAACAATCCGCGCTTGGCAGACCAGCCCGTCATAACAACCACGCCGTCTGGTTTCGAGTCGAGGGTAGTCTTGAGATCGATGACTGGGGGGGCGCTGCACAATGGCAGAGGCGATGCCACGGTGATTCGCGTCGCTATAGTACAAATCATTTCACGGGCCCCGGTTATTGGCTGTGGCTGATTCCGCTCGCATCAAACGCGACCAGCGTGGGACTTGTGTTTGATCCGCGATTTGTTGATTCGCAGCGGGTTAAGAAACATGATCGTCTGATCCAGTGGCTCGCCACAGAACATCCAATAGTGGCTATGCAATTGGAAGGTCGGAAGCCACTGGATTATCACGTGATGGAGAACTACGCCGTGGCGAGTAGTCAGGTGTTTTCCAGTGATGGCTGGATGACCTCAGGTGATTCTTCAGTGTTCTCCGATCCTCTGTACTCCCCAGGGGGTGACTTTATTGCCCTCGCAAATGGTTACATCACTGAACTCATTACAGGGGATGTAAAGAAACCAGAAGTGTACAAAGGCTATGAACAACTGTTGCTGTCCTTCTTTACCAGCACGCTATCTCTGTATCGAGGCCAGTACGCGGGGTTTGGTAACCGCGACCTGATGGTAGCCAAGACGCTATGGGATTACGCCTACTACTGGGGAGTGTTATCGAAGTTGTACTTCAGCGGTCAGTACACAAACCTGGAGTTTATGTCGGCGCAGCACGGGAGTTTTTCTCAGGCAGCAACCCTCAATTCCGGGATGCAGCGACGCTTTCGCGGTGTGGCAAAGAAAGCCCAGCGGATAGGCGGTGAAGGTCGATTCTTTGACCATCACGCGGTTGAGTTGTTTCACTCTATGAAAATGGATCTTTTGCAGGGCCGGGTTGAGAATGCCGGTGTTGCCCTTGAGGCCAATGTGAAAACGTTGGCGGGTGTGGCAGATATTGTTCAAAGCCTGCTTGTGAGCAGCGAAACCGGCGGAGCTATCCCGGAACTGGACGGCATTTTTGACGAGCTGTCTTATTCGCCAGACAGTAATCCTGATCGCCGTCCCCATCGGGCCAGTGCGTAGGCTGCCAGTACACCACTGGCAACCGTAACTCCCAGACCTTGTAGCAGGGGTACATTTGATAAGCCCAGGATGCCAAACACCAGGAGACTGGAGAGTGCGCATAGCGTGACAGCGCGTTCGATGGCTCTTAGGGCGGGTTGTTGTTTTTCTTCGCGGCTGAAAAACAAAGCGTAGTCCAGGCCCAGTCCTGCAACCAGCGCGAGTGCAATCACATCAAACAAGGATAAACCGCCAAGCAAAATCGCGTTTGTGGAGACGCTGACGCCGATCGCTGCGCTAACAGTACCCAGCATCCAAAGTACTCTTTTGGGAGATCGAGTGGTGGTGAGCAGCACTAGAGCTATTGCTGACAGCGCGGATCCCAATAAAAAGAAGACCTGGTCTCTGTAATCGCGCACCAGGGTTTCAGAGGCAGCTTTTAGATCAACCAAGGTGGTGCCTGCGATCTGAGAAACGGATGCGTCCAGTTTTGCAATGGCACTTGCATCGCCTTCACGTAAGCCACTCAGATACACCAGAGCCACTGTAGATCCCTCAGGGCTCTTATAAATAAGACTATCCAGCATATTAGAGAGCTCTGGACTTTGGTCCTTCAATCGCTGAACCGTGAGGAACTGCTGTTCTGGATCAGCAAGCTGTTGAAGGGTTGCTTTGAGCTGTGCCTTAAATGGCTGGAATGCATCGGGATGGAAGTCTGATTCTGCGAGTGCTGTGTCAAAATTGCCGTTTGCTAAAAGTGTACCAATCCGCTTTTTCCGGTGTGCAATTTGAGGGGTGCTGGGGAGCAGGCCGCCGACGCTTTGATAGCCCGTGATCAATGCGTTTTCACGAGCCTTGTCCAGTCGGCCATGAATTTGTTCGAGCGACCGGAGAACGGCGCTCTCGTCAGCTGCCCGAACACTGACTATGTAGCGTAAATTGGTAACCCCCATAGTCGCTCTCAACTCAGCGTCTTTCTGAAGTGTAGATTTGGGCACTGGTGTCATCTCACCGAGACTGTCCGAGAACAGCGATTGCTGAAAGAGCACAATGCTGCACAGAGCGAGACAGGCCAGCCAGGGCAGTTGGGTTAGCTTGAAATTTGCGACAACCGGCAATTTCTCCTTCTTTAGGTTTAACTGCGCCGTTGAGGGTTCGGAGTGTGCGAGAAAGAACGCAGATCCTGCAGCTCCGACAATGCCTGCGGTTGCAAATACGCCCAGTTGTTGCATTCCCTGAGTGCCGCTCACTACAAAAGCACAGTAGGCTATCAGCGTGCTCGCGATTCCTAACAGCAGGGTTGGCCAGATAGAACGCGGCGTGATCGAATCATTGTGACTGAGCAGATGCAGCGGATAGTCGATGGCTACTCCCAGCAAAGTGAAGCCAAAAGCGAGAGTGATGCCGTGCACTTCTGTGAATAACAATGCCAGTGCGCCCAGTGCACAGGCACCACCAACAAAAAGAGGAACACCTATTGCGATCACAAGCTTCGTGCTGCGGAATCTGAAAAAAACCAGAGCTGCAAGCGAAAGACTGGCTAAAAGGCTGAACAGAATGGATTCTCGCTGCACCGAGGCCTGCAGATCGATGCCATAAACTCCGCTGCCATAGAGCTCTGCGTTTGGGTGATCTAGTGCCAGAAGAGTCTCACGAATATTGGCAATCAAGCTGGCCTGCCTGTCCAGGTCGAAGACACCGCCAGCAGTCTGTATTAGCAGGAAGTGTTCATTCTTGTTCTGGAAGGTCGGCTGTACGGTGGCTGAGGTCGCTGATTCGAGGGCGGCCAGGCTCGTGAACCCCGGATCTGCAGCGATTAACGAGAGTAATTCTTCATCTGCCAGCATGGCATCCATGCTGCGTTCTTCCAGAACAGCTCGCCACTCCTCAACGCTCAATGGCAAGTCGCCCAGTAACAGGCGGTTTTCCCAGATCACCGCTGGCAGAGCCTCGATCGTTGGTGAGTTTGATTCGGGGAGTACTCGGGTAATTCCCGACTGTTTGCGCAGTTCAGTAGCTACGCGCTGTACCTCTGCGTCGTTGGTATCAGGTAGTACGGCAAAGGTTAATTGCGTTCCGGGCCCTTGGCCCAGTCTTTCAATGAGGAGCTGCTGTGCGTGGTTGGTTGGGGTTGGCAGAAAGAAGCCGAGATCGTAGGTGAGATTAAGCTGCGACCATGCAAGTGCCAGTAGCACTGTTGCGGCAGTGACAAGGCCACCGATCTTGTAACTACTGACTTGTGCTGAGCTCATGGGCCAGGAGCATCAGAGGTATGACTAATTCTTAGCGTATGAAAACTCGAACCGTTTTGAGCCCTGAGTTCCAGCAACTGGTTGCCGTTGCCGCTCAGAAGAAGGCTGTCAATCTGTTCTGCCAGCTGGTTATCGAGTGGAATTAGCTTCCATGCCCACTCGTATGGACCTGAGTCCAAGTTAGGGGGTGCATCTGTTGCGGATGTGATCGCGAATTTCGATTTGAGTCCTGAAATATCACCGCTCAACAAGTCAACAATTGCCACGAGTAATTGCTGACTGCCTTTGCTGCGATCAAGGGTAGTGCTGCGAGTCTTTGTGCCTCGGCTCAACGACAGGATGTTTCCTGATATCTGTCGTAGTTCTTTGCGAGGCGACGTAATCCGCATCGCAAGATCGCCGTCGCTGCTCAGCGATAGCTCTCCCTGCTGGTGTTTTGCTTTTCGTTGCAGGCGCGATTTGCGTGACTCCTCAAATGCCACCGCAGTATCTATCGGAAACCTCAGCTTGCTCAGTAGCTGCCACGCCGCCTCGTTTTTTACGGGTTGGTTAGCTGGAATGTCTTGCTCGGCAGATGAATCCTTTGCATAGCTCAACGCCAGTACCAGTAAAAAGTAAGCCGCTGACAGAGTTGCGTTGCGGTTCACGATCGGTCTGCCCAGAAATCATAGAAGTTAAACCAGCTGTAGGGAGAGGCCTGAACATGATGTTCAAGCCTTTGGGCATAGGTCAGGGCCAGCGCTTCCAGGGCCTCATTTCGATTGCCTCGAGGTAGATCTACACGGGGGCTAAGTACTTCACAGTGAACCTCATAGCCGTTGCCTTTCAGACGACAAAACGTGCATATAACCGGGGCCTTAAGGGTACTGGCGATAATGTAAGGTCCCACTGGGAAATGGGCTTTGGTACCGAGAAACTCAAGTGCAAGGCTGCGGTCGCCTGTGCGAAATCGATCTGCCAGGAACCCCACCCAGGAGTTGTTATCTATCGCATTCTTGATCGCGAGGCCTAACTCGACTGCGCCTTGCTCTGAATCGATAATCTGTTGTGCCAGTTCAGGGTTTACCTCTGCCATTAACTGTAGAAACCGGCCAGAAAATTTCTTGTCGAGCACGATGCGCAGGTCTATTCCTCCGAGTTCAGGGCCGATCACTCGTGCGGCTTCGAACGATCCCAGATGTGCAGCCAGGAAAATACCGGCATTACCTGCTTCGACAATACGTTGTGCGGCATGTCCGCCGACGAATCGGATTGGAATATCTGCTCCGCGGCCGGCGAAGAAAAAGAACCTGTCTGCCGCCACCTGAGCGAAGCACACAAAGTGTTTGTATACGTCCAGCCAGCTGGCAGGGCGTTTTAGTGCGCGCTGCAGGTAGCTTTTTGAAGCGCGCCGCTCTGGCCCTCTGACGGCCATGAAATACAGCGCAACCGGGTACAGAGCACCGCGTAACGGAGCGCGGCCAACTTTCCTTGCAAGCCACATAAGAAATCGAATGCCTGAGCTGCTGCCAGCTTCCGGTCGCGCTTGCCAAGAGGGGTTTGGTGGATTTGGCTGGACTGCACTGGGCATCGTCAGCTGGTCACCGGGTGGTTTTTTAGCCATCCAGGTAACTCTCGACAAGTGCTGTTAACGCAGAGGCTGTTAGCTTGCTGGTGGTGTCTCGTGGTAGTGAATCAACGATTCGAATTGGCCTGGGAACAAACGCGGGGTCGAGCTTGTTAGCCAGAGCCAGGCGAATAGCGTTTGGGTTGAGATTCTCCCCAACAACAAACGCCGCCAGGCGTTCGCCACCAGCCACACCCAGCGCCTCCGGTTGGTATACCACGCCGTCGACAACGCCAGGGATGGCAAGTAACTCATTGTTCAGACGTGCCATAGATTCACGCTTGCCCGCGACTTTCACCAGGTCGGAAGCACGACCCAGAAGGGTTATGTTGTTTGGATGGCTTTGCGCTGAGTATTCATTGCCATGTTCAAACCGGTCCGCAAGGGTTACCCCTTGTTCGAGCAATGGCGAGATGATTTCCAGACGCTCACCCTGCAGATTCAGCTCAAATATATCAAAGAACTGCCAATCGCTGAGCTCGATGGATTTTGATGCGCTGCCTTGTCGCGCAGCCAGAGAACCTACTTCGGAGCATCCGTAGATCTCAAACATGCGCGATCGCAGATGAGCTTCCAGAGCGTCTGCTGTGGGTGCATCAAGAGGCGCCGTGGCGCTGAGAATCCGGGCAACGTTATCTGGAGGTTCGGGAGATGTGAGCAGGGCGCGCAGATGTACCGGAGTGGAGACCAGCAAGTTGTGGCTCGTTGGTCCAAAACTCTGTAGCGCAGCGATAACGTCACCCGGGAAAAAGTCTGAACCGCAAAACAGGGTGACTGGCGCAACGGTGGGAAGCAGCATGGCCCACTCAAGTCCGTACATGTGCCACGAAGGGACGGTTGCCACAAGTCCATTCAGCGCCTGGTCGGGCCGGTTTTCTGTGCTGAGAAAGGGGGTGTCTGACTCTTGGGTGCCCTGGCTTTGAGCCAGATATCGAGCGTGGGTAGCGCGTCCTGCACAGAGCAGGTCCCAGCGCTTGGGGTGAGCAACTGGCGTGCCGGTGCTGCCCGAAGTGAAGGCAATGGCTACCCTGTGTTCTGGACTGATCTTTAGCTCTTGCAGCTCGCCGTTCCGAGCGGGTGCAAAATCGACCAGGCTATCGCAGTGGGTATCCGGATTGTCAGCGATTACCCGGCACGGGCGGTAGCTTTTGCGTAAGGCGGCGATCGCGTCGACATTACGCTGGGAAGGCAGCAGCGTGGTTTGACCGCGCACTGCGGCAGCGAAGAACGCGACACTAAATCGATAACGGTCTGTACACAGATTTATCAGGTAAGGCGCATCAGGCAGAGTTTCAGCGCAGTGTGCGATGTCTGCCAGAAAGGCGGCACAAGTTATCGGCTGAGCGTTTCGCCAGGCCAGAACATCGGTTGCGGGGCGGGTAAGTAGGCGAGAATCCCGTTCGAGCGCGCGGTAGCGCTCTGTATTAGCCTCAAGAGCGGGCATTGACCTCCTGGGTCACAAACGCGGTGAGATTTCCCAGTGTGGCAAAGATCTCGCGAGTGCCTTCGTCTTCTGCAGAGAGCTGTACCTGGTACTGTTCTGCAATGGCTACGGCGATTTCCAGAGCATCAATTGAATCGAGGCCCAGGCCATCGTCATCAAACATTATGGTTGTGGGGTCTATTTCTTCTGGTGCTACATCTTCGAGATTGAGCACGTCGACAATAAGCTCCGCCATTTTTCGCTCATCAGCGGTTTGCGCAAGCGATTCTGCGGGGTTGGTTTCTGCCATCTCAAGTCTCATGTCTCAGTTAGGGTCTTTTGTGGTTCACTGGCCCAAGGATGGGATTGTCCTGAAAAGGCCTGGTCTTTTCAAACACTGAAGACGCCTTCTACCTCCATCTCCAATTCAGACCGGCAGATGTCACCGAGCAAAAACGACGGCAATGGCCAATCGGCAAAATGCTTGTGCCAGCCGTCAATAGCCTCAGAGAGCCGCTTTTCATCTCTTAGGTAATAACGCAAACCCAGGGGGGTAGCGGGGGAGCCCAGCGTACTGAGCAGCGTCTGAATATTGGCTGCGGTTTCTTCACTCTGTTTGCTCAGATCTCCCGGATGGCGCGATTGATGATTCACAATACTTGCCGTACCTGACAGAAGCAGTAGAGCCGATGGGTTGCCGGGTTGAACCTGTGTGTCACGTCTGGTTGATATCAGAGTTGCGCGTGCAAACGAGGGGCTTCGAGGGCCATACGCGCGGGGATAATTGTAGGCGCTTAGTTGGCGGGGATTTTCCTGATGGCGTATCTGCAGGTGTGCCGGTGTGGAGTCAGGGTGGGTACATAAAATACCAATGCGCAGTACCCCATCCCTGCTGCCAATTCCGGTCGCGGCTGGCAGGGACGTGTTGCCGAGCGCATCGGCTCTGCCCCAACAGAATTGCCGATAGCATTCTTCATCTCCTTCACCTGCGTTGATCTGTGGAATGTAGTTCCAGATTCTCACAAGCCGTGATTTCTCAATAGTTTGAGTGAGTTGCAGAGCTTTTCTGTAGAGATATTCAGCTTGCTTCCGTATCTCGGACAGGTCGCTTACAGGTTGGCAAACCTGAAGATAGGCGTAATCGCGACTGTCTGTGATAACAAATTCATCTTGCTCCAGCTGATGCAAATCACTATTAACCTGCCAATTTTCCACGCCAGCGCTGCCTGCGCAGGCCAGGTTCATAGGTTCCAGCTGGGGCTCCGGCCGGGACTCAGGGTTGTGCTCGTCACGCAGCGCGCCAGCCGATGGATTGGGGCCGAAGCGAATCAGGGTATTGCGTGTGTTGCCGTCTGCGTGGTCGCCGGCTGAGGCTGGGGGTAGAAGAATATCGATGAGCGTACTTCTGTGTCCGTGCGGCGCGAGTATACCGAAACTGGGGCACCACTAAACAAGCACATTGAATGGCCACTCTCTCAAGATCACTTCCAAATTTAGTAAGTCGGCTTTACACTGTTAGGCATTCGTCCGGACTGGCGAATGATCTGCAATTAGAGTCGAAAACGACCGCAACGCAACACAACACAACGCGATACAAAGACAGCCCTTGGGGGGCTTCGGATGACACACCCTTCGTGCTTTTATAAAAGCTGTTGGTATAGAAGGTGTTGGGATACGAAGTGCTGGTGCCGCAGAGGCGGCAAGCACGGCAAACATTGGATGTACTTGCTGGCCTTAAAAATTGGCCAAGGTTCCAACGCTCTGGCGCTCTGGCTATTACTGCTCATGGGCTTGAGCGTGTCGGCGGCAGCCACAGCGGAAGAACGGCCGCATACATTAATCGGCACAGCGATGCAGGCGGGAGAGGTGCGGCCAAATGCAGATGGCACCTTCTCTGTTGATCTTGAAATTCGCCTGCAAAATGTTGGCATTGAAACCCTGGTCGAGGTTCAGGTATTCAGTGACCTGGCCGCCAACCTGGCTCCAGCCACGGTGGTGTCGATTGATAATCTGGTGGCCAGCGGGGCGCTCAGCGTCGTATCCGACACCTTTGATGGGGACGTTAACCGATTCATGCTGCCTGGCATCGAGCGGATGGTTTCGGACGATGAAGCCTTTGTGCGCTACACGCTGACTTTTTCAGCTAACGGTAACCCTGGTCCTTTCTCGGTTAGTGCCCAGGGTTGGGCCGCCGGGGAGATCTCCCGGACAGATGCAGATGATGTTTCGGAAGATGGTATAGATCCTGATCCGGATACTCCGGGGAATGCACCCGGGGATAACCCTGATCCGCACGACGACTTCACACCAACACCTTTGCCGTTGCCGATGATCCCGCCTGGCCCGGACCCCGATCCTGACCCTTCTCCAGACCCAGACCCAGACCCAGATCCAGACCCCACTCCTGATCCGGACCCGACTCCCGATCCAGATCCAGATCCAGATCCAGATCCAGATCCAGACCCGGTGCCAGATCCGCCGCCGGCCTTGGGTGCGTTGCTGGGTACGGTGTTCTTTGACCCCAACCTGGACTCGGCCTTTAACCCGTCAGAGCAAGGGTTGTTGGGCTGGCGCATTCAGGTGTTTGGGGGTGACGGGGTGTTGGTCGCCCAGGCCAGTACAGATGCTGAAGGGAACTACGCCATCGAGGATTTGCCTGCCGGAGACTACCTGGTGCGTATTGCTCACCCGGATTCGGGAGCGACCTGGCTTGAGGAAACCGTTACGGTGCCGGAAAACGGCTCAATTCGGCTCGATCTGCCGGTGGTCTCAGCTGGCCGGGTTTACGACAGCGTAACTCGGGCGTTGGTACCCGGCGTTACCTTGCAGTTGGTGAATGAGGTTACGGGCGTGGCTCTTCCCGAAGACTGTCTGCTTGCCGGACAGCAAAATCAGACCGTTGGTGCTGATGCCGCCTATCGGTTTGATATTCGCAGTGGCGCTAACCCGGCCTGTCCGGCGGGTGATACCAGTTATCGCATTGATATTGTTGCAACCCCGGCAGATTTCTTTGCCGGGCCCTCGGTACGCATACTGTCTAACGCAGAAGCGCTGAGTCTTGATTCCTGTCCAGTCGACCCGAATGTTGCCCCTCCCTGTGTCGTTCAGGACAACCCACTGCCACCGGTTGGGTCCCAGGGCAGTGGTTACTTCCTGTCGATTCTGGGTGGGGCAAACGATCAGACCTTTGCAAATAACCATTTACCCATTGATTCTCTATCAGCACTTTCTCAACCTGGGCTGATCAGTCTGCAAAAGTCCACCCCCGCACGCACTGTGGTGGTTGGCGACGCTGTGCCTTACCAGGTTGATCTGCGTAACGAAACTGTCGCCGAATTGCTGGATGTCAGTCTGGTGGATGATCTGCCGCCGGGGTTTGTTCTCGACGATGACTCGGTGCAACTGATTCGTGCCGGTAACGATCTGACGTTTGGCACCGCTGACGACGTTGTTGAGCTGCTGCCTGCAAGTGGACTGGATCCGGTTGAGCTTGGACCCTTCGATCTGGCGGTTGGAGAGAGCGTATCAGTTCGATATTTTGCCCGGGTAGGCGTCGGCATCGTGCAGGGCTTGTATACCAACCGGGTCACCGCACAGCAGAGTGGACTGCCGCTCTCCGCAGCCTCAAGCGCGGTGGTCCAGATCAGTGCTGATCCACTTTTTGAACAGACCACCATCATTGGCAAAGTCTTTGATGACCGCGATGGCGATGGCTGGCAAGACCCGGCTCACGCAACCGGTCTGGTGTTGTCCGGAGGGCCGTTCAAGACACCCATCGTTCTGCCTGATATTCGCGGCCGCAAGGCGGAAAGCGATCCACCAATGCGTATCCAAACCGTCTTACCGGGACGATTTGAGGCGCCGATCAACCTACGTAGTGCCCAAGGCAGTTTTTTGACCCTCGGTATCGATGGTGAAGTGCGACGTAGTCCTGAAGGGGCGGTGGTGTTGGGCCGAACCGGCCAGCAACTCACTATGCGAGTGGTCACTGACAATGATCAGAACACGCTGATTGTTGAAAATCTCGGAGTGGTCGAGCGTGGTATCCCTGGTGTGAGGCTGGCCACCGTAGATGGCTTGCTCATAGAGACTGACCGTCACGGCCGCTATCACCTGGCAGATGTCGATACTGGACGTACGGCTCGTGGTGCGAACTTTATCTTGAAGCTGGATCCCGCCAGCTTGCCTGATGGCACGGTGATTAACAGCGAGAATCCCAGAGTTATCCGGCTAACTCCAGCACTTATGTCGCGGATTGATTTTGCCGTGGGCCTGCCTGAAGCGGAGTTGGTCGCCGCCCAAACCCCGCCGGCGGAAATGCTCGAAGTATCAACCCGCGCCCTGCGCTCCGATGTTCGACCAGTGAATTTTGACACCGGGAAAGTAAATATTCCGCAGGATTACAGCACTGCGTTGCAGTCGTTGCTTGCCCAGTACACCGGGCGTGACAATCTTCGACTTACTTTTGTTGGCCATGCAGACCCGCGTGCTCTGCGGGGTCAGTTGGCGAAGCGATTTAAAGACAATGTCGGTCTGTCTGCTGCGCGTGCCCGGGAGGTAGCGGACTTTGCTCGGTCGGTACTCGACATAGATCCTGCGTTAGTCACCTCTGAAGGTCGTGGCGCGCAGCAACCCATCGCGTCAAACGCAACAGCCGCCGGAATGGCGGCGAACAGACGGGTTGAGATCGAAGTCAGTTGGACCGAAACCACCCAGCAGACCCGGGTTGTCTCTGCTGAATCGGAAACCCTCAAGCCAGGCATGAAGGAACAACGATACGCGCAGCGACAATCTTTGCCTGACCTGAAGTTTGCCCCTGGCAGCCAGAGCCTTGATCCCGGTAGTGCCGGAACTGTCCGGCGAGCTATCGAATCCCTGGGCAAGGATGCGGTTCAGCTGGAGATCATAGGTCACACGGACGATACGCCGCTGGGTGGCGCAAATCGCTCGCGCTACGGCAGTAACGAGGGATTGTCGCTGGCTCGCGCAGAGGCGGTTGCGAGGCAGTTACGTACTCAGTTTGATTTGCCGGAGAGTTCGATAACCGCAATCGGGCGAGGCGCGGCGGAGCCGATCGCAAGCAATGAGACCGAGGCTGGTCGAGCGCAGAATCGTCGAGTTCAAATTGTCCTGATCACTCAACAGCTGGAGAAGATTGAACGTCGTTGGGTAGAACCCTTGCCAACATCCCGCACCGCCTATTTACCTCATGGAGGACGTATCTGGGCGACTGAGCAACCGCTGACAGTAGTACCCAAGCTGAATATTCTAGCCACTGACGACCTATGGCTGGACAGAGATCGGCGCATTGAGTCGGCGCCGAACTTCAGCCTGTACAGTAACTACAACAACTTTATTTCGCGAAAGGAGCTAAGAATCTATGGCGCCAACGATACGGATCGCACCACACCACTTGCGATTCTTGAGGTCGGAGATGATGCGCCAGCGATTGACCTTACAGCTCCGGAGCATGAAAACTTGCACCGCGTGCTGCGCAACAGTCGCACTAGAGCGCTAGCTTATGTAGTTAGAGCCTACGGCACGGGAGAGGCGGCGACACGATTTGATGAAACTGCTCCACGCTTGATAAAGGTTCAAAAGCGCAATTCAGGAAAGCGCTATAGCGGGACGCAGTCCGCTGGCGGGCGAGTGCGAGATAACCAGGATAGGCGCAATACCGAAGATGTATGGGGTCTCGATAACCTTGCTCGCCAGGAAATTCCCGTTAACGGCTCGCAAGTGCGACTTCATGGGATAGATATTGGCACTGACTACGCGCTGCAGGTTGAAGGAGAACCTGTGCCAATAAACTCAGACGGCGGCTTTGTCTGGGAGCGACAACTGCCTGTTGGCGAGCACCAGCTGCATATTGATCTTGTTGATACACAGGAGCGCGTTTACCAGCGAAGAATACCGGTCACGGTAGATGGAAATTATCAGTTTTTGGTTGGATTGGTGAATTTTGCCGTTGGCGAAAACAACGTTAGCGGCAACCTTGAGCCGCTGTCCGCTGACGATCATTTTGATGAGTCAGTGTTTGTTGATGGGCGCCTGGCGTTTTATGCCAAAGCTAAAGTGAAGGGCAAGTACCTGATCACCGCACAACTGGATTCGACAGAGGATGAACTGAAGAATTTTGGCGATAACTTGCGACGAGAAGATCCGCGACAACTGTTTCGTCAGCTGGATCCTAATCGTTACTATCCCGTTTATGGTGATGACTCTACAACAACCACAGATGTAGATACCCAGGGTGCATTTTATGTGCGAGTCGACGTTGGTCGGAGTTCGCTGTTGTGGGGCAATTACAACACTGGGCTGAATGATACTGAGATCACTCAGTACAACCGTTCGCTTTATGGCGCAAAACTGGATTTCAAAAGCAAGCAGGTTACAGCCCAGGGTGAGGCCCGCCGCCGGCTGACCTTGTTTGGCAGTGAAGCCCAAAGTTCTGCTGCCAGTGTGACTTTTAGAGCCACCGGCGGATCGCTTTACTATTTGCGACACACTGACATTGTGCAGGGTTCGGAGAAAGTTTGGATAGAAGTACGTCGCCGAGATAGTGAGCAAGTGCTGGAGCGCGAGATCCTTGTGGAGGGTCGAGACTATGAGATTGATGATCTGCAAGGCCGAATTATTCTGGCTCGACCGCTTTCGCAGGTCGTCAATGACCGAGGTAGCTCCATCGTTCGCAGCTCACCACTTGAGGGGGACAACGTCTTCTTGCTGGCCGACTACGAGTATGTGCCTCAGGGATTTGCGGCAGACGACAAAACTGCTGGTGCACGGGGGAAGGTCTGGCTTGGCGATCACATCGCACTTGGCGCAAGCAAGGTGGTTGATGAGCGCTCAGGAGAAGACTACGACTTGCAAGGTGTAGATGTCACCTTGCAAGCCGGCCGCGGCACCTATCTGCGTGCGGAGTACGCTGAGAGTGAAGCCCGACAAAGTGATGCCAGTTTTGTTTCGGCAGACGGCGGTCTGTCGTTTGTACGCCGCGATCTTAACTCCGCCTCTCTTGCATCTTCCTTTGTCGAGGGTGATGCAACTTCGATCGAAGGCCGCATCAATCTTGCCGAGTACAGCGAACGGCTTCGAGGGGATGTTCGAGCCTGGTGGAAAGATCGGGATGGCGGATTTTCTACCGGCCGCCTGGCCCAGGGGCTCGACACTACAGATCAGGGTGTTGATGTTCATGTGGAGTTTGGCGACAACCTGCGCATTGATGCCGGCTACAACAAACTAGAGCGAGAGGGTTTGGGGGAAGACCAGGTTGCAAGGCTGCAGGTTGATGCAGACGTTGGTCGTTGGTCGGCTGGCGTAGAGGCACGCTACGAAGATGTGGAACGCACAGGATTACCCTCAACGTTAAGTGCGGCCACCGGTGATGGCGAAGCGCTGCTGGTGGGCGCCCGACTGGGAGTTGATCTGTCTGAACTCACGTCGATTTACGCAGCCGGTCAAATTACGGCCGATGAGCGCGGCAACTATGAAGACAACGATCTGATCAGCGTGGGCATAAATACGGAGTTGAGTGACCGCACTGCTGTGAGTGTGGAAGTCAGCGATGGGGATCGCGGTTCAGCCGTTATTGGTGGCGTTCAGCTTGGGGCAAGTGATGGCTTGCAACTTAACCTCAGTGGTGGCCTCGGATCAGGTGCAACAAGCCAGTTTGGTACACGCTACAGCTATGGTGATGGGGCCGAAATATATGGCAGTTACGCTATTGATCCCGATCGCACGGAGGGTCCGCGAGATGTGGTTACGCTCGGTCAGAGACGAGCTTTTGGTAATCACACCAGCATATTTAGCGAATCCCAGTTTGGCAAAGGCGATCAATATTCGAGTACAGGTCATACTTTTGGTGTGGATTACACCGGTATCCAGGACTGGCTGTTAAGCGCGTCTTTATCACACAGCAACAATGACGGAGCGTTTACCCCCCTGGCTGAGTCGCTTGCCGAGAGCGTTGGCCCTGTTGGTGAATTGGCAGGCGGGCTGCAAAATTTTGAACGAACCTCCGCAACCATCGGCGCACGGGTTGAACGCAATAACTATCGTTTGGCGTCTCGAGTTGAGTATCGAGAAGACAAGGCAGTGCAATTGCATACCCGCACCTATCTCACAAGTTCAACCTTTGGCTGGAAAGTGAACGAATCCGGACGCTGGCTGGGCAAACTCAATCTGTCCTGGACGGAAGACGAACGCAGCGATGAACATCAGGCGCGGTTTGTAGAGCTTGATGTGGGGTACGCCTATCGCCCAGTCTGGAGCAATCGACTCAATCTGATTGGCAAATACAGTTTCCTTTACGACTTGCCAAGCCTCGGTCAGGCCTTTGATAGTGGGTTGTTTGCGAACTCATTTGGTGCCGCTGTGCTCCGCACGGATCAACGAGCCCATATTTTTGCCCTGGAGGCACTATTTGCGGCTAATCCTCGCTGGGAGTTTGGTGCCAAGGTGGCGCTGAAACGGGGTGAGTTGCGGGCCGATCGCGATACTGGTCCGTGGGAAACCTTTGGGGTGCAGCTTGGCGCTGCACGCGTGCGTTATCACCTCACAAAACGTTGGGATGGGCTGCTTGAGTATCGATGGTTGTCTGACTGGCGCAACGAAGGCACCAAACAGGGGGCGATAGCAGGTTTGTACAGACATCTTGGTGATCATCTGAAACTAGGTGCCGGCTATAACTTTGCCGGCTTTGATGACGATTTAAAGTTCCAGGACTACGACAGTCATGGCTGGTTTATCGATCTGATTGGGAAATACTGATTTTCTGATGTTTGTTTCAGGGCTCAGACAACCAAGCCATTAACAAATCAATCATCTGCTCCACACTTTGTGGACCATCCTCAAGTGCAATGCGGTCCATGTTGATAGGCAGAGCAATTGCACCATGCAACCCCGCCCAGAGGGTCTGTGCCAGTAGTTTGGGAGGACCTGTTCGAACAACGCCACTGGTCTGTCCCTCAATGATCGCATTGAGAAACAAGCTGAAGAAGCGGTCGCTTTCAAGACTTACCGGTTCAGGTTGCTTGTGTGACTCAGGTCGCACATACATAAAGGCGCTGCGGTAGATTCCGCGATGTTGTGATGCAAAATTCACATAGGCCTTTAGCAGTCGCTCGAGTTTGTCCAGTGGCTTTGAGGGTTTGGCCAGGTCTGTCTCTAGTTGATCCAGCAGGCGCTTGACTGGCTCTTTCCATAGCGATTGCATGAGCTCGGTCAAATTGTTGAAGTAGCTGTACAGTGTGCCTACCGAGACCCCTGCGGCATCTGCGATTGCTCGTGCGGATACGTCGCCAGCGCCGTTCTTTTGGTAAAGCTCGGCAGCCGCTTTACGGATGGACTGGCGCGTTTTCTTGCGCTGTTCCTCGGTTAGGGCCGGTCTTGCCATGGTGGCGCTCAAACTTTGATCTGGTATTTGATGGGATAAATGGTTTCACGGGGAGTCCGCAGCGTAAAGCCCGGTGTTTCAGGCTGTTGCAACTGGCAATCTGTGAACTCGCGCGCACTCACTGCGCTCCTTAACGCAGCGCGAAGAAAGGCCTAAAACTGCTATCGTTCGGTCGTGAAAAATCCAACCCTGCTCACCGTTAACAATTATCACTACCCTCGTGGCGGCGCGGAGGTTGTGTTTCTGGAACAGAATCGACTGTTTGCAGCCCGCGGCTTTGAGGTTGTGCCTTTCTGTATGACCCATACAGACAATTTGCCCAGCCCATATAGCGACTATTTTGTTGACGAAATCGAATTTGGCTCGAATTATTCCTTATTGGAATCTGCGCTGCGGGTGCCAAAGGTTATTTACTCGACAGAGGCCCAAAACAAACTAAATCGCCTCATCGACAAGACGGCACCCAATGCAGCCCAACTGCACAATATTTATCATCATATTTCCCCCTCTATTCTCTCGACGTTAAAGAGCAGGGAGATTCCTACGGTGATGACATTGCACGATCTCAAGCTCGCATGCCCTGCTTATAAAATGCTTGCAAGCGACGGTATTTGTGAGCGTTGTAAGGGCGGTAACCTGCGCAATGTGATTCGCTATCGATGTGTCAAAAACTCGCTTGCACTTAGTGCCGTGGTCTATCTTGAATCCACTCTGCATCGCATGTTGGGGACCTACGAAAAGTGTGTTGATCGATTTATTGTGCCGAGTCAGTTTTTTGCAACCAAACTTGCCGAGTGGGGTATTGATGCCAGCAAAATGGTGCACATCCCCAACTTTGTAGACGCTGAGGCATTCACACCCAGCGACCAGGCCGGACGCTACTTTCTGTATTTTGGTCGGCTCGCTCCGGAAAAAGGCGGGGCAACCTTGATAGAGGCCGCCAGTAGAGCTGGTGTACCACTTAAGATTGCTGGCACCGGACCGGAAGAGGAGGCACTTAAGATGCTTGCTGGAAGGCTGGATGCAGATGTCGAATTTTGTGGCTATACCACTGGCGAAGATTTGCATGAGCTTGTGCGCGGTGCGCGAGCGGTTGTATTGCCCTCTGAGTGGTATGAGAACGGCCCTATGAGTGTGCTCGAATCTTATGCGTTAGGCACACCTGTGCTGGGTGCAGATATCGGTGGTATTCCCGAAATGATTCGTCGTGGCGAGACTGGCGACATTTTCCCCAGTAAAAACACAGAAGTTCTTGCTGATGTGCTGGCGAACTATGCAGCACTTGATGATCAGGCAGTTCAAACTCAGGGTCGTAACGCCCGGGACTGGGTTGTTGAGGCTTACTCAGCAGATACCCACGTAGATCGAGTAGCCCAGGTGTTAGGGGAGTTGGGTATGAAAGGTTTGGGCGCCCACTGATGTATGTGCTGGTTGTGGGGCTACGTGGGTTCCCGGATATTCAGGGGGGTATCGAGACGCACTGCGAGCAGCTTTATCCTCGGCTGGTGGAATTAGGGGCACGGGTTGAGGTAATAACGCGCAGTACTTACTGGGATGCGTCAAAACCCGCAAGCTTTGGTGGTGTGCAGCTCACACCGATATGGTCGCCGTCGTCGACCAGTCTTGAAACCGTTTTGCACAGTCTGTTGGCAGTGATTTATGCCATATTCAAGCGTCCTGACGTTCTGCATTTGCATGCGGTTGGTCCTGCCTTGTTTACACCGCTCGCCCGCCTCTTTGGTCTAAAGGTGGTGGTCACCCATCACGGACCGGACTACGACCGGGAAAAATGGGGTCGTTTTGCGCGATGGGTTTTGCGTGCGGGTGAATGGTTTGGTATGCGCTGGTCTAGTCGTCGCATAGTCATATCACAGACTATTCGCGATCTGGTGTTTGCCAAACATAACCGGCGATCTGATTTGATTCCCAACGGAGTGCCAAAAGCCGAGCCGGTTGTTAGCCACGATTGGCTTGATGGCGCAGGCGTGACCCCCGGCAGATACGTGTTGCAGGTTAGCCGCCTGGTCCCCGAGAAACGGCAGTTGGATCTAATTCAGGCCTTCGAGAAGAGTGCGATGCAAAATTCTGGCTGGCATCTGTTGCTCGCCGGTGCCCTGGATAGTGATGATGAGTACCAGAATGCGCTGCGCGATGCAGCCAGGGTGAATCCGCAAATTGTACTCACGGACTTTCAGACCGGCGATGTGCTGCGTGAAATACTCACTCATGCAGGTGTCTTTGTGTTGCCTTCGTCTCATGAAGGGCTGCCAATCGCTTTGCTCGAAGCGCTGAGTTATTCACTGCGCGCTTATGCCAGCGATATTCCGGCAAATCTGGAAGTGCCTATCGATGAAGAAAATTTCTTCCCGCTGGGGGATGTGAAGGCACTTACTGCTTTGCTTGATCAAGCATCTGAAGGCGTCTGGACGGACGAGGATCGAGCCCATTCATTGGCTGTTGCAGATAAGTATGACTGGGACCTGATTGCTCAGCAGACCCTTGAGGTTTATCAGTAGTAAATCGATCCTATCCCGGCGAGAATCGCTGGCATGGCAGACAACGGTGTATTCGGTTTTATTCTCCAGGCGAGCTATCGAATTTTCGAAGGCCGACCGGTGGTGCATCTGTTTGGTCGGTTGCAAACAGGCCAGACATTTCTTGTTCGCGATACGCAACAAAGCCCGCACTTTTATATCCCGGCGTCCGAGAGCCGACACAGCACACTGCCGCAGGGCTGTGTGTCGCCCAGTAATCGCGAGACTTTCAGTGGACAAAAGGTTGCTCGAGTTGATGTGCCGGTGCCGCAGGATGCTCCAGGATTGCGTGATCGACTCCATCAGGCAGGTGTCCCAACCTACGAGGCAGACGTTCGTTTTGCGGTGCGTTATCTGATCGATCGGGGAGTGCAGGGCGGCTGCCGCATTGAAGGTCCACACAGTAAGGCGCCCGGGGTTGATCTCTGTTTTGATAATCCGGAACTGACTCCGGCTGAAATCAGGATCGAGCCACGGGTACTGGCATTTGATATTGAGACCAACCCCAAAACCCAACGATTGCTTGCGATTTCCTGGTACGGCTGTGGTGCTGATGAGGTAGTGATTGTGGATCCGGAGCAACGCTCGATGCCCGAGCGGGCCGTCTCTGTGCCGACTGAGGCGGCGGCGCTGCGTTACTTCTCCAACAAGGTTCGTGCTCTTGATCCGGATGTTATTACCGGTTGGAACGTTATCGACTTTGATCTGAGTTTTCTGCAAGGCGTTGCAGATCGACTGGGTTTGGGATTTTCGCTGGGGCGCGGACCTGGCGACATGCGATTGCGACCGGCACAAGGCTATTTTGGTAGCGGCCAGGCGACGATTCCCGGCAGATTGGTGCTGGATGGTCTGGATCTCGTGCGTGGAGCCTTCATCAAGCTGGAAGAATACTCGCTGGATGCGGTTGCTCGGGTCATTCTGGGCGAAGGCAAGGCGCTGCATGGCGATGCCAGGGATCGTTTAGGTGAGATTCTTGAAGGCTACAAAAACAACCTGGTGGACTTTGCTCTTTATGCGCGTACTGATTCGAGACTCGCTCTTGAGATTGTTGAGAAGCTTGATCTCATAAAACTGGCCGTCGAACGGAGCCTGTTAACAGGTATGACACCCGATCGAGTCGCGGCAAGTATTGCGTCGTTTGATTTTCTTTATCTGGCCGAACTCTATAAACAAAGAAGGGTTGCTCCATCGGTAAAGTCCACAGATTCCAGAGTTCATGCGGCCTCAGCGGGTGGCCACGTGCTGCCATCGCTGCCGGGCATGCATCAAAATGTGTGGGTGTTCGATTTTCAGAGTTTGTACCCGAGCATCATTCGCACCTTCAATATTGATCCGCTTGGATACAGGGAACGTGCAGCACCTGAACTTTTGGATTTACCGGGCAATGCCTGGTTCTCGAGGGAGCCCGGAATTCTGCCGGGGATGCTGGACGAGCTTTTTCCCCGTCGTGCCCAGGCGAAGCAAGAGGGTAACGAGGTTGCGTCACAAGCTATCAAAATACTCATGAACTCGTTTTATGGTGTTCTTGGCACGCCGGCTTGCAGGTTTTATAACCCAAACATCGCGAACGCCATTACTGGACAAGGGCGGTATCTGCTGTTGTGGTCCAAGGCCTGGTTTGAAGCTCGAGGTCACAAGGTGCTGTATGGCGATACCGATAGCCTGTTTGTGAGTGCGGGTACTGAAGATTCTGCGGCGGCCTATGAGTGCAGTGTCGAGCTTGCTCAGGCGCTAAGTTGTGATCTTGCTGCACACATAAGTGACAAGTGGCAGGTGACCAGTCGACTCACCATGGAGTTTGAGAAGCTGTATGAACGGCTATTCTTGCCCCCAGTCAGGCACGGCACTGGTGGTGCTCGCAAACGCTACGTCGGCGCGATTTTTGGAGCACCTCAGGGTGAACTGGACTTTGTTGGTATGGAGGTGGTGCGCCGAGATTGGACTGTGCTTGCAAAGACCGTTCAGCGTGAACTCTATACTCGACTCTTTGCCGGTGATGCCGTCGAGGACTTTCTTATTGATACCGTGACTCGCTTGCGTGCGGGTCAACTGGATGATCAGCTTACCTACAGGAAAGGATTACGTCGCAAGGTGCAGGAATATACACGGACGACCCCGCCCCATGTTGCTGCGGCCCGGCTGTCGAAGCGCCCCAACGACCGAATCATTGCCTATCGGCAAACTCTCGCCGGGCCAGAGCCGCTCGATAACCTGCAGCATGCGCTCGATTATGAGCATTATCTGGAGAAGCAGGTGCAACCGGTTGCAGAACCTGTGTTGCAGGTGATGGGCCTGAGTTTTGCCCAGGTGATTGGGGATGATCGGCAGATTGATCTGTTCTGACTCAGCCAGCTTTGAGAGAAAGCCTGTTTATCTGGCGCGAATAAGCCTGTGATTTGACGCCATTTAGGCCTTCCTTGGCGTATTATCGGGAAGAACAAACACGCTTTGAATTGAGTCTGAGGGAGGACCTATGGCGTCAGCTGATCTAGAAGCCGATCTGAATAACCTGGTAATGGGTGAGGAAGCGCAACCACTGCTGGATGCGGTTGTGAACCATTGCAAAACCAACGTAGAACCTATCCAGGAAGAATTTCACGCGCTGGATGATGAAAAGGATGATCCCTGGAGTTGGCATCCCCGGCAGCTTGAACTGCTGGAAGGGGCGAAGCAGAAAGCCAAGGATTCGGGCTTGTGGAATTTCTTCTTGCCGGATGCCGATACCGGTGAAGGGTTAAAGAATCTCGACTATGCCTACATAGCGAACGAACTTGGAAAATACCCCCTGGCTTCAGAGACACTGAACTGTAGCGCGCCGGATACTGGCAACATGGAAGTGCTTGAACGTGTGGGTACCGAAGAGCAAAAAGAACGTTGGCTCAAACCGCTGCTTAATGGCGAGATCCGCTCTGCGTACGCCATGACAGAACCCGGGTTACCTTCTTCTGATGCCAAGAACATCAGCACGCAAGCTGTTCTCGATGGCGATGAGTGGGTGATCAACGGCGAAAAGTACTACATTTCGGGTGCGGGAGATCCGCGCTGCAAGATCATGATTACCATGGTCAAGACCAGCCCGGATGCAGCACCTCACCAGCAGCAGTCGCAGATTCTGGTACCTATGGATGCGCCCGGCGTGAAGGTGCTCGGACCTATGCATGTTTTTGGTCGCGATGACGCCCCGCACGGACATATGCATATCGAATTCAAAAATGTTCGGGTGCCCAAGGAGAATATCCTGCTGGGTGAAGGTCGGGGTTTCGAAATTTCTCAGGTTCGTCTTGGTCCTGGTCGAATCCATCACTGCATGCGTTCGATTGGCGCGGCTGAGAAAGCGCTGGAGCTGATGGTTAAACGCGCTGGAACACGGGAAGCTTTTGGTAAACCCATACTCAGACTGGGCAAAAACCTGGAAGTTGTATCCCGCGCACGAATTGAGATCGATGCTTGTCGACTCATGGTGCTGAGAGCAGCCAAGGCCATGGACGTATTAGGGAACAAGGAAGCCCGCGTTTACGTCAGCGCCGTGAAGGCGATGGTGCCTGAGAAGGTCTGCAAGATCATTGATGAGGCGATTCAGATGCACGGTGCCACGGGCGTGTCCAAGTGGACTCCGCTTGCGGATATGTACACCGGGCAGCGCACGCTGCGACTCGCCGACGGCCCCGATGAAGTGCACCACATGGTGGTCGGCCGCGCAGAGGCGAGAAAATACGGGCTAATGTAGTCGCTCATCCAGCACTATTGTTAGCGGCTGGATTTTAGCGACGATATATTGGCGGTTAGGTAGTCTCTTCTGCGTGCTGGGTCTGCGAGCTCCTCGACGGACCCACGAACTGCCTCACCATCACTTTCAGGATGGTGAGGTCTTGCGAATTCTGCGCTGCAGCGCGGTTGCTGTCGTAGGAATCTGCCAGTGCAGCCAGTACCAGACGAATTAACGCTGTTTCGGGTGGGATGCTCTGTGTCAGCCCGCCTTGCAGGAAAGTGCCTGTTTGGTTTTGTAACCACTGCCACAGGGTCTTCACTTCATCCCTCACCACAGGTTCTAGTGCGGGATCTGTTGCCAGGGCGTTGCGAATTTGCTGAAAGGCTTGAAAGGGAGGCTCGCGCATTTGTGTCCAAAGCAGATCCAGACCCCGGTCGAACAGATCAGCGCCGGCAGGTAGAGCTGCCAATTCGGCGCGTAGTCGCTCTTCCAGTTGTTTGCTGATATCCCTGGTAACGGCCGCCATCAGGTCCGGGATAGACTCAAAGTGATGATGGATAGCTCCGCGGGATAACTCGCTACGTCGAGAGACCTCAACGAACGTCGTCCGGTGGTAGCCAATTTCAGCGAGAGCCTCAATGGCAGCATTGATTAGGCGGGCTCGCGTTGCTGATACTCGATCTTTATTTTTCAACGCCATATCCTTACGTTCGCGTCGGGGACGGTGTCGGGTCTGTTGGTGACACACGCATCAAACGGTGGAGCGAATGGATCGCATCCCCTCACACCAGGCACCTATCTACGGTACCGACGGTCCGCGAAAGGGGCCAGTGCACACCGTCTGAAAGCTGTAAAAGGGCTGTAAAAGGGCTATAAAAGCAGGGTTTGTTAGACCATTTAGTCGCAGTCAGCGGCTTTGGTTGCGTCAGAATTCCTGAGCTCAAAAAAGCCTTTTCGCTTCATTGCCGTACTAATTTTGCGCAACTGAGGGCTTTTTTCGCGAGCCCTCTTGACCGCACCCCGGAAACCTCCGTACGCTCGCGTTCCCCACTTGCGCTACGAGTTTTGTGCCCATGTCGGCAGCAATCGCCACCTCGCCCGATGACATTATTATCGTGGGGAACTCGTCTGATGACCCCTTTGCCATCGATGTCGCTTTTACTGTTGGTCAGGCCGAAGACATTGCTGATTTGATCAGCATGAAGACCTTTGCCAATACAGAATTCTGCCCGCGATTTATCTCGGATGAGGGCGACTTTTCGGCTATCGGTAACCAACTCAGCGGCAAAACTGTGGTGATTGTGTCCACGTCCAGTCGTGTTGTTAGCCGGCAGAATCTTGCTATGCGCAATCTGCTGATCGCGCGAGGTGCTAAAGAGAATGGGGCGGCCCAGGTTATGTTGGTAGAGCCTGATCTGTATTACAGCGCGCAAGATCGTGGCCCGGGCATAGATCATGGCAAGACTCATTTTGAGCGTGATGTTAAAGATCGGAAGAAATTCGACGGACAACCATTTACTGCCAGACTTTATGCCCAGATGCTGAAACTGGCTGGAGTAGACCGCGTACTTACCGTGCATAACCACTCTTATTCGGTCCAGGCGATTTTTAATGAGGTGTTCGAGGGGCGCTTCGATAACCTGATTCCCTATGATATCTATTGCGACTATTTGCATAACTCCAACATCGTTGATTGCAGTGATGGTGGGGCTCGGCTCGCGCTATGTGCACCAGACAAGGGCGCGCGAGATTTTGTAAAAGAGATGTTTGTTCAGTTGCAGCTGCCGAATGCCAAATGCGTGTTACTGGATAAAGAACGCTCGGGAGAGCGCAAAGTGCAGATCAAACTGCATGAGGAGAGTGAGTCAACCTTCGAAGAAATTGGTGGCCGTGATCTCGTGCTGTTCGATGATATGGTGCGCACAGGTTCAACCGTTGTGAAATCTTGTCAGTTCCTGCGTCAAGGCCATCCGGGACGGACAATTTTTGCGGTTTCGCATTTCTACGCAAGTGATGAAGGCCGCGAAAAAATGGCTCATGGATCTATCGATGAGATCCTCACGCTCAACACCATGCCTACGGTACTCAATCGCGATGTTCAAGGCCGGTTGCGAAGAAAGATGGTCGTGCTGAAAATCGAGAAGTGGCTCGCCCGTAATCTCTCGGAAATTCTTGGCTTGCCAGTCCGAGACGATAGCGCCAAATACCAGATCGATATGTCATCGAAGAATCCTCGATTTATTCGCAAGATCTGGTCGAATGATGAACTCTCAACTCTCCGTGCCTGAGGTTTGCTACGTTTTGTTTGGGCGCAGGCCAAATACCGCTACGGCTGCGAGCAGATATAGCGCCAGGAAGACGTAGACGGCAAGCTTGTAGTTACCGGTAGCGTCGAACACCAGGCCTGCGAAAGGCACCCCCAGTACTTGTAGTCCGGCCATAGGCAGACGCATGGCGCCAAGTACCCGACCAAAAGATTCGCGACCAAAGGTAGCGCCAACCGCTG
Source organism: uncultured Pseudomonadales bacterium (assembly GCA_964634815.1). Lineage (GTDB taxonomy): Bacteria > Pseudomonadota > Gammaproteobacteria > Pseudomonadales > Azotimanducaceae > JALZVT01. Next base: position 94,165 of record CAZWMD010000004.1, on the reverse strand, counting down.
CCCCCTGCATCGGCACAACCCCTCCCATGCCAAAACCAAACAGGGCGGCACCAAGCATAAAGCCGTGGTAGCCAGGCTGTAACAACATCACAAGTTGCCCAACGATCTGAAACGCGATACCCAGCCAGAGTGCCTTGCGCACATCCCAGCGGTCAGCGAGGTAGCCATAGATCAGCTTGCCCGCGATACCAAGTGCTGCACACACAGACATCACCAGAGACGCGGCGCTGAGCGAATACCCCGCGTCAGTAACCCGTGGTACCAGATGGATCAATGTTCCGCTTTGCACACAAAACAGCAGGCCGATGATGGCCACTAGCGCCCAAAAGTTTGGGTTACCCACAAATTCCCTGAGTTTTGCAGGTGGCGGAGCAGGCGGCATGACAGTGCCTGCTGGGGCGCCATCCGGCAGCAGGCCGATATCTTCCGGGCGAGAGACGACAAACTTCATAACCAGCGGCACCACTAACACCAGTGTGATAACGCCATAGATCATGAAGCCTTCGCGCCACCCGTAGTTCAAGATAATCCAGGCGCTCAAAGTGGGCATGACGACACCGGATGCGCTGATACCTGTAGCTGCAATGCCAAGGGCAGTGCCACGGCGTTTCATGAACCAGTTTGCGACGAGTTTTGAAGTCGCCAGCTGCCCCATAGCGCCCGCGCCACAGCCGATGAACAGACCCAACACCAGGTAGAATTGCAGCGGAGTTTGCACGAAGCCCAGAGCAAGGAACCCAAGCCCCATAGTGGTGGCACCGATAGCTTGTACGTTGCGCAATTCATATCGATCAAGGGCCTGACCGATTAGCGGCGCAACCAGTGCTCCTGCAATCTGCGTCAACATGATGCCAATGGAAACACCAAAGCGGCTGTCACCAAATTCCTGGGCAATGGCTTTAAAGAACACGCCGTAGGAGTAAAAAAAGAAACCAACCGCGATAAAGTCAACGAAAAACGCGACGGCGACCATGCGCCAGCCTCGATATTTTGGCCACATCGCCGCCAACCCTCGCCGTGCGGGCAAGGCGGGTTTGGCCTCATTGGTATCGGGCTGGGAATCAGGCATCAAGATCGGGTTCGGCGTAAGCTTCGGCTACAATGTCCGCAACGGAGAGACAACAGGGGAATTGTGTGTCGCCTTGCCGCCAGTTAGCCGGGTACATTAACACGAACAGTCCAGCAGACCCTGCTGGTAGAGCCTGTCTTATCGCCTTTTTTCTTGGTTCGTTAGTGTGTGCGTTGTCGGGCTGCGGCAGCGATCGCCCTACACTGACCTTTGCTACCGGCAATCCGAGCGGCATCTATTACCCTTATGGCGGTGGACTGTCGTCAATCTGGTCCCGGACCTTGCCCGGCGTCAACGTGAAGGCGGAGGTCACGGGTGCTTCCGTTATTAACGTTATTCAGGTGGCTCGTGGCGAGAGTGAAGTGGGCATTGCCATGGGTGATGTGGTTGTGAGCGCTTATCGCGGTGAGGATCGTTTTCCAGAGCCGCTGCCTCTTCGCACCTTGTTTGCGGCTTATCCGAATTTTGTACACCTGGTAGCGATGGCGGATGCAGACATCCATCATTTTGCTGATTTGCGAGGCAAGCGGGTTTCGATGGGTGCGCCGGGGTCTGGCACAGCGGTTGCGGCTGAAAACCTGCTGGCGGGTCTCGGTGTGGGTGAGTCCGAGCTCAATGCCCAGTACCTGAACTTCTCGGGTACGGCTGATGGTTTGAAAGATGGTGTGTTGGATGCGGCCTTTGTTGTCGGTGGATTGGGGATTGGTGTGGTTAAAGAGTTGGCGCTCACGCGAGACATTGTGTTGGTGAGTTTTTCGACCGAAGAAGTGCGTCGCCTTGGTGAGCGATACCCTGCTTATGTGCCCGCTGACATTCCTCAGGGGACCTATCGTGGGGTTGAGGAAAAGGTTTCAACCTTGTCGATCTGGAATCTGGTGGTGGTAAACGCCGCTATGGAGGACGAACTCGCCTACAGACTGGTTTGTTCGCTGTATCAGAATCAAGCCGATCTTGAATCTATTGTTGCAGCGGCCTCATTTACCACTCCGGGTAATGCCCGGGTCATGTCTGCAGTGCCGTTGCATCCCGGGGCGCAACGTTTCCTCGACGCGTTAGACGCCAGTGACAGCAAGGTCTTGGCTGATGCTCTGGGCAAAGACAATCCGACTAACTGGGACTGTTCCTGAAATGGACCTGACTAGGGTTCAAACAAAATCAGTCGTTTCAAAAGTTGCGGTATTACTGGCTGTTGCACTTAGTCTTTATCAGCTCTGGCAGCCGGTTGCAGGATTTGTGCCTGCAGCGTTTCTGCCATTTTGGCTTGAGGTGCCGGGCGCCACCTTTTTTCGACCCGCTCATCTGGGTTGGGTACTTGCGCTTGGGTTTCTACTCTACCCCTTAGCCGGTGGGAGATTACGTTGGCTTGATGGTCTGTGTGCGTTAGCTGCAGTGCTCGCCACCTGTGTTGTGTTGTCTTTCGATTATCGGAGTATTGAGCATCTCCTGAATGGTCTTTCTTTGCCCGAACTTATTGCCGGATGCGCTTTGATTGGTTTATCGCTTGAGTTGTCCCGGCGAGCGGTAGGACCGGTAATGATGTTTATCGGGCTTTTGTTTCTATGCTATGCAGCGTTTGGGAATTATCTGCCTGATGCGTTAGCCACGCGCGGCTTTTCTTTAGAGCGAATCGTCCGCTTTCAGGTGTTCACTGGTGCGGGCATGTTTGGCGCGCCACTGGGGATTGCTGCGGGGGCGGTGTTTATGTTTGTTTTGTTTGGCGCCTTTTTGGAATCAACTGGTGCGGGAAAGTTCTTCATCGATTTGGCTTTTGCTGCGGCTGGCAGATATCGGGGTGGCCCGGCCAAAGCCAGTGTTATCGCCTCAGCGGCTATGGGATCAATCTCTGGTTCTGCAATTGCCAACACGGTAACAACCGGATCACTCACGATTCCCATGATGAAGAAGCTCGGATATTCTCCTGAAGAATCTGCAGGCATTGAGGCGGCGGCGTCGACCGGAGGCCAGATCATGCCACCCGTGATGGGTGCGGGCGCGTTTGTGATGGCCGAGTTTACCCGTACAAGTTACAGCGACATCGTGTGGATGTCGTTGATGCCGGCTTTACTCTATTTTTTCTGTACCTTGCTCTACGTACATCTGATTGCGTCAAAGCGCGGAATGCAAGGCATGACAGATACGCAAAAATCGATGACGGTGATGGCCAGGGGTGCGCATTTTTTGCTGCCCCTGGTATTCATTACGGTGTTGTTACTTATGAGTTACTCGCCGGTACTCGTCGGCGCTAGTGGCTGTCTGGCGATTGTTGTCGCCGCGATGTTGCGTGCGCACACGCGCATAGGATTTACTGAATTTTTGGGTGCTTTGGAGCGTGGTGCGCGCATGGCGGTACCGATCTCATGTGCTTGTGCCGTCGCGGGTCTGGTTGTTGGCGTTATCGGTCAAACTGGTTTGGGTTTGCAATTTACCGAGTTTGTTTTGTCCCTGGCGAATGGCCAGTTATGGCTTGCTTTTGTTCTGATTGCACTTGCTGCACTGGTGTTGGGGATGGGTTTACCCGTAACGGCAGCTTATATTGTGTTGTCTGTTATGGCGGCACCAGCGCTTCAGGAAATGGGTATGGCTTTGCTTGCCGCTCATATGGTTATCTTCTGGCTCTCGCAAACTTCCAATGTCACTCCGCCGATTGCGCTAGCGGCCTTTGCCGGTGCGGGTATTGCAGGAGCACGCCCGATGGGCGCTGCATTTGAGGCAGTAAAGCTTGCCAAAGGTTTGTTTGTAGTGCCTTTGATGATGGTGTATTCACCGCTTCTGTTGCTTGGTGAGAACGGTTGGCTCGACGTATTGCTGGGGTCATTGTGGTGTGCTGCGCTGATTGTTGCGTCAGCCACCGCAATTGAAGGTTTTGCATTTCGCGTGATGCCTGCCACTCAACGTCTGATGTGCTCAGTTGCAGCATTGCTGCTAATTTATCCAGCTCCTTTGGCACGCATCCTTGGACTGGTACTGGTGGTCGCCGCGCTTGCGATTAACCGGTATTCCGAAGACCACTCGAAATCCCAGCCATCGTAACCCGTAACGCACGAGAGACTTTTGAGTTCGGGTCTTCATCAACCCGGTAACGTTGTAACAGCTCAGCCTGAAGTACGTGAAGCGGATCCAGATAGGTGTTCCTTACGGTAAGCGACTGACCGAGTACCGGATCATGGTGCAGTAGCTCAGTCGAGTTGCGTAGTGACAGAAGGCTCTCTTGCAATCGAGCGAGTCGAGCACACAGGGCTTCAATCTGCCCCGGTGGTGTGTCGCCCAGTAGTTTGCTGGCGTAGTGCAGCGTGAGACTCGGTTCAGACTTTGCCAGTACCATTTCCAGCATATCGACTTGCATCTGAAAAAACGGCCAATCCAGCATGGCATTGAGAGCGGTTGCACTGGGAGAGTCCTTGTCCAGAGCTTCTTCCGTTCCCAGCCAGGCTGGCAGCATCAACCTGATCTGGGTCCAGGCAAAAACCCAGGGGATCGCGCGAAGACTTGATACGTCGTCGGTTGCTGCGCGACGGGCAGGCCTGCTGCCAAGTGCCAGGATTCCCAATTCTCGCTCTGGGGTGAGTGCGCGAAACAGCCCAACAAAGTTGGGGTCATCACGTACTGTCGCGCGATACGCCGCAAGGGAGCGTTCAGACATGGTAGTCATCGCCGTACGCCACTCATCTTTGGGCAGCATGGGCGGGTTTAGGGACGATTCAAGAGTAGCCGCGACATAGCCGCGCAAACTTTCCCGGGCAAGCTCGGGTGTACCTAGCTTCCAGCGGATCATCTCGCCTTGTTCTGTGACGCGTAAGCGGCCATTTATCGAATGTGGTGGCTGCGATCGGATAGCATCCTGGGCCGGACCACCACCGCGACCAACCGCACCGCCCCGTCCGTGGAACAAGGTGAGTTTCACTGAGTGTTTACTGGCCGTAGCAACCAACTGCTCCTGGGCTTCGTACTGCGCCCAGGCGGCTGCGAACTGGCCTGCATCCTTGGCGGAGTCTGAGTAACCAATCATCACTTGTTGTTCGCCCCCGCAGTACTTGGCGTACCAGGGGTTACTCAGAAGTGCGTCCAGCGTCTCGGGCGCTCGTTGCAAATCGTCGAGGGTTTCGAACAGCGGCACAATGGGTAGATTTTGCTCTAAACCAGCGTCGCGCAGGAGCAAAATTACGGCCAGAACGTCACTGGGATGCCCGGCCATTGAGATAACGTACTGTGCGATACCTGATGCTTCAAAGCGCGCGATCAGCGCGCTGGTTTCAAGCACTTCAAGGACATTGTCTGAGGCTGGCCAGTGTTCCGGGAACAAAGGTCGTTTGCTTTCAAGCTCTAGTTGCAAGAACTCGCAGCGTTGGGATTCATCCCAGTCGTTGTAACCACTGTTATCAGCGGCAACTTCAAGATAACGAGTTAGTTCATCAAAGGCGTCGGAGTGACGATCCGAACTTTGACGAATATCAAGTCGAGTCAGGGTTGGTCCAAATGCAGCAGCCCGTCTTATTGTGTTCAATAGCGGTCCGTCAGCGATGTTCCCCATGCCACATTCGGTAAGTGAATCGTGCAGTTCAATAAGCGGGTTGAGCAATTCATCTCTACGCCAAAACACCATCGCCTGGCTCGCTGGGTTACTCACCCTAACGCCCCCGTCAGGACTTGCAGCGCGCGCCTCAGACCAATTTCTGGTATCGATCATTTTGTCTCGCATGGCTTTGATGATCGCCCGGTAGGGTTCATCGGCGTCGCCTGCCTTGTTGCGGACTGTGGCGTTGCAGCGGGTCATGGATAACGAACCCTGAAGAATTTCAAGGTCGCGCAAAAACAGGTCTGCCGCCATCCAGCGACCCAGCATGAGAACTTCTTCTGTAACCACAGCGGTGACGTTGGGGTTGCCGTCGCGATCTCCGCCCATCCAGGTAGCAATCCGCAGTGGCGCTGCGCGCAGCGGTAACCGGTCCTGGTTGTTCTTTGTTAACGCACGATCCAGATCGCCGACCGCCTGGGGTAGTGCCTCCCAAAGAGAGCTTTCTATGACGGCGAAGCCCCACTTTGCTTCATCTTGCGGTGTTGGTCGGGTCGCCCGGATTTCGTCGCTGTGCCAGCTTTCTGCGATCAAGCGGCTGAGCTCTGTGTTGTTTGCATCTCGCTTCAACGAATCTCCAGTGGCGATGCTTGCACTCAATGAAGTTTCAATGGCATCGTATTTCTGGATCATTGTTCGCCGCAACACCTCCGTCGGGTGAGCGGTCAGTACCAGTTCGATAGACAGATCAGCGACGGCGTCGACGGTTTCAGAGTTTGCATTCAGTGACAGACGTGTGGCTTCACCGCGCGCAACCTGGGCCTGCTCAGCGATGTTGGCAAGATTGAGAAATTGGTTAAACGCGCGGGCGATGGTGACAAGCATGTCATCATTTTGACTTGCAAGGTATTTGCTCAGCGCAGACCAGTCGGCTTGCTTCGCGGTTTGTCCGGCAGGTTGTGCTGCGCGGGCTTCTTTGGCGAGCGCACGTACTTTCTCGATGGCATTGATCGCGTCGTCGCCTTGATCCCTGGCAATGACGTCTCCCAGCAAGAATCCGAGGCGGCGGACGTCTTCCCGCAGGCGTTCATCGATGTGGTCTAGTTCTGGTGTTGGCATGGGGCTCTACGCTGATGCAAGGGGTCGGTGCAGCTGTGCGGTGACCACTATGGGTTGGTCGGGCGCTGCAGGGTTAGCAACGCTCACATGGACTTCCATCGTCTCTGGTGCGTTCTTTGGGTCGCTCTCGGAGTGGATGGCGCGATACTCGAGGCGTGGAATTGATGCCAGGGCATCGGGTTCTCTGGGTTCATCGGGGTGGTCGCACACAAAGGCGACAGTTTGATCGCCGATTTCGGCGAGCCGCATGGTCTGCGACGTGCGCAGAGCCAGTTCCGGACTGAACTGTCGTAGATGCAGCACCAGCGTATTTTCTTGCTCGGTGATACAAATCAGCTCAATCATGTCGGTTGTGTCGCCGCTGAGCAGCCTCACCATCGTTGACATGGTACCGCTCTCTGGATCACTCCAGTGTTCCTGTACACGCTGAGGCCCAAGTTCGCCTCGCCAGGGGCCACACATCCACTTTATGTCGTTCAATTTTCCCGAACAGAGTTCGGCTGAGATCTGAGAATCTGTATTTTTTGTCATAGGGCTAACGCTACCACAGGGTTAATGGCTCGCGGCATGTGGTACCCAATTGTGGCTGTTATATTGCGCCCAGTTATTCGTATCAAGGTGGGTTAATGGGAACTACGCGAGCTACGGGGCAGTTTATTGCTGCAGTAACCGTTGGTCTTCTGGCAGGTTGGATGGTTAGCAGCGTGTGGGCTGCGCAAGCCGCACCCAAGGATATTGCCCCTGGGGAGGAGAGGGCGGCTTTAGCCGAGAGCTATGGCATTGAATTGCCGGCTCCGGCACCGGATCGCCAACAAGGCGACGCCAGGGGGCCCTACGATTCCTGGGTAGTTCGTAACGTCATGTTGGTAGACGGTCTGGGGGCTCCGCCGCGGGGTCCGGTGTCGTTGTTAATCAAGGGCGCCAAATTTGACAAAATTCTGGGTGCAGCGGCTGAGATAGAAGGCGTGGAGTTTGAGCTCGATGGGACCGGCATGTTCGCCTTGCCAGGCCTGATTGACTCTCATGCCCATATAGGGACTCCATCCCAGGGCCTGGCGGGGCCAGTGACACCGCCCGAGTATATATTCAAACTTTGGCTGGCACATGGAATCACCACCGTGCGCGAAGTAGGTTCCACTATGGGGTTACGCTGGACCGTTGAGCATGCAAAGCGTAGCGATGCCGGAACCATCAGTGCGCCGCGGATAGTACCTTATGCCATGTTTCCCGGTACCCAGATCACCAGTGCCCTGGGTGCCAGCAAATGGGTTCGCAAGGTGGCGGCTGCGGGAGCAGAGGGCATCAAGCTTAGAGGTGGAACTAAAGCGGCGGTGAGCGCGGTTTATGAGAGCGCGCAGAAACTCGGTCTTGGTACGGCAAACCATCATGATCAGACCGGTGTGTATCACGTAGACGTTTTGGACAGTGCCCGAGCCGGGCTCGACAGTATGGAGCACTGGTACGGACTGCCCGAGGCGCTGTTTGTCGATCGAACGATTCAGGACTACCCGCCAGATTACAACTACTCCGACGAACAGTGGCGATTTGGTCAGGCCGGTCGGTTGTGGCAACAGGCTGCGGGACCTGGCACACCACGCTGGAATAGCGTGCTTCAGGAGTTGGTTGAACTGGATTTCACGCTTGTTCCCACCTTCACTATCTATGAAGCTAACCGCGATGTTGCCCGCGCGCGGGATGCCGAATGGCACAACCAATATACCTGGCCTGCGCTAGCAAAATTTTTCCTGCCAGATCCCCGTTTGCACGGTTCGTACCATTTTGACTGGACAACTGCTGATGAAGTCGCCTGGCGCAATAACTTTTCCAGATGGATGCAGTTCGTGAATGACTACAAGAATCGCGGGGGCAGGGTAGCGGCCGGTAGCGATGCGGGTTTCATCTTTAAACTGTTTGGTTTTGCTTATATTCGAGAGCTTGAGTTGCTGCAGGAAGCCGGCTTCCATCCATTGGAGGTCATACAGGCAGCAACGCTAAATGGCGCCGAACTACTTGGTATGGAAGATTCCATTGGCTCGATCTCTCCTGGAAAACAGGCGGACTTCCTGTTGGTCAAAGGCAACCCTGTGGCTAACTTCAAACTGTTATATGGCACAGGACACATGCGCCTGGATCGCACCACCAATAAGTTGGAGCGCGCAGGTGGCGTGAGCTATACGGTAAAGGATGGCGTGTTGTTTGATGCGAAGAAGTTATTGGCCGATGTAGCGAGTATGGTTGCCGCTGCCAAAAACACATCTCAGTAGCTGGTTTTGCAAAATGAAAGCTGTATTTCTTATCAGAGCTGATCGTGTCCAGGCTGACGAGACTAATTCGCAGGAACTTGTAACTCTGGACTTTGTAGGTCAACGATTGACAGAGCTGGGTCTTACAAGTGACAGCCAGTTTGTGATGCGAGGTAAGAAAGAGTTTCTTGAGCTCACGGTTTTTGCGCAGAACTACAGACTGCAAAAGCTACCCTTGAGAGATAACGATCAATCGATCGAACTTCGACTTACAAAACCGGGGGCATTCATCGATCGCTTGTTAGGTCGTAACCCATTTGATGAGAATGACGCATTTGTGCGTCTGCTGCAGGAAATATTGGAGCGGGAAATGCTCTCGCTACCTGCGGAGGTTGCCGTTGTCTGGAAATAATTTCAGAAGTTTCTGTCTATTTGCTGTAATCGTTCCAGGCGTCCGCAGCTTCGCCCAGAGTTTTAGGTGTTCCATCGCACAGCCATTGTTGGAACTCTTTTTCCATCTCAAAGTGTTGGCCGCAACAGCGTTTGAAAAAACGCATCACGTTCTGGGTAACGCGAAAGTCCTTGGTAATTTGAGTTGCGCGGATTAGCGGTGCGCTTTGCCAGTCAGTTTCTTGCATTTATTTTTTGCCATTTGTGTATTGCCATTCATTAGCTATCTTAGCCAACAGGAGAATCTGTGTGCCAACCGACATGCCAGCCGATGCTCACCTAACTCACCCTTATCTTTACCATCTGGTCCAGGCGTCGCTCTGGCGGGAGAGTCTTGCGAAGCAGGAAGTGTATTACCCGCCCACCTATGAGCAAGACGGATTCACTCACGGGACGGCAAATCCCGCAAAACTGCTGCAGGTGGCAAATCACTTCTACAAGGATGTGCCTGGTGACTGGTTGTGCCTGCGGATGACCATCGAGAGCCTCGCTGCCTGCGGGGTTGACGTGGTGTTTGAAGGAGTGGCCGCAGTGGGTGACAAGCCTGCAGAGTTTGAAAACAGCGGTGATGAGTTGTTCCCTCATTTACAGGGAGGTATTCATCCTAATGCTGTCGTTGCAACCTTCGAGGTCTCGAGAGCAGCAAGTGGTGAGTTTTTGGCAGTGCCTGAGGTGACGCGGGAGGCGGAGTGAACTAGGAGCGTCGTATCTGCCATTTAGGCGGATTGTCCCAGTCGTAGGGCACCAGTCCCTGCTCCTGAAGCAGAAAAATGCTGGCGTCCGCCTTGCCGTTATCGAGGTCCAGATAACCAATGGTGCCAAACTGGGTGTCGTAGTTGTGCGGATAGAGAGCGGAGCCCGGATTCACGCAGTACACATCGTTGATGGTCATAATGCGTTCCTGGTGCGTATCACCAGAGACGATTACGTCGGGCTTTTCGTCCGGAAAGAATCGCTCGATCCATCGCTCAAGGGTGAAGTTTGGTGGTCGTTCCGGTACTGGGACGTAGTGCGTCAGTCCAATGGTCAGACCTTCAATGTGCAGGGTCCAGGCGTACTTGACGCGATCATCCTGAGGCTGAACAGGGCGGCCGCCGCTGCCATCTTCGCCATTACCGCGAGCGGCATATATGGGGGCGGATTTCTCCAGTTCGTCGAGTACCCAAAGATCATGGATATCACCGGCGTGGAAAATCATATCCACGCCACTGAAGGCATCGGCAATCTGTGGCCACAGGCTGTCCCGGGCTTCCGGGATGTGAGTGTCAGAGATTAGACCGATGCGAGTCGCCATTTACTGGCTTAGCTTTTAGCCGCCTTGCGTTCTTTGGTTTCCTGGATGACCAGTTCTGCGATGTTCGCAGGACATGGAGCATAGTGTGAAAACTCCATCGAGAACTGGCCACGTCCGGAGGTCATGGTGCGCAGATCGCCGATATAACCAAACATCTCCGAGAGCGGAGCATCAGCTTTCACCCGAACACCGGTGGTTCCGGCTTCCTGATTCTTGATCATGCCACGACGACGGTTGAGATCACCAATCACGTCACCTACGTGATCTTCCGGGGTATATACGTCGACCTTCATAATGGGTTCCAGCAGCTGCGGGCCAGCCTTTGGAATACTCTGGCGATAGGCGGCTCGGGCAGCAAGTTCATAGGCCACCGCGGAGGAATCCACCGGGTGGAAACCGCCATCCATGAGCGTGACCTTGACATCAAGCAGTGGGAAGCCTGCGAGCACACCTTCGAGCATGCAATTGCGGAAGCCTTTATCAACTGCTGGCCAGAATTCACGTGGGACGTTGCCACCTGTTACCTTTGATTCGAACTCGTAGCCGCTGTTCTGCTCGCCAGGCTCGATGAGGTAGTCGATCTTTGCAAACTGACCCGAACCACCAGTTTGCTTCTTGTGGGTGTAACTGTCATCGATGGCCTGGGTGATGGTTTCACGATAAGCCACCTGAGGCTTACCAACATTCACTTCAACGCCGTGAGTTCGCTTCAGGATGTCGACCTTGATGTCGAGATGCAGCTCGCCCATACCCTTGATAATAGTTTCACCAGATTCTTCGTCAGTCTCGACACGGAATGAGGGGTCTTCCTGAATCATCTTGTTGATAGCCATGGCCATCTTCTCAGCTCCTGCTTTGTCTTTAGGAGAGATAGCGATGGAAATCACCGGATCCGGGAAAACCATGGGTTCGAGTGTTGCCGGATTTGTTGGATCACACAGCGTGTGGCCGGTTTGTGTGTTTTTCATACCGAGCAGAGCAATGATGTCACCGGCTGTTGCGGAGTCGAGTTCATTGCGATCGTCTGCATGCATCTCGATGATTCGACCGATGCGTTCAGTTTTTCCCGTCGCCGTGTTGAGCACGGTGTCGCCCTTGCTGATCTTGCCGGAGTAGACACGGGTAAATGTCAGGGCGCCGTAGCGGTCGTCCATGATTTTGAATGCCAGTGCCCGGAATGGGCGGTCTGGAGAAACCTCTGCGAACTCGCCGGTTTCGTTGCCTTCAAGGTCTACTTCGGGCTGAGGCTTAACTTCTGTGGGGTTAGGCAGGAAGTCGACAACAGCGTTGAGGACGTTCTGAATGCCCTTGTTCTTGAACGCAGAGCCACAGTAGGTGGGGAAAAAGTCGAGGGCGATGGTGCCCTTGCGAATACACTTCTTGAGATCTGCAACGGAGGGCTCAGTACCTTCCAGATAGGCTTCCATCAGCTCATCGTCCTGCTCCAGAGCCGTCTCAACCATTTGCTCGCGAAACTCGGCTGCCTTGTCAGCAAGATCCTCTGGTACGTCCTTCACTTCGAAGGCTTCTGGATTGCCGGTGTCATCCCACACATAGGCTTTCATTTCCAGCAGATCGACAACGCCACAGAATCCGTCTTCTTCGCCAATGGGCAGCGTCATGACCAGAGGGTTGGCGCCCAGCACTTTCTTGACCTGTTCTACCACGCGGTAGAAATCAGCGCCCAGTCGATCGAGCTTGTTCACAAAGATGATGCGCGCGACTTCAGATTCGTTGGCGTAACGCCAGTTGGTCTCTGACTGGGGTTCAACACCACCAGAGCCACAGAACACACCAACCCCGCCATCGAGTACTTTCAGCGAGCGGTAGACTTCAATGGTGAAGTCGACGTGTCCGGGTGTGTCGATAATGTTCAGCCGATGGCCATCCCACTCACAGCTGGTCGCCGCTGACTGAATGGTAATGCCGCGTTCTTGCTCCTGCTCCATAAAATCGGTGGTTGCAGCGCCGTCATGCACTTCGCCAATCTTGTGGATTTTGCCCGTCAATTTGAGAATCCGCTCGGTGGTGGTGGTTTTGCCGGCGTCAACGTGGGCAAAAATGCCGATGTTTCGATACAGGTTCAGGTCTGTCATGAGCTTGGACTTCTGCAGTTAGGTTAAAATTTATATAAGTTGTTGAATTATAAGGAATTATTCAACGGGAGCGATTTCTGGAGGGCGTACTCTATCACGGCTTCTGCGTGGAAGCTTGCAAGAGGTCTGTTCGATGGAGTATTGGCAGATCTCCAACCCTGTCGGCCCTCCCTCTTGATCTGCTCAGCTGGGGGCAGTTGGGTTCAGTCCACCGTGATCACAATTTCACCGGACAGGGAACTCTCGTGACCATCGTGGCCTATGGTGCTCATGGCGACGAAGTAGCGACCCGGTGTGAGCTCAAACTGATGAGAGTTGGTGACGTTGGCGGCGACCGGTACCGCGCTGTCATAACGCCTCGATGCTCTGCCAACAAACAGGCGATAACCCACAGTCACATTTTCCTGTCCAGGCGGGGTCTGCCAGGTGATCTGGACGGGTTTGGTGGTGGTCGAAATATGGCTGCTGGCGCTTGCGGTACGGTGCCAGCAATTAAGCCCGTAGCTTCTGCCCGGGCCTGATCCGTCAACAAGCACAGAGCCTGCGGTGGCGCTGGAAGAAGACCAGCCAGTATCGGACTGGCAGCTATCTGCAAAACTCGCCCTCCAGCTGATCTCCAATTGCTGATCTGCGTTGCTTGCCTGCCGTAGCTCGATGTGTGGTCGGGGCAGATCGAGCTGCGCTAGATCAGGAGCGGTTTGGTAGCGGTAGGCATTGCCAAACCATTTGCTGCCAAGGTAGCGCTGCACCTGGTCAAGCTCTGTGCTGCCCAGCGCCCGGTCGTAGGCCAGGATCGTGGCCAATTGCAGTTTTCCAGCGGCGGAATGTGGGATGGTCTGTATGCCAAATGGACCGGTCTGGGTGGCCAATGCGGGTGTGCGGCCGTCTACCAGTTCGCCATTGCGCAGATGAAAGAAGCTCCCGGCTCGCACCAACAAAATATGCAGATTCCAGGTTCCAGGCGCGCTCATGCCCTTTGAGTACAGGTTTCCGCTGGCACATCCCCGGGTTAGCGAAGATGCGCCATCCAGACTTTGGTCCAGTCCAAACGAAGCGCCGCAACCCTTGGCACCGTAGCCGACAGTGGCTTCGCTATCCGTTGCCGAAGAAAGAACAATCAGCGTGCGATCGTTGTCGAGTGTTGGCAGTGTGGCGAGGCTGATCTGATTCAGAGTATCAGACAGGGAATCAAGCTCGATGACGGGCAGGCCTGCGGGACCAGTAAAAACCAGAGCAGGGCTACCCGCCGCGCGGAGGTCTCTGCCGGTACCGGATTGATCCCACCAATAACTGATGTTCTGGTTGGTGATTTGGACACCGAGCGTGGAATCTAAATGCATGATCAAGCCCGTGCGTGGCAGGGCTTGCGAGGCGTTTGCGGTAGCACCATAGACCATCAGCAGGGGATAAAGACAAGCAAAGAGGCTGGCCAATTTCCGGCCGCGGTGACGCTTTTGGATGGCTGAAGTCTGATGATACGGGGTGGCGGAGTAAGGGTGGCGCGCTGCGACACGCTCACCTGCAGCAATGCTGTTCACTGAATAGGGCGCTCGTTGTTTTAGTTGTCTGGATGCGGGTGGTCTTAGAGAATTAGGCAGGAAGAAAAAATATTGTTAACAAATTACCTGTCATTTTTGACACTTTCAACATTTGCTTGTAAAGATCTTCCTGACTTTTGGGGATTTAACGTGGCGGAGTGGATCTGAATGCGGGAATACGGCTTTCCCCTGAGACGTTTTTTCTCTGCGGCTTACTATGCCTTTGTCACCTTTGCCGGGCTCTCTCTGGCGCTTGGCTCTGTGCCGGGTTTTGCGGCCGATCGTAATCTCTACGCTTTTGATAGCGGGCTGAAGTTAGGCAGCGCAGAGCTATTTTCGCCCTGGTGGAACGCCCTGCAGCGCAACACCTTGCAGCGAGTGCAATTTGATCTATGCCTATCCAGGCTAAGCACCTGTTCCAGGAAGCAACGGGTCTTGCGAGCCCTGGTATTGCGTGGCCGAGAACTGACGCTGAAAGATCAGATCGAGCTGGTTAATCGCTATTTGAACCGAACCGATTATGAGAGAGATTCAAAATTCAACAACGCAGATCG
>CAZWMD010000004.1:76090-79192 GCA_964634815.1 uncultured Pseudomonadales bacterium | reverse complement strand
CCAGTGCGGCAACGCCGCGCTCTCACTGGTCTACCTTGTTTGAGTTTTTGCAGCGTGGTGGTGATTGCGAAGACTACGCATCATCCAAGTATTTCTTGCTGCGGATGCTGGGGGTAGCGCCAGAACGAATGCGGGTGGTAGTGGCCAGGGAAAGACGCCAGAGAGGCCACCATGCTGTTCTTGCGTATCAGTGGGAAAACGGAGACGTATGGCTGCTAGAGTCGGACAATGTGATAAAGAAAAAATCCCACCTTGGGTATCGATATGTTTACGCGCTGAATGAACAGGGGATTTGGGACTATAGGGCGGAACCCTAATGGTTCTGGCCCATATCGCGTAAAAACGTGCTAAAAAGACAGGACGGGAGACTTGGTGTCCCTGGGCCATAGTTACGGGGATTTGCCGTACTAACGAGACGAACTGGAGGAACTTCAGAATGGGCTACGAGACAGGCTACAAGATAGGCCACAAGAAGAGCCAGAAAGAGAATTGGAGTCATATGATTTGTCGGCATAGCGCCGCTGTTTTTTTTGGAGTTTTAGGGGTTGCCGGTACCTGGAGCGCGCAAGCTGAGGATATCCAGCAAGTTCAGGTATCGAGCCTTGAGGTAAAGTCTCGAATCGCGTCGATCGAGCAGGTCAATGTCACCGCCGAGAAGCGCCTTGATGAGGATGCTCCTGCGCCAGCTGCGGTTGTCGCTGATCTACTGGCTGAACTTGAAGCGCTTGAAGCCGCTCCAACCCAAAAAGACGAAAAGTAGCAGCAAGCAACAAGCAAGATTTTAGCGAACAGCCTCGCAGTTGCCGTATTCTACAAAGAGGGAGTCATCGCCAAGATTCCCCTGACTCTCTTCGGATTTGTTGTTTTTGGATTTAGCGGGGCGATCTGCAAAGGTCCAGCCGCCGATCGAAGTCCGTGTGAAGCGCAGACTTTGCGGATTGATAAGTAACAGTTCTGACGGGGGCGTATTGCTGCAACTAAAACCGAGCTCGCCCCCCAGGCCCTGAATTTGTCGACACCGCAAATCGATGGGTCTGGCATTGATTGCGCGCAGGGTCAAAAACAAATCCGGGGTTGCTTCGGCTGCTCCTGAACCACTTGCAGCAAGATGCCGGGTGAGTACTTTGTTTATGCGCAATTCAAATTTGGATTCAAAAAACGTGGAAGCTTCATAGCTTTCTGGTGCGCCTTCGTAGTCGTGCAAGCCGACGGTTTGTAGTGCCTGGCAAGACATTTTGTTGGGCAATGTTCTCTCTTGCGGCTCGCTCGTTTGGGCCAGGACTTGTGAGCTGACCAGTAAACCTGAAATGACAGAGACGAAAGAGAGAAACCTGGTGGAAGGGGGGCTGGCAAGCTTAAGAACACCAACACAAAGGCCCAGTGTGGAACGTCGTTTGGCTCGGGGTTGGCTGGCTTTGTTGCGTCTCATAGGATCCAGTTTAGCAAGTTCGCCGATCCTCCTCCCAGGCATTGTGCTGTTTTTAGCTCTGTTTGACGTCGGCGTGGTTCGTGCAGACACTGCTGAGCGCGCGTGGGCGCGTTTTACGCCGGCCAGTGAAACTTCGCTCAGGCGCATACTTGTCACCGATCTCAAGAGGCCAAAAGCCCTGCAACTACTTCAGGAGCTTGAACAGTTTGATGTGTTGGTTGATCAGTTTGTCGCCCCCTTTATTCCATTGGTGAAGCGCATTGCGCCAGCTCTTGCGCAGAACGGCACGCAGAATCTAGACGATGGCGTCCACCTGGTCGTTATGCGCCGGCGAGCAGACTTCAATCGGCTCTTTCGGTCTGGGCATTTTGCGGCTTTCACCGTGCCTACTCTTGCCAAAACCACCCTTGTGGTTGGGCCCTTTGCGGGATTGCAGTCACTGCGTGAAAACCTGTTTCACGAATACGTCCACTATCGACTGCGGCGTGATGTTCCCGGCGGATTGCCACTCTGGTTTGAAGAAGGTTTGGCCAGCTTCCTCGCAGAAGTGAGTTTCACAGATCAGCCCTCACAATCAGATCAGCCCTCACAATCAATAGGCACGTCCTCAACCAGGATGATCAGCTACGAGCTTGGACGCTGGCGAAACTCAGAACAAGAACCAGACTTTCCGCTCCATGAGCTTTTGGCTCTGCGTGATCTGCAGGGCGTAAGCCGCCTCAAGACGCAACGCTTTTATCACAGCGCCCATGCTCTGGTCCGTTACTTGTTTGTCCAGTCCAAGGTAGACCAGCAAAAGCTTGCGGCGTCTCTGGTGCTCGGCGATCCGCCGTTTCCGGACGAAAGTCTGATTGATCTGCTCAAGGCGACCAATGCCTTGCAGGCTCTATCTGGATCAGGCCGTCGTTCGACTAGCGTACGCGAGCGACGCATTGCCAGCGAAGCGCGGGCAGAGACCCTGACCGGACAGCTGCCGGATACTTCTTTTGTTGCGTCCAATGACGACGTGCACGTGGAGCCGCTTGCTGCCGCTGAGGTTCGGGAGGTATTGGCTGATGCGTCCATGTTGATGAATCCGGTAGCCTCTGAGCGGCTTTATGAGCGCGTCCTGAAAAATGAGCCGGCACGCCGTTCAGCGCTGCTGGGCTACTCCCAGGCTCTTCGGCTCCAGGGTAAAAAAGAGCTCGCTGTGGGGCTTATTGCTCGACTGGAAGCGATAGCCCCTGAGGATCCGGGTGTCTTGCTGGAGAGATCTTCTCTGGCCACAGCCGGGTGTATTGTCCAGCGTCGACCTGAATGCGCGGAGCGCTACAGTGAATCGGTTTTTGATTTGCGTGATGTCCTCGATGCGCAGCCGGATAACTTTGAAGCTATTTACAGGCTTGGGCTTGCACATCTCTATATTGGCCAGGCTGGGGAGGCGCAGGCGTATCTTGAGATTGCTTGGCGCCGTGTACCCTGGTCTGCTCGAGTAAATTATTTTTTGGGTGAGGCTATGCGGTTGCTCGGTGACAGCCGAGCCCAGTGGTATCTGGAGAATGCCGAACGTTGGGCCGCGAGCGCCTATTTTCGCCAGGCGGCTCGAGCCTCTCTTGAGGCGCTGGTTCCTGATACGTCAACTCCCGGTACGGTAGTTGGCGACGCGCCAGAGTCGTCTCGGTTAGACTAGTACC
>CAZWMD010000004.1:67434-75990 GCA_964634815.1 uncultured Pseudomonadales bacterium | reverse complement strand
ATAGTAAGTAGTTAATAGTTAGCGGGGGCGTTGCTCAACCGGTGCTGCAACTGAACAATCTTCGCTTGGCGCCACAGTGCGCGCCGGTCCAGCTGAAATTTGAATCAAGCCAGATCGGCGTGATTTTAGGACGAAACAACTCTGGCAAAACCAACCTTCTGCGCCACATTGCCGGACTGATGTCTCCGGCCCGGGGCGAGGTCTTGCTTAATGGCCAGGCTCTGCCGTCTTTGCGCAGTGGTCAGCGTTCGGTGGCCTGTGTTTTTCAGGCGTTTGTTAACTACCCTCACTGGAGCGTTCGGCAAAATATTGAGTCACCCATGCGGGGCAGTCGCAATAGTCGTGAAAGTGGTGGTGCAGCAGGCAGGAGTGAGCGGCGAGCTCGTGTTGAGCAGATCGCCGAAACACTGCAGTTGACGCCGTTACTCGACAGACGGCCCGCGGAGCTTTCGGGTGGACAGCAGCAACGGCTGGCAATAGGTAGGGCGCTTGCCAGCGAGGCGCAGATACTGCTGCTTGATGAACCCTTCGTAAATCTGGACTTTCGATTGCGTGAGCGACTTACCCAAGAGCTTGGACAGTTGCTGCGCACTACGCAAACCACCGCGTTATTCGCCAGTTCAGATAGCCGGGATGCCTTCGCGCTCAGTGATTCATTGGTATTGATGTCTGAGCAAAGGGTCCTGCAAAGTGGTACCGCGCTTGAGGTGTATCGCAATCCAGCGTCTCTCGAAGCGGCGCACCTCATGAGCGAACCCGCAGTAAATTTGGTAAGTGATTCCGCGGGCTCGGGGCTTGTGCAAGCGATTCGACCTGAACACCTTGTGCTTGATCCAGCAAACCTCAGCGATGGCGGGTCTGGTGCTCAACGATTTCAGATTGCTGTGCAGGCGATTGAAACCAGTGGTAGTCACACTTTTGTGCAAGGTGAACTGCATGATGCTGATGCTGGCAACACTGGTAAACGACCGCTGTGGGTTGTGCGACTCGATGGTGTGCAAAATGTCATGGCGCTGATCAAGTCTGATGGTAGTGAGAGAGCAGACCCAGCTGTTGAATCTAGTGGCCTGTTAGACGTTTATGTAGACCCGCGCAATTTGTTGGAGATCGCTCAGCATGGCGCGACTTGAAGTAGAAGAATTGCAATTTACCTATCCGGGTAGTGTGCAGCCCACCCTAAAGGGACTGAGTTTTGAAGTGCCTTCGGGTGGCAGTCTTGCGCTGTTAGGAAGCTCGGGGGCAGGCAAGACAACCCTGCTTAATCTGCTGTCCGGACTGTTGCCCCTCGAACATGGGCGAATTGTGTTTGATGGCGTCGATGTCTCGAAGCTGAGTGCAGGTAAGCGCGGCGTAGCCCAGGTGTTCCAGTTTCCGGTTATGTATGACTCACTCTCAGTACGCGACAATATTGCCTTCCCTCTGCGTACCCGCGGAGTCAGTCGTGCTGTGCGTCGCCGTCGCGCCGAGGCCGTTGCTGAGTTGTTTGATTTAGGTGAACTTCTGGATGCCAAGCCTCCGGCGTTATCCTTGTTCCAGAAACAACTGGTTGGCTTTGCCAAGGCGTTGGTTCGAGATGATTTGCCGATGGTGCTTCTCGACGAGCCACTCACGGCGGTTGAACCCGGTATGAAATGGCGGTTACGCGGCGCCGTGAAGCGTGCTCAGGCAGAGCTGGATACGACCATGGTCTATGTCACGCATGATCAGACCGAGGCCTTAACTTTCGCTGATGCAGTTAGCGTCTTGCACGATGGTCGCCTTTTGCAAACCGCTTCGTCACAGGAGCTATATGACCGTCCGGCTCACACGGAGGTTGCCCGATTTATTGGTAACCCCGGCATGAACCTGCTGCCCGCTGAGCAATTCGCAGAGGGGTTTGAGGTGGCCGGCCAGCCTGTGAAGGCAGCACCCGGAGATCTCCCAAAAGGCAATTTGCAGATAGGTTTCCGGCCGGAGTGGGGGGTACTTGAAACCCAGACTGTGAACCTCACACAAGAAACGCAATCCTCCCGGCCCGGCAGCTCGATAAGCATACCGGTCAAGCTTTTGGGTACCCGGCTTGTTGGAGCCAACTCCCAACAGGCCCTTGGTATTGCCCGTGTTGCAATTGGTGAAAGCACGGCGCAGGTCAGTTGTGTGCTTGGAGCGCATCTCAATGGCGAACTGCGGCTGCGTTTGGATCGGTATGAACTATTTTGCGACAACCTGCGTGTCTCAATGGGACAACAAATGGAGCAGAAATAGTGTCTGTGAATGATTCTGCAGTAACAAGACCTGCGAACTACACCAATGCAGCCTGGCTTGGAATGCTGCCGGTCTTGTTGGTGGTTGCATTCAGTGCCGTTGTGCCCTTGATGACGGTTGTGAACTACTCAGTACAAGACATTCTTGATTTCAATACGAGGTATTTTGTTGGATTAGACTGGTTCAGGGAGACTCTGCGCGACCAACGCTTCATTGATGCGTTCCAGCGCCAACTTGTATTCAGCGCCCTGGTTTTGCTCATTGAGATTCCTCTTGGGTTAATGGTGGCCAGGGGGTTGCCGAGAAATTCCCGTTTCACTTCCGCTATTCTAATTTTACTGGCTATTCCTCTTCTTGTGCCCTGGAATGTAGTAGGTACGATCTGGCAAATCTTTGCCCGTCCAGATATAGGCTTGCTGGGTTCGCTGCTGGTGGGCTTTGGTGTTGACTACAATTACGCCAGTAACCCGCTTGATGCCTGGCTCACCTTACTGGCGATGGACATTTGGCACTGGACGTCGCTGGTGGCCTTATTGTCGTTTGCCGGGCTGTCAGCTATACCACGGGCCAATTATGACGCTGCTGTGCTCGACGGCGCTTCTTCGTTTCAGATATTCCGCTTTGTTGAATTGCCCAGGCTGTGGGGTGTGCTGGTTATTGCCGTACTGTTACGGTTGATGGACAGTTTGATGATCTACACAGAACCTTTTGTGCTTACTGGTGGCGGCCCTGGGAGTAGCACCACCTTCCTTAGCCAGTACCTGGCCACCATAGCCGTTGGACAGTTCGATCTTGGTCCGGCAGCGGCGTTTTCTCTGCTGTACTTTCTTATGAATCTGCTGCTGTGCTATTTGTTTTACACCAGTGTCGTGAAACGTTCTGGTGATCTGACATGATCAGCTCGAGACTCTGCCAGGGAGTTCTCTGGATTTATTGTTTGTATCTGCTGCTGCCACTGTATTGGCTGCTTAACATGGCATTGCGAACTAACGAAAGCATTGCCTCCGGTGTTGAGTGGCTACCCAATGCGCCGACTATGCAAAATTTTCAGGAGATCTTCACGAATCCGGTTTGGTCGGGTGGGTTCATTAATTCGCTCTCCTATGTAGGTTTGAATAGCGCCATTTCGCTTGGGGTTGCCGTACCTGCGGCCTTTGTGTTCTCACGCTACCGATTTCTTGGAGATAAACATCTGTTCTTTTGGTTGTTGACCAATCGAATGTCTCCACCGGCTGTGTTTTTGTTGCCGTTCTTTCAACTGTATTCGTCTGTTGGTTTATTTGACACGCCCCTGGCGGTGGCCCTTGCACACTGCCTTTTCACAGTGCCTCTTGCGGTATGGATTTTGGAGGGATTTTTCTCCGGAGTGCCAAAATCGATTGATGAAATGGCAGAGCTCGATGGCCACTCTCGATGGTTCTTTTTTACTCGTATATTCCTGCCAATGAATCGGGCAGCGCTGGGCGTCACTCTATTTTTCTGCTTCATGTTTAGCTGGGTGGAGTTGCTTCTGGCGCGTACTTTGACCGGCAGCGAAGCAAAACCTATTGCTGTTGTTATGACGCGCACCGTAAGTGCATCAGGTATGGACTGGGGCGTTCTTTGTGCGGCTGGAGTACTAACCATAGTACCGGGAGTTGTTGTTGTCTGGTTTGTTCGAAAACACCTGGCGGCGGGTTTTGCGCTTGGGCGGGTGTCGTGATGGAAGCGTTAGCCTGGATGGCATGGACAACACCTACAGCTATTTTCTTTTGTGCGATTGCTGTTAGCTTGCTGCTGCTAACCGTTTGGGAGCGGCGCTCTCCAACGGTTGCAAGGCGTGGTTTTCTGCCCATGGATACGACGCGGGGAGATCGTTTCTTTATCAGTCTTTTGTGCGCTGCGTTTATCCACATTTGTTGGGTTGGGCTTAGCGATTGGCCCGTTTGGTGGGTGAGTGTTGGCTGCATCCTGAGTACACTGATCATTATGCGCTGGGGCTAAGGTTCCGGCTTTTGACACCTGTAGAGCGATCCACCCTATGGCCGTATCACTGTTAAACCCATTTCAGCTCCTGACTCGCGGCCAGACTAAATGCCTGTCTCGTGAATTGGCTAAGCCCTCAGTCACATTGCTGCTCGCCAGTTTGATTCTGGGCTGCGGGGACAACTCGCCGTCAGTCCAGGATGCTGTGGGACCAGCAGATTCATCGACCCCTGATAGAGCCTCGTCGGTAACCCTCGATTTTGCTGCCAATGCACTCAGGTGGCAAAGTAAAGAATTTCAACCCACCACGCTGTCAACAGAGCAAGCCCAGGCCGAGCTTGCCTGGTTTACGGCCGCAGCAGAACCATTCCGTGGTATGAACATCAAGGTGGTGTCTGAGGCGTTAACTACGCACGCTTATGAAAGCGAAGTCCTTGCCAAGGCGTTTTATGAGATTACTGGAATCCAGGTCACTCATGATTTGATCCAGGAAGGGGATGTTATTGAGCGGTTGCAAACCCAAATACAGTCCGG
The DNA here is from genome assembly GCA_964634815.1 of uncultured Pseudomonadales bacterium. Taxonomy (GTDB): domain Bacteria; phylum Pseudomonadota; class Gammaproteobacteria; order Pseudomonadales; family Azotimanducaceae; genus JALZVT01. Next base: position 71,247 of record CAZWMD010000004.1, on the reverse strand, counting down.
AGAAAACATCTACGACGCTTACGTGAATGACTCCGATCTCATTGGCACCCATTCGCGCTACGGTCACGTTGTACCACTTGAGGACTTTATGGCGGGCGCCGGAAAGGAAGTCACTCTGCCAACACTCGATTTGGATGATTTCATAGGGCTCAGTTTCACAACTGGCCCCGATGGCAAGATCTATCAGTTACCCGATCAGCAGTTTGCAAACCTCTACTGGTTTCGTTACGACTGGTTCTCTCGCCCGGATCTGCAAAACCAGTTCCAAGCACTTTATGGCTATCCGCTTGGTGTGCCTGAAAACTGGTCTGCCTACGAAGACATTGCCGAGTTCTTTTCCAAGCACGTTAAAGAGTTAGATGGCCAACCTGTTTATGGCCACATGGATTACGGCAAAAAGGACCCGAGTCTTGGTTGGAGATTTACCGACGCCTGGCTATCTATGGCGGGCGCAGGGGATGCCGGGCTGCCAAATGGCTTGCCGGTAGATGAGTGGGGGATTCGTGTCGAAGAATGTCGACCAGCAGGCTCGTCGGTACAGCGAGGTGGGGCGACCAACAGTCCTGCGTCTGTCTATGCGCTCACAAAATACATGGATTGGCTGAAACGCTTTGCCCCTCCGGAAGCGGCTGGTATGACGTTTTCGGAAGCGGGCCCTGTGCCAGCTCAGGGACAAATCGCGCAACAGATCTTTTGGTACACCACATTCACAGCCGACATGATTCAGCCGGGGCTTGCGGTAATGAATGAAGATGGCACACCAAAGTGGCGTATGGCCCCTTCACCACACGGACCCTACTGGAAGGAGGGAATGAAACTGGGTTATCAGGACACGGGTTCGTGGACGCTGCTGTCCAGTACCCCCGTTGAGCGGCAGAAGGCTGCCTGGTTGTATGCTCAGTTTGTGGTGTCCAAAACGGTATCGCTGAAAAAGACGCTACATGGGCTTACTCCCATTAGAGATTCTGATTTGCAATCTCAGGCGATGACTGAGGCCGCCCCCCGACTGGGCGGGCTGGTTGAGTTCTATCGCAGCCCTGCACGTATTGCCTGGACACCCACGGGTACGAACGTGCCGGACTACCCAAAGCTTGCTCAGCTTTGGTGGGAAAATGTGGCAAACGCAGTGAGTGGCGAAAAAACAGCACAACAGGCCCTCGATGATCTGGCACGACAACAAGATCGGGTCATGCAGCGACTTGAGCGCCATGGCATTCAGGGTGACTGCGGACCGCGCTTGAATCCGGAAGAATCAGCGGACGTTTGGCTGGCAAGGCCCGGCTCCCCCAAACCTAAGCTTGCCAATGAAAAACCACCCGGGAAAACGGTACCCTATGACCAACTGATTGAAGCCTGGCGGGCAGGTCGCGCGCGCTGAGGGCAGAACAGAAGCTGAAGGCAGAACAAGAAATGATAAGAGAAGACGTTGGCCGCCCGATGAGTAACACAACCATCAAACATCTGTTGCTGATTGGTAGCGTTGCCTGTGCTTTCTTGTTCCTGGCGATTCATGGCGAGGCTTCAGCTGAAGCCCGAGCGCAGGCAAACCCTGGCCAGCCCTTAAGTGCAGAGCAGCGTCGTGCGAAAGCCATCTTTAAGGAGTTGGTTGAGACGGACACAACGCATTCAACTGGAGATACCAGTTTGGCGGCGCAACGTATGGCGAAGCACCTGCTGGATGCAGGGTTCCCAAAAGAAGATGTGCAGGTTATTACTAATGCGCCACGTAAGGGCAATTTGGTGGCGAGGTATCGAAGCCCGGCGCCAACACAAAAACCAATTCTGTTTTTAGCTCATATTGATGTTGTGGAGGCGAACCCGGAAGACTGGAATCTGCCGCCGTTCGAGTTTATTGAACAAGATGGCTATTACTATGGTCGCGGCACAATAGACGATAAGGATGAAGCGGCCATTGCGGTTGCAAACTTCATAACGCTGAAGGAATCAGGGTTTGTTCCTAACCGGGATATTATCATCGCCTTGACAGCTGACGAAGAAGGCGGGGAAGAAAATGGCGTGGTCTATTTGCTGGAACACCATCGCGAGCTGGTTGACGCTGCCTTTGTGATCAACGAAGGTGGCGGGGGAAGCTTGCGTGCCGGGAAACCAGTGGGCAACTCCGTGCAGGCGGCCGAAAAAGTCTATCAATCCTACACTCTCGAGGTAACTAACAGAGGCGGACATAGCTCACTGCCTCGAAGCGACAATGCGATTTACTCGCTGGTTCGTGCCCTTGGTGCCATTGAGCAATACCAATTTCCTGTTCAGTTGAACGAGGTCACCCGGGCTTATTTCTCAGCCCTGCGCCAGACCATGTCAGGACGTGATGAGAAGGCGATGCAACGTTTGCTGAAGAATCCAGCTGATGAGAAAGCCGCAGCTCGATTTGCAGAGCAACCTGCTATCAATTCCAGACTCCGCACCACCTGTGTTGCTACTCAACTCGACGCAGGACATGCAGAAAATGCGTTGCCGCAACGCGCTAGCGCAACAGTTAACTGCCGAATCCTGCCCGGTGTACCGCCAGCCGACGTACAGTCCCAGCTTGCCCAACTGGTGTCTGACCCTGAGGTGTCGATCACTGCTTTGAGGCCACCAACGCCGAGCCCGGCGTCGCCGCTGAGTGAAGACGTGATGGCGCCAATAATGCAGATTACTGAAGAGATTTGGCCAGGGACTCCGGTGGTGCCGATAATGAGTACCGGCGCAACGGATGGTCTGTTTTTCCGCAACGCAGGAATTCCTGTCTATGGCGTATCTGGTGTATTCAGTGATATAGATGATGTACGAGCTCATGGACGGGATGAGCGTATAGGTGTTGCCGAGTTTTTCGATGGGCTGGTTTTTCAGCGGCGGTTGATAGAGGCGTTTGCCCGGTAGCGCAAGTGGTTTGTCTTAGATACTTTTCGATTCCAAGGAGTTAGCTTTATGTACTGTTTCAAGATTCGCAGGTCTGTGCGCAGCACTCTCAGTATGCTGTTTTTTTCGCTTGCGGTTAGTCTGTCTCTCTTGGCACCCTCAGCTCAGGCGGAAACTCTGACAAACAAGGATGTGATTCAGCTTGTCCAGGCTGGGCTTGCAAGCGATACCATCAGTCTGAGCATTCGATCGGCGGCCAACACAAAGTTTGATACTTCAACGGCAGGCTTGGCTGCGTTAGCCAAAGCTGGTGTGCCAGACTCTGTGGTTCAAACCATGATCAAGCGTGGTTCTGGCGCTGCAAGCGCTGGATCAGCAGCGGCTGCACCTGCGGCTGCAGTGATTAGCCTGAAAACAAATCGACGTAAGGTGCAGCCGCCAGCCATTGAGCCGGTTATTGGTCAGCAATATTTTACCCGCTTCAATATTTGGTATGAACGAGGCAAACACGTGACCACCAACTACGCCCGGGGCACCCTGTTACCAATAAACAGCCTTGTGACACTGGAATCGATTGGTCCCAAAAAGATGTCTTTGGTGCTTGAGTCAGGTGAAGGGATAACTGTGGCGCTCGCAGAGAAGTTCAGTTTGCGATCTTTAGAAGAGATCGCGGTGGAAATGCTGGCTGATCGCAAAGTTCCTGTTGATCGTTTGGGTAAAGAGTTGTCCCGGGCGATCACTCAGGGGACGATGCGACTCGGTATGACCCGCGAGCAGATCTTAATGACCCGCGGTTATCCGCCACGGCACAAGACACCGTCACTCGACAATGATCGTTGGGTTTATTGGAGTAGCCGGTTTGTGCATCGTACCCTGGTGTTTCAAGATGACATTCTGACGCAAGGGCGCGGATTGAATTAGTAGACTGAATTAATAGATCGGATTAGTAGATCG
>CAZWMD010000004.1:63293-67334 GCA_964634815.1 uncultured Pseudomonadales bacterium | reverse complement strand
TAGATCGGATTAGTAGATCGAACCAGGAGTCAGGGATTGTTGAGAGACCCGGGCGTGCGAATGTAGGTAAGGGTTCGCCCGCCTCGAACCTTGCTGCTCAAACCAACCCACTCCTCGTTACCATCAACACCCTGATTGTAAGCAAGCGTCACTTGCAGATCTTTGCCCTGTAACAGGTAGCGGTTTACCGGCAGTTGTTGTTCACCAATAGCGAGCATTCCTTTTGCCAGTGGCGTTAAGGTGGCCGGAACCAGTTCGCCGGTCTGGGCGTTGAGCAGGTCCGTTGGCAGGCCTGAGGACGGTAGCAGTGATCTGTCCCAGTAAGCAAAAGATCGGGTGCAGGCTGTTCGGGCCTCCCTCGGAAGAGCTTTCAGAGTTTTTGTTGCGGGCGGCTTGTCATTGGTGGCCTCGATCACCCTGAATGATGTGTCGGCCTGTTTTCCGGATACCTCATAGGTATCGCCGTTGACCACCGTCGTTGCATTAATGCTGTGCAGGCAGTTTCCGAGCCACATCTCGGTATTTGTGTGTTGATAGTTAAACGCGGTAACGAACAGAACTTTTACTTTGAAGCTCGCGTTGATCGAGACCTCAGTTTTCTCACCATCGTCGGAGAACACAAACTCGTGGCTGCCTATAGGACGATTTTCGAGATAGACATCGAATTCAAGCTTCTTCGTCGTCTCGGACTTCGCTGCGGATGTGTTTGCACTGATTTCAAAGGCCGTAAACAGCAGTGCGAATACGAGCGCGAGGGGCAGGAATCCCGGAATGTAGCGCGGTGGTGATGGTGGTGATGGTTCTGGGCAATTGTTCTTTGGCACGGCAGGATTCACTCGATTCCGGGTATCGGCCGTAAAGGCTAGGTTGTGATGTGTGAATCGCGTGTGTCCCGGACATGAAAATCGCATAAAAAAACGGCCGCTGGAGTAATCCGTGCGGCCGTTTTCTGTTGGGTGCTAAGGCAAGCGTTGCTAAACCACTAGGTGATGTAACCTTTGCTCTCTAGCGCCAGCACAACGCGATGTGCTGCCAGATCGGGGCTAAGCTCTTCGGTCTGAATAACCAGTTCGGCGTTTTCAGGGACCTCATAGGGATCTGAGATGCCTGTGAATTCCTTGATCTTGCCTTCGCGCGCGAGTTTGTAGAGCCCTTTGCGGTCTCGGCGCTCACACTCTTCCAGGCTAGTGGCCACGTGGATCTCAAGGAAGCCACCAAGCGGCTCGATGAGATTGCGCACGTAGCGACGCGTAGCTGTGTAGGGCGCAATTGGTGCACAGATCGCGATGCCACCGTTCTTGGTGATTTCGCTGGCAACATAGCCGATGCGCTGAATATTCAGATCTCTGTGTTCCTTGCTGAAGTTCAACTCGCTTGAGAGGTTCTTGCGGACCACATCGCCGTCAAGCAGCGTGACAGGCCGACTGCCATTTTCAAGCAGTTTCACCATCAGAGCGTTGGCGATAGTTGATTTCCCAGAACCTGAGAGGCCTGTGAAGAACACTGTGAAGCCTTGCTTGTGTTTAGGCGGATGGGCCTTGCGCAGTTCCTGGACAACCTTCGGGTAAGAAAACCACTCTGGAATATCCAGTCCTTCTCGCAGGCGGCGACGGAACTCGGTGCCTGAGATGTTCAGTACCTTGTCGTCTTTCTCCGTCTCGTCAGCGGGAACATATTGAGCTTTGTTCTCAACATAAACCATCATCTTGAACGGCACCATGGCGATGTCGAGTTCTTCTTCGTGCTTGGTAAAGAGCTCCTGTGCATCATAAGGACCATAGAATGGGTTGCCGTCCTTATCATCACCGGGGCCCGCGTGATCGCGACCAACGATGAAGTGAGTGCACCCATAGTTTTTGCGAATAATGGCGTGCCAAATGGCTTCGCGTGGACCTGCCATGCGCATCGCAAGATTCAGCAGGCTGAGCGACGTTGTCTGTTCAGGATATTCTTCCAGTACATGCTCGTAGCAACGTACGCGGGTGAAGTGATTGATATCGCCAGGCTTGGTTAAACCAACAACGGGTTGAATCAACAGGTTTGCCTGTACTTCTTTGGCGGCACGAAAGGTAAGTTCCTGGTGCGCGCGATGAAGTGGATTGCGCGTTTGGAACGCTACAATTTTGCGCCAGCCCAGCTTTCGGAAGCGTCCTCTGGCCTCAGCCGGGGTATCGCGCAGCATCTTGAAATCGTAGTGGGTTTGCGGCTCGATGCCGTGAACCTTGCCGCCGACATAAACGGCACCCGCCGTGTCGTTAAGATAGGCAACCGCTGGATGAGTGTCGTCCGTGGTGCCGTAAACGGACTGGGCTTCCATTTCCTTGTCTGGGCGATAAATGTCTTCGACGTCCATGGTCGCCAGCAGAACACCCTCGGGATCGCGAAGTGCTATGCGGCCACCGGTTTCCAGGCCATCAGCAAACTCTTCGGAGACGTCCAGAGTGATTGGCATGGGCCAGAGAACCCCAGAAGGTAGGCGCATGTCCTTACAGATAGATTCAAACTCAGCTTTGGTGTTGAAACCCTCAAGTGGTGAAAACGCACCACAGTTGAGCAGGTCGAGGTCGCAAAGCTGTCGGGCGGTCAAATCCCAGGTGGGATAATCACCGGCGCGTTTTTGTTCTGCTTCCGCTGCAGATTCATTGAGATAGAGATCTTTGAGCTCACCGCCATGTGGTTCTTTAAAAGCGCCCATTAATTGTCGTCCTTCGGCTGATTGGTACGGAGGGAATTTTGAGGCGCGAAGTCTACCGCCTTGTATTCAATTTCCGTACATTAATTGGTCGTTTGAATGTAAGTGCTCTGTGGCGCAACTGCAGTGCGCAAACGCTGCAGTCACATCCCCTGAGATACAGGCATGTATTCAATGTCTTTTTACGCAAGGATTCCGTGGGGTATGCAGCAATATGAGCACAATGCGTAGCTCAAACGGTCAGGATCTGGGTGTTATGCGCAATTTGGTTGCTCACGCTGCTATTTCCAGGGCTTCCGCTGATACTTCACCAAGGCGCTGAATGTGGGCATCTCCTCCGATCAGACCGCCGCTGAGAGTTCGCAAGCACAGGTGCGACAAGCCAGATTGGCGCCAGTGCCTGATCCGGTCCCGCCACTCGGCCCGGCGTTCTCCCACCACAGCAACACCTGCCTCGGTACCCAGCGATTGCGGGTCTCGGCCTGCATTACGGGCCACCGCGTCAATGCGTGCCCTGAGATCAGGGTAGGTGTCTGGTGTGGCGAGCACAAACCAGCCGTTGGCGAGCTCTCCGATGCGTTTGATTACCGCAGCCCCAGGATCACTGCTGGCACCGATCCACAGGTCGATGTGTCGATTCACCGGTAGAGGATTAAGACCCGTTTCTGTAAGGGTGTGAAAGCGACCTTTGAAGCTGACAGTGGGTTCGCGCCACAACCTTCGCAGCAATTGAATTTGCTCGCTGCAACGAGCGCCTCGAGTGTGAAAGTCGATGCCCATCGCGGCGTACTCTTCGGCGTTACCTCCGACGCCGATGCCGAGCCGCAAACGTCCGCCGGAAAGTACGTCGATCTCTGCGGCCTGTTTTGCAACCAGGGCGGTCTGGCGAACAGGCAGAACAACGACGGACGGCACCAATTCGATGGTACTTGTGCAACCAGCGAGCCAGGCGAGCAGTGTCAGCGACTCATGCAGGTGCTTGTTGCCGGGCCTGATTACCTGGTCAGGGACACGCAGATGGCTGAGCCCCAGGGCTTCTGCCGCCTGGGCAAAGGCTCGAATAGCCCCCAGATCGTTTTGCAGCTCGCGAACCGGCAGGGATACTCCGACCCTCATACCGGTGTGGGTGGCGTTGGGTGCGTGCTTGTCGGCCATTGTCAGAATCCAATCCTTTTTAGGCGTGCATTCTATGCCAGATCAGGCAGGCCAACAGGTTCGAGCGCTGAATTCCCGGTCTGAGTCAGGCACCATAACCGGAGACGAGAGAACTTTGATTAACGAGGGAGAGTGGTTGTGGCTTACGAGACTATTATTTACGAGGTAGAAGATAACGTTCTTACGATTACCTT
>CAZWMD010000004.1:49602-63193 GCA_964634815.1 uncultured Pseudomonadales bacterium | reverse complement strand
TTTGTTTTTGCGCGTCGTGGCATCGTGCCGGAAGCCTGCTCCAGCTACTTTCTGCCGCGCGTGGTGGGGATCAGCCAGGCACTTGAGTGGTGTTACAGCGGCAAGGTGTTTAATGCACAGGAGGCGTATGAGGGCGGTCTGATTCGAAAACCCCTGGCTCCCGAAGAATTGTTGCCTCGCGCCCGTGAGATTGCCCGTGAGATTGTAGAAAACACGTCATCGGTATCTGTCACGCTCATTCGACACATGATGTGGCGCATGCTCAACGCGGATCACCCTATGGAAGCGCACAAGATAGATTCGCGAGGTATTTACCATCGCGGCAAGTCGCCAGACAGCAAGGAAGGTGTTGAGTCGTTTCTGGAGAAACGTCCAGCCGTGTTCCCCGATAAGGTCAGCGCAGATATGCCTCCTTACTTCCCCTGGTGGGATGAGCGGGAATTTTCCTGAAAAAAATCTATTACGGCTACTACCTGATTGGGGCGGCTTTTGTTGCCCAATTCATCGCAGTAGGCACGCAAAACTATGTGCTGAGCGCCTTCATGGCGCCCATGCTCGAGGAGCTTGGGTGGTCGCGCTATGACTTCACCGTGCCTCGCACGATTGGGCATGTGGTTATGGCGGTGGTTGGTTTTTTTGTTGGTGCCTATGTAGATCGTCTTGGCCCGCGTCGATTTATGGTGGTAGGTACCTGCCTGCTTGGTGTCTCGATTTATGCCCACGCCTTTGTCGAGACGGTTTACGGCTGGTGGTTTATTAATGGCCTGGCGCTCACCACTGGGGCGGCACTTCTGGGCAACCTGGTAGTTAATGTCACCCTGGCCAAGTGGTTTGTAGAGCTGCGAGGAAGCGCGGTCGCCTGGGCTGCGATGGGGGTGTCTTTTGCCGGTGTGCTCATCACACCAGGCATAACCTGGGGCATAGACGTTGTTGGCTGGCGCGATGCCTGGAAATGGCTGTCATTGTTCTCACTCGCAGTGATGGTGCCGGTGGTATTGATTATGCGCCGGGCTCCGGAAGACCACGGTCTGCATCCCGATGGTAAGACGGATGCCCAGGTAGAAAGTGGTCTCGCTCAGCGTGCAGCGGATGACTTCTCGAATTCTATGACCCGTGCGCAAGCGCTGCGGACGATCTCTTTCTATGGGCTTGTGTTTGCTTTTGGTCTCTTCACTATGGGCATTGGTGTGATGCTGTTACAAACCATTCCATACGTAACCGATGCGGGCATACCACGGGTGACCGCAGCGTTGATGATTACTGTTGCGTCGGTTCCAGCAATGCTGACTAAACCTGTATGGGGTTACTTTATCGACCGAATGGATGCGCCGCGTCGGCTTGCCTCCCTGTCTGCCGCCATTACGGGTGTAGCTATTTTAGTAATCGTGTTTGGCCAAAGTCAGGGTAGCCTTGGCTGGTTGTATGCCGGATACATTGGCCTGGGCATGGGGTGGGGCGGCATGATCCCCTTGCAAGAGGTCATTTGGGCGGGCTACTTTGGCCGGCGGTATCTGGGCTCGATCCGTGGCGTGGCAATGCCGGTGTCTATGATCATGGGGGCTTCTGCGCCGCTACTTTCCAGCTACTACTACGATGTGGTGGGCAACTACGATGGAGCAATTACGGTGGTGGCGGGATTGAATCTTGCGTCAGCGGTTATGATTCTGCTCGTGCCCAAGCCGGGTATCCGCTAAAGACTTTTTGATAATTCTGCCAATGGATCTTTTGCGGTTCCGTTCTTTTCAGCGACCAGTTTTTCTTCGGCCCCAAGGATGAATCGTTGCAGGTCTGCTGCAAACCCGTTTTTGTCCACAAAAGGATGAGCCTCGCCTGGGCGACGGTCTTTCAGTAGTTCAGCACGCTCAAACACCCGGCCCATCCGGGCGTGATTTGGCAGGCTTACGCTGGCGTCAGCAGCGATGGAGTTTTGCAGTCGGCTGTAACTTGCGAGATAGCTTTGGGTGCGCTCGACGCCGCTGAAATTCAGCCCCACACCGCCGAGGGTCACGGCAGTATAGGTGTTGTTGCCATCGCGCACGGGATAGCGCATCGACAGGACACCTTCGGTATGACCCGGCGTTTTGAACAATTCGATCCTTGTGTCTCCAAGCTCAATAATGTCGCCGTCCTCTGCAACCTGGCCCGTGGCCGGTACATCCATGGCAAAGGCGGGAATGCTGGCAGGCTCGCGCGCCAGAGCCCAGTCTTCCTTGGTCATCACAACGGTTGCCCCGTAACGGCGGTGAATCTCAGCGGCCCCACCTGCGTGATCGAAGTGACCATGGGTAACCAGCACGTAGCGGATATCTTCGGGATCAAGCCCGAGAGAGCGCATGTTGTCGAGCATGGGCGTAACCCAGGGTCCGTAGAGGCTATCAATAAGTACCAGTCCTGAAGAGGTCTTCAATACATAGGCTGCCACCCAGTCGATGCCAACGTAGTAGAGATTGTCGAAGATCTGAAATGGCGCGACCGATTGGATCTCCGGATCATTCCATTCCTTAATCATTGCCTGGAGTGCTGGTGGAATGGCTTGATCAGTGGGCGCAACTCCGGGAGAGGCGTCGACCACGGGTGCCCCCGGCTGCGACTTGCACCCCAACAGGACCAGAGTAGTCGCGATTGTTGCCGCCACTAAAGTTCTTTTGCCAAGCATTTCCACAATCCCCTTTTGAACTAGAGCGCTCAGCGTTTATGGTAATCCCTTGTTAACGCGGGAAACAGACCATGGCTCAGCCTTTTGCAGGCATTCGTGTCGTCGATTTCACTCAGGTGCTTGCTGGCCCTTTTGCAACCCAGCAGTTGGCACAACACGGCGCGGAGGTCATTAAGGTGGAACCGCCAGGCATGGGTGATATGACGCGTAACCTGATGGCGGGCAAGAAGGGTTCGCCGTCCTTCTATACCTGTAACATTGGCAAGAAGAGTCTGACGCTTGATATGAAGGGTGTCGCGGCAGCGCCAATACTGCAACGGCTGATCCCCACGGCGGATGTATTTATTCAAGGGTTTCGGCCTGGCGTCATGCAGCGTCTGGGGTATGGCTATGAGGCTGTGCGGGCTCTCCGGGAAGACATTATTTATGCCTCAGTATCCGGATTTGGTCAGAGTGGTCCCAGCTCGCATCTGCCTGCCTTTGACGGCGCTATTCAGGCGTCGTCCGGCATGATGGCGATCAATGGGCACCCGCAAACCGGACCAACCCGTACAGGCTATATGCCGGTAGATATGGCCACAGCGCTGAATACGGCATTTGCAGTCTCAGCGGCTCTGTATCGACGCCTGGCGACCGGCGAAGGACAGGCGGTAGACGTTGCCATGATGGATACGGCTATGGTGCTTCAGGCGCCACAGATGAGCGCCTACATGGTTAACGGGGTGCAACCTGAGTTGCTCGGTAATCGCTCTCCGACAAAAGCACCTACCGCAAATGTGTTTGCAACCGCAGACGGCTTTGTTCAGGTAGTAGCCATAAAGGAGGCGCAGGTTGAGGCGTTGTTTGAAGTGTTGGGACTTCAAGAGCGTTATCCTGAGTTCGCGCAGGCGTCGGTGCGCATAGAACAGACCCAGGCGCTTAATGATCTTATGAATCCAATATTTCAGAACCACACGACGCAACACTGGCTTGATACTTTTGAAGCGGCGGGCGTGCCTGTGGCGAGCATTCGTGATTTTGCGGCGGTCGCGGAGGATGCACAGCTCGCGACCAGACCTGTGTTTGCTGAAACGGATCTGGGAGATGGCACACTGGCACGCGTTGTGTCTGCAGCGCATACCACCAGTACCGATCAGCCGGTTGTTCAGGGACCAGCTCCGGACCTTGGGGGTGATACCGATTCGATACTCCGCGAACTGGATTTCAGCTCGAGCCAAATCGCTGATTGGCGCGAAGCAGGCGCCATCTAAGGCGCCATTTAAAATGAGAGAGACTGTATGACTGAGACTGAGGGGTTGCGCTGCGGTGAGGCGTTGCCAGAACTGCTTGAGGCGTACGGCGTGAGCCATGTGTTTGGCATTCCGGGGAATCATACGCTTGAGCTTTACCGTGGGCTTTCGAGATCGACTATCTCGCATATCACCACTCGACATGAGCAGGGTGCCGGTTTTATGGCCGATGGCTATGCACGTGCGAGTGGCGGTGTTGGAGTGTGCTTTCTGATCAGCGGGCCGGGTTTGCTTAATGCTGCTACGGCGATAGGACAGGCGTTGGCCGATTCAATCCCGCTATTGATTGTTTCGGCAGTGGCCAGCACACAGGCCCTTGGTAAGGGCCTTGGGCAACTGCATGAGTTACCAAATCAACAGGCTGCGGCCAGTTCGTTCTGCCGCCTGAGTTTGCATGTAGAAACGCCAGCCATGTTGCTCGACCACGTTGCGACGGCGTTTGAATTGTTTGAATGTCAGCGTCCAGGTCCTGTGCACATTCAAATTCCCATGGACGTCATGGAGCAAAGGTTTGCAACGCAGGAGCTAAGTCAGGGAGTTGCCGATGCGCGGGCAAGGCATAAACGCAGGGCAAATCGACAAACTCAGCAAGAGCCAGGCGAGCAACAAACCATTGCAACAATGGTTGAGTTATTGCGCGAAGCCAAAGAACCCTTGTTGGTTTGTGGCGGTGGTGCAGTAAGCGCAGCCAAAGCCTGGCGGGGTATCGCTGAGGTCTTGCAATTACCTGTTGTAACCACTTCCAATGCCAAAGGCCTGTTACCGTCCGACCACCCTCTGGCAGTTGGGGGTAGTCCATCGCTTGGTTGTACCAGGGCTGCGATGCGTGCAGCAGATGTAGTGTTGGCTGTTGGTACAGAGTTTGGCGAGACTGACTACGACCTGCTTATGGATGGTGAGACTTGTTTTGACGGCCAACTCTTGCGCATCGATATTGATGCGCAGCAGTTGCAGCGTAATCAGCAGGCAAATCTGACCTTGTGCCTGAGCGCGCGTGCGGCGGCCAGGGGTTTTGCACAGGAATTGGGATTGGATGAAGCCATCGGCGCTCGTGCTGCACGCTCGATGCTGACATCTACAGGTGCGCGTCGGGCCCAGGCCTTGCGTGCTGCCGCACTTAATGAGGCGCATTGGCATCCGCAGATGGCCGAATTTTTTGCCACCATTACGCGCGCGCTGGGAGATACCTGTGTGGTTGGTGATTCGACTCGCCCTACCTATTACGCAACCTGGCAGTACGAGCCCAATCGACCGCGCCGCTATTTTCATTCGGTCACCGGCTTTGGGACCCTGGGGTACGCCATTCCCGCTGCCTTTGGTGCGGCCACCGCGCTCGATGAACCGGTGCTTGCTCTGATAGGTGATGGTGGGGCGCAGTTCAGTCTTACTGAACTTGCGACCGCTGTAGATCACAGGTTGCCAGTCACGCTGCTCATCTGGACAAATCGCGGTTACGAGGAGATTGAGAACAGTCTGCGAGGACGATCAGTCTCAACAGAGTCTACGTTGATATCGGCGCCAGATTTTGAGCTCATCGCAAAAGCCTATCGCGTCGCATTTAGTGCGCCAGACACCTTCGGGGATCTCGAAGTCACCTTGCGAGAACATGCGGGGCTCGACGGCCCGTCGATTATTTTGGTTCAGCAAGAAAAACTCATCACACAGCCGAGTGGTCAATGGTATGACTGACGTAAGCCCATCTAACAAACCTGGTTTCTCGCGCATGACCAGGCGGCTCGCGCAGCCGGGAGGGGACGTCTGGAAAGTGCATTACGATGCGCAAGCACGGTTGCAGAACGGTGAAGACATCATAGTTTTGAGTGTTGGCGACCCCGATTTTGACACGCCCGAATACATTGCCGAGCATGTGGTTGCGCAGATGCGAGCAGGGCGCACGCATTATTCGCCAGCGGCGGGTGAAGAGGGTTTGCGCGACGCCATTGCTGATGTGGAAACAAAAAGTACGGGTCGGCAGTTTGAGCGGGACCAGATTGTGGTGTTCCCTGGCGCCACGGCTGCGCTCTATGGAGTGTTTTCCTGTGTACTGGATGCCGGTGACGGAGTGCTGGTACCGGAGCCTATGTATATCGGTTATCAGGGGGTGTTTGATGCCATTGGTGCGCAGATTCAAAGCGTGCCACTTAGTGCGCCGAACTTTGAACTTGATGTGGACATGCTGCTGGCCCAGGTCCAGCCCAACACTCGTGCGGTGCTTGTTAATACCCCGGGTAATCCCTGTGGCAACCTGATTGGTCCTGACACCCTGGGCAGGCTGGCGCGGGAATGTCGCAAGCGCAACCTGTGGTTGATTTGCGATGAGGTGTATTCGCTGATCACCTTTGATGCACCACATGTCTCCATGCTTAAGTGCACTGAAGATCTGTCAAATGTTGTGGTGATTGATGGTTTGTCCAAGTCTCATGCCATGACAGGGTGGCGCATTGGTTGGACTGTTGCTGATCCGCCAATGACCGAAGCGTTAATCAACATGTCTGGAGCGGCGTTCTTTGGCGTTTGCCAGTTTGTTCAGGACGGTGCCGCCTTTGCTTTGGCGAATGATGCCGAAGAGGTGGAGCTGATGCGACGCTCCTATCTGAAACGGCGAGATTATGTTGTGGGTCGAGTTAAGAAAATCAAAAAGCTCGACTGTTTTGTGCCGCCAGCAGGGATGTTTGTCATGCTCAATGGCTCAGCAGTGGCAAACTCCGGAGATGCCTTTGCCCAGTTACTACTGGATGACGCCGGTATCTCCACCATTCCCGGAAGCGGCTTTGGCGCGAGTGCCAACGACTACGTGCGCTTAAGCCTTACCGTGCCGCAAGAAGACCTGGCTCGTGCGTTTGATCGAATTGAAAACCTGTTAGGAGACTAGAGATATGCCTTTTCTGGATACTGGCAACGCCCATTTGTATTACGAAGACGTGGGTTCTGGCCCTGTGGTTTTTTTACTGGCACCCGGCGGGATGAAATCGGCAATCGACTTTTGGCATCGCGCTGACTGGAACCCAATCACCGAACTGGCTGATTCTCACAGGGTGATTGCGATGGACCAGCGTAACGCTGGCAAATCATCAGCTCCCGTTACCGCGCATGATTCGTGGCAGACCTATGCGTCTGATCAATTGGCTGTACTTGACCATCTGGGTGTCGATCAGTTTCACGTGATGGGTATGTGCATCGGCGGCCCTTACGCCATGGGGTTAATAGAGGCGGTTCCCCAGCGGGTTCGTTCTGCGGTGCTGTTTCAATCGATTGGGTTAATGGCTGACGATAAGAATCGTGATGCGTTTTACGCGATGTTCGACGGCTGGGCTGAAGAACTGCAAGAGGGCAGCACGGCTGACGCAAACGACTGGCAGAGCTTTCGCAGCAACATGTATGACGGCGACAACTTTCTGTTTAATGTGGATGACGAGTTTGTTGCACAGCTTGAAACCCCGCTGTGTGTACTTGAAGGCAATGACCTGTATCACCCAAAGGAAACCTCACTGAGAATTCGTGAGCTTGCTGCAGATGTGCTCTATATCGAGTCCTGGAAAGAACCGGCGGTACGCTCCGACGCGATGAGACAGGTGAGAGAATTTTTAGCGCAGCATTAACTGAGCATTGGTAGAGGAGATAACACCTGGGAGCCCAGCGACGCAGGCCTCCCAGATGCTCAGCTGTGAGCTGGGCGGCTAGCCCATTTTCATTTCATAAAAGCACAGCTTGTTGCCATCGGGGTCTCGCACGTAAGCGCCATAAAATACTGGCATACGCTCTCCGGGCTCCCCTTCATCCGTAGCGCCGAGCGAGATGGCCTTGGCATAAAGCTTGTCTACTGTTGGGCGGTCGGCTGGTATAGCAACCATATTGCCGTTTCCGCAGTGTTGCTCCCCTTCGTCGTAAGGCGTGCAAATCGCCAGCATCGCGGCATCGGGTGCCGTGCCATAAAACTTGATTCGGTCCATCCCCATAATTTGTGTTGCGCCAATTTCGCCGAGCAGGGCGTCGTAAAACGCACAGGCCTTGTCGAGGTCTTTAGCGCCAATGGTGGTGTATCCAAGCATGGAGTCTCTCCCAGAATTATTGTTAGACGTAGTCTGGCACCCATGGGGTACCGCCACGAGGGAAGTAAAGCCGCCTACAGGGGTGGGGGCAAGAGATATTTATGGTGCGTCTAAGTGGCTGATAATCATGAATAAAAGAGGAAGATTGTCGGTTGTGCTCACAGACTCACACTTGCAACTTGGGGAATGGGCCACTATATAAGGGAGAGCTACGACAATTTGCTGAAAGGTACTGAAGCACAATGGCAAACGAACACTTAAATCGACCGGTGGCTGTCCCCGCGGACAGTGACCTGACTACCCATAACCGCGGTGTTGGCGTCCAGGCGGGCACTGATCTTGCCGCAAATAAGGTACTGAAAAATACCTACATGCTGCTGGCAGCAACGCTTGCGTTTGCATCCCTCACCGGTGGCGTGGCGATGGCGCTCGAGCTGAAGTTCATGGGATTTATTCCATTCTTTGCAATTTTTATGGGGTTATCGTTCCTAATTAGCGCAACTGCGAATAGCGCCTGGGGGCTGCTGTCGATCTTCCTGTTCACCGGTTTCCTGGGTGTTCAAGTTGGATCGGCAGTTGGTATACATCTAGGGTTGCCAAATGGATCTGCGGTGGTCACTCAGGCCTTTGGCCTGACCGCCTTTGTGTTCCTTGGGCTGTCTGCCTATGTGGTCACTACCAAGGCGGACATGAGCTTTCTGCGGGGCTTTGTGATGGTTGGCTGCATGCTTTTACTTGGCATGTGCCTGCTGTACGTCGGCATGATTCTGTTTGGGGTTTCATTGCCCGCGCCGGTCAGCCTTGCAGTCTCAGGCTTTGTTGTGCTGCTCATGAGTGCGCTGATCCTTTACCAGACCAGCGAGATTGTGCACGGCGGTGAGACCAACTACATCCTGGCCACCACCGCACTGTTCGTTACTATCTACAATCTGCTGATGTCTCTGCTCCATATCTTTGGAGTTATGGGCGACGACTAAGGTCGCCCATTTACCTGAGACCTGTTGGACCTCAGACCCGTCTAGAAGAGATAACCTACGCCAAAGGCGTAGGTGATGTCAGAGCGATGAGCCCCTTCTGGTGGCTCGGTTTCGTGCCGCAGATCAGCGCGCACTGTTACTGACAGTGCATCCGACAGGCTGAATCGCAAGCCGGTCGACGAATCAAAGATCTCGCCTCGGCCACCACCCAGAATCGTCAAGAATTCGTTGTTGTGATAGAACTCTGTGGTTGGCGTGAGGAAGCGGTTGTAACCCATCGCAAAGCGAACGGCAGGGTTGCTTTCGCTGTCGCCCGCCAGATCTTCAAACACCTGACTGATACCAATCTCGGCGGAGAAACGCCCCAGGGCGTTGTCCCAAAAGAGTTTTCCGAGGTGGGCACCCACCGTCCAGCGGCTGTCCACATCCTTTAGGCTGTCGCGAAAGAATTCCAGGTTAGCTCCGGTGTACCAGTCGTTGCGCAGATAGCGGCGATAGGTGTAATCGACCTCGATTTGCTCTTTGGTGGTTTCACCATCAGCCTCTTCATCGCCCCAATAGGCGGTCACCCGGTGTTCGTTCTTGCCATCTATTCCATGGGTGTATTGAGAATCTGCAATCAGACTCAGTACCTGGGTGTCGGCGTTGCCGTTGGACCGGCTCGCCAGCGCATCGATACGAGACGTCCATACCGGATCATTGTTTGGTGGCGGGGCAAGCAGAGAAATGTCAGCGATATCTGCTTGCTGGACGCTGCCATTCACCAGCAGGCCATCGGCTACCAGCTGGGCTGAGACGGTGTCGCCAGAAGCCAATGTGACGTCGTAAGTGCCGTCTGTTTGAATATCGGCAACGTCTGCCATGCCGATCACCAGGTCGCCAGCATAGGCTGTAGCAACGGTAATCTGACCGCTGGTGATGTTGCCCACGGTGCCGGTGATACGGTCACCGTTGTTGAGCTGGATTACATCAGCCAGAGCATTGGTGCTTAGGCTGAGTGTCGCGAGAGCGAGTGTTGCTCCTCCTAAAAGTTTGGGTGCAAGGCTGGACCAACAAGTGACTCGCGGTCGTTTTTGGTTTGGATGTGAATTGATCATCAACATTTCCTATTTGGTTTACTTCTGTTCTAGCTAAGGGCGAGTTAGAGCCCTGGTCAGGATGGAATTAAGTTGAATATGGCGGCGCCACAACTCAACGGCGAAAGGAACCCAGCAACCCACGGACCAGCGCACGACCCAGTGATGAACCTACAGATCTCAGCGTGCTCTTTAGCATGGCCTCACCTGGTGTTTGCCGATTGCTGCGACGTTTTGTGGACTTGGCCTTTGGTGATGCGTCGGCCAGTTTGGACCTCATTTTTTGCTCCTTTTGGGTGTCTGCAAGCTGATCTGCGCGCGCGCGTAACAGCTCGTAGGCGGATTCGCGATCGACAACGGTGTCGTACTTTCCCGACATGGGAGAGCTGGCGATCTTTGCTTTGCGTTCAGACTTATTCAGTGGACCAATGCGTGATTCCGGTGGGCGTATCAGCGTTCGCTCTACCGGTTGTGGGGCGCCCTTCAGGTTGAGTACGGAAATCAGAGCTTCACCGGTTCCCAAATCGGTGATCACGTCCTCGGTGTTGAAATTTTTGTTGGGGCGAAAACTCTCAGCAACGGCCCGGATCACTTTGCGATCTTTAGGGGTATAGGCACGCAGGGCGTGCTGGATTTTCATGCCCATCTGGCCCAGTACGTTTTCGGGAAGATCAAGAGGGCTCTGGGTGATAAAAAAGATGCCAACACCTTTTGAGCGAATTAATCGAGCCACCTGCTCGATTTTGTCGAGCAAGGGCTCTGGAGCGCGATTGAACAGCAGGTGAGCCTCATCGAAAAACATCACAAATTTGGGCAAATCAGAATCACCTGCCTCAGGCAGTTCTTCGAACACCTCGGAAAGTAGCCACAACAGGAAGGTGGCATAAACCCTGGGAGACTCCTGGGTGAGGCGTGTCGCATCGAGTACGTTGATTACGCCGTTGCCGCTGAAATCCTTCTGCATAAGGTCAGTCAGTGCTATCGAGGGTTCACCGAGAAAGGCTTCAGCGCCCTGTTCCTCTAGCACCAGCAGCCGGCGCTGAATTGCAGCGATTGAGGCGCTGGAAATATTGCCGTAGTCCAGTCGAAGTTCTTTGTTGTGTTGGCCCATGTGATTCAACAGCGAGCGCAGGTCTTTCAGATCGAGTAACAGCAAACCGTCGTCGTCAGCGATTTTAAACGCCGCGTAAAGCACTCCGGTTTGGGTGTCGTTAAGCTCTAGCAGACTCGAAAGCAGCAGGGGGCCAATCTCAGATACCGTTGTACGAATTGGGTGTCCCGATTCGCCAAACACGTCCCACAGCAGGGTGGGGTAGCCTCGCTGGTTGTATTCCGGCAGTGGAATCTTTGCCAGTCGTTCGTCGATTTTCGGGTGTGGTTTGCCCGCTTCAGCGATCCCTGAGAGATCACCCTTGATATCGGCGGCAAATACTGGAACTCCCAGCCTGGAAAAACTCTCTGCAAGTACTTGCAGAGAGACGGTTTTGCCGGTGCCGGTGGCGCCAGTGATGATCCCATGGCGGTTGCTCATGCTGCCGAGCTGCTCAACGAGAATGTCGTTGGCTGCGCCAAGTATTAGGTTCGTGCTGGTCATGCGGTACTATCCTCAGAGTGAGACGCGGATTCAAAACAAGTTGTGTAAAACTCTTGTATACAACTGGTAGGCAAAAAAAAAGGGCCCTCGAGAGGGCCCTCCACTTTATCGGCAGTTTGCGCTGAATTGTGGGTATTAGTGAGTCACGATTTTGGGCAATTCTTTGGCCTGGGCAACCCAATTGGTGACAGATTTTTCAGAAGGCAAGGAACGTACTAACTTCTTCTCCTCGTTGCACTTTGCCATTGCTGCAGTGAGATTGGCGGCATTACGCTGTGCTAACTCGGGCACTGTGTCTACGCCAGCAGCCTCAAGCAGTTCTGAATACTCTCCGCCAACGCCCTTGATGCGACATAGATCAGCATGGTTTACGAACCTGAGTACAAGTGCATGCGCCATGCCTGATGCTTCTTCGATCTCTTTGCGACCCTTCGCGGTGGCGCCTTTTTCGAGGAGCTCCTCGCAGCTGTTAACGCCCGCAGACTTTAGTTTTTCTTCGTAAGCCGGGCCGATACCTTCAATTGTGGTTAATGCAGTCATTATTGCTGTCCCCTCGGAGAGTATTCAGGTCGACGTTTTGGTCAACCTTTTAGTGATTAGCTCTGTTTGGCTAGTTGATTGGGGATTACCCCATTTGTGCTGGATCTCATACTGAGTTTGATTCAGACAACTGTCAGGCATTCTACAATTGTCCGCAAACAAGTCTACACCCCGAAGGACCGCCGGAGCGTCGATGTCACTGATGTTACGGGATTTTTGCGCTCTATCGGTGTCTCTTTGCGCTGGTTGCTGAAAGCCAAAGCGGGGCGTATCTTGTGGGTTGGGGAAATCTTGTAAATTAGAGGTAAACAGGTATTTTGACGTCCCGTTTTGGGGGGTCTTACCTGCGTTGTCGCGTTACTCTAAGTTAGTGAGGTGTGGCTGCTGTATAAAACACAGCCAAGAGCTATTTAGCGCCGTGGATCGGCATTGCCGACAGCTAAAGCAGTACCAGGTAAGAACAAGCTAGCCTGAGGGCTAACGGCTGGGGTAAAAATAGGCTGGGGTAAAAATAGCTAGGGCAAAACAGCCAGGCAAAGAGGTGACGATGATCCGGTTGCAGGGTTTAGGTTAGGTAAAGAAAAAGATGAATGTCATATTGTTGGAAGATGATCAAGCCCAGGCTGATCTATTGATATCCTGGCTTGCTGAGGCAGGGAACCAATGTGTGCATGCGGCCACCGGAGAAGAGTTTCTTACCCGACTGGATCGATCTGACTATGATCTCCTTGTTCTTGATTGGGAGCTGCCAGATACAACAGGTGTTGAGGTGCTCAAAATTGTTCGTAGCACGGTAAATTGGCACGTGCCTATTTTGTTTGTCACTCAGCGGGATGCTGAGGATGACATTGTTGAGGCGCTGTCTTGTGGTGCAGACGACTACATGATCAAGCGCGCCTCAAAAGCGGAGTTTCTCGCACGGATCAATGCTTTGAGTCGTCGACTGGGCAGCGCCGAGCTAGAGGCGGAGTTCGGTCAGTACAAATTCAATCTGGAAAACAAGACGGTTACGATGGGAGACGAAGATGTCAGGCTCACCGCCCGTGAATTTGAAGTCGCCCACTATCTGTTTCAACGCGCAGGTCGGCTTGTGTCTCGCGAACAGCTTCTGCGTGACGTTTGGCGGGTGACTGGCGTAAATACACGAACGGTTGATGTGCATGTGTCTCGAGTGAGAAAACGACTTGCCATTTCTCCAGAGAACGGTTTCCGTATTAAGACCGTTTATCAGCACGGATATCGACTTGAGCAGGTCGAGCGCGAATTGGATGTCGCCAACAGCTAAGCTTGAAAGCCAGGCGCAGTTGCAGGAACACACGGGCATGCTCCGTCTTCTGGTACCCTTTCTTCTGGTACCCTTGCTGTGCTTCGCTGGTCCTCTCTGGGAGTGACTCTATGTTGATTCAATGG